>JBKQIF010000095.1:0-42810 GCA_052148435.1 Bryobacteraceae bacterium
TCAGCCCGACTCCATCCCAAACATGCAAACCAACGGCCAAACGTGGCCCTGCGTTCAAGCCATGCTTCGGCCTCTGAAAAGGTGCACCACCAAAGCAACCACCGCTACGATGAGCAAAAGATGAATCAGCCCACCGGCAACGTGGAACGCGAAAAACCCCAGCATCCACAGTACAAGCAAAACAAAGAACAGCGTCAGAAACATTTGAAATCTCCTTCCCCGGACATTCTTAGAGCACGATACACGCCAATGTCACCTTCGATTCCGGACAGCCGCCGCCCGCCAAGGTGGTCAGTGGGTACAGCATTGTTCCGGCCTTTTGTGCCTGGTGCCCGGCTGCGTTGGCGCCATCCGTTCCTGGAGTCAAAACCGGACATCTTACACATTCCTGAATTACACATGCAGAAATTCACCTGGAAGATGCAAATGTTGCCAGCCGATCGGATCGGAAACCACGCAAAAACGAAGATCCGAGGCGCTCGGTTAACCCCGAAACACGCCGATTACAGATGGATCGTCAAAGAAGCCCATCCCGCTGGGGTTTGGGTGCTGAATTGCCTAACTCACAGGCGCAAGAGGTCGTCGACAACCCCGGTTGTCGCGGCTGATGGACGGACACGCCCTCGAGTGGGTAGGTGACTTGTAGTTAAGAGTTCAATGGAGAAAACAGATGGCACCGAGCACGAAGGATCAAATCAAAGGCAAGGTTCATGAAGTAAAAGGTAGCATCAAAGAGAAGGCGGGGCAGGTCACGAATAACCCGAACCTGGTGGCCGAAGGCCAAGATGAAGCGCTCGCCGGCACAATCCAAAAGAAAGTCGGCCAGGTTGAAAAGGTGTTCGAGAAGTGAAGTAGATGGAGCGCTTTGGCGCGGGTGCATGTCCGGACACACACGTGCCGCCGCTGCCTCCCATCGCAGGCGCAGTGCCGCTCCCCGGCGGCATTGCGCGTGAGGTTTCGGCTACGTTCCGCCGAGGCTGCGCGAGCTAACGTTTAGAAAAAAAGGAAAGTGCTATGTTGATACTACTTATCGTCTTGTTGCTGATTCTAGGCGGCAGCGGGGGCTATTACGGCCACCGCCGCTGGGGTTATGGCGGCAGCGCCGGCATCGGGTTAGGCACCATACTACTGATTGTCCTCATAGCCTACTTGCTGGGCGCCTTCTGAGCGTCGCGGCCGCCGGCTCCGAAAACGGGCGCTGTCTGTAACGTCATGCCAAGAATGCTGTCACAAACATAATGACAGTCGCAAGGAGCATGACGACCGCGCACGCCCACCCCAGCCCGCGAAGCAGGGTCCCGTTGCGGTGCTCACCCATGACGTCGGCCCTGCTGGTGAGCAGCACTACAAGAACCAGCAGAGGCGGCGCCAGCGCTCCATTGAGCACCGCCGACCAGAAGAGCATCTTGACGGCGTCCAGCCTTGCGTAATCCAAACCCAAGCCGAGCGCCATGGCAACGGCGATGACGGCATAGAAGCCGTGAGCGAGGGGAGGGTGTACCTCCAGCGAGCCAACCCAGTCGGCCGCCTCCGCGATGGCGTAGGCGCAAGACCCGGCCAATACCGGGACTCCCAGCATGCCGGCTCCGACTAAACCCAGGCTGAAAAGCAAGTACGCGCCATCACCAGCCAAAGGACGGAGCGCTTCGGCGGCGTCGCGCGCGGTGGAAATGGTGGTTTTGCCGTGCGCGTGCAGCGTGGCGGCCGCGGTGAGAATGATGAAATACATCACCAGGTTCGAGAAGAACATACCGGTGATGACATCGTTCCGGGAGCGCCGCAATTCCCGATTGGAGGCGCCTTCACGCTGTTCGACGGTCGACTTGCCCAGAGCGATATCCTCCTCCACTTCCTGCGCGGCCTGCCAGAAAAAGAGGTATGGGGAGATGGTGGTTCCCAGGATACCGACCAGCGTGGCCCAATAAGCGGCGGACCACTCTACGCGGGGAATCAAAGTCGCCCACATAACGGCGGTCCAGTTCGGATGGGCAAGAAATGCGGCGGCGATATAGGCAAACAGGACAAGAGTAAGCCACTTGAAAATCCGAGCGATGAGGCGATAACTCGTCCAGAACAGCAGGCTTACAAGGAGGAGCGCATACGCGGGAGTCCAATAGATCGCCCTGACGCCCGTCAGAAGCTCGGTGACGTCCGCCATGCCACCGAGATCCGCGGCGATGTTGACGATATTGGCGACCAGGAGCAGCGCGCAGGCGCCCCATAGAATCCAGCGTGGATAGCGCACGCGAATCACGCCCGCCAGCCCGAGTCCGGTGACCATGCCAAGGCGGGCACACATGATTTGTACGGCCGCCATCAACGGGAACGAGAAGATCGCGGTCCACAAAGGCGTGTAGCCGAACGCGGCACCAGTGACAGAATACGTCGAAATTCCGGATGGGTCGTCATCCGCCGCGCCGGTGATCAATCCGGGGCCCAGGTTGGAAAAGAACCTGCGGAAGCGGCCCTCGAGGACAAACACGCGTCTGGCAGTCCTGGCGCCTGGAGAATTGTGGTTCATAGCCCCCGATCCGTGTCTCTTGATTCTACAGCACGCCGCGTCGAGTTAATCCAGGTCGTGTGTCCTTTTCTGTTATACGATTTCGAGACGGTTGAACACGGGGACTTTGGCAAAGTCCAGGACAAATGCAAAGACCACCGCCGCCACGAGGGTTCCTCCGACGGCGAGTACAGGCACAGGATTCATAGCGATTCCGCAAATCGCGAGCGTTGAGGCGATCGTGAGATCAAGCACAGACGACCCGACGAGCCACAGGCTTGGACGAGAGGACCCCAGGCGCCCACGTTCGCGATTCGTATAGGTCGTCGCCTGATTGCCGAACACGATGGCTACGAAGGCCACAGTTCTTAGGGTTTCGATTCCAAGACTCAGCCGGAATTTGGCGATGGCCAGGACGGCGGTGCAAAAGACCAGCTCGGAGATTCCCATGAAGATACCCGCGATCGTCAATCTGCCGATTCGCCAGGCATTGGGCTTTGGGGACGGCCGTACATTGTCCGTCGTCAAGGACATGCCGAGCAGATCGCCGGTGAGCATGATAATGACCATCAACATTGGAGTTAGGATCGCGTGTCCGGTCATGAACAAACCTACGGCCAGGAAGAGCACCTGCACGATTTTCTTAGTAACCGAGTTGAGCGTATAAGTCAGAATGCGCTGGAACGTCACGCGGCCTTCCTTTACCGAAGCGACGATACCGCCGAGTCCGGGCTTGGTCAGCACGATGCCGGCCGCCGACTTGGCAACATCGGTTGCAGTCGACACCGCGATTCCCATCTGCGCCTGGCGGAGCGCCGGAGCGTCGTTGGCGCCGTCGCCGCACATGCCGACGACATGGCCGCTCTTCTGGAACGCCTTGACGAGGTCGTACTTTCCCTCAGGAAGGACGCCTGCGAAGACGCCAAAATCCTCGGGGCGCACATCCGCGGGGATGGGTCCGGGCGGACAGACTTTTCCGTCCAGGCCTACGGCGTGAGCCACGATGGCTGCCGTCGCCGGCGCATCGCCGGTCACCATTACCATGCGAACGCCCAACGCGTGCAACTCCGTAATCAACGCTGCCGAATCCGGTCGAGGCGGGTCGCTGAGAGCGACGATTCCGGCAAGTTTCAACGCCGTTGGCGGGCCGACGGCAACGGCCAGAACGCGGAAGCCCTGGGCCTCAAGGTCGCTCGCCGTCTGGGATGCATCGGGAGCCGATTGGGTGAGGCCGGCAACCGCCGCAAAAGCTCCCTTGACTGCCCGCACCGGGGCGCCGCCCGAATCGCCGGCAGTCGCCTCCGACATCTTCGTCGCAGGATCGAACGGAACGAACTGGATCAGTTTCGGCAGATCGGGGGCCAGGTTTTTGGCCGCGGCGGCGCGGATGGCCGCGTCTACGGGATCCTGCCCGCCATCCGAGCTGGCGAGGGCGGCCATTCCCAGAACGTGCGATTCGTCAAAGCCGGGCATAGGATGTACGGCAGTCACTTTCAGCTCGTTTTGGGTCAGAGTGCCCGTCTTATCGGCGCACAGCACGTCGATGCTGGCCGCTTCGTCCACGGCGGAGAGCCTGGTTGGAAGAACGTCCAGTTTTGCCAGAGCCCGCGCGCCAAGCGCCGCCGCGAGGGTAAAGGTAGCCGGCAGCGCTACCGGGATCGACGCCAGAACCGCGGTAAGCGCCAGGGGAACGATCTCACCGAGCGGCAGCTTGAGAGCGTGGGCGTAGCCCACCAGGATCGCGGTGATGAGGCCATTGGAGATGGCCAGATTGCGCACCACGCGCAGGACCGCCTTCTGCTGGGAACTTTCGACGTGCGCGGTGCGAACCAACTCCGCGGTGCGCCCAAACTTCGTGCGAGCTCCGGTGGCCGTAACTTCCGCAACCGCTTCGCCGCGCCGCACTAACGCTCCCGCATAAGTTTCGAACCCGGCGCCGGCTTCGATGGGAACGGATTCGCCGGTGAGCATGGACTGGTCGAGCAGCACCGATCCTTCAGTCAGACGCACATCGGCGGCAACCACGGCACCCAGCGATAGCTTCACCATATCGCCAGGCACGAGTCCGGACGCGGGCACGGTCACCCAGGCATTATCGCGACGGACCGACGCGTTCAGCGCGAGCCGAGACTTCAGCGCGGCAAGAGTCGCCTGAGCGCGCCCTTCCTGGAAGAACCCGAGAGCCGCGTTGAAGGCCAGGAGGAGCGCGATAATGGCAGCTTCGATGTACTTGCCGAGGGCAACCTCGAGCACGACCGCAGCCTCCAGCATCCATGGAACCGGAGCCCAAAACTGGCCCAGCGCCCTGCGCAGCGGATGCAGAGCCGTATCGGGCACTGCGTTTGGACCGAACTTTTCCAGCCGGCGCCGGGCTTCATCGCCGGTGAGTCCTGTCGGGAGCGGTACATTCTTAGCGGGGGCCATAACTGGAGTCTCACTTCGCCAGCAGTTTGCGGATATCCTTCAATTCCTGCCGGCGTTTGGCGGTGGTCTTGGGATATGTCATTTTCAGTTCCCTGAGGGCATCCAGCACAATTTGGGAAACAATCAACCGGGCATTTTTCTTATCATCGGCGGGAACGACATACCAAAGCGCGTGATGGGTGGTGGTCGCCTTCAGGCAAGCCTCATAAGCCTTCATATAATGCTGCCAGTATTTTCTCTCATGAATGTCCGCGAGGCTGAATTTCCAGTTCTTGTCCGGCTCATCAATGCGCTCCAGGAATCGCTTTCGCTGCTCTTCCTGGGAAAGATGGAGGAATATTTTGACGGTTCGGGTTCCATTGCGGTAAAGGTGGCTCTCCAGGTCCACGATGGAGCGATACCGCTGGTCCCAGATGGTTTTCTCGTCGCGCAACTCTTCCGAAAGCCCCTGGCTGCGGAGAATCTCGGGATGCACGCGAACAACCAGCACCTCCTCGTAATAGGAACGGTTAAATATGCCGATCTGCCCGCGTTCGGGAAGCCGGACCGTCGTGCGCCAGAGAAAATCGTGTTCCAGCTCGTCGGCACTGGGCTGTTTGAAACCGAAAACCTGGCAGCCTGCCGGATTGACTCCCGACATGACGTGGCGAATGGCGCCATCCTTGCCGGCAGCGTCCATCCCCTGAAAAACGAGCAGCAATGCATAGCGGTTGGACGCGTAATGAAGCTGTTGCAGCGAGCTCAACTCCTCAACGTGTTCTTCAAGGAGTTTTTGATACTGCTTCTTCGAGTCGCAAAAAGGCTTTACAATCGTCGGCCACTCACTGAGTTGGACCTTTTGTCCGGGCCGCACCCGGAAATCCTTTGAATCGATTTTCATCTTCCTCCCTTCGATGTCAGCGCTTCGAAACCGGAGACGACATCGAACAGTTCCTCGTCGATGCCATTCTGACGCAAACGATGAAATGTGCGGTTGAGGTCCTCCAGCAATTCGTCGATGTTCTTATCGGCGCGTTGCATCGCCGCCAGGCGGCTGGAGTTTTCGCTCGCGAGGGATTCGGCGCACGCCCGGAAGAGCGAGACGAAAAGATATTCGCGGATAAAGGCCCGCAAGGTCGCGGTACCGCCAGCCATGACCTCGGGCAAGTTTCCCGTCGGCCAGGGAAGTTCGGCCAACTTACGCCGCCAGGCTTCGTCCAGCGGCAGCAGCCGCTGACTGACAGGTTCATAGACCGCCCCCGACTTAGGGCGGTTGTAGAAGAGATGGAGTTCGCCGACTTCACCGTGGCGTTGGCGCGCCTCGGTCTCCACCAGAATCTGGCCAACGAGCGGGGTGATGGCCTTGGCGGAGCCCGGCACGGTGAAGAGTCCCATCACCGGCAGGCCCGCGTCCACCAGGCGCTCATGCACGCGCTCACCGACGGCCCAAACCTCGGGCTTGCCGGGCAGAACCGCCAGCGCCTTGAGCGCGTAATCGGCCACCACGTCGTTAAACTGGCCCACCAGTCCCTGGTCGGAACCGAACACGACCGCGCCAATCGCACCGGCAACGGTTTTTCCTTTCGGTTCCGGAATCAAGGGCGCCGGCCCGCTTTCCCGAAAGCATGCGCCCAATCCCAGTTCCACGGCGCGATAGTAGTCGGCCAACGCGCTCACCGATTTCTCGTATTGTCCGATGCTCGATGCGGCCACGGCCTTCATCGTGCGGACGACGGATTGGAGGTCCCCGGCTCCGCCGATCTTTCGGCGCATACTCGCCGTGGTGTTGCTCATGACTTCTTCTCGGGTTCGGGCTTGGGCCTGGCGTCGGTTTTAGCTTCCGGCTTGGACTCGGCTGCAGGCTTGGGCTGGAAACCAGCCAGCGATTTGCCCGCGATATCGATAATCGTTTGGCGATCCTCGTCGCTCAATTTGTCGGCAGTATCCAATCGCCCGCGCACTTCGGCGGGAATATCCGCGGCTGCCTCGCATAGGCCGTGCTCGGCATCCGTCATCCGGTCAAGCGGCACGCCGTCGAAGAGTTTTGCCGCCAACGCCAGCAGCACGGCGATTTGGGCGGGCACGGACACCGGGGCGAATTCCGGCTGTTTGAGGCAAGCGCGAATTCGCCGTCCGTGATCGATGACCTTACGGGTGTCTTCATCCAGGCGGGCTCCGAACCGGGAAAACGATTCGAGTTCCTCAAACTGCGCGTAGGCCAGCTTGAGGTCGCCCGCCACCGCGCGGTAGGCGGCGAGTTGCGCCTGGCCGCCGACGCGCGAAACGGATTTTCCGACATCGACCGCGGGCAGCACGCCCAATTCAAACAGCGTCGGCGAGAGGTAGATCTGCCCATCCGTGATGGAAATCAAGTTAGTCGGGATATAGGCGGAAATGTCCTGCGCTTCGGTTTCGATGATGGGCAGCGCGGTGAGAGAACCGTTTCCGAGTTCCTGGCGCAAGTGCGTCGCGCGTTCCAGCAGCCGCGAGTGGATGTAAAAAATGTCGCCGGGAAACGCTTCGCGGCCGGGCGGACGGCGCAGCAAGAGCGAGAGTTCGCGGTAGGAGCGCGCGTGCTGGGTGAGGTCGTCGTAAACGATCAGCACATTCCGGCCCGCTTCCATGAAAAACTCGGCGATGCTGGTGGCGGCGTAAGGAGCGATGTAGGCGAGACCCGGAGGGTCGCCGCCCTCGCTCACGACCAGGACGGTATAGTCCATCGCGCCCTTTTCCCGCAAGGTGGCCACGGACTTCGCGACGGCGGACGCGCGCTGGCCGATGGCACAATAAACGCACAGCACATTCTGGTCGCGCTGGTTGAGGATGGTGTTCATCGCAATGGCGGTCTTGCCGGTCTGGCGGTCGCCGAGAATCAATTCGCGCTGGCCGCGCCCAACGGGGATGAGCGCGTCGATGACTGTGAGGCCAGTCTGGAGCGGCACGGTGACAGGCGCGCGGTCCATAATGGCCGGGGCAGGCCGTTCGACGGGCAGGCGCTGGCTGGAGGCCAGCGGCCCGCGGCCATCGAGCGGCCGGCCGAGCGGGTCGACGACGCGCCCCAGCAATCCATCGCCCACGGCCACGTCCATCACCCGGCCAGTGCGCTGGACTTCATCTCCCGCGTGGAGCTGGGAATATTCGCCGAGCAAGACGACGCCAATCTCGTCTGCGTCCACGTTGAACGCAATGCCCAGCACATCGCCGGGAAACGTCAACACTTCATCGAAGCCCACGCCTGGGAGGCCGGACACTTTGGCAACGCCGGTGGCCACACTGGTAATCGTGCCCACTTCCCGGGGCGTCAGTTTGGGCGTGAATGCTTCCCTCGCCTGACTGATTCCGGCAAATACCCCGTCGAAATCGTTCTGGAGACTCTCAGGTTCCATGCTCATTGGCTCTTTGCCGCAAGCTTAGGTTCTTCAGGTTCAGGCTCGGCCTTAGCTTCGGGTTTGGGTTCGGCTTTGGCTTCCGGCTCAGCCTTGGCTTCAGGTTTGGGCGCGGCCTTGGCTTCGGGTTTGTCCTTCTCTTTCAGAAGTTCGTCGACACCCTTTTCGAGCGACGTCAGATAATCCGCGATGGTCCACGCCACCTTTTGCCCATTCGTAGAGAGCTCAATGCCGCTGATCAAGTCCGGCGCGGTCTCGAACCGGACGCGTATCTCAGCCGAGAAAGTTTCGTTGAGCGCATTTTGTATGGCCGCGCGTTGGTCCGCAGGCAGGTCAAAGGTGCTGCGCACCACCGCGGGGTCGGAAGCTGTCTTAAGGGCTTGGCCGAGGCCTTCTTTCGCCTTGCCGTCCATCTCTCGCAAACGGCGGGTGAACACCTCGCCCAGGCGTTCTTCCAGGCTCACCGTGGCAAGGTCCGTCAGCGCCTTTCGGGCGATCGCAAACACTTCCTGCCGCGCCCGCCGGCTGATTGCTTCATGCAGGCTATGTTCTTCGTTTCTCAGCGTTTCCTGCCGCTTTGAACTCAAAGCCTCGGCGGCTTTCCGCGCTTCGTCGAGGAGCCGCCGGCGTTCGGTTTGCGCCTCGTCTGTCGCTTTGCTCAAGAGCGCGGCGCGCTCGTGGTCGAACTCCTCGTTCTTGTGCTGGAACTCGTCGCGATCCTTCTGGGCTTCGGCCTTTTTCGCGTTGGCGTCCGCGAGTTCCGCGGCGATCCGCTTTTCCCGCGTGTCGATGGCATCGAGAATAGGCTTGTAAAGATAGCGCTTCATCAACCACGCCAGGATGAGGAAGTTGAGGGCTTGCGCACCGACGGTGAACCAGTCGATCAGCATAAGTTCACTTCCCCGTCGCTTGGGCGATGACGTGGTTCCAGAACGGGTTAGCGAAGATGAGAATCATCGAGACCACGAAGCAATAGATGGCCGTGGACTCGATCATCGCCAGTCCGACGAACAAGGTCCGGGTGATGGTACCGGAGGCATCGGGTTGCTGCGCCAGCGCAGTTAGCGCCGTCGCGACCGACCTCCCTTCGCCCAGTGCTGGGCCCATACACCCAAAGCTGGTGGTGATGCCGGCGGTGAAGATTGAGGCGATGGCGATCAGGGTCATGTTATCCATAGTGTGTCCTTTGCGTGTTTCGTTGTTGCTTCAAGTTTGAGGCGCAGGCGCGAGTTTGGGTTCGCGAGTGCGCGTGGCGGCCGCAATGTAAACCGCGGCCAGGATGCTGAAGATGTAGGCTTGCACCATACCGGTGAGCAGACCGAGCATCGTCATGAAGATCGGAAAGATGAAGGGCGTGATGGTCAGCAGAATGGCGATGATCATCGTCCCGCTCATCATGTTGCCGAAGAGGCGGACGGCCAGGGCCAGCGTTCGCGAAAATTCACTGATGATGTTAAACGGCAGCATGATGACGGTCGGCTGCACGTAGGACTTGAGGTAGCCGCCCATGCCCTGGTCCCGGATGCCGAAAACCGGCACGGCCACAAACACACACAGCGCCAGTGCCGCGGTGGTCGAAAGCGAGCTGGTTGGCGGCACGTAGCCGGGGATGACGGTGCAGAGGTTGGCCAGAGCGATGAACACGAACAGGGTGCCGATAAAGCCGAGATACTTCCGCGGCTGACGGAGGCCGACTTCTTCGATTTGTTTCCCGATAGCGGTGACCACGATTTCCAGCAGGTTCTGCCAGCGGGAATGTTCGAGGCCCGTGGAAAGTTTGCGGGTGACGAGTTTGGAACCGGCGGCCAGCACGAGCATCAGTACCCACGTGAACAGGATGGTGCCGTTGAGCTTGAGAAAGCCGTGTTGCCAGAAGATCATCTGATCGGGAGTAAGGCGCATGGCCGGCCTCCTGGGTCGGGCGGGCTAAGTTTTTTCCGCGTCGGCCGCGTCACCACCAGGCGTGCGATGACAAGGCGCGCCATGACAAATCCAACCAGACACAGCGCCAGCCGCCGCCACTGACCGCCGGAGACAAAGTAAAACCCAGCCAGGGCAATGCCCATCCGCAGCAGCAGGCTGCCGAGGAACCAAAGCGCCGGCTGTTTCGACGCCACGCCCTTGCGAACGGTCCACCAAAGGCCGCCGAAGAAGACCGCGCCCAGCATTACGCCCGCTCCTCCCGCCAGCACCAATTTCAGAGTTTCATTCATCGTTGTCCTCCCGATCCTCCCGCATTGCCTTGTCTTGCTGCGCCACCCAATGCCACGCATTCAAGCAGCCGATCGCGAGCCCGGCAACGAGCAGCGCCAGCGTCCAGGAATGCTGGCCCGGATGGTGTTCGTCCAGCCAGATACCGAGCGCCGCGCCGAGCAGTGTCGGAATCGCCACCGACCAGCCGATCAGCCCCATCATGCCTAAGCCAAACCAGACGCCCTGGGTGGAGTTGCACCGCGCCCTGAGCTTGCGTGCCACCTTCGCGCCAATCTCCCGGCTGAACGGGTCTTGGTCTTTCGCGCTCTCGATTTTGGGTTCCTCACTCATGCTGAAACTTCGCCAAGCGGCTGATGAAATCGCTCTCCATTTTCGAGGTGACCGAGCGGAAGCTCTGCTCGCGTTCGTTCAGGTTCAAAAACTCCCGCTTCACCGCTTCATGTAATTGGCCCAGGTCCGTTCCGCCGATTGCGTTGCGCACGGAAACCAGCACGTCCAGGCCGGTCTTGACCAGCACCCCTTCATCGACGGCCACATAAACCTCGCCTTCCCCTTCGTTTTGGTAGGTCAGAATTCCGGGCGCGAGCGCCGCAACGCAGTCCAGCCGGTGTGGCAGGAGTCCGAACGAGCCCTCGCGGGTTTCCGCAACGATGCGCGAAACGCCGGCTTTTTCGGCGAAGATCTGGAACGGCAAAAGCACCTTAAGATTCATGAGCGCCGGCTGCGGCATGTTCTACCTCCGGTTTAGGCTGCGGTTCGGGCTTGGCCTCAGGCTTGGAATCGACGGCGGACTTCGCGTCGCCCTTGGGCTCGGTTTTGGAGTCGGGTTCAGGTTTAACCACCGGCTTACCGGCTTTGGCCTTTTCCTTCGCTTCGTCAATCGCCCCGATCATATAGAGCGCGCTTTCCGGGTAGTCCTTGAATTCATCGCGCAAGATTCGCTCGCAGCCATCGAGCGAGTCTTTGAGGCTGACGAGTTTTCCCTTGATGCCGCTAAACTGCTCGGTGGCGAAAAACGGCTGGGTGAGGAATCGCTCCAGCCGCCGGGCGCGGGCGACCACTTTGCGATCTTCAGGCGCCAGTTGTTCCAAGCCGAGCATGGCGATGATGTCCTTGAGATCCTCGTATTGCGCGAGCGTCCGCCTGATTTCCTGCGCCAGGGAATAATGCCGGTCGCCGACGATGCCGGGCGTGGCCATTTTGGAGCTGGATTGCAGCAGATCGATGGCCGGGAAAAGTCCCTGGCTCGCCCGCTTGCGCGAAAGCACGATGGACGTCGAGAGATGCGAAAACGTTTGCACCGCCGCCGGGTCGGTCAAATCGTCGGCGGGCACATACACCGCCTGAATGGACGTGATGGCGCCGGTATCCGTATTGGCGATGCGCTCCTCCACCCCCGATAGCTCGGTGCCCATGGTGGGCTGATAGCCCAGACGCGACGGCATTTGGCCCATCAGGCCGGACACCTCCATGCCGGCCTGGATGAAGCGGAAAATATTGTCGATCAGCAGGAGCACGTCGCGGTGCTCGTCGTCCCGGAAATACTCGGCCATCGTCAGCGCCGTCATGCCCACGCGGAACCGGCTGCCGGGCGGCTCGTTCATCTGCCCGAACACCATCACCATGTTGGGCAGCACGCCTGCCGCCTTCATGTCACTGTAAAGTTCCTCGCCTTCCCGGCATCGTTCGCCTATCCCGCAAAAAATGCTCACGCCCTTCTGGTGCTCGATCATGTTGTGAATCATTTCGGTGAGCAATACCGTCTTGCCCACGCCCGCCCCGCCGAACAGACCGGCTTTGCCGCCGCGCTCGAGCGGCACCAGCACATCGATGACTTTGATTCCCGTTTCGAAGATCTCGGATTTGGTGGACCGTCGCGCTAATGCCGGCGGGGCTCGATGGATTGCGCGCCATTGGACATCCGCCGGCGCCGCCTGACGGTCGATGGCATTTCCGAAAACGTCGAACATTCGCGAGAGAATTCCCTTGCCGACAGGCGCCTTCAATTGTCCGCCCGAGTCTTCCACCGGATTGCCGCGGGCGAGACCTTCGGTGGGGGTCAGCGCGATTCCACGCACGCAATGCGCATCGAGTTGAGCTAAGACCTCGATGGCAATTTTTCCGTCCCTGGCGTGCAGCAACTCGTAGATGGGCGGCAAATGGGTGTCGAAATGTATATCGACGACGCTGCCGCGCACCGAGACCACCGCGCCGAGGTTCGAAGGACTGGTTTTGTTCTCCATATCTGCCTTACACCTTTCCTTCCGGCGGGTCGGCAACTCCTTCCGGCGGCAGGAAGTCCGGCAGGTCAAGGCGCGCCACGCCAATCCGGCTGTCGGCCATCCCGTAATAGACGTCGAAGCGATCCGGTAGGCCAAGATCGTCGCGCCGGTCGATGCCGGTGGGGAACACGACGTTGGCGACGATGCCGTGGCGTTCCTGCGGCAGCGCCGGCGTCAACGCCGGCTCCGCCGAGCGATAGCGGATCACCTGCGGATGTTCCTTCGAGAGCACCATCACCCCGGCCGAGTAGCACAACTCGGGTCCGGCCTTGCCTGGCTCCGGTGCTTCGCTCACGCCGTGATAAACGATCAGCCAGTGGCCGTGCCGGGTGAGGATGGGCGGGGTGCCACCGCCGATTTTCAGCCGCTCCCAGGGCGACACCGGGGTCGCCAGCCGGTGATGACAGGCAAAATGCCCGAGGTGATATGGTTCCCTGCCCTCCAGGGCCATCGGGCAGTAAGAAATCCAAATGCTTTCCCGATCGAGATCCACGTCACGGGTGGCGGGGTGGCGGGCGGTTTCCTCGGGACGAGTGCCGGGAAAAAGCGGACGGTGGAGCATGGCCAGTTCCGGATGTCCGGATGGATTAGCAATGGCGACGGGGAAGAGGCTGGCATCTTTGTCATCCACGCCGCCGATTTCGATGCCACGATACCGGCCAAAGGTAGCCAGCCCCAGACGCTGCCAGTGGAAGAGATCCTCCGATACGGCCACGGCGATTCGTGGGCCTTGGGGGGAATATGCGGTGTAAGTCATCATGTAGCGCTGGAGCGGTTCCACGAACGTGATACGAGGATCCTCGCAGCCACCGCCACCGCCGGGCCGCCGCTCATAATCGGCTTCCGGCTCCAGTGCGATGCCGAGCCGCTCGACGCCTGCCGGATCTCCGGCGTCGTCGAAGCGCACGCGTGCCACGCCGATGCGCGAGTAGTTCCCCTTCGCGACCAGCCGCGGGAAGAGATAGAGCTCGCCGTCGGGGCCACGAACGGCAGCCGGATTCAGAACGCCTTCGACCTCCCGAGGGTTACCCGGCTCCGGCTCCATCAGCAGTCCCAGCCGCTGCAATCTAAAACCGCTCATCGGATCCCCCTCATGGCTTCACGCTTCCTGACCCCGGTCGGATAAACAAGCGATGATCGCTTCAATAACCGGCTTAGTCTCGTTGGGACCCCGAACCGAAATGGAAACAACCCCTGCCTGTTCCGCCGGATAGTCGTTCCCTCCCACGAACAAGGCGTCCCCTATGTAAACCATCTCTTTCACTGAAATGCCAAGGACGTCTCTCAGTTTTCCGATTCCGTAGCCTTTGTCTATGCCCGGTTTGGTGACATCAATGGATGTCGCACCGCCCAGCCGCACGGAAAATTCGGGGATCAAAGTGTCGACAATCGCTTTGATTTTCTTCCGCTTGGCGAAATCGGGATCCCATTTCTGTTTTTCTTCCAGGGGCGCCTGCTGACCTAGCGCGGAAAATGTGATCTGACTTCCCCGGTCTTCAATCGCTTCTCCCCAGGTTCTTTCCGCTTTGAAGCCGGCTTGTCCGACCGCCTTCTCTAGAGAACCGACGATTTTCGCTTTTTCGTCCGCGGTGAAATCTTCCGAATAGAGCTCTTTCCAGTCCCCTTGGTAGCGGAAGAACTTTGTTCCACATGTAGGCAGGAGAGATAGGTTCGTCAGGCTTTCGTCATGAGGAAGATGGGAGAGCACCTGCTTTTCAAACTGCGGCCAACCTCCTCCGGAAATCACGGCCACTTTTACAACGCCGAAGAGGTCATGCAGCAGCCGCGACATCTCGGGATCGAGAGACGACTTACTTTCGGCCAGAGTACCGTCCAGATCAAACACGATCAGCTTTTTCAATACGCCTCCCGATTTCTGAGTTTCGAGGATCATTCAGGTATCGCCAGTTCCAGCACGTTCACCGCGCCGCGCGGCCGAAAAGTGCAGGTTCCGGTCACCGCCGGCAACAGAAATACGTCGCCTTTCCCCACGGCATAAGTGGCGCCGCCGTGCTCGAGTTCGCCCGTGCCGTCGATCGATACCAGCACGCTCGGCACACCCGGCGCGCCAACGGCAAACGGCGAATCTCCGCGCAGGCGCGCCAACCGGAAGTACCGGCAGTGAAAGAGCCGCTCGCGTTCCACAGGTTTCGTCGCCTCTACCACGGGCGCCACCAGACCGCCCGCACATTCCCCAAAGTCGATGCAGGCAAGCGCCCGATCGACCTGGAGCGCCCGCGGTTGGCCTGTCTTCGCGTCGACGTGATTCCAGTCATACAAGCGAAACGTCACGTCGCTGTTCTCTTGAACCTCGAACACAACCACCCCGCCGCCCAGAGTATGAACCGTCCCGGCCGGCAGGAAAACGCCGTCGCCGGCCTTCGGACCGAAGTATGCCAGGCGGTCCGCCACCGTCCCGCTCGTGAGCGCCTGCCGCAGATCGGCTTCAGTGGTACCTGGCTTCAAGCCCGCGTAGATGCGGCTTTTTGGCCCCGCCTCAAGCACCACCCATGCTTCGGTCTTGCCGGTTTCGCCCGCCGGCAGCAGGTCCGTGTGCGTATCCGCGGGATGCACCTGGACCGAGAGCATTTCACGCGCGTCGAGGAACTTCAACAACAATGGGAATCGGCGGAACCGCCCGGCCAGCTTTCCCATCACCTGTTCCGGAAACTGCGCCAGCAGTTGAGCGATGGTTCGTCCTTTGAGCGGCCCATCGGCAACACGGCTCGGATGGTCTTCGCGGTCGCTCAGTACCCACGCTTCGCCGATCGGGCCGTCGCCCGGCAGCGGTGCGGTGAGCAGGCCGGCCAAACGCCGGCCGCCCCACAGCCGATACTGATAAATCGGTTCGAATCGCAGGGGATATAGAAGGAGTTGACCCATGGTCTATGGCCGCGAGTTTCCGACGGCGCCCGACACCGGCTGCAGCGGCCGGCTGCGAGGCAGCAACGCCAGGTCATCGCTCATGACATAGATCGTGATGGCCGCAAGCATAAAAAACAAGCCGACCCAGACACGCCAGTCATGATGCGCACGTTTCCAATAAGGACGACGGTCATGAGGAACGCGGTCGCGCTCCGGCCCTTCGTTCCCGGGGTGACCATAGTTAATCTCATTCATTGGTTCTCTACCATCCGGATTTCCTCTTCAACCCCTCGGCTACATACATACATTCCTTCGATCATCCACGGATGGGACCCCACAAATCGTTAAGGAATTTTCGAAATGGAGTGAGTTTCTTTCCTTCGATTTCGTCGGGCCCATCCTGGGTGAGCCGGTTCTCCGGCTCTTCCTTCGCAATGGGCGTCGATTCGGGAGCCTTGGGCTCGCCGGCATTGGGTTGCATCACGGGTGCTCCTTCCGTCCGCGCTATGCCGCGGCTGTCCCACTCATTTTTTCCATCTCGGCATTGTATTCGCCACGGCGCGCGGCCCGATTGCACCTGGCTCGATGATACAGAGCTTGCTGTGCCGCCAACACATTGGCCTCCTTGCCTTGCCAGATCTCCAGGGCCGGTTGCTGAATGGCGCGGGCAAACGAAAACGCCAGCGCCCAAGGCAGATGCGACTTGAACCCGGCATTCATGGCATTCAAACGGGCCGAAGCCAGTTCCGCGGATTGGCCGCCCGACAAGAACGCAATTCCCGGAACGGCGGCTGGAACGGCTCGCAAGAGACAGCGCACGGTAGCGTCGGCCACCTCGCCCACGGCCTCTTGCTTGGGGCAGGCCGATCCCGGAAGCACCATGTTGGGCTTTAGGATCATCCCCTCCAGCATCACGTTTTGCGCGTAAAGCTGGCTGAAAACCGCTCGCAGGACCTCCTCGGTTACCTTGCAGCAACGCCCCAAAGTATGCTCGCCGTCCATGAGCACTTCCGGCTCGACGACGGGAACCAGTCCGGCTTCCTGGCACAAGGCGGCATAGCGAGCCAACGCCTGCCCGTTGGCCTCGACGCAGCCCCGGGTGGGAATGCCCTCACCCATCGTAATCACCGCCCGCCACTTGGCAAAGCGCGCGCCCATTTGAGAGTATTCAGCCAGGCGGTCGCGCAACCCGTCCAGGCCCTCGGTTATTTTTTCTCCGGGATGGGCTGCCAGATCCTTTGCGCCGGTATCCACTTTGATGCCGGGAATGATTCCGGCATCGGCGAGGGCTTTCGCGAAGGGAGTGCCATCCAACTTGTGCTGGCGGATCGTCTCGTCGAAGAGGATCGCGCCGCTAATGGACTCGCCGAGACCGGGGGTGGTCACGATCAGCTCCCGATAGGCGCGCCGGGTTTCCTCGGTCTGGGGAATCCCCAACTTGGCAAACCGTTTGTTACAGGTTGGGAAACTTTCATCCATCGCCAACAGTCCCTTGTTATCGGCGACCATCGCTCTCGCGGTGTTCATAAGCGTTTGTGAGTTCATTTGGGGTTACTCCATTTCCAGTTACGAATCTCCGGCAAGTCCTCGCCGTGCTTGTCGATGTACAGCTTGTGCTCAATGAGCTTGTCCTGCATCGTCTGCTTCAGGTAGGCCCCCTTGGAACCCAGGTGCGGCAGGCGATCGACCACGTCTTGCACCAGATGAAACCGGTCCAGGTCGTTTTGCACCCTAATGTCAAAAGCCGTCGTGATGGTGCCCTCCTCCTTGTAGCCCCGGACGTGCAGGTTGCGGTTGGTCCGACGGTACGTCAGGCGGTGGACCAGCCAAGGGTATCCATGGAAGCCAAAGATGATGTGCTTGTCTTTGGTGAAGAGCGAATCGTAGTCGGTCTCCTCCAAACCATGCGGGTGCTCGCTGCTCGACTGCAGCTTCATCAGATCGACGACATTGATCACCCGGATCTTCAGATCGGGCAGATGTTCGCGAAGGATGGAAACGGCGGCCAGGATTTCCAGCGTGGGCGTGTCTCCGCAGCAGGCCATCACCACATCCGGCTCGCCGTCCTGGTCGTTGCTGGCCCATTGCCAGATGCCAATTCCTTCCGTGCAATGCACCACCGCAGCGTCCATGCTCAGCCATTGCGGGAGGGCGTGTTTGCCTGCAACCACCACGTTGACGTAATTCCGGCTGCGCAGGCAGTGATCGAAGACCGAAAGCAGACAATTGGCATCGGGCGGAAGGTAGACACGCACGATGTCGGCCTTCTTATTGATCACGTGGTCGAGGAAACCGGGATCCTGGTGCGTGAAGCCGTTGTGATCCTGCTGCCAAACGTGGGAGGCGAGCAGGTAGTTCAGCGACGATATCTTCCGCCGCCAGGGCAGTTCCAGACATACCTTCAGCCACTTGGCGTGCTGGCTGAACATCGAGTCGACGATGCGAATAAAAGCCTCATAGCTGTTGAACAGACCGTGGCGCCCGGTCAACAGATAGCCTTCCAGCCAACCCTCGCACTGGTGCTCGCTCAGCATCGAATCCAGCACGCGTCCGGCGGGCGCGAGGAATTCGTCGTTCTTTACCTCCCGGGCGTCCCACTGGCGGTTGGTGACTTCAAAGACCGCGCCCAGGAGATTCGAGAGTGTCTCATCCGGACCGAAGATTCGGAAGTTACGCTGATCCTGATTTAGCTTAGCCACGTCGCGGAGGAACTTACCCAGTACGAGCGTATCCTGGCCACTTACGGCGCCGGGCGAAGGCACAGTCACCGCGTGGACGTGGAAATCCGGCATGCGCAGATCGCGCAGCAGAAAGCCGCCGTTGGCGTGCGGATTGGCGCCCATCCGGCGATTTCCCTGCGGCGCCAATTCCGCCAATTCCGGCCTGAGGCGGCCATTTTCATCGAATAGTTCCTCGGCTTTGTAGCTCTTCATCCAGCTTTCCAGCAGCTTGACATGATCGGGGTGGTCTGAATCCACCAAGAGCGGCACCTGGTGCGCCCGGAACGTACCCTCGATTTGCAAGCCATCGACCACTTTCGGTCCGGTCCAGCCCTTGGGCGATCTCAGGACGATCATCGGCCAGCGCGGGCGAGTCGTCTCGTTGTTCTTCCGTGCCTTGCTTTGGATTTCCCGGATTCGCTCGATGGCCTTGTCCAAGGCGGTGGCCATCAGTTGATGCATCGTCTCAGGGTCGTCGCCTTCCACGAAACACGCCTCCCAGCCACAGCCCAGGAAAAAGTGCTCCAATTCCTCGTGCTCGATCCGCGCCAGGACGGTCGGGTTGCTGATCTTGTAGCCGTTGAGGTGCAGGATCGGCAGCACGGCTCCGTCCGTGATGGGGTCGAGAAACTTGTTGGACTGCCATGCGGTGGCCAGTGGCCCCGTTTCCGCTTCACCGTCGCCGACGACGCAGGCGACGATCAGACCGGGATTGTCGAATGCGGCGCCGAAGGCATGGCTGAGCGAGTACCCCAGTTCGCCACCTTCGTGGATCGACCCGGGCGTGGTGGGCGCAACGTGGCTGGAAATCCCGCCGGGGAAAGAGAACTCCGTAAACAGTTTCTTCAACCCGGCTTCGTCCTGAGTGATGTTCGGATAAACTTCACTCCACGTGCCTTCGAGGTAAACATTGCCCACAATCGCCGGGCCGCCGTGGCCGGGGCCGGCTATGTAAAACATGTCCAGGTCATACTTCTTGATGACCCGGTTCAAGTGCACGTAGATGAAGTTCTGACCCGGCGTGGTGCCCCAATGCCCGACCACCAGGGGCTTCACGTGAGACAGTTTCAGCGGCTCCTTCAGCAGCGGGTTGTCGTAAAGATAGATCTGGCCGGCCGACAGATAGTTGGCGGCGCGCCAATAGGCGTTCATCTTGTGGAGGAGGTCCGGCGCCAGTGCGTTGGTCTTTACCTCTAGGTCCTTGGCGTCGATCGCGCCGGGTTTCTTGTGAATCGGTTCCGATGTGCCTGTATTGGTTTTCATGGTTCAATCCTTTGCGTTCCCCGCGCCGGTTTCGAGAATGCGGCCCACCGAACGCGCAATCATCAGATCTTCGTCCGTTCGAATGACGCGAACCGTGGCCTGGCTGGCGTCCGTGGAAATCACTCCCGCGGTTTCGGCATTGCGCGACTCACTCAGTTCGATGCCGAGGAAGCCCAGTCCCTCGCAGATGCGCGCGCGAACGGGCGACGCATTTTCGCCGATACCTCCAGCGAACACGAGCGTATCCAAGCCACCGAGCGCGGCGGCGAAAGCGCCAATCCACTTTTTCGCCTGATAACAGAACAGCGCCACCGCTTCCGCGGCCTGGATATCATCAGCTTCCCGCGCGAGCAAGTCTCGCATGTCGGAACTCGTCTCCGAGACGCCGAGCAGGCCGGAATGGTGGTTGACCATTACGGAAAACTGTCTTGCGGTCATCTGTTCGGTTCGCGCGAAATAGGGGAACAGACTGGGGTCCAGATCGCCGGAGCGGGTGCTCATCACCAATCCCGCCGTGGGTGTGAAACTCATGCTGGTGTCGATGCTCTTGCCGTCACGCACGGCGGCCATGCTGGCGCCGTTGCCCAGATGAGCGAGAATGACGCGGCCAGTGGTTGCCGCCGGGTCGCCCAGGCGCGCCAGTTCTTCCATCAGATAGGCATAGGACAGACCGTGGAAACCGTAACGTTGCACTCCCTTCGCGTCATAGCAACGCGGAATGGGAAGCAGCTTGGCAACACGCGGCATGGTGCGGTGAAAGGCCGTGTCAAAACAGGCTACCTGGGGCAGTTTCGGATGACGTTGGCGGAATACTTCGATCAGTTCAATCTCGCGGGGCAAATGGTCCGGGTCGTACGGGCTGATGCGATTCAGTTCATCCAACAGTTCCGGGGTGACCAACTCGGGCGCGGTGTGTTGCATGCCGTGGACCACACGGTGTCCCACAGCCCGGACCGATTCGAAACCATGCTGCTCTTCGAGCCAATCGATCAGGAAGCTGGCTGCCGATTTGTGATCGGGGGCATCGAGTCCGCGGCTTTCCCGATGATTCGTGGCCGGGTCGTCAAACGTTAGATTCGTCCCGCTCATGCCGATGCGATCCACCGTTCCATGAAGCCTTCGCTGCAGCGGTTCACCGGCCTGGTACAACGCGAACTTGATGCTCGACGAGCCGCCATTGATCGTCAGAATGCATGGGTCAGCGGTCTTCATGTATGGCACCTTCGTTCTCGAATCCGAGCGAGGCCAGTTTCGCGCGCGTGGACGTGTAGTCCGTGTGAAGAATGCTTCGAATGCCCAGGCCTTCGGCGATCTGGACGAACATGGGGGTGTTTTCGATGTAAACTACCTGGCGCGCCGGCGCCTGGGCGATGTCCAGCGCAAGCCGAAAGATGTCCGCGTCGGGCTTGCGGATGTGGACGAAGCAGGAGGAGATAAAAGAATCCACGAACCCGGCCAGCTTGAACTTGCGAATCCGATACGCATTCAGTTCGCGCGCTTCGTTGCTGACCACGGCGATCTTCAGCCCGTGCCGGATCTTAAGCTGGGCGATCAGCTCAATCATTTCCGGGTAGGGTTTCGATTGCGCGCACATTAAGCGCCGAAACTGAGCCCGGGTGAATGGCCGTTTTCGGTAGAAGACCACCCGCCCCAAATACTCTTCGAAGGTGAGCTTTCCCTCTTCGTGAGTTTCGAAAGTCAGGCTGTGCCTCTCCTCCATCTCGGCCCAGTCGAGCTTGAACCGATTCGCCACCCGTCTGCGGGCGATATGATCCCACCCGTTGGTGAGCAGGACACCGCCGATATCCAGAAACAGAGTCGTGATCGGCATCCTTAGGTACCCAGTTCCTGCGGCGTGCGCGGAAAACCAAGGACGCCTGCCCGGCTCGGCCGGCCGCGGACTTGACCGGAGGTGCAATCGTGCGACTCGCGCTGAGCCGTCTTCATCATCGTTGCCACAGAATTCGAGCGGATTCGAGCGGAACCGCCACATCGGAGCGCTGGGGTATCACTCGCGCCGTGTAGTCTCTCGCCGGACGTGCGGCGGATACCGTTGCGCGATAGACACGGCGGCGGGACGCGTCGGGCAGCGGTGACGCGCACTGCATTTCCTCCCGTACGGGGTCGCTGCCGTCGATTCCTTCCGCATAGAGTTCCACTCGCACCGCATTCGGGTCGAGATCGTTCAGAAAGACATCGACGTCAAACACGTGGTGTTCCGCGTTGGTTTCGACCCGTAAGTCTCCGAAGCGTAACGCGCCCCACTCCCGCTCCAGGGCGTGCTGCCAATCGACCACTTGCCTGCCCGCTGCGCCCTTGCCGGCTACCCGCTCGCGGTAGGCGGCCGCACCCGGCAGATAGTGTTGCTCCGTGTATTCGCGCACCACGCGGTCCGCGGAAAAGCGCGGCGTCAAGCTCGCCATACTATTCCGCATTCGCGCTACCCAAGCCGTCGGGATACCTTGCCCGTCGCGGGCGTAAAACTCGGGAATCACTTCCCGTTCGAGCAGGTCGTAGAGCGCCTCGGCTTCGGCGGCGTCCCAGGCCGGATCGTCGCCGTGTTCCCGGCCGTCCCCCAGCGCCCAACCAACCTCGGGCGTGTAGGCCTCCGCCCACCACCCGTCCAACTCCGAAAGATTGAGGCCCCCATTGACGAGCACCTTCATACCGCTCGTCCCGCTCGCCTCCCAGGGCCGCCGTGGCGTGTTGATCCAGACGTCCACGCCCTGTACCAGTTGTTCGGACAAGAGCATGTCGTAATCGCCGAGGAAGATCGCGTGCGGTTGCGCCTCGGGCCGCCGGATGAAATGAATCCATTCTCGAATCAGGGCCTTTCCGGCCTGGTCCGCCGGATGCGCTTTACCGGCGATGATGAGTTGCACCGGGCGCTGAGAGTTGGTCAAGAGACGAAGCAGTCGCGGCGGGTCATGGAGCAGCAGGTTCGGTCTCTTGTAGGTGGCGAAGCGGCGTGCAAAGCCCAGCGTGAGGGCGTCGGGATCAAAGAGATGTCTCGCGGCTTCGACCTCCTCTGGTAACCCGCCTGCTACGGCCATCTCCCGAGACACGCGTTCGCGAGCGTACTCCACAAGAGACTTGGTCGAGTCAGTTCGAAGCCGCCACAGTCTGTCGTCGGAGATCCGGCGAATGTCCTGTTCCAGGGTCTCCGTCGTCCCCAGCCAGCGTTCCTTTCCACAAGTCGCCATCCAAAGTTCGTCGGCAGGGGCCGAGTCCCAGGTGGGCACGTGGACTCCGTTGGTCACGTGTCCGATCGGGATTTCATCTTCCGGCCAGCGGGGGAACAGAGGAAGAAACAGGCGCCGGCTCACTTTCTCGTGCAAGCGGCTCACCCCGTTCACCGCCCCGCTCCCGTGGATTGCCAGGTATGCCATGTTGAAAGGTTCCGACGAGTCGGTCGGGTTCTGGCGGCCGAGGGCCAGTAAATCGCCAAGCGCAATGCCGAGCTTCTTTTCGGCGTATGCACCAAGATATTGCTCGATGAGAGCGGGAGCAAAACGGTCAAAACCCGCTTCCACCGCCGTGTGGGTGGTGAAAAGATTACCCGCCCGCGTGACCGCCAGGGCGACTTCGAAGGGTTGCCCGTTCTCTTCCATGAAGTCGCGCGCGCGTTCCAGGATCGCGAATGCGGCGTGCCCTTCATTCAGATGGCAAACATCCGGCCGGATCCCGAGCGCGCGAAGCATGCGCCATCCGCCGAGCCCGAGCAGCAGTTCCTGCTTGAGGCGCAACTCCTGCCCGCCCCCGTAGAGTTCGCTGGTAATCCCCCGATGAATGGGGATGTTCGCCGCGTCATTGCTGTCCAGCAGGTAGAGCTTTACCCGGCCGACCTGGACCTGCCAGACGCGCAGCCAGACCGAGTATCCAGGTAACGCGATCTCCAATCGCAACCACTCCCCGTTTGGCTGCCGCAACGGCGTGATCGGCAACTGTCCGGGATCGTTATACGGGAAGAGGGCCTGTTGCTCTCCGTTTTCATCGATGATCTGGCGAAAATAACCCTGCTGGTAGAGCAGCCCCACGCCGACCACCGGCACACCCAGGTCGCTGGCGGCTTTGAGTTGATCGCCGGCCACATTCCCTAGGCCACCCGAGTAGATTGGCAGCGCCTCACTCAACATGAATTCCATACTGAAATAGGCGACCGAGGTCAGTGGACCTTCGGGGTGCTTCTGCTGAAACCACGCCGGCGCTTCGGCCGCCTGCCGGCTGGCTTCCACCAGACCATCTACGTTTTTCCGGAAAACGGGATCGGCCAGCACGCGCTCGATCTGGTCGCGTGAGGCCGTCTGCAGAACCACCCAGGGATTGTGTGTAATCTCCCATAACCTGGGATCAAGCTGCCGCCATACTTGGTCGGTGCCATGGTTCCACGACCAATGCATATCCAAGGCAAGTTCCGCCAGAGAATCGAACCCTTCGATTTCCGTGGGTAAGAGATGGTAAATGGGGTGGCTGACACGGATATGTTTGCTCATGATTTCTTCGTCGGATCCGAAGCGGCCCTACCTCGCTGGCGATTGACTGTCTTGCCCACCGCACTTTCGTCGGACATTTCCGCCTCGCCGCAGCCGCTCCACGCCTCAGCACCGTAAGGGTGCCGAGGCGCCGGCATGGTCGAGGCGAATCGCATCACCAATGTCGCCGACTTAGCGATGCCACTCTGCGTGGCCCCTAGCGTTCAACAGCCAGCCTCTCCCCTCCGCGCACACCGCTTAGTGCCGTCTCCAAGCTGGAAACTCCGGCGCCATCGCAACGCCGGAGGACGAAAAAGACCCTCTCAGTGGCGCCCCGCCGATCTCAACGGTGTGCGGGGTAGTTGCCAAGTTCCTGCAGCAGGCCCTGCGCCGCCTCGGGAACCGCGGTTTCACCGTGCAAAATTTCCCCGCGGGTAACATTGGCGCCGTACATGGCTTGATCTCCGCTGCGGTCGGCCTGGACGACCGCGCCATCCACGCTGACCCCGGCAAAAATCCCTTTGCTGCGCGAATAGCTCAGGATCTCCGCATTGAATCTTGCATCCGTGTCGGCGTCCGCCTGTCTCCCCACCGGTCCGGCCGCCGCACTTGCGTCGCCGCCGATCTTGAATTTATCACCCAGCAGGCTTTGCAAGGCATGGTCGTTCATAAATAGCATCACCACGTCGGTGAAGGAGCCGCCAATCTGGAAGCCGACGCTTCCTCCCCCGACAGCCACAAACATCGGAGCACTCCATCCGTTGGCGGTGCGGCAGGTCGCCACTCCCTTGCCGTAGTTGCCTCCGAATATGAAGGCGAGTTTCTCCTCTCCTGGAACGATGGCAACGCACTTCGCCCTTGCCAGCAGGTTACTGGGAATACCTTTGTCGGGCGTACTCATGATCTGCTGAAAGACCTGGCTCGCTTTTTGAATACGGCCGACGTCATCATCGCGATCCGACGCCAAAGCGGGCAGGACGAAACCTAGGCCCGCAAACGAAACGATCAACACATTTTTGTACACGATATTTCTCCTTAAAGGTTCTACTGTTTTCGGGGCGCCTGAGCGCCCCGGTTATTACGGTCTCTTACTACCTGAAGCCGAAGTGCTTCATCTTCCGAAAACCAAACTATCTGCCGCTAACCCCGGCGAGTTGCGCGCGTTCCGCCGCGTGCACTGTAATCCCAATCGGGTTCGTCGACTGCATGATGTCCTTGGCCCTGGCCACCTCGTCCGATGTGCCATGCGCCAGAAGGAGAAACTTGTCGGACTTGAGAGCCGACTCGTATTCCACGACGCTGTTCTTGGGGATTCCAATGCTGTACAGCCCTGCGCCGACCGCGCTCAATCCGCCCACTACAACGGCGCCTTCCAACGCGCCGACGATCCAGGCGACCAACGGGCCGGCTACTAATACCGACCCGATACCTGGAATGGCGAAGAAAGCGGCTCCAAACAACATCCCCCAGAGCCCCCCCCAGAAGGCGCCCTGCTTGCCCCAGTACTTCATCCGGTCGCCGGCGTTATAATATCCGACAACATGCTCGTCGGTATGATAATCCTTGCCGACGATGGACATTTTCTGCATATCGAACCCAGACCTCTGCAGTTCCTTCACCGCTTCTTCCGCTTGGGCGTGAGTTTCGTAAATAGCTACCACCGAATTCGTTTCAGACATAACCTGCGTTCCTCTCTTTCCAGATCGATTTCGTTCGATTTCCATATTGGCCATGCAAGCTCGCGCCCTGCCTGTACGAGAGTTCTTACCGTCGCGCCCGCGTTCTCTCTCGGTGCCGATGGGAAAGGCTATTGTTCCGGACCGGCCGCCAAGCACTTGAGCCCGTCCGTCGCCTTTCCAGATTTCTCCCAGCCCCTTTGTTGCATAGCTTTCTGGGCATCATCGAGTTGCGTCCTCGCCCGGCCCAATTCCGGCTGCCGGCCTGGTCCGCGGTGGCCAGGTTTACGGGCACCCGGTGTACGTCGAGGTCGCGGGCTATCGTCGAAATGCGTAGGTAAATGGGCATTGGCTGCAGAATAGTACAACCCTTCGACGATGCGCCGTTGCTGCATTTCGAAGCGGCCCATCGAGCTGGATGCAGTTGGAAGCGCAACGGCGATTCTCGCAGTCCTCTACCAGCATTTCATTCACCACTCGGAGGCAGTGGGGCCTGACTGTCCGAAGCGTTACACCCGGGACGCAAATACCAGCGTGCAGACCACCGGCCTGGAACGGACGCGGAAAAGCCCTTTACGGCCACCGGGCTTGGAGATCGCGGGGTCGGCAACTCTCGCATTTCAAGTGCAGCATTTGCATCTCGGAGCCAAAGAAGTTCTGGCAGCTCGACATCCTACGACGGGCCAGGGGAATTGACAGCGGGCAGTAATCCTTGCCTGACATTCGATAACATTTCCCGGAGCGCGCGGGTCGGGCAAGATGGAAGCAGGTACCTGCGATGAAATGCCCGAATTGCGGCGCGCCGATGCAACTGCGCGACGGTGACGACTTTCTTACCTGCGAATACTGCACCAGCACGGTTTACCCGGAGAAAACCGAGGAAGGCGTGCGGGTGCTGAGCGGGGCGAGCGATTTTAGCTGCCCGGTGTGCAACCTGGCGCTGGTGCACGCGGCGCTGGACGAACGCCGCATTTACTATTGCGGACACTGCCGCGGCATACTGATTCCCATGGATGCATTCGTGCCGCTGCTGGAAGATTTGAGGGCGCGGCGCGACAATTCGGCGTCAGTCTGCCGCCGTCCGGAAGAGAGCGAACTGCGGCGCCAGACCACTTGCCCGCAGTGCCACGGCCGCATGGACACGCACTACTACGCCGGCCCGGGCAACGTGGTGATCGACGATTGCGAGCGTTGCCACTGGATCTGGCTGGACCCGGGCGAGTTGACCCGCATCGTGCACGCCCCGGAGAAGGTGTATCAGCCCGATGAAAGTCCCTGGTAGACCTCGATTCAGGCGGCCTCAGATACGAACCTGTAACGCGTCTGTCAAAATCTCGTGATAGGCTCAACGGGCGTGACAAAATCGACAATCGGTGAAACGCCATGAATGAACTGAAGATCGAAATGGAAGAGACGGCCGGTGGAGTGCGCATATTCCGGCTAACGGGCCCATTGATTCTGAACACGGTGTTTGAATTCCAGGATTTGGCTCGCGCGCATGGCGACTCGGGCATTCTGCTGGAGCTGTCGGGAGTTCCCTATATGGATTCGGCGGGACTCGGCGCGGTGCTCGGCATTATGGCGTCCTGCCAACGGAAGGGCCACGGGTTCGGGATTACGGGCATGACGGACCGGGTTACGATGCTGCTCAAGGTGTCACGCGTGGATGGATTGATTCCCACCTTCCAGAGCGTGGAGAGTGCCGCGTGTGGTTTGTCCAGGGCCGCGTCGGCTTAGAGTATGGTTTCGCAATTACGATCGCGTGCTCTCGATACGTGTGCGCAACCGCTCCCTGACGGTCGCGGCTCGGTTTGATGCCCCTTTTTCACCTGGTCAGGTTGTAAATCAGGCCGAACGGATCCTTGATGTAGCACCGGGGAAAATCCGGCTCATCCTTGTCGACGGTGCAACCATTCTCTACCAGCCGGAGCTTGGCCTCTTCGACATTGTCGACGGTCACTTCCAGCACCGGCCCGAGCGTCGGACCTCGCTCGATAAATAAGTTGATATGCGCGCCGTGGAGGCTGATTAAGTCGGGCGTCTCGCCAGTAATTCCAAACCCGAGCTGTTGGACGTAAAACCGCGCCGCGCTCTTTGGATCTTCCGCTTGAATCAGAATGTCCGTACCAAACCCGTTTGCCATGTTCGTTCTCTCGCGCTGCCTCAGACGATCCGATAGTATCGCAAATCCGTACCGTCCCGATAAAAGGTCTTGGCCAGCCGGTCAGCTTGTTTTGCGGAGCCGCAGGGCCGCGTAGATGACGGCGCCGCTGAGGATGATGATCAATCCGGGCCAGGTGGTCGCGGGGCGGTACGCGAACAGCAGCACCAGGACCACCGACCCGCCGACAACGTAGATGGCGGGGGTGAGAGGGTATCCCCAGGTCTTATAGGGGCGGGCGGCGTCGGGGCGGGTGAAGCGCAGGCGGACTACGGCGACGATGGTGAGGATGTAGAAAATCAGGGCGGCGGAAATGACGTAATCGAGCAGGTTGCTGTACAGGTTGCCGTAGGCGTGGGTGACGGGATCATAGGTGCGGGGCAGGACCAGCAGCGAGGCCCATACGCCCTGAACGGCCAGCGACCAGGCGGGGACGTGGGCCTTATTCAGCTCGCCGGCGCGGCGGAAGAACAGGCCGTCGCGAGCCATGGCGTAGTAGCCGCGCGGGCCGGCCAGAACCAGGCTGTTGACACAGCCGAAGGTGGAGATCATGATGGCCACGGCCATGAGCACGGGGCCGTAGCCGGGAAAGATATGTTCCAGCATGGCGGTGGCGACGCGGTCGGCGGGGGCGTGCTCGATGGCGGGCAGGGGCAGCACGGCCAGGTAGGCGATGTTGGCCAGGAGGTAAAGCGCGACGACAGCCGAGCAGCCCAGCGCGAGGGCAAGCGGGACGTTCCGCTTGGGATTGCGGACTTCGCCGGCGATGAGGGTGATGTCGTGCCAGGAATCGGCGGAAAACAGAGACCCCGATTGGGCCACCGAAATCGCTACCAGGAGACCGAACAGGCTGGCGGCAGGCACGCCCAGGGAGGGGTCGAACGAGCCGAGGCGGAACATATCGTGGAAGTTGGTGTGGACGGCCGCGGCATTCCAACCGAGCAGGAGGCCGGCCAGAATGAGTCCGATCAAGGCGATGGTTTTGGCGGAAGTGAAAAGGTTCTGTACGATCTTGCCGTACTGGAGGCCGCGCGAGTTGGTCCAGGTGAGGAGCACGATCACGAGGATAGCGACCAGTTGGGCGGTTGAGAGCGAGACGGCGTAGCCGGAAGAAAGATGGATAGGCTCGACCCAGTAGTGGGTTTCGGAAACCCAGGGGCAAAGGATGGAGAAGAAACGGGCGAAGGCGACGGCGACGGCGGCGATGGTGCCGGCCTGGATCACGGCGAAAAGCGTCCAGCCGTACAAGAAGCCCCAGAGAGGTGAATAGGCCTCGCGGAGGTAGAGGTACATGCCGCCGGCGTGGGGCATCATGGCGGCGAGCTCGCCGTAGGAAAGGGCGGCGGTGATGGTGAGAACGCCGGTGAGCACCCAGGCCATGAGCATCCAGCCGGGGCTGCCGATGAGGCGGCTCATGTCGGCGGAAACGATAAAAATGCCGGAACCGATCATGACGCCGATAACGACCATGGTGGAGTCGAACAGGTTCAGACCGCGGACAAATCCGGCGTCAGACACGGGGGTGGTGGAGGGTGGCTTGGCGGGGGCGCTCATGGCAGTCTTTTGGAAACGGCTTGCGGGAAGCTTAGCGCAGCGTGACGGGAAGCGTCAACCTGGAGCCGGGCTTTCAGCGGTCAACGGCGCCGCCTTCGGCTTCGTCCAGCGCGTCGCCAAACAGGCCGGCCGGTCCCAGCGCCTGCCAGAAGCTGAAGAGGGAAATGCCCGCCAGCAGGAGCAGCGACGCCAGGCCGTAGGGCACGTACCAGGCCTGCCAGTCGCCGCCCACGAGAATGGCGTTCACGCCTGCCTACATGGCCCCGGAGCAGTTGAAGGGAGCCGAAGTCACCCAAAAGAGCCGTCTCAAGAGACGAGGGCTGGGAAGGGCGCTCCATCAGATTCCGATTGTACAGCGTGCGCCGCGCACCCGGCTACTCCGGAAGCTGGCTGCAAGAAAATGGTGGAACGCTTCAAGCTGGGTGCCTACGATTGCATGGTGCGGCCGATCCATCCGCGGGAATTCGAGGCGAGGGTAGCGCGCTTCGAGCCATCGGATAGCTTTTCACATAACCTGGAGGATGAGGCACTTCAAATAGAGCGTCTCGGGGACGGTCAACAGAATGGGATGGTCCTGGCTCTGGGTTCGGCGTTCCAGGACGCGTAGGGTCCGGACGGCATCAAGCGCAGCCTGGGCGACCACTTCGAGCAGCATGGCTTCGCCGATGTGGTGGGAGCAGGAGCAGGTAACCAGAATTCCGCCGGAACCGAGCAGGCGCAGGGCGCGCAGGTTGATTTCCTTATAGCCCGCCGCGGCGGCATCCAGATTCCGGCGCGATTTGGCGAAAGCGGGAGGATCGAGCACCACCATGGAAAACTGGCGGCGCGCGGAAGCGTAGCCCGAGAGCAAATCGAAGACATCGGCCTGACGGAAATCGAGATTGCCGATGCCGTTCGAGCGGGCGTTGGCGGCGCCGCGGTCGAGCGCGGCGGCCGAGCTATCCACGGCTTCCACGCTTTCCACCTTGGGGGCGAGGTGCAAGGCGAATCCACCCGTGGAGGTGAAACAATCGAGCGCCTTCCCCGCCCTGGCGTAACGCGCCGCGGCGAGGTAATTCTCGCGCTGATCGAGGAAGATGCCGGTTTTCTGCCCGTGCACCAGATCGGCGGTGAGGCTAAGCCCGTTCATGGAAACCGAAACGGATGCGGGGATTTCGCCGCTGACCACGACGGACGCGAGCGGTAAATTTTCCTTGGCGCGGACGGGGACGTCGTTGCGGGCGATGATGCCTTTGGGCTGGAAGATTTCCTCCAGACAACTCACGATTTCGGGAAGGGCGCGGTCCATGCCCTGATCGAGCGTTTGCAGCACCAGGTAATCGGCGTAGCGATCGACCACCAGCGCGGGCAGCAGGTCCGCCTCACCGTGGACCACGCGATACGCGTCGGAATCGCTGACGACGGCGCGGCGGTGGGCCTCGGCCGCGCGCAGGCGCTGGAGGAAAAACTCTCGGCCCGTCTGCTCGACTTTGGACGACAACATCCGCAAGGCGATCTGCGAGGTGGAGCTGTAATGCGCGGTGCCGAGCGGGCGTCCGTTGGGATCGAGGACGGTGACCACGTCGCCCGGTTGCGCGCCATCGAGGTCCGTCACGTCGCTTGAAAAAATCCACGGATGACCGGAAGCGGCGCGCCCGGCCGCCTTACGGTTGACTTTAACCTGGGTCATGGAAGCCCCTGGGTGGTGTCTTTGCGCAGAGTGTGGGGCGGCCTAGAAACCCAATGCCACTGGTTTTTCCTGGTGGGGCGGAGCCGGATTGTTCGGGCGAAAAGCGGGTCCGGGGGGACCCGCGCGGACCGGGGGGTCCGCCCCACCAGTCTCCTGCCGAAGTTCGCGACACGCTGTCAAACGGGACCGTCGGCTTCGTTCCAATGTGGCTTAAGTGGTTGTTTTTTCTTACGGTTGGCGGCGAAAAATGGGTTCGTTTCGCCAAAACGACCGCGCGATGGTAAGTCCCTGATTTCAAAAGTCTTCACTCCCGCGCCCAGATTACCACGGCCAGTCAAGTGCCTAACCGTCCCGAGGCTGTTTTATCAAGGGGCTAGGCGTTGTGACCGGGGTTGGCAACGTCCGGCTTTCCTCGGCCGAAGAGGCCAGAGCAGGGGCTATTCTTCGTTGTTTGGGTTTTTCCCCAGGAAAATGACTGTCACAGATTTTCCCTACGGATTTTCCTCGGGACATTTTGACTGGTGGCTACATGTAGTGGGCAGACTACGGGAGTCGAAATCCGCAATAGCTACAGCAAGGTGCATCGGCAGGTTGATTCAGCCCACGGCCACATTTCGGACAGTAGCGAGAGAACGGGTGTTTCTTGGATCTTCCCCAAAGCACACCAATGCCGAAGACCAAACCTACGGCCACCAGCACAATGAATGTGATTTCCGGCTTGCCCATACTCAGCAGTTTCCGTCGTCGGGTCTATCCGCAACGTCGTTTGCTTCTTTTTGGAGCCGGTTGGCGTTCCGCATCTCCCTAAGCGAATCGCTCATGCTGCCTAGTTGTTTTTGCATTACGCAAAAAATTGCGACCGTGGCGATTGCCGTAACGCCACCAAAAATTGTGTTCAAAGTGGCTTGGTCCATTTCGGCACGCTCTCCGCTTGCTTTAGTTTACTCCAAGAAAACCCGTGACAGGCTACGTGTTTCCCATTTTCCTGGGAATCGCGGCGGCGTCGGAAAAAAGGGAACACTGGGGACACCTGAAGGCCTGTCCGACTGCGCCCCTCATCGCATCGCCTGCAAGCGCCTGATCCGGTCCTCGGTTGAAGGATGAGTTGAGAATAACTTGCCCAACCATTGACCGGTAAATGGTTTAATGATGAACAGGTGGGCGGTGGAAGGCGAGGCTTGCATGGGGATGCGCTTGGACCAGGAATCGAGCTTTTCCAGACCCTGGATCAGCGGATAGGGCGAACCGACGTATTTGGCCGATGCGGCGTCGGCGTCGTATTCGCGCGAGCGGGAAATCGCCATTTGAATCAACATGGCGGCGATGGGAGCAAGAATTAACATTAACAATTCGCCGACGATTCCGCCGCGCCTCTCATCGTCGCCTCTGCCGCCGGCGAACATCATTCCCCACTGGGCCATGCGGGCGAGCACGGTGATGGCGGCGGCCATGGTGGCAGCCACCGAGCTGATCAGGATATCGCGGTGCAGCACGTGGCCCAACTCGTGAGCCACCACCGCCTCCAGTTCCTGGTCGTTCATCAATTGCAAAACGCCGGCGGTAAACGCCACCGAAGCATGCTTCGGGTTGCGGCCGGTGGCGAACGCATTGGGAGACTGCTCGGGCAGAACGTACAGCTTTGGCATCGGGATGTTCATGCGCTGCGCCAGGCGGCCCACGATGGGGGCGACGCGGCGGTAGACATCGGGGTTTTCGGTCTCGGTGACCGGTTGCGCGGAATAAGACGCCAGCGCGATCTTATCCGAGAAAAAGTAACTGCCGAAATTCATCACCGCCGCCAGCGCCAGGCCGATATAAAGGCCGTTGCGGCCGCCCAGCGCCTCGCCGCCGACCAGCAGCACGCCGCTGAGCAGCCCCAGCAACAGGACGGTTTTGAAGGTATTGAACGTCATACCAGCACCTTCTTTCCGAATTCGATGACGCCCATGGGCGAAGCGTCCACGACCACGGTTTCTCCCTCCGGAAATTCGCCGGCGAGGAGCTTGAGAGCCAGCGGATCCTGTACCAGGCGCTGGATGGCGCGCCGCATGGGACGGGCGCCGAACTGCGGGTCGAAACCTTCCTCGATGATCTTGTCCTTGGCTGCCGCGGTCACTTCCAGAGTGAGTCTGCGATCGCGAAGCAGGCCGGCCACCCGCTCCAACTGAATGTCGACGATGCGGGTGAGGTTCTCGCGCGAGAGCGTGTTGAAGACGATGATATCGTCGATCCGGTTGAGAAACTCGGGCCGAAAGTGGAGCCGCAAGGCCTCGAGCAGGCGCTTGCGGGTCTCTTCGCTGCGCGAGTCGCGGGCGTGCACGCTAAAGCCGATGGTGTTTTTCTCGACCATGGTGGTGCCGATGTTGGAAGTCATCACCACGACCGTGTTGGCGAAGCTCACGGTGCGGCCCTGGCCGTCGGTGAGGCGGCCATCGTCGAGAATCTGGAGCAGCATATTGAAGACGTCGGCGTGCGCCTTTTCGATTTCGTCGAACAGCACCACCGAATACGGCCTGCGGCGCACCTGCTCGGTGAGCTGGCCGCCTTCATCATAGCCGACATACCCGGGAGGGGCGCCGATCATGCGCGACACGGCGTGCTTTTCCATGTATTCGGACATATCCACGCGGATCATGGCCTTCTCGTCGTCGAACAGGTACCGGGCCAGGGCGCGGACCAGCTCGGTCTTCCCTACCCCGGTGGGGCCGAGGAAAATGAAGCTGCCGATGGGCCGGTTGGGGTCGCTCAATCCGGCGCGGTTACGCAGGATGGCGTTCGAAGCCAGGCGCACGGCTTCATCCTGTCCGACCACCCGCTCTTTCAGGCGGGCGGGCATTTCGATCAGCTTCTGCACCTCGCCTTCGAGCATCTTGGTCACCGGAATGCCGGTCCATTTGGCGACGATGCGGGCGATATCGTCTTCGCCGATTTCCTCCTTGAGCAAGGCGTTTTCTTTTACCGCTTCCAGATTCTGCTCGGCGGCTTGAATGTCTCGGTCGATTTGGGAGAGGCGGCCGTAGCGCAACTCGGCGGCTTTTTCCCAATCGCCGGCGCGAGTGGCTTTCTCCTCTTGCTTGCGCAGGCTATCCTGCTCCTCTTTGAGCTGGCGGACGCGCTGGATGGCGCTCTTCTCGCGGTTCCAACGTTCCTTGAGGGTGGCGGCTTCCCCGCGCAGCCGCTCCAGCTCGTTTTCGACCGCGCGGAGACGCTCGTGCGAGGCGTGGTCGTTTTCCTTGCTGAGGGCCTGACGCTCGATTTCCAGGTGCGAAATGCGGCGGTCGAGATCGTCGATTTCAATGGGCATGGAGCCGATTTGCAGGCGCAGGGCGGAGCCGGCCTCGTCGATCAGGTCGATGGCCTTGTCGGGCAGGAAGCGGTCGGCGATGTAGCGGCGCGAGAGCACGGCGGCGGCGATGATGGCGGAGTCCTTGATGCGCACGCCGTGGTGGATTTCGAACTTCTCCTTAAGGCCGCGCAGGATGGCAATGGTGTCGTCGACGGTCGGCTCGCCCACCAGCACGGGCTGGAAACGGCGCGCCAGGGCGGCGTCTTTTTCCACGCGCTTCTTATATTCGTTGAGGGTGGTGGCGCCGATACAGCGCAGCTCGCCGCGGGCCAGCGCAGGCTTGAGGAGGTTGGCGGCGTCGATGGCGCCCTCCGCGCCGCCGGCACCCACCAGGGTGTGCAGCTCGTCGATAAAGCAGAGGATTTCGCCCTGCGAATCGATGATTTCGCGTACCACCGCCTTCAACCGGTCTTCGAATTCGCCGCGAAACTTGGTGCCGGCGATCATGGAGCCGAGATCGATGGCCACCAGTTTCTTATTGCGCAACTGGTCGGGCACGTCGCCACGGACGATGCGTTGCGCCAGTCCTTCCACGATGGCGGTCTTGCCCACGCCCGGCTCACCGATGAGCACGGGGTTGTTCTTGGTGCGCCGGCTCAAGACCTGCATGACGCGGCGGATTTCTTCGTCCCGGCCGATCACCGGGTCGAGCTTACCCTGACGGGCGGACTCGGTGAGGTCGTGGGCGTAGCGCTCCAGCGCCTGGTATTTGGTTTCGGGGTTCTGGTCGGTGACGCGCTGCGAGCCGCGCACGCCCACCAGCGCCTTCAGAATGGCGTCGTGGGTGGCGCCGGCGCGGTCGAGCAACTGGCCGGCCGGATCGTTGCGCTGTTCCGCCAGGGCCAGGAGCAGATGCTCGGTGGAAACGAATTCGTCCTTGAAGCGGGCAGCTTCGTCGAAAGCGCGTTCGATGACCTGGTTCAAGGGCTGGGAGAGATACATACCCGGCTGCTGCATGCCGGGGGTTTTGGGCAAGCTGTTGAGCATGCGCCGGGCTTCGGTGACGATGGCGTCGGGATGGACGCCGCATTTTTCCAGCACCGGCCGCACGATGCCTTCGCGCTCCTCGGCCAGCGCAATCAGCAGGTGCAGGGGAAACATGACCTGGCTTTCGCCGTTTTCCGAAACGCCCTGAGTTTGTTGCAAGGCTTCCTGAGCCTTTTGCGTGAGTCTGTCGAGACGAAACATGAATATCCCTCCAAAAACAAACGGGGCAGGAGGTTGAACCTCCTGCCCTTCATTCTACTCGCGATGCACTGGTGGCACAGGCTTTAGCCCGTGTTTCCAAGGCGCGGTCCCTGGGGTTAGTGCGCGGCTTCAATCTTGATCTGGCGCGGTTTGGCGGTTTCTTTCTTGGGGAGCGACACGGTCAGCACGCCATTCTTGTAAGTGGCGGCGATGTGCTCGATATCGTAGACGCCGGGAACCGCGAAGCTGCGCGAAAAGGCGCCGTAACCCCGCTCGATGCGGTGGTAGCCCTTGCCGCCGTCTTCTTTTTCGAACTTGCGTTCGCCGGAAACGGTCAGGGTCTGGTTTTCGACGTTGACATTGATGTCTTTCAGATCGACATCCGGAACGTCGGCTTTCAGCACCAGTTCGTTTTCCGACTCATAGATATCGACTGCGGGGCTCCAGGGCCGGCTGGCGGCGGGCTCGGAGAGCAGACGTCCGAAGGCGTCTTCGAAAAGGCGAACATTGGCTAACGGATCGAAATGACTGAGAGACATGGATTCAGAACTCCTCATAAGTTGATTTGGGGAGGTTTTCTTTTACCTCACCTGGTTACAATCATAAAATATGAGCGTATGCATGTCAAGTATTATTTAGCATTTCATAATCAGCATAACGCCGCCCTGCCCAACGATTCTGATCCCTCCCGTAAACCCTTCATTCAAAAACCCCGTCTACACGACTGAATGGAAACTGCGGTTACCATAGACCTTCCCGGAAGTCCGGCCGTGGCGCCTCCTTCTCCACTATTCGATGATTTCGATTCGGTTGTGGAGCAGTACTGGCCGCGGATTTATCGCTACGCATGCGCCGCGCTTCGCGATCCCGATGAAGCGCAAACCATTGCCCAGGATTGCTTTGTGAAGGCGTACCGGGCGCGGGGGCAGTTCCGTGGGGAATCCGGATTGGCCACCTGGCTGATTCAGATTGCGGTGAACCTGGTGCGGGATCGCGTCCGCAGCCGGCGCTTGCAGTTTTGGAAAGCGGTGGCCGCCCGCTCGGTGGAAGCGGGCGAAGCCGGCCCCTGGTTGCGTGACCACGCCCCGACCCCGGAAGCGCAGGCTAGCGTGCGCGAGGAGGTCGCCGAGGTCCGCAAGGCCGTGGACTATCTTTCCGAGCGGCAGCGGACGGTTTTCCTGTTGCGCTTCGTGGAAGGCATGGATCTGGCGGAGATCGCCAGTGCGATGGGAACGAAAGAAGGCACGGTAAAGGCGCATCTGTTTCGTGCTTTGGGTGCAGTGCGCCGGCGGGTAGGAGCCATACGATGAACCAGCACCTGACGGAGCGACAAATTCTGGAGTGCATGGCGGGCACTGCCACGGCCGCGAATCGCCGGCATGTCGAGCAATGCGCCGGGTGTGGCGCCGAGGTCGAGCGCCTGGAAAGCGCCGTGCGCGGATTCGCCGTGGCAGTGCGGCAGGCGGCCGGCCGGCCCGCGCCGCACCTGGATTGGGCGGCGGCTGGCCGGCCCCAGGTCGGGTTGACCCGGGTGCCTACATGGGTGCCGGCCTGGGTGCCCGCGTGGCGCCCGGCCGTCGCCGCGCTGGCGCTGCTGCTGATTGCCATACCATTAATGTTTCACTTTAGCCTATACCACAAAGACTTTGATAACAGAGCTTATACCGCTCACAGCCAGCAACAGCAGTTGGAACGGGAACGCGCCGACACAGCGTTACTCGAACAGGTGGATGCGGCGGTATCGCGCCCCGTTCCGCAACCCATAGAGCCACTGGTTCAACTGGTGGCCTGGGGATCTAAAACCAATTTAGGAGTCACCGAATGAAATCCTTTTGTTTACTTCCAATTCTGATTTCGCTGAGCGCCGCATGGGCCCAGCCTCCGCAACCGGCCGACGCGCCTATGCCGCCTGCGCCGCCCGCGCCCAACGCCCCTCCGGTTCCTCCCGCGCCGCGAGCCAGACGTCCCCCCATGGAACGGCGCCTGGAGGGTGGCCCTGGCCGCTGGTGGGAGAACCAGGAGCTGGTTCAAAGACTCGGGCTTACGGCCGACCAACAGAAAAAGATGGAAGACATCTTCCAACAAAGCCGCATTAAACTCATCGACCTGAACGCGGCCTTACAAAAGGAAGAAGCTATCATGGAGCCGCTGATGGCGGCCGACCAGCCGGACGAAACCAAACTGCTGGCCCAGATCGACAAGGTGGCGCAAGCCCGTGCGGAGCTGGAAAAAGCCAACGGCCGGATGCTAGTGGGCATGCGGCGCGTGCTGACCCCGGACCAGTGGAAAAAGCTGCAAGCGGAGGGGCCGGGCGGCCGCGGTCCCGTGCCGCGTGGGCAAGGCGGTCCGGGCGGTCCTCCTCCGAACGGCGGCCGGGGACCCGGAGGGCCGGGCGGCGGCCCGCAGCAGGAAGAGCGCCCGGAACCGGTTCAGTAGTCTCCGTGGAGCGGCTCGGTAGGCTGAACGAACTGCCGGGCCGCAACCCTGAGAAGCCGTGAAAAAATCGGATCGCAGGCCGAAGGCCTACTCCACAAGATCAGCAAGTGCATTCGAATCTTCGTGGAGTAGGCGTTTACGCCTGCGCTTTCTCGGCCGAAGTCGATTTTTTCACAGCTCCTGAGGCAGCGGTTTCACCACGGGCTATTAGCGATCACCCGCGGTTTTCGGTATTTCAGGTCCCGAACGGCGTTATGATCGAGGCAGCATGAACCCAGCTTCTTCACGCCGAAGCTTTCTCCGAGTGGGGCTGACCCTCCCTGCCGTCGGGATCGCTGGATCTCGCCCCGGCGCCGCGTCTCCGGCGCCATCGTCCATTCCATATCGAACTTTGGGAAAAACGGGGTTGAAGGTTTGCCCGGTCGGGGTGGGCGTCGGTTTCACGCCCGATCCCTCCGTCATCGCCCGCGCCGTTGACCTGGGTGTCAACTACTTCGATACCGCCAACGATTACTCCAACGGCAACAGCGAGCGCCTGCTCGCCGTCGGCCTCAAAGGCATACCACGGGACAAGGTGATCGTGGTCAGCAAGACCCCCGCCAAGACCCGTGGAGCTTTCATGGCGGACCTCGAGGACAGCCTGAAGAACCTCGGGACCGACCGGATCGATATCTGGCTCCTCCATGCCAGGAGCAAGCCCGAGGAGGTTCCCGACGAGTTGCTCGAAGCCGGCGACGCGGCCAGGAAGCAGGGCAAGATCCACTTCTTCGGCGTCAGCACGCACGACCTCGACCTCATGGCGGACCACTTTGTGAAGGCCGGCAACATTGATGCGGTTACCTTCACCTACAACTTCACCATGGGCACGGGTAGGGAAGCGGCCATCGCCAAACTAACCAAAGCCGGAATCGGCCTGACGGCTATGAAAGTGATGGCCGCGAACGGCGGCGTCCTGCCCGATTTTTCGGCCATGACGGCCGGCCGCGGACAGGGACGGGGCCCGGGGCGCGGCAGCGGCATGCCCCCGAGGCCGGCGGCCATCAAGAATCCCCTGCCCGCGCTCAAGTGGGTAATCCGAAATCCCATGGTGGCCACCACCATTCCGGGCGTTCGGGATGTCGAGATGCTGGAGATGAACCTCAAGGCCCTCACCCAGGAGTTCACCACCGACGATGAGAAGCTGCTTTCGGCGCGCAATGAGGAGATCCGCCCCTACTACTGCCGCATGTGCTATAGCTGCCGTGGCCAGTGCCCCAAGGGCATGCCGGTCCCGGATCAGCTTCGCATCCTGGCCTACGCCGACTTCTACGGCGATTTTCCGCTGGCCCAGAGAAGCTTTTCCGCCCTGCCGAAAGAGGTCCGGGCGCTGCGTTGCGGCGATTGCCCGACGTGCTCGGTCCGCTGCCCCAACGGCGTTAAGGTGGCCGACCGGCTGATCCGCGCCCAGGAACTGCTGGCGTAAGCGACACCGACCGAAATCTCGCTTGGGATGGAGCCGTGTGTCCCGAAACGGAAGTTCCCTTCGGTGTCGCAGCAGGGCCGGTCCCCCGCAACCCCGTCCCCTGCAACTCCGCTCAGGTGGTTGTTGGTAATCGATTGTCCGCAAGGGGTCGCGCCCGAGCGGATGGCCAAGGCCGATGCGACGGAGTCGGCTCCGAAGAAACCGGCTGACTACAACCCTCCCGCACACGTCTGCGTTGGCCAGAAACTCCGGTGTTGGCCGTGCCGCTTCTGGGGAGGCTGTCGGTGCTGGGGAGCCTCTTTGTCGGCGCGACGGCGATTCCCTTCCTCTTGCAACCCGATTAAGATTCAGTTCTCCAGCTTGATCGCCACCAGTCTCTTAATTGCCGGTATGTCCTTCGGTCCGCTGACCTCCAGACGGACCGCCGTACCCTCGGCGTAGCGTTTTGCTTCGTCGATAATTTGCATCACGATTTTAGGCAGCTTGCTCTCCCGTGCTGCCCGAGCCGCCCTGTCACCGAGCGCGAATGATGCCATAAAGCAGGCGCGGCCTGGCGACAGATATACAATGTTGCGCTCTCCCCGTTTCAGCCGAAGCGACCATCCGGCTTTGCGCGAATAGGAGTTCCACTCCCATGTCACGAGATCGAATTCCTTCGCCAGTTCGGCCAGCAGCCGGTCCCAGACTGCCTTTGTGGGACCCAACTGCGCCGCCAGCTCATTTTCGGTGGGTTTCTCGGATTTACCGATGAACGCGTTCGCTACCATACGGCAACCAATGTATCGCTAGAACCCTGCGCGTGCATCCCATGCAGGTTTCAAGCGCGCTGCTCGGCATCTTGAGCCCATTTCTTACTCCCATCCACTCGAGGCATTGTAGGGCAGCAGAAAACCGTTGGCTTCGATTTCGTGGATCTTACCCGACCGGATCTTGAAGATCTCGCCGGCCTGAAGGTTGATCGGCCCGAAATTCATGGGGATCGTGTCGACGTCGGGTACGCCCACGATCTTGATGGACCGAACGTTTCCCCGGTGCACGAACATCGGGAATCCGAACACCAGCCCGTACTCTTCGTCAATGATGAGCAGGCGGCGCGGCCGGATGCGCGTGATGTAAGCCAGATTGTGGGTGTTCATCTGGTCCCGGCAGTTCAGTGCGTTGATCTTCCGTGTGGCCGGGCTGGCGTTAGGGTCCGGCACTTTATTGGTGGTCGTCTGTGACCCGTTTTCGTGGCGCTCGCAGTCGTCCGCGAACGGCGCCAGGCCGCCATCCACGTGCTCGATGGAATCGAAGTATGAATCGGCGGCATGGAACATTTCCTGGCGCGGCGTCCGCTGCCGGGGCGGGACGGGCGTTACCAGACCGGCGCGGGGGACCTGAAGATCCTTCATCCCCGATTCCCTGAGGTTGCGCGCGACGACATGCTCGATCTCCGTAATACGGCCGTTTTCGATCTTCAGGCGAAGCGCCAACAGCACAGGCTGGCCGAACTCCTTCATGGGTCCAAAAAAGCCCACCTGTCCCGAGACCGGATCGGCGGCATAGATCTTGAACGTAGTCGGGCCCTCGGAGGCTCCCACCCAAAGCCCGTCGCCCATCGGAATCGTGGCGGTGTTCTCCGTATATTTGAATTTGGCGCCCAGCGGCAGACCGGCCGGATCGTGCTTCACCATGGCGGCCAGGTAGCGGTCGGCAATTCCGACCAGGCACGCGCGGTCGCACGTCTCGGCCGCCGCGGCCCGCGATGGTGCGGCGCCGAGGACCCCAATAGCGATGATCGCCGGAAATATCAATAATTTGGACATTTCTGATCTCCTCGTCCGGTTTTATCACATAGTGCCCAAGGCGGAACGCCGCGGTTTTCCACAGAACCCGCCCTCTTGCCGGGGGCCGGCTCACCGATCGGGTTTCGATCCGTCTGCTACACTTTTGGTGGGGTGAGCGAAGTTTCGTGTATGCAGGCAAAGTCCGCGCTGCTGATCGTCATTGTGTTGACCGGAATTAGTTGCCGGCAACAACAGGCTCCGGCGATGTCCGGGCCGCCGGTGGTTCCGGTATCGGTAGCGCCAGTGACCCAGGAATCGGTGCCTACCGATTTACAGGTCGTCGGCACGGTGGAAGCTTCGGCCATCGTCCAGATCAAGTCGCAGATCGCCGGCGAGCTGACCAAGGTCTATTTCACCGAAGGCGCGACCGTCAAACAGGGCGATCTGCTGTTCGACATCGACGCCCGTCCTTATCAGGACGCGTTACAGCAAGCCGAAGCCGCCGTCGAGCGCGACCGTGCGCAGATTGCGCAGGCCGAAGCGATGCTCGATCACGACCGAGCGCAGGCCAGTTTTGCCGAAAGCGACGCCGCCCGCCAGGCGGAATTGAACAAGGCTGGGCTGACCCCGCACTCCACCTTCGATCAGGCACAAGCCACGGCCACCTCGTCGCGTGCTTCCAATCGCGCCGACGAAGCCTCCATCGCAACCGCCAGAGCCTCGCTCTCGTCCGATCAGGCGGCGGTCGAAACCGCTAACCTGAACCTCAGTTTCTGCCGGATTCGCGCGCCGCTAACCGGACGCACGGGCAATCTCCTGGTCCATCCCGGCAATCTGGTCAAAGTCAACGACGTTGCGCTGGTGGTGATCCACCGGATCGCGCCGATTTTCGTGGATTTCAGCGTACCCGAGGAGCACCTCAGCGCCATCCGCCGGCTAAACGCCAATCGCCCGCTGCAGGTCAAGGTTCAGCAAAGGGATGGCCCGCCCGGCGCGGCCAGCGGCTATCTTTCGGTGATCGACAACACGGTCGATTCCACCACCGGAGGGATCCATCTGAAAGCCACCTTCGACAACACCGGCGGCCTGCTCTGGCCGGGGCAATTCGTGAACGTGACGCTCACCCTCGATACCCGGCGCGACGCCGCCCTGGTGCCTTCCGAGGCGGTCCAGTCCGGGCAGACGGGGTCGTTCGTCTACGCCGTGAAGAAGGACCATACGGTGGAGATTCGCCCGGTAGTGACGGGCCGGGCGTTCGAAAACAAAATCGTGATCGAAAAAGGAGTGGGGCCCGGCGATACAGTCGTAACCGACGGCCAAATGCGCTTGTTCCCGGGCGCGAAGATTATCGCCGTCGACGCCCCCAAGCAGGCTACCGAGCCGCAATGACGGCCGCCCCGATGGTGCCACGGTGAACCTTTCGCGCATTTTTATCCAGCGCCCGGTA
>JBKQIF010000096.1:0-60396 GCA_052148435.1 Bryobacteraceae bacterium
ATTCCGGCCGCAGGGAAGACAACCTGGGCTATCGCCCGCGCTACAAAGAAGGTTACTTCCCGGTGCCGCCCACGGACCATTATCAGGATCTGCGCAGCGAAATGGTGCAGACCATGATCAAGTGCGGGCTGCACATCGAGTGCCACCACCATGAAGTGGCCACCGGCGGGCAGGCGGAGATCGACCAGCGGTTCGACAAGCTGGTGAAATCGGCGGACAACATGATGCTGTACAAGTACATCATCCGCAACGTGGCCAACCAGTACGGCAAGACGGTCACGTTCATGCCCAAGCCGCTGTTTGCGGACAACGGCAGCGGCATGCACACGCACCAGAGCTTGTGGAAGGACGGCAAGGCGCTGTTTGCGGGCGACGGCTACGCGGGTTTCAGCCAGATGGGTCTGCACTACATTGGCGGACTGCTGAAGCACGCGCGCGCGCTGTCGGCGATCATTGCCCCGACCACCAACAGCTACAAGCGGCTGGTGCCGGGCTATGAAGCTCCGGTCAACCTGGCGTATTCCCGCCGCAACCGTTCGGCGGCCTGCCGCATTCCGATGTACTCGGCCAGCCCGAAGGCCAAGCGGGTGGAGTTCCGCCCGCCGGATCCGGCGGCCAATCCGTACCTGGCGTTTGCCGCCATGCTGATGGCCGGCCTGGACGGCGTCCTCAACAAGATCGATCCCGGCGAACCGCTGGATAAGGACATTTACGATCTTTCGCCGGAGGAGATGAAGCGCGTGCCGTCCATGCCGGGCTCGCTCGACGAAGCCTTGAGCTGCCTGGAAGACGACCACGCGTTTCTGCTGCGCGGCGACGTCTACACCGAAGACCTGGTGGAAACCTTTATCGAGTACAAGCGAAAGAACGAAGCGGAAGCCGTGCGCCTGCGGCCGCATCCGTACGAGTTCCAGCTTTACTACGACATCTGAGGAGCGAAAGCGTCCGCCCCACCATGCGGGGTACGATCGTCCAAGTCAGTATCGGTGCGGGGGGCCTCCCGAAGAGTGCGATCTCGGGAGGCCTCATCGATTTCCCGGGCGTGGAGGGAGATCGCCACGCCCATCCTGAGTTTCACGGTGGTCCCCGAAAAGCCATTCTGCTGGTGGCTTCCGAAATCCTCGAACGGCTGCGGGAGCGCGGGTATCCGCTCTTTTATGGCGCGTTAGGCGAGAACCTCACCACGCGCGGTATCGACGTACAGTTGTTGAAACGCGGCGACCGGCTGCGGGCCGGGGAGGCATGTCTCGAAATCACCGAGCCGCGCCAGCCTTGCAATCTGCTCGACGTTTACGGCCCGGCCCTCAAAGGCGAAATCTTCGACCGGCGGATGAAGGATGGCGACAGCTCGTCACCCTGTTGGGGCATGAGCGGATGGTATGCCGCGGTGCGGGAACCGGGGCTGGTGCGGCCGGGCGATGCGATTGAAGTGGTGGCGTAGTGTGGGCGCCCGGCCATGATCGGCATGCCAGCGGCAAAAGCGTTAGAATGGGTTCAGGGAGTGAGCACAAATGAAACGCGTCGATGAACGTCCGCTCTACTAGCGGCACTGTCAGTCGTTCTTGGAAATGGAACCTCTGATTGGTTCCAGATCGGCGTCCGCTTGCGCATAGTCCCGGTATTCCGGCGATCGCCTGAACGCTTCCTTCAGATCGGCGAGGGCGGTGTCCACCAGGGGTTGTCGCGCTGCTTCGGTGGCGTCTTTAGCCTTCTGGGCGGTGTAGCACGCCCGATTGTAGTACGCCACGGCCGTATCGGGGTCGCCGGCCGTTCCCGCCTTCTCTTTGTTTCCGACGAATTCGGTCAGGACTGCGATGGCGCGGTCGAGATCTCCCGTCGCTCGATAGAGCCTGCCTAAGACGATGTAGAGCATCCGAAATACGGGGAACTGCTGTCTGAGATCCATCAGGCGTTTGATGTGCAATTGAAGGGAAGCAGCCGGCGCTTTTTTCTCCAGGTCCGTGTAGGCGTTCAAAACCGCTCCCGTGGCGTCGGCCGGGTCTGGGGCTGTGTCGGAGAGGGAGAGCATTCCCAATGGCGGTAGGGGTGGCGCGGGTGACCCGCCCTGTGTGATTCTGCCAAGCGCTCCAGATTCCCCGGAATCGATGGTTCTGAAAAGCGGCGATAAGAAGATGCGCGTAAGCAGATAGCAACCCAGGAAACCCACCACGGAAAAATACAGCATCAAGGCATAGGCGAAGGCGCGATGGCTGGCGGTGTCACCCCAGGTATAGGCAATATAACCGGCAGCCAGTTGCAAGCGTGGCGGTATTTTCGAGATTTGGGATAATCCCAGGCCCACAAAGATCTTGGTCATCCAGTCGGAAATATCCTCCAGATTCGTGTTTACCCTTTGGATCTCCACCGAAGCAGCCTTGGGGTCCTGCGTAGTCTTGGGGATGCCGAACAGAAACCCGACCAGCGCTCCGGCGAACAGGCAGGCTCCGGACCAGAGCAGGCCGCCAATCCAATTGCCGTAGAAAGCGACAATGGTCAATCCAATGAAAACGGCGACGGCGACGCAGCGGGCGACATAAACCGGATCCATTTTCTTATTGGGATCCAGTTGAAACATTCGTTGACCAGGCATGGAACTCTCCTCGGGAGCTGGCGGACCAGTCGCCAGAACGGAATGCTCCCCTGCCGCACAATTCTACCGCTTCCGTCGGCCGCCCCAGATCCGGCAAGCGGGCGAGTCCTGGTAGAATTGGAATCGTGGCCCTGTCCGCCTGACTCATGGGAGCTCTCTTAGAACGGGTATCGGAGCGAATTGCCGCGCGTATTGAACTGTTGCTGGCGGCAGTGCCGGAGCCTAAAATCGCCGCCTTCCGGCTGGAACGCCTGCAAGAGGAAGCGCCAGACGCTTTCGATCGCGTGGTAAGTTCTCCGGCCGCGTTGCGTTGCGCCACGGCGCTATTTTCCTACAGCCATTTTCTTTCCGAAGCGGTGCTGCGAAACCCGGAGCGAATTTTGCAGGTGGCCAGTTCCGGCAGCTTCTACCGCGTGCTGACGACCGAACAGTACGCCGAACGGCTGTTCGAATTCCTGGGCAAGGATCACAGCGGGGTTCCGGAATCTTTGGATCTGGCGCGCTACCGGCGTCGGCAGTTGCTGCGAATCGTGCTGCGCGACGTATTGGGCGTGGCGGCACTGGCGGAGACCACGGACGAGATTTCGAACCTGGCCGACGCCATTCTGGACGTGGCCTACCGGCGGATTCGCGCTGCACTCGCGGCGCGCCACGGAGAGCCGCGCCTGGCGGATGGCGGGGTCTGCGGGTTTTCGGTCATCGCGCTGGGGAAGCTGGGCGGCGGCGAGCTGAACTACAGTTCCGATATCGATCTGATGTTCGTGTACGGGGGCAGCGGCGAGACCGACGGTCCGCTGCCGATCAGCAACAAGGAGTTTTATAAGAAAGTCGCCAACCAATACACGGCGTTGCTCTCGGCGTATACGGCTGAAGGGCAGTGCTACCGCGTGGATCTGCGGTTGCGGCCGGACGGCGCATTGGGCGAGATTTCGATTTCCGGCGAAGGCGCGCGCCAATACTACGAGAAACGCGCGCGCGATTGGGAAAAGCAGATGCTGATCAAGGCGCGCGTGGCGGCGGGCGACCAGGAGCCGGGGCGCGAGCTGCTGGAATTCGTCGAGCCGCTGATCTACCGGACGTCGCTCGATTTCCGCGCGGTGGAAGCGGTCTCGGAAACGCGCCAGCGCATCACCGAGAAGATGGCCGCGCGGCGCCTGGGATCGGGCGGCGTGGACGTGAAGCTGGCGCCGGGCGGAATTCGGGATATCGAGTTTCTGGTGCAGTGCTTGCAGCGGCTGCATGGCGGGCGGGAGCCGTGGGTGCGCCACGGCGGCACCATGATGGCGCTGTTCCGGCTGCGCGACAAGGGCCTGCTTTCCGACGCCGAATACGGACGGCTGGCCAACGCTTACCAGTTCTTGCGCAACCTGGAGCATCGCCTGCAAATCGAAGACGACCGGCAGACCCACACGCTGCCGTCCGACGACGACGCGCTGGAATCGGTTGCGCGCCGGATGCCGGTCGGCAGCGATGCGCTGCTTACCGCCGACGCGCTGAAGCGCAAGCTGGCCGAGCACCAGGCTGAAGTCGAGGAGATCTACGAGCGCGTGATTCACGCCCAGCAGCCCATGTACTACACCATGGTGGAGCACCCCAGCGCGGCGGGGGACGCTTCCCAGGCGGAACCGGAAGGGGCGGAACTGGGCGCCGCGCCCGCCAGCAACCTGACCCGGTTTCTGGACGAACGCGCGCCGCGGCTGGCGCAGGCGCTGGCCGGAACCAACCTGCACCGCGGCCGGGAGCGTTTCCAGCACTTCCTGGAAAGGGCCTTCGCGCGGCCGGAGATCCTGGAGCGTCTCGACGGCGACGACAAGCTCGCCCGCGGCGCGCTGGATATTTTCGCGCACAGTCCCTACTTCGCCGACGATCTGTTGCGCTACCCGGAACTGCTGGACGAGATCGGCGAGCCCTTCCAACTGGAAGGCGGTCCGTTGGTGGATGGCGCGGGACTGCGGCGCTTCTACCGGCGCCAGATGCTACGCATCCAGAGCGAGAGCCTGCTGGAGGCCGCGCCGATCTTCGATACGCTGGGCAAAACCTCGGTGCTGGCCGACAGCATTATCGCCGCCGCGTATGGCGTGGCCGTCAGCGAGGCGCCGCCGCCCACTTCGCCGTCTTATCGCGCGGTCGACCAGATGATGGTGATTGCCCTGGGGCGGTTGGGAATGCGCGAGTTCGACCTGGGCTCGGACGCGGACCTGATGTTCGTTCTGCCCGATGCCGATGCGGCGGAACACGCCTTCTGGCACGAAGTGGCCGAGCGCATCATTCAACTGCTGAGCGCGTATACCGGCGAGGGCGTGATGTTCACGGTGGATACGCGGCTGCGCCCCAACGGGCGGGACGGGGACCTGGTGCAGACCGAAGGCGCCTACAAGAATTATTTCGCCCAGCGCGCCGAGGCCTGGGAAGGCATCGCCTATATGAAGACGCGCGGCGTGGCCGGCGACGTGGAACGCGCCACCGACTTTCTGCACGAGCTGCAGGACCTGGACTGGCGCCGCTACGGGCAAAGCATGCGCTCGCGCAAGGAGCTGGCCGAAATGAGGGCAAGACTCGAGCGCGACCAGGGGCCGCGCAATGCGCTGAAGGCCGGCACGGGCGGTTACTATGACATCGATTTCGCATTGATGTTTCTTCGCTTGAAAGGGGCTGGAATCTTTTACAAGTCCCTGAACACGCCGGAGCGCATCGACGTGATCGAAAAGATGGGCCATCTGGACCGGGAGGACGCGGATTTCCTGCGCGAAGCCGCGGGGTTCTATCGCGCCATCGATCATGGCCAGCGCCTCTCCACCGGCCACGCCGAGGGCAGCCTGCCCACTTCGCAAGCGCAAATGGACACGCTTACGCGGCTGGTGCGCCGTTGGACGCCGGAACATCTCCACCGGAAGCGGCTGGACGAAACCTTGCGCGACATCCGCCACCGCACGCGCGCTTTGTTTAACGGCTTCTTCGGGCGCTCCTGAAGCCACCTCATGACGCGCGCGCTGCGATTGGCCGGGTCGGTGCTGGGAGTAGCGGCGGTGATCGAGATCTACCGCTTCCTGCCGGTGAACAGCACCACGGTGGCGCTTTCGCTGCTGCTGGCGATTCTGTTTCTCTCGGCGCAATGGGGCCTGGCGGAAGCCGCGGTGGCTTCGGTGGTGGCGACGGTCGGTCTGGACTACTATTTTCTTCCGCCGGTCGGCACGCTCACGATGGAGCCGCAAAGCTGGGTCGCGCTGCTAGTTTTTCTGGCGACGGCATTCACCGCGAGCAAGCTTTCGGCGAGCGCCCGCGGCCGGGCGGCGGAAGCGGACGCCAGGCGCGTCGAGATCGAGCGTCTTTACGCGCTGGTACAAGCCATGATGCTGACCGGCAGCGCGTCCAAGACCATGCGCGAGTTCGTGCACCGGGTGGTGCTGGAATTTGGCTCTACGGCGGCGGCGTTTTACTATCGGGCAACCGAAGAAATCGTCCGGTCCGGGGCGGAGAGCGAGGTGGCGAGCGATCACGATTTGCGCGTGGCGGCGGAACTGGACGCTGTCCGGATCGATAACGACCGCGGCCTGGCGCTGGCGCCGGTGCGCCTGGGCAGCAGGCCGTTGGGCAGCCTGGCGATGATCGGTTCGCTGCCCTCGGCGCAAACCATCCAGGCCATCGCCGATCTGGTGGCGCTGACCATCGAGAAGGCGCGCGCGCTGGAAGAGGCCGGCCACGCGGAAGCCGCGCGCCAGAGCGAGGCGTTTCGCTCCGCGATGCTGGACGCTCTGGCGCACGATATCAAGACTCCGCTGACTGCGATCAAGGCGGCCGTCACCAGCCTGCTCGGCACGGCGCCGGAGCACGAGCGGGAATTGCTCAGCATCATTCACGAATCGGCCGACCGTTTGAATCGCATGGCCGCCGAGGTGATGGCCATGGCCCGCGTGGAAGCCGGCAAATTGCACCTGGACACGCAGCCGGTTCCGGTCGGCGAGCTGCTGGCTTCGGTTCTTTCCGAACTGGCGCCGCGGTTGAGCGTCCGGCCGGTGTCGACGCGCGTGGCGGAGGGCCTTCCCGCCGCCCTGGCCGATCCGGATTTGATCCGGCAGGCGATCAAGCAATTGGTCGAGAACGCAGCCAACTATTCGCCACCGGGGTCGCCGATCGTGCTCACGGCGGAGGGGAAGGGTGCGAAAATCTTGATCAGGGTTGCGGATCGCGGCCCTGGTATTCAGGAGAACGAGCGCATCTTGATTTTCGACAAGTTCTTTCGCGGCAGGCGGCACCGCTACGAGACCAAAGGCACCGGCATGGGTCTCGCCATTGCCAAAGGGATTGTGGAAGCGCACGGCGAGCGCATCTGGGTGGAGAGCGAGCAGGGTCACGGGGCGGTGTTCTCGTTCACCCTGCCGGCATCGCCCGAGGTGCGCCAGCCATGAGCCACGGGCGGATTCTGGTGGTGGACGACGACCCGCAGATCCGGCGCGTGATGCGGGCCACGCTGGTGAGCCACGGCTACGAGGTTTTAGAAGCCCGCGACGGCCAGGCAGCGCTGGACGAAATTGGGCGCGAAGCGCCGAACCTGGTGCTGCTGGATATGAACATGCCGGGAATGGGCGGCTTGGATACCTGCCGGGCGTTGCGTGCGAGCTCCGACATTCCGGTCATCATTCTGACGGTGCGGGAAAGCGAGAAAGACAAAGTCGCGGCGCTCGATGCCGGCGCGGACGACTACGTCACCAAGCCGTTCGGCATCGAGGAACTGTTGGCGCGGATTCGGGCCGCGCTGCGGCGCTCGGCGGCGTCGCCGGATGCAGGCCCGCGCGCGTTTTCGTGTCCGGGCCTGGAAATCGATTTTGAAACGCGGCGGGTTTCGGCGCAAGGGCGGGACGTGCGCCTGACGCCCAAAGAGTTCGACCTGCTGCGGCACCTGGTGGCCCACGCGGGCAAGCCGGTGACTCACCGCGAGCTGCTGCAGGCGGTGTGGGGACCCGATTACGGCGATGAGCCCGAGTACCTGCGCGTGTTCGTGAACCAGGTGCGCAAGAAAATCGAGCCCAATCCGGCGCGGCCGCAATACGTGTTGACGGAGCCTTGGGTGGGGTACCGCTTTGAGCCGGGGAAGTGAGTGGAAATGGACAGTGGGGAAAGCATCGCTCTCATCCTGCGCTTCTTAGAGGCATGCGTCAGAGCCGATCCGGGAGAGTTCGCCAGCTACTTTACCGACGACGCAGTATGGTGGAACGCGCCCTGGAAGCCCGTCAAGGGCCGTGAGGCAATCCGCGAGACACTGCGCCGCGGCGCGGAGCGCATGGTTGCAGTGCCGTGGGAGATACGGCACATTGTGGCCGACGGCGAGATCGTGATGGTGGAGCGGGTGGACCACTTTCTGATCGGAGAGAGGCACGTCAGCGTTCCTTGTATGGGCATCTTCGAGATCGACGACGGAAAGATCGCAGCCTGGCGCGACTACTGGGACCTGCAACAGTTCGAGCGCCAGATGCCTGCCGCACCGCTTGGTGGCGAGTGATATCCGGAACCGTGGGGCAGGCGCTTTCGCCTGCCCCACCTTGGGATACTCCGGGCACCCAAGGCGGCCGCGATACAAATGGAGCTGTTGTGATTCTTCTAGCCGCCGCGCTATTGCTCTTCGTGCCACAACTTTCGGCAGCGGCTACGGTTCGGGTTGCGGTACGCGGCACCGGCGTGGTCGAGATGCCGCTGGAGCGCTACGTGGCTGCGGTCCTGGCGGGTGAAGGCGGGGTGCTGCAATCGGAGGCGGCGCTCCAGGCGCTGGCGGTAGCGGCGCGCACTTACGCGGTGCGCCTCAAAGGGCGGCACGCGAGCGAGGGCTACGATTTCTGCGACACCACGCACTGCCAGCGGATCGAGCCGAACGGCATCACGCCACGCCTGGAATCCATGGCGGCGGAAAGCGCGGGGGAATTGTTGTGGTTCCAGGGCAAGCCGGCATTCACTCCTTACAGCCAGGATTGCGGCGGACGGACGGAAGATGCCGGCGCGGTCTGGCCGGAGCTGGCCGCGCCCTATCTGACCAGCCACGCGGATCCTAACTGTTTGCGCGGGCCGGTGGCGTGGCGTTGCAGCCTGGATACTCGCAAAGTGGGCGAAGTCTTGCGGCAGGCGGGCCTGCGCGCGCCGCGGCTGCCGGAACGCATCGCGATCGCCGAACGTACGGCTTCGGGCAGGGCGCGCACGCTGACGCTTTCGGGCGGCGGGGAATCGGTGCGGATCGCGGCCGGCTCGTTTCGCCTGGCGATCGACCGCGAACTGGGCTGGAACACGCTGCGCAGCGACTTCTACGAAGTTGAGGGGAACGGCGGCCGATGGGTATTTCGGGGCAAAGGCTCGGGCCACGGAGTGGGCTTGTGCCAACGCGGCGCGGAACAAATGGGCCTGGACGGGGCTACCTGGCGTGAGATTCTGGCGTTCTACTATCCCGGCACGGTGGTGGGGCTGACGGGCCGCGGGCTGGCCTGGCAGCGGCTTTCGGGAGATCACGTTACCCTGGTGACGGCGCGCCCGGATGGGGACCGCGCCGTGCTCTCCACCGGCGAGCGGCAGTTGCGCGCGCTGGCCGCGCGCACGCACTGGCCAGCGCCGGACAAGATCGAGCTGCGAGTTTTCCCCGACCTCGAGACCTTTCGCGACGCCACCGGCGAGCCGGGCTGGGTAGCCGCGCATACGGTCGGACGCCGCATCGATCTGCAGCCGGTGGCCACGCTGGCCAGCCGAGGCGCGCTCGATTCCACCATCGGCCACGAGCTGGCGCACGTGCTGGTGGAATCGCAGGCGGCGCCGGGGCTGCCGCTTTGGTTTCGGGAAGGCCTGGTTGAGTATCTGGAGCGCCGCGGGGAAGCACCCAGCACGCCCCGTGCTCCTACCGACGCGGAACTGCTCGATCGATCGAATGTCGAAGCCGCGCGCCGCGCCTACGCGCAAGCCGAGGCGGAGGTAGCGGCTCTGGCCGGCCGCTATGGCGAAACCGCGATTTTGGATTGGGTGAGGCGCGGTTTGCCGCCCGAGGTGACGAAGGCAATTGCCAGCCAGCCCGCCACGAAGAACAAATAAGCGGCCGCGGCGCGGGCCACGAAACTGGCCATTTGCAGGCGGAAGCCGGCGGCCTCCGGAACCCACGCAAGCAGCTTCAGCGGAAGCCACACCGAGATCAGCAACAGCACCGGCACTTCCACCCAATAGAGCGGTTTGCGCCACCGCGAGCCGAGCGCCCGAAAGCCGCGCCACCCGAGCGCGGCAATGCCCGCCACCATGGGAAGCCACAATACCGGCAGCACCATCCAGCGCAACATCCACAGCGCGATTTCGAATGCCCGCAACACGGCCGCGGGCCTAACCGGCTTGCGCAGCTTCAGCGTAAACCAGGACGCGGTTTTGGCCGCCCAGGAATCGCGCGACGCGGTCAAGCTATCCAGGGCAAAGTAGAGGACCACCAGAAATACCGCCGCCACGGCCAGCGGGAACAAGTGCCGCAGAGCGGTGCGCCAGGCGCCCAGCACGGACGCGCGGGTGGCCGGGTCGAAGTAGAGAAATGCCGCTCCGTAGCACCAGCTTCCCAGACAGACCAGCGCCAGGGCCACCAGCGCGCTCCATGACAGGGCCGCCGCGCGCCCTTCGCCCAATCCGAGCCAGTAGTAGCCCAGCCAGAGCAGCAGCGCGTTGGCCAGGGCGTGAGTCAGTGCAAGCTTCGCGAGCGAGGTCCTCATTTCACCTCCAGGCGCCGGCTCTCGCTGGTGGACATGATGCCGGGCTGGTACATCGGTCCCACTCGCGCCGGGCTTACCTGGAACAGGCCGGGATTGACTACTTTGAGCAAATAGAAATAATCCTTCTGTCCCTCCGCGAAGTAAGTCTGGAAGATCGCCAGGCGATCGTCGTGCAATTCGCGGCGCGTGAACCAGTATTCCCACCAGGGAGGCCGGTTGCGCAGTTGATAGACGTTATCGCGCTCGATAAATTCGGCGCCCGAAGGGATCGGATCCTCGATCATGAGGTAGCGCCATTCCGAGCCGGTAACCGTGAGCCGGACGGCCAGAATATCGCCCACCGCGACGGCGCCGCCGAGCGGGACCGTGTCGTAGACGATGCGATCGCCCTGGCGCGTCTCGACCAGGCGGAAATAATCGCGCAGCAGGTTGAGGGAAACCGTGCCAGTCTTCTGGAAACGGTCGGCGGTGGAGTAAGCCTCGGTGCGGGCCGAGTAATAAAGCCGGCCCTGCCCGGCAGCGCTCACGCGGATGTGGTTCGAGCCGGGCTGGAGCTTGCTTTCGTCGAGCGCGATTTCGGGCCCGGCTTCCACTCCGTTGGGCCCGGTGAGGCGGTCGATTTTTTGAGTCAGCACGGTCTGGCCGTTGACTTCGACGGTCGCCGTCAGGTTCGGCGTGAGCTCGTGGGAAGCCTTCAGATAGTCGCTTAACCCATAAATCACCATGGCGGTTTGTTTGGTGGAATTCCACCAGTAGCCTTCATTGCGATGATTCATGAGCCAGAGCGCGGCTTTCGGTAGCAGCGGGCTGGCGGGCTTCTGATGCGCCAGCAGCTTGACGGCGTACGCCGTAGCTTCCGGCGTGGCATCTTCGGAAAAGTCGAGCATGTCGTCGCGCGTGGCCGGCCACCAGGCCTGTTCTGCATCCTGTTTGGCGGAGCTTTCGAGCGCGGCGGCGATATCCACGGCGCGGGGCGATTTGGCCAGCTCCAGCGCCAGGCCGAGCACGGCGAGCCCGTATGGCGAAAGCTTGGCACGATTGGCGTCCAGCTCGTTCAGCACCGCAGCGTCGGCTTGCCCGGCGGCCGCCAGCGCATACGCCATATAGGCGCGCAGGTCGCCGGCCAGCTTGGGATCGGCGGCCAGATCTTTGCGGAGCCAGTCAACGCCCTTCCCGACGGCGTCGTCTTTCACCTCGACGCCGGCGGCGCGCGCCTGGGCCAGGCCCGCCACCACGTAGGCGGTCATGAAGGGATGGCTCTCGTCGGTTTGCCACCAGCCCCAGCCGCCGTCCTCGTGCTTGAAGTCGTAGAGCCGGTCGAGGCCGGCGCGGATCTTTTCGTCGAGCGATTCCCGATTCACATCCACATTCAAACCGAGGTCGCGCAGGGATTGACGCACCACCACGTTGGGCAGAAAGCTGGACATGGTCTGTTCCACGCAGCCGTAGGGGAACGAGGTCAGGTAATCGAGCGCGCCGAACAGAGCGCCAGCGATGGAAGGCGACAGGTGAACGGTGAGCAGGCGCGAGCCGGGACGAATCTGCGCCGGGAAGGCAAGATCGAACGCGGCGGCGCCGCCGGGCGCGACTGTTCCGCCGCGGGCGCCAGTGAGCTTCACCCCCGGAATCTCGACCGGCAGATCGAGCTCCATGGCGTCGGACTCTTCATCGGTAAGCGCCTTGCCGACGATGGTGGCGCTACGCACCGCGGCCACTCGCACGCGCCAATCGAGCTTCGCCTCGCCGCGGCTGGGGATTTCGACATCGCGGGTGGCGCCATCGAGCGCCTCCAGGCCCTTCAGGTCGAGCGATACACGGGCGGTTTTGGTGTTGGCGAGATAGTTGTGTACCAGGGCGGAAATGACGATTTCGTCGCCTTGCACAAAGAAGCGCGGCACCACCAGGCGCAGGATCAGGTTCTTGCGCACGATGGTTTTGAGCGTGGCGGCGCCCACCTTGGTATCGGGCGTGGCGCCGCGCGCGGTGGCGCGCCAGGTGGTGAGCGAATCCGGGAACTCCACCTTGGCCTGGGCGCGGCCGTTGGCGTCGGTGGTGATATCGGCCGCCCAGAAGGCGGTATCGGGAAACGCCTTGCGGATCTTGGGCTGCACCAGCCGGTCGGGCTTCAACTGCGCCAGCCGGAGCGGGCGGCGCAATTCGGCCAGCCGCATGCGGCGCTTGCCGGCTTCGCCGTTGAAATAGTATTCCAGCGAGGGATCGGTGAAAACGCGGTTCCAATCCCGCTCGAAGAAGAAAGCCAGGGGATCGCGCGTGGTATCGGGCCGCAAGCCGTAAATGGCCTCGTCCACCACGCCCAGGCTGAATTCGGCGCGGGGCACCGGTTGGCCGTCCGGTCCGGTGACCTCGATCTTGTATTGGGCGGTTTGGCCGGGCAGGTACTGGGGCAGATCGGTGGCCAGCTTGACGTTGAGCCGATGGTCCACGGGTGGCACGCTGACGTATTTGGTACCGTTGTAGAACACTCCTTTGCGGACGAACGCGGCGGCCACGGTGATGCCGGGCTCATCGTTGGCGCCGACCGGCACTTCGTAGGTAACCGTGGCGCCGGTGGAGCGCAGCAGTTTGCAATCGCGCAGGGTACGGCCTTCCACGCTGACATAGACGGCGGTGTTGGGCTGGCCGGCGACGATCAGCAGTCTCGCCGTATCGCCGGCGGCGTAGCTTTTCTTATCGGCTACGATTTGGACGGTGCGTTCTTCGCCGGACGAGGCCTGCCAGCCGCCGCCGCCCTCCACCCACAGCCAGGAGTCGTCTTCCACCTCGCGGCCTTCCGGGGTTTTGGCGGTGACGCGGACCTGGTAGGCGCCGCCCGCCGCTGGCAGGTCCAGATTGGCAGTGGCCGCGCCGTCGGCGCTCAGGTCGACATCGGTGGCGGCTACCGTCTCGGGGGAATCCGACTTACGTTTCGGGCGGCGCATCAGCGCAACGTGAACGCGGGTTTGAACGGGCTTGCTATCGTAGTCCCGGGCCTCGACCTGAAACGACCCGTGCGCGCCGGGCTGATAGAAATAGCGGTTCGGCTCGACGTTGACGGCAAAGCTGCCGTAGGTGGCCAACACATAGCCCTTGCCGGTGACCTCGCGATTGCCGGCATCGGTAACGCGGGCCTCGATCCGGTAGCGGTAGTCGTATTTGTGATCGGAAACGGCGGTGGGCAGGTTGATGGTCAGCTTGCCATCTTCATCGAGTTGTCCATCCTGCTCGGCGGTCTGATCGCCCGAATCGTCGTCGGCGTCGGAGCCAGCCGTGGCTGCGCCCATATCTTCGTCCGGGTCGTACCAGATGGGCAGCCAGTAGCGGGTCCGGTAGACGGCGTACTTGACCTTGGCGCCAGCCACGGGTTCGCCGAAGTAGTAACGGGCATCGAAGTTGACGGAAACGCCGTCGCCCTGGAGCACGCGCGGGTTGGCGGTCTGCACGCGCACTTCGTATTCGGGCTTCTTGTATTCCTGCACCTCGAAATCGCCATCCATCTGCTCTTCGCCGACTTTGAGCTGAATACTGTAGTAGCCCAGAGAAGCGTCGGAGGGCAGGGGCACGTCGTCGTGGATGGTGCCGGTGGCGCCGGTAGTCAGCGTCTTGCGGTAGACGGCTTTCTGATCGGTGTCCTGGATGACCACGGAAACGCTTTGGCCGGCCGGAACCCGATAACCCGCGCTGCTGTGCACTCGCAGAATAGCTTTGAAATGGACGGTATGGCCGGGGCGGTAGATGGGGCGATCGGTGTAGACGTAGCCGGTCCATTGGCCGGGCGGGCCGTTGAGCATGCCGGCGTCAATGCTGGCGACGGCGAAATCCTCGCCGCGGCGGGCCACCAGGCGGAGATCCTTGCCGGGGGACGAAGGCTGGCGCAGCTCAGCCATGCCGTTCGCATCCGATTCCACCTGCTCGACGGACTCGTCGCGCACCATGGAAGCCACCCTCACGCCCTGGAGCGGCTCGCCGCTGGCCCGGTCGAGCAGCAGATTCACGATCCGCCGGTTGTCGTGTTTGGTGATCATTACCATGTCGGAAACGATCAGGAGGGTGTAGGCGCGCAACTGTCCGTGTACGGCTTCCACCAGGTACACGCCTTTGTCGGCGATGCCGATGGGGATGGTTTCTTCGTCCCAGCGGGAATGGCTCTGTACCGGCTGGTAGAACGAGAGCACCATCTGCTGCGAGTTGAGCAGCGGGGCCTCGGCAAAATGCGTGCCCTTGGCGCCATTGGCGGCCGGCGCAGCGCCGCGCGCGAGGGCGCTTTCAAAATGGGCGCTGGGCGATTCGGTGAACTGGGCGCGCAACGAACGGCGTATGCCGGCACGCAGGGACCGCTTCCAGGAATGAATTCGCTCGAGCCAGGTAAGGCCGCGCGGCGGCGCCGGCGACTGCTCGCCGAAGCGGTGCGGGTCCTCGATCTGCTTGAAGAACTGGACGGGGTCGTGAACCCGGTAGACGCGAAACTCGACCGCGTTCACGTTCCAGGCGCTGATCGAGACCGAAGGCTTGCCATGGGACGGAAACGTGCGACTGGAAGAAAGCGCGAAGTAGGGCTCGTCTTCGGACTGGCCGAGGCCGCCGGCGGCCACAGCCAGAATCATGGCCAGCTTCAGCGCCGTCTTGCCCCACCACAGACTAAAGTCTGTGCCACCAGCTGGCAGCCTGCCCACAGATGGTGGCACACGCTTTAGCCTGTAAAAAATGCTCCGCGCCTCACCGCCCGGCATGATCGCCCTCCGGCGTTTCGCGCAAAATGTTCCAGCAATAGACTCCAAGAAAATGCGGATTCGCGGGAATCGGCCGCCATTCGGCCTGGGGAAATCGCATCAGATCCTCCGTAGATAACAGGCGAATTTCGCCCGGATCTTTTCCGTCCGGCCCGGTGTGGTAAACCAAGTAGCGGCCGCCGCCGGCCCGGAACGCGCTACCACCCAGATAGATCATACTGTGATACTCGGTGCGGGTGGAATCCTGCCGGTAAAATAACAGGTCGCCCGGTCGAGCCCGGTCGATCTCGTGGCTCACCAGGTGGGTATTCGAACGCCACAGAGTTCGGGCATCGGCGAATTCGAGGAAAGCGCCGTCGTTTAGATCGCCGGCGCGGAACGGGCCGGCCCGCACGCGAAACAGGGCCGCACCCAAGGGCGTGAAGGGGTACTGGTAGCGGGCAACGGAATCGAGTGCCGGCACCACGCGCAGGCCGGCGTTGGCAGCCCAGGCGCCATCGTGGGCGCGCAAAGCCTCGCGGTAGGCGTAGCGGATGAGGGCGGCGCAATCGGTGATTTCCGGCGCGCGGGCGGCGGCGTCGGCGAAGTACTGCGCCTCGGCCAGGTAGGTGAACCAGCGGCGGAAGGCGGCGCGGTCGTAGGCGTCGGTGAGGCGGAGGAAGTCGGGCGTGCCGTCCTCGGCGCTGTCCCCGGTATCGAGCGTGGTAACGAGCGAGGTTCTCGCTGCCGGTGCTCCGGGGAAGGCCACTTGAATGGCGATGTGCCCGGGGATTATCCCCGCACGGATGCGAGCGCGCCAATGGCCGCCGCGGCCGCCGACGTCTTCGATAGTCGCGAGGTGCGGAGCCGCTTCCAGGGAAACATGGGGCGCCGACGTTGGCGGCGCGCCGGCCGAAGCGTCGATGGAGACCACGGCCGTATCATACCCATCCGCCACCAGAACGCCCGGCTCGACCCCGATCCGTGGCGCCGCCGGCCGGGCACGGCCCGAGTGGCCGAGCAGGGCAATCGTCGCTGCCAGGACTGCAGTCCCCGCTGCCACGCCAAAGCGAATGTTCAAGCGCCCGATTATAGCGCGGCTGGACTCGGCGTAGAAATTGTGCGCCACGCCGAGCGGCCTTACCGGGAGTGGTCTTCCGCGACGGCTACGCCAGAATCTCCTGGGCCCGGCTGACGCGCTCGCGGACCTTGACGCCGTGGGGGCAATCCACCGAGCAGGTGGCGCAGTCCTCGCAGCGGACGGCGCGGACGTGCTCCGGCAACTCCAGGAACCGCTCGCGAGCCAGGCCGAACTGGCCGTAGCCCTCGGCGTACGTCAGGAAGCGCAGCACATCCGGAACCGGCACGCCCTTGTCGCAGACGCCGCCGCAGGTGCCGCACATCCGGCAATAGCGCGGGCCGATATAGGCCATTTGCTGGGCCAGCAGCCTGGCGTCGGCGGACGAATACGGCTGGGCCATGGCACGCAGGTTTTCGTCGAGCTGGTCGTGATCGGTCATGCACACGATGGCGGTGTCCACCGACTCGTTCTTGAGAGCCCAACGGATGGCCGCCGCCGGCACGCCCGGCTGGCTGAGCTGCCTGGAAAGAGCCTCCTGATTGGCGCCATAGAGGCGGTCGCCGCGGCCCACCCGGGAAACGCCGCCGGCGAGCGCCTTCATCACGACGATTCCCACCCCGGCCTGCCGGGCCGCGCGGATGGCCGAGGTCATGTCCGATTTCGGCGCCTGCGGGTTGGCGCCGGCGTTCTGGTCCACCGACTGCATGGCGAAGTTGTAGGTGGTCAGGATGACATCGGTCTGCCCCAGCTTGACCAGGTAAGGCAGCATGCGATCCATGTTGTAGTGCGTGCTGACGCCGGCGAAGCGGATCTTGCCCGCCTGCTTGGCGATGCGCTGAGCCTCCAGCAGGTCGTCGGTGACATCGCCCGGACTGTTCTTCATGTGGAGATACCAGATGTCCAGGTGATCGGTCCCGAGCTCGCGCAGGCTGGTATCGAGTTGGGCCAGGGCCTCCGCCTTGTTCGTGCCCTCGGTCTTGCTCGACAGCACCACCCGCTGCCGCTTGCCCTTCAAGGCCGCGCCCACCATGCGCTCGTTGTTGCCGCCCTGATAGCTGCGCGCGGTATCGAAGTGGAGGATCCCGATATCGGCGGCGCGCTCGATGACGGTGGCGTCGGAAGTGGTCATGCACCCGAAGGAAAGCGAGGCCACCTTAAGACCGGTCTTGCCCAGGGTGCGGTAGGTGAATTTGACCTCCTTGGACGCTTGAGACGTGGCTTGTTCGGCGTGAGCCAGCCCGGCGGCGGGCAACGCCAGTCCGGAGGCGAGAAAAGTGCGGCGAGAGGATGGTTCCATGGCTATTTCGGACTCCAGCCTCGATTATAGCCGGTTGCGCGGGCCGGCGCGGGACCATCCTCTCCGAACCCTGATCCTACCCGAGTTCTACCGGCACCACTGTGAGGCGGTAGAACGAAGGGTTATGCCAGTCGCCCGCCGCAAAAACATACAGCCTGTCGCCCTGTTGGAATTTGGGAGAGATTTCCGGGCAGTAAAAGCCTTGAGGTGTGAACTTGTGCGACGAGACGCTGGTCCAGGGGCCCCAGGGATGCGGAGCCTCATAGAAATCCCAGACCGTCTCCTTGGACGCGTTCGGCATCTTTCCTCCGCCCGCCGGGTAATACCAGTTGATCATTACGTATCGGCGGCGTGCGGCGGCGTAGATAGCTCCGGTCATGCCGAGTCTGTCCGGACTCTCGATGACGGCCTTCGCCTGGGCGGCATCGCGCGTCCAGGAGGCGTCGCTGAGACCGTCCCCGCCGGCGAAGTACTCCCAATCGGCTCCATTCAGGGCGCCGATGCGCTCCCGGGGGACACGGCCCAGGACGGTGGAGTCGCCGTTATCCCAAAAGCCATTGTTCGAGGTGGCATACACAAAACGGTCCGCGTTATCGACGCCGCGGAGGCTGGCGCGGCCGTACTCGACGAAGTAAGGCGTGGCAAAGTGGCTGCCAGGGAACATCGGTTTCTCGTAATTCTCCTTTGCGCCGCGGGTCCAGGTCTTGCCGCCGTCGCTGGTTTTGATGATAGAAGCGTTGGCGGCGGTCTGGCGCCGGTAGCGGTCGCCGGACTTCTCCCCGTATTTGTGCCTGGCCACCACCCAGTAGATTTCGTTGCCCACCGCGGTGCAGCCGCTCGATTTCCAGGTGCACCCATCCGGGCCTTCACGGTTTTCGACACCATAGTCGGGCATGTAGTTAACGGTTGTTCCGGACAGGTGCAGGGGATCCTGGCCATCGATCCGATTAAAGGCGATATTCCCGCTGCCTGCGTTTCGGAATCCTTTGGTATCGTTGGACGGAGAATAGAGGCTGCCGTCGGGAAGCCAGGCAGCGACCCAAGTGTCGCCCGCGTTGTCTCCAACCGGTACGGGTGGTGCGACATTCACGGAACGGATGGGATTGCCGGCGGCGTAGATGGGGCCTTGCGAAAAGCATGCGGTTGCTCCCAAGGCGAGGAAGCCGCGGCGATGGAGGCGCTGCATGGTGGAGAACCTTTCTTCCGCGCGACAATCGGGCGTGGGGGCCTCATGCGTAAGACGGTTTATCGCTCACCGCTCCTCACGTGAGGCCGTGGATATTGTTGCGCATCGGGGTGCCGGACACAAGGACGAGTGAAGGCCGTTCAGCCCTTGTAGACCTTCCAGAATACTTCGCGGAACTTCGCCATATCCGCATCGGTGCCGATGGTGACGCGGAGCATGTTATTGAGCGGCGGGAAGGGGCGTCCGGGCGCCACGCCCATGGGTGGCATGGCGGTGATGAACTCGCGCGCGTTGCGGCCCACGTCAATCATAAGGAAATTGGCATTCGGCTCGATGAACCTCACATCGCGCTCGCCCAGCCATGCGGTCAACTCGCGGCGGGTCTTGGCCAGCGCAGCCTTGCGCTCGGGCAGAATGTTGTCGCGGTCGGCCAGCGCGGCCACCACGGCGCGCGCGCTCACAATGGAGATCACGTTAAGCGCCAGGCGTGCCATCCGTTCGGCGAGGTCGGGACGGGCGGCGGCGAAACCGACCCGTAGCCCGGCCATGCCATAAATCTTGGAAAACGTGCGCGTCACAACGACGTTCTTGCCCTGCTGTACGTAGGGTAGGGCGGTCTTCACTTCGGGCCGTTCCACGAAGTGGATGTAGGCTTCATCCACCAGCAGGGTGGTATTGGCGGGCAGGTTGGCGACCAGCCAATCGACATCCTCGGCGCTGGTGACGGCGGAGGTTGGGTTGTTGGGATTGCAGAGGTAGATGAGGCCGCCGTGCGCTTTATCGGCCTCTTCGGCCATCTTGCGGACGTCGGCGGTGTAGTCGTCGCGCAGCTTGGTCAAGATCACCGGACGGCCCAGGTTGCGGGCGGCCTCGCGAGGCCCTTCGTAGGCCGGGTTCACGCTGATAAACGGCCGCGTGGCGGAAGTGAAAAGATCGACCGCGGTGTGCAGCACTTCGCTCGATCCGGAACCAACCACGATCTGCTCCGGCGCGAGTCCCTCGGCCTTGGCCATGACGGCATAGATGTCGCCGAATTCGTTGTAGTGGTAACGGCCGCTCGAGGGGATCACGGCGCGCATGGCGTCCAGCGAGCATGGCGGTGGACCGGCCGGGTTTTCGTTGGCGTTGAGCCACACCATGTCTTTGGGGAGACCCACGCCCCTGACGACGGCGCGCTGCGCATAGGCCGCCTCCGGAAGCACGCGAGCCACCGCGGCGGCGGCGCCCATCTGTGCGAAGAATCCCCTGCGAGTAGACATAGCGGTTCGCCCTCCGGCTCTGGCCATGATACCGCAGTTTGTACCAGGGGCTTATACCGCGAGAAGCCACACAGCGCTTGCCGAAATCGCGGTTCCGGACGGTTTCCGGAGCACCCCGCCAGAGGCCGGGCGCCCGGAAAGAGCCAAGTCCGCGACCGCATCGGGGCGGAAACGTGATATGTTCCATGTCTGTGTAGTAACGGGACGGCATGCGCGGAACTCCGCGCTGTGCTGAACGATCCCGAGGCAATAGTTCGAGTGAATAAACAACGAGGTGTCCTGATATGTCCGATATCGATCGCCGCTCCACAATCCGAGGATTAGTGGGCTCCGGTGCGCTGCTTGGACTGGATTCGGCCTTTGCCGCCGAGCCCAGCCCGGCTGCTCCCGTGGGCCCGAACGATGCTATCAAAGTCACCAAGCTGGAAACGTTCGTTCTGAAGAACTCGTGGGTCTTCGTTAAGATCTCCACCGACGCCGGCATCACTGGTTGGGGCGAAATGCTCAAAGACGATGCCAAGGCATGCGCCGCCGGAGCGCAGGAAGTAGGGCGCTATCTGGTCGGCCAGGACCCCTGCAGGGTGGTGTTCCACTGGCAGGCGATCCACCGCGGAGCGTTCTATCGCGGCGGTCCTGTCAAGACCGCGATCTCCAGCGGCATCGACCAGGCGCTCTGGGACATCAAGGGCAAGGTGTACGGCGTGCCGGTATACAAGTTGCTCGGCGGCCCGACCCGCGACAGGATCAGGGTGTACGGAAGAGTCGGCGCCGAAACGGGCGTGGATGCGGTCAAGATCGGCCCGTCAGGCCTGGGGCGGAGCCCCATCAAGTACGTCGAAGGGCAGAAGTACGTCGATGCGGTTGTGGACAACTTCAAGGCTGCCCGCCAGAGGTACGGCAGCGGCGTCGATATCGCCATCGATTTTCACGGCGCCGTCGAGCCGCCGACGGCCGCCCTTCTCATCAAAGCCCTGGAGCCGTATCAGCCATTTTTCTATGAAGAGGTGGTGCAGTGCCTCAACGTGGACGTAATGGCCGAACTCGCCCGCAAGACTCACATCCCGCTCGCCACCGGGGAACGCATCTTCACCAAGTGGGGGTTCCGGGAGATCCTCGAGAAACGGGCGGCAACCATACTCCAGCCGGACGTATGTTACGCGGGCGGGATCACCGAACTCAGGCTGATCGCCGGCATGGCGGAGGCATATTACTCGCCCCTCGCACCGCACAATCCGCAAGGGCCGTGTTCGCTGGCGGCCAGCTTCCAGATCGCCGCCTCCATCCCCAATTTCTTGATTCAAGAAAACGGCGACCTGAACTACGAGGACCTCCTGGCCAAGCCACTGCCGCCGGTAAAGAACGGGTACCGGCCGCTGCCGACCGACCCGGGTCTCGGGATCACGATCGACGAAGACAAGCTCCGGGCGCAGGTTGGCGAACCAAGAGAGTACAGGCCCAAGTTCGATCCCGATGACGGCTCTGTAGTCGATTGGTAGCAGACGGCTAGCGATCGTCGTTCCGGGTCGTGAACCATCACGCGCGCAGAATCGCCGCCACCTCGTACTCGCCGACCTGCGGGACAGTGAAGCGGAGCTCGAGGCCCGAAGCCTGAAAGTCCAGGTCCCGCTTGGCGCTAAGCAAGGTGACTTTGGAGGCCCGGAATCCATCCGGCACGCGCAGCCGGACCTGCTGGACTCCCACGGTCGAGATCCGCCGGGCCGGCCCTTTCATCAAAGCGGGGCTCGTGTAATTCACCAGGTGCAGCGCCAGGCCGGGCTCGGTTTCCCAGTAGAAGACGTCCAGCAGTCCGGCGCCGGAGACCACCGCGTGGAGGCTATCCCCGGCCGCCCACCCCACGGCGTTCGAGAGCAGCCGCCCCAGATCCGGATTCCAGGTGCGCCAGAAGGTCCGGTCGATGTCGTCGGCAAAATACACCACGCGGGATTTGCCCTCGCGGACCACCACGCTCGCGCCGCCGCTGGCGGAGCCGGTCCGGTACACCATTTCGGGCGGGAAGGCGGGGTACGGAGGCACGCGCGTCAACACCGGTTGGGCGACATCCTTGATGCGCACGCGGAAGATCGGCCCGGGCAGGTAGGAAGTGCCCTCCAAACCGGCAACCAGCGGGTGCGGCCGCTCCACCTGGAGGTAGGAATTGTGCAGCGGGCCCTCCACGCCCCCATCGACCGATGCACCCAGGATATCGCCCAAAGCGAAGTCGTTGCGTGCGGCGCCCCCTTCGTCGTAGAGCGAGGTTTCAAAGGTCGCGACCAGCGATCCGCCCCGGTTGACGAAGCTCCGCAGGGTTTCGCAGGCCGGCGAGGAGAGCAGCGCCGCGTTGGGCAGCACGATGGTGGAGTATTGCGCCAGCCGGGCGGGAGTCAAATCTTCGTCGTGCACCAGGTCGAACGGGATTCGGCCCTCGAGCAAGGCATAATAATAGCCCTGCAACGCCTCGGTGGAACCCGCCAGCTTCGGATGCCACACCTGGGTTCGCTGCGGCCACACCAGGCCCACCGTGGAAAGGGAGCGGCGATTGAAGTAATGCGATTCGTTTCCGGCCAGCCACTGGAAGAATTGGCGGGCCGGTTGCTCCCAGCGCGTATCTTTGGGATCGCCGCCGAGCCAGGTCTGCCACGGCACCATGCCGCTGGCCGCGGTCTGCGCCAGCCACATCCGCATCTCCACCGGCGCCTTGCTGGTATGGCGCCAGATGGCGTCGCTCATGTTGTAGGCGCTGGTGACATTGGTCGCGGTGCGGCCCCGCATCACGCTGTAGCTGATGCGTCCCTGCTGGGCGCAGTCCCACATGGGCGTCGTGCCGCTGCGGTCCTGATGGTCGGCGTTCATCCACTGGCACAAATCGGCGATCTTCTTGACGTTGATCTCGGCCCGAATGCTGCCGCCCAGGTTACCGACGTAGACGCGGTCTTCGCGTCCCTCGGTGGCTACGTTCTGCCAGAGTTTCCAGACGGCCAGGACCCGCTCCAGCCGCCAGCCCGTCCAGCGGCGGAAGTTGGGGTCGGAGCGCCCGGCACTCTCCGGCAGGTCCGCCTGGAATCGCGTGCGATACGCGCTCCGGCAGCGGTCGCAGTAGCATACGGTGCCCAGACCGGTGCCGGGCCAGGCGTTGGTGTAGTAGGCATCCGGGTCGTAACCCTGATTCAGCTCCCGGATGATGGCCGTCATCTGCTCGTCGTAATACGGCCCGAACATGCAGGTGGTAAAGAGCTCCTTCGCTTCCGCGTGCCTGACGGGCTTGCCGGCCGGGTCACGGGCGAACCAGTCCGGCCGGGCTTCCAGAGCCTCGGCAAAGGCCAGCGTGGGATCGAGCCTGGCAATCACCCGAAGCTCCGCCCGTTTCACGGCGCGGCTGTACTCGCCGAACAGGTCGCGGCTCCCAAGGTACCGGGATTTGCGGTGCAGGGGAACCGTGGTCGGGTAGAACGCCATAATTCCTCCCGCGCTGGCGATCACCCCGTCCACCTTCAGGCTCGCCCAGTACCGGACCCATTTGTCGACGTCCAGCGTGGCTGCGTCCTTCTCGTTGATATTGGTCTGCCCCAGGCGGCGGATGCGCTGGTACCAGAGCGGCTGGGGAGGCGCGGCGCGCTCCTGCCCCAGCGCAGTGGCCGTCACGGCAAGTCCGGCCGTGAATTCCCGACGGGTGATTGCGGTTTCCGAGTTGTTCATCTTTTTTGCCGAACCCTGTTCCAATTCCCCCTGCCGAGAGCCCGCATAAGTCGCGGGGCGGATCCCTGGTCTGCGCAGGTCCCCGGACCCGCTCCTCGTTCGGAAGATCAAGTACTCGCCCCCGGGCGATGCGCGTCAGCCGGAGAAATCTCTAAGTCTTTCTCTTCCAGTACTCCATGGCCGGGCCGGTATAGACGCCTTGGCCCACAATGGCCCTGTGGCGCACGTCGGCCAGCTCCTCGGGGGTATACGGCTTGAAGCTCTGGGCGACCCGGATATTATCCTCCATCTGCCCGATGGTGCCGCAGCCGCAGATCGCGATGTGGCAGGGAAGACTGAGCGTGAAGCGAAGGCATTCGACGGGGCTTAACGCCCGCAGCAGGAACGCCTTACAGAACACCTTGATGGCCTGGATCCCAATCCCCATTTCCACGGCGGCCGGGAGGGCCGTCTTCTCAAAGCTAAGGTAGGCATGGTCGGCGGCGTGCAGCGGCATCAGTACCGTGTCCCAGTGGGCGTAGGCCTTCAGCATCTGCGCGTGGATTTCGGGATCGAAGTGGCCGGTGAAGCCGATGAACCGGCACTTGCCTGCTTTCTTGGCCGCCTCGAAAGCCTCCATGGCGCCGCCCGTACCGAAAATCTGATCGATCTCCGCTTTTGTTCCAACCGAATGCATCTGCCAAAGATCCAGATAGTCGGTCTTCAACGCCTTCAGCGAAAGCGCCAGGTCAGCCTCGGCTTCCGCCTTGGCGCGTTTCACGGACTTGGTGGTCAGAAAGATGTTCTTGCGGACTTCGGAAAGTCCCTGTCCGTAAGCCTCTTCGGACTTGCCATCCCAATAGGCGTGGGCGCAGTCGAAGTAAGTCAGCCCCAGATCGTAAACGCCGCGAACGTGCGCCGCCGCCGAAGCGACATCCGGAAACAGGTCCATCCGGGCGCCGCCCTGGCAGATGATGGGCACTTTCACGCCGGTCTTCCCGAATTGGCGGGTCGGGATGTCGCCGCTCTTGGACTTGGGTGGCCGCGCATCCGCGCCAGTCAGCGCCATGCCGGCGAAGGCCCCGCCCACAAATACTCTACGTTTCATTGCATCTCCTTCCGGGTTGTCCCTGCTGCCGCGCCGCGCGGAACGGGTTTCGCCCGCACCTCAATCCAGAATCCAGTCTATCTCTGAAGACGCCGGGCTGCCGCGGGGCCGGGGGTGCTTAGCCGATCCGGGAGTTTAGCGGTATGGCGCGGCGACCGCTCCCTGGCGGTCGCGGCTCGGTTACGGGTGCCGCGCGTGGCAATACCGGCTCACCACAACTGCCAGTTGCCGGTGCTTAACACGTAGACTGCCAGGAAAGCGTTGGTGAGGCCGTGGGCCAGGGCGGCGTCGCCGATGCTGCCGCGGCGGCAATAGACCCCGGCATAGACCAGACCCGCGAGCGAGCCGGCGAGCCAACGGTCGCCGTGAAAGAGACCGAAGACAAGTGAAGACAGCACCACCGCGAGCAGTCCTGCCGACCGCGGCTCGACGGCTTCGAAGACTTCCCTGGCCAGGCGCCGCAGCAGGAAACCGCGAAACGCCAATTCCTCGGCAACCGGCACTGTGATGGCGGCGGCGAAGACACGGGCGGCGATCCAGGCGGCGGGAACATGAGACGGCGCCGTGCCGTGCGCAGCGGCCGGCTCCAAGGCGATCCACAGCGCGAAGACGACGGCACCGGCCGCGGCGCCGAGCCAGCTCACACGCCAGTTCATTTGCCGGTATTGCTTGCGGTAGCAGGCCAAGGCGGCCAGCGCCGCCAGCGGACGCAGTGGGTAGAACCATTCGAACTTCGCCGAGGCCGCTTTGGAGAGCATGGCAGCCGCCAGAATCGCCAGGAACGGCAGCAGGTAGACCGCGGTGAAGTTGGCGCCGGCGACGGTGGCCGGCGGCGTTTCATGAAGGGGAACTTCCCGGCGGGGCTTTTCCCGCCGCAACCACGGCACCCGGCTGGAGCCGGCGACGCAAACGGTCGCGATCAGGATGAAGCTGATCCAGCCGGCCTGGGAATGAAATCCTCCCAGTGCGATCCCCGGCGCGCCGGCATAGCCCAAGGCGAACAGCGCAGCGATGCGCGCGGCATTCATCACCCAGATGACTACCACGCCGACCGGCAACAGAAGCAAAGCCCGCGGAAAGCGATATTCGCGCCGCGAGAACCACAGCCAGGTGCTGCTGAAGGCCAGCACCAGGCCGATGCCTTCGAGGCCCGAGCATTCGTCGGCGATCTGCACGTCGAAGCCGCGCGCCCCCAGCGTCAGGTGGCTGGGGTCGATCGCGAGACCCGCAATCCAAGGCTTCAGCAGGCTGCCGACCACGAAAAAGGTCAGTGTGCTGAGCGGGCGCCAAAGATTCCTGGCGAAGCCGCCAACCCACGTGCCGGCGAGCGCTGCCGCAATCGCGAACACCAGCACATCCCGGCACGCGGAAAACAGGCGCAACCACACGGTCGCCGGCAAAAAGGCCAGCCCGGCACAGATCATCGCCAGCACGCCGGTCAGGATCCACGCGCCGGCAAGCCAGTCGGCGCGAGACGCCGCCAGCGTGTGGCCGAATACGCGTACCGCCAGAAGCCAGGATAGAAGCAACAGCAGAGCGTGGCCGATAACCAGCGGAACGGAGATTGGCGGGAGACGTTTCTGGGAAGCCAGCGCGGTTTCGAGCGCGTTACGGCCGAGCAGAAGGATCAGAGCCGCGGCAGCGATGCCAAATCTCAGAGACACGGCGCCCCACTGGTTCACCAGCCGCGGAAGATAACCCGCCGTGAGATCGGCCGCATCGAAGCGAATCGACAGGAGCGCCAACTCGACCGCGACCAGGCCCGCAAATGAAAAGAGCCGAAACCATGGCCGCGGCGACAAGACCTTCACGAGACCCTGCCGGGCGACCATGGTTCGGCCCTTGGTTGTGTAACGTCTTCTACCGGCGGCTCTTGATGACCAGTAATACGCCGGAAAGCAAAGTCAGCGCGCTGATACCTGACGACGCATCGATCTCGGGAGTGCCCGCCGCACCGAACGCGGCCCCAGCTACGCCCAGCAACAGCAGCCCAAAACCTGCAACTTTCATCAGCCCTTCTTGGTTCATCTAGGCAAATCCTCCGTTGGGTAACGAATTCGATTATCCCAATGCATTCCGGGGCAGTCAATTTACATTGGTACCGTAAGAACCATGTTGGCGGCTGATAAGTACCAGTACAGCGCTACAGAATTTCGAACGAAGAGTACCGATGGATCGCGGCTTCCGTCTCTTCGACACCGCGCACATCTGCCCAACGGGGACCTTGGCGCAAACGGCCCGCCAATTCCGATAACTGCTCCCGTGTACCCACGGCGTAGACCTCTACGCGGCCGTCGTCCATATTTCTGGAGTAACCGGCGAGGCCGAGGAGGGCGGCATTTTTCTGCGCGAAATAGCGATAGCCCACGCCCTGCACGTGCCCGTGAACCAGCCAGCGGCGGGCGGCCTTCAAGCCCACTCGAGAATGACCTTGCCCGAGTTGCCCGACACCATGGCTTCGAACCCCTTCTCGAATTCGGTGTAGTGGTAGCGATGGGTGACGATGGGCGTAATGTCCAGACCGGACTGCAGCATGACGGTCATCTTGTACCAGGTTTCGTACATTTCGCGGCCATAGATGCCCTTGATGGTGAGCATGTTGAAGACTACCGTGCGCCAGTCGATGGCGATCTCCGCGGTGGGAATTCCGAGCATGGCGATTTTGGCGCCGTGGCTCATGTTGGCCAGCATGTCGCGAAAGGCGGCCGGATTGCCGGACATTTCCAGTCCCACGTCGAAGCCTTCGGCCATGCCGAGCTGCTTTTGTACGTCGGCCAGTTTGGTATGGCGGGCGTCGGCGGCGACGGTCACACCGAGGCTGCGCGCCAGATCCAGGCGGTAGGGGTTGACGTCGGTGATGACGGTGTAGCGGGCGCCGGCGTGGCGCGCCACCGCGGCCGCCATGATGCCGATGGGCCCGGCGCCGGTAATCAATACATCCTCGCCCAGCACGGGAAAGGACAGGGCGGTGTGCACCGCGTTGCCGAAAGGATCGAAAATAGCGGCCACATCGAGCGGCACGGACTCATGATGGCGCCAGAGATTGGTCATCGGCAAAGCGATGTATTCGGCGAAAGCGCCAGGGCGATCCACGCCCACACCCTTGGTCTTGGCACAGAGATGGCGCCGGCCGGCCAGGCAATTGCGGCAGCGGCCGCACACTACGTGGCCTTCGCCACTCACAATATCGCCGGGGAAAAAATCGTTGACGTTGGCGCCGGCTTCCACGATTCGACCCACGAATTCGTGGCCGATAGCCATGGGCACCGGAATCGTGGATTGGGCCCAGGCGTCCCATTTGTAGATGTGTACATCGGTTCCGCAGATTCCGGTGCGGAGCACTTGGATCAGGACATCGTTGATGCCAATGCCGGGCCGCTCGATTTCTTCGAGCCACAGACCCTGCTGGCGCTTGCTCTTCACCAGGGCTTTCACAACCTCTACGATAACTTGAAAATGAAAGTAAAGTAGGCTGAAAGAAGGATTGTGAGCAAACGGTTACTGCTGGTGGCCGCTACCACCGGATACCAGACACGGGTATTTGCCGAAGCCGCGGGACGGCTGGGACTCGATTTGCTTCTGGCCACCGACCGGTGCCGGAGCCTGCGGGATCCGTGGGGCGATGGAGCGATTGCGGTGCGTTTCGATCGCGCCGAAGAGTCGCTGGCGTCGCTCAATGGCGTCGAGTTCGATGCCGTCGCCGCCGTGGGGGACAGGCCCGCGGTGCTGGCGGCGGAAATCGCCGCGGCGCGTGGAATTCCTTTCCACCCCGTTCCGGCCGCCGAGGCCTGTCACGACAAATTCCGCGCGCGCCAATTATTTCATGCCGCCGGATTGCCCGTGCCCGCTTACTTTCGGGTGCCGCTCGATGCCGGCCCGCGCGAGGCCGCCCAGCGGGCTCCGTATCCCTGCGTGCTGAAGCCGCTGGATCTTTCCGCCAGCCGCGGCGTGATTCGGGCTAATTGCGAGGCGGAGTTCGTGGCGGCTTTTCACCGCATCGGCAGAATGGCGCACGGGTGGCTGCAGGTGGAAAGCTACATTCCGGGGCGCGAATTCGCGGTGGAAGGACTCATCACAAAAGGGCGAGTGCAACCCCTGGCCATTTTCGATAAGCCCGATCCGCTGGAGGGCCCGTTCTTCGAAGAGACGATTTACGTGACGCCTTCGCGCCAGCCCGCGCCGGTGCAGGCGGCGCTCGTCGAAACCACCGGGAGAGCGGTACGGGCTCTGGGCCTGTGGCATGGTCCGTGGCACGCCGAATTGCGCTACAACCGGCAAGGCGCCTGGCTGCTGGAAGTGGCGGCGAGGCCGATCGGCGGCCTGTGCGCACGGGCGCTGCGTTTTGAAGGAGGGGTGCCGCTGGAAGAATTGATTCTGCGCCACGCCATCGGCGAAGACGTGAGCGGCGCGCGTTTGGAGGGTCCGGCCTCGGGCGTCATGATGATTCCCATTCCGCATGCGGGAATCTACCAATCGGTGGACGGCGTAGAGCAAGCCAAGGCGGTGCCGGAAATCGAGGACGTGGTGATGACCGCCGAACGCGGCCATCGCCTGGTGCCGCTGCCGGAAGGCGCCAGCTATCTAGGTTTCCTCTTCGCGCGAGGAGCGGACCCCGCCGCGGTGGAAGCGGCGCTGCGCGAGGCGCATGGCAAGCTGCGGTTCACCGTGAATGCGGCGTTGGACACGCTGTAGGTCGAAGCTGTCAGCCGTCGCCTTCCGCTTGGCTGATCGCTAATTGCTGATCGCTTGCCCTCAGCTCTTGGCCTTCGGTGGGACGAAGTCCGGCGGCAGCGCGGCGCCTTCGCCGAAGAAGTAGTTGTCCATCTGTTGGATGAGAAATTCCTGAGCCTGTTGCGTACCCAGGTTCAGGCGATACTCGTTCATGATCATCTTCATGTGTTCGACCCACATCTTCCAGGCTTCCTTGGAAATGTTGTCGTAGATCTTCCGGCCCAGCGGATGGCCTTCAAAGGGAATCTCGTCGAGACCTTCCATCTCGCGTTGGAACTTGAGGCAAAATACTTTGCGCGCCCCGGGCCGAATGGTGTCTTGAATCTGGTTGAAACCGCCGCTTCCACATCCCATAACTTTCAGGATACCCGACGCGGGCGCTACAATGTCGGGACGTGACCCACTATATTCGCTACCGTTCCGGCGCAACCGTCTCGTACGGCGTCCTCGAAGGCGCCACCGTTCACCAGATCCAGGGCGATCTGTTTGGCAGTCATGCTCCTACCGGCGCAGCCCTTCCGCTAGCCGAGGTCAGCCTGCTGGCGCCCACGGTCCCCGGGAAGATCCTGTGCGTGGGGCGTAACTATAGGAGCCATTTGGGCACGCGGCCGCAGCCGGCCAGTCCGGAAATTTTCTACAAGCCGATCACCGCGCTGCAGGATCCCGGTGGCCCGATTGCGATCCCGCGCGACGCTACCGATCTGCACTACGAGGGCGAATTGGTGGTGGTGATCGGCAAGCGGCTCAAGAACGCGACCCCGGCGGAAGCGCGCGCCGCGATTTTCGGCGTCACCTGCGGCAACGACGTGAGCGAGCGCAACTGGCAGGCCGGCCCCGGCAAGGACCTGCAGTGGTGGCGGGCCAAGGGCTCGGACACTTTCGCGCCGCTCGGCCCGGCGATTGCGACCGGCCTGGACTACGGTTCCCTGCTGCTCGAGACCCGGTTGAATGGCGAGGTGGTGCAGAAACAAACCACCGCCGATCTGCTGTTCGACTGCCCCACCATCGCGAGCTGGATCAGCGGTTGGGTCACGCTGATGCCCGGCGATGCGATCTACACCGGAACCCCCGGCGCAACGCGCAGAATGTCGGCCGGTGACGTAGTGGAAGTGGAGATCGAGGGTATCGGGACGCTGCGCAACCCGGTGGTGGGATAAAGTGGAGTGTGCACATTTTTCACCGGCTAAAACCTGTGCCACCAACTGCCGGCGGCAATACCCGCGAATGAGGGAATTGCCGGCGGCTGGCGCGATGCCGTATAATCACGTCTGAGATGCGAGTTCTTTCCATCGCGGCGGCGGTGCTGGCGGTAGTCGCGCTGTTTTTCGGCAACTGCCTGACCTGCCCGCAAATGACGGCCTCGCAGAATTGCTGCCATCGGAATCAACGCTGCCATCAACACCAACCTCCTAGCCAGGTCTGTGAAGCGCAGGCGCTGCATCATTTCGTGAAGGCCGATATAGCGGATCACACGGTAACCCTGGCGGTGGCGTCGATTGCCCCGGAAACCAGCGACCAGTTTAGTTTGGCCGACCAGCGTGATGCCGCGTTTGCCTCCGCGGAATACGCGCCTCCCGATTTGATTTCCCTCCATTCCAGTTTTCGCATTTAGCCTCCTCCCAAACCTTGAAACTCACAGGCCAAAGCCTGTGCCGCCATCTGCCCGCAGGTTACCGCTAACAGGTGGCACAGACGTTAGTCTGTGAGCCAAAGTGCCTCAAGACACAACAGTACCCAGGGAAAGTTGAATGCGAATACGCAACTGGATTTTAGTCTTCGTGGTAACGCTCCCATGCACTGCGCAGCCGCTGGCTCAGTTGATTGGCCAGGCGCTCGATCGCAATCGCGACATTCTGGTGGCGCAGAAACGCTATGAATCGATGGCGCAGCGGCCCGAGCAGGCTGCCGGGTTGCCCGATCCGACCGTGTCGCTGGGTTATGCCTCCAACGGCTGGCCCTGGCCGGGCGCCGGTTTGGGGCACGACCCCACCAGCAACATCGGTGTCATGCTCGGGCAAACCGTGCCGTTTCCGGGTAAGCGCCCGCTGCGGGGCCAGATCGCCGGCAAGGAAGCCGAGGCCGCTCGGCAGGAATACCTCGCTGCTCGCCTTCACCTGGTTGCGCAACTGAAACAGGCCTATCACGAACTGCACCACGCCACGGTGGCCATTGGCTTCGTCGACCGTTACCAGGAGCTGCTCGAGATCATCCTGCGCACTTCCGAGGCGCGCTACGCGGTGGGACGCGCGGCGCAGCAGGACGTGCTGAAGGCGCAGACGCAACTGGCGGTCTTCGAAACCCAGCGCGAGCGCTACCGGCTGGATCGGACCAGCCGCCAGATCGAAATCAATGCGTTGCTGGACCGGCCGCAGGATACCCCCGTCGCCGTAACCGAGGACACCGGCGCTGGTGAATTGCCGTTCACGCTCGACGAGCTGCTCGGCCGCGCACGGCGTCTGGCGCCGGAGCTGGAGCGCGACCGCACGCTGATAGAGCGAAGCGAGCTGGCGGCGAGCCTGGCGCGCAAGGACGTATATCCGGACTACACCGTCTCGGGCGGCTATTTCAACCAGGGCGGTATGGCGCCGATGTGGGAGCTGCGCGTGGATTTCAGCCTGCCCATTCACTACTGGCAGAAGCAGCACGCGGCCATCGCCGAGCGGGAATACGCCGCCGCCGAGGCGCGGCACGAATACGAAGCTTCGCGGGTGTCGCTGGAATCGCGTATCCGCCAGAGCTATGCCGAAGCGGAGACGGCGCACCGGTTAACCGTGCTCTACGAGAAGTCGATCGTTCCCGAGGCGCAACTGACTCTCGATTCGTCGCTGGCTGGTTATGAAACGGGGAAGGTCGATTTTGTTTCGGTGTTTTCTAACTTCATGAACGTGGTGGATTACGAGCTCATGGATCACGAGGCGATCATGCAGTTCCAGGTGGCGCTGGCGCGGCTGGAGGAGTTGGCCGGGATCGAGGCCGGAGAATGAAAAAGCTATGGCTGGTGGCCGCCGTGGCAGCGGCTTTCGTGGGCGGTTATGGCTACGGGCGCTGGTATGGCGTGAAGGCGCCGCGCGCGGAGGCCACGCCGAAGGTTCTGTACTGGGTGGACGCCATGCACCCTTGGTATAAGTCCGACCACCCCGGCATTGCGCCGGATTGCGGCATGAAGCTGGTGCCGGTGTACGCGGGAGACGAGCGGAAATACGCCGCGGACAATCCCGGCATGGTTGGCGTGAGCGCTCGCGAACAGCAGTTGATCGGGGTGGAATACGGCACCGCGGAATACGAATCCATGGGCGAGCCGATTCGGGCCGTGGCGCGGGTGGCGCTGGACGAGACCCGCGTGGCGAAAGTGCAGCCCCGCCTGGAGGGCTGGATCGACCGCGTGTTCGCCGATTTCACCGGCAAGTACATTCGCCAGGGCCAGCCTCTGCTGGATTTCTACAGCCCGGATGCGGTTGCGACCGAACAGGAATACCTGTTGGCGCTGCGCGCGCAGCAGGTGGCCCACGACGGCATGCCGGGAATGGCGGCGCACGGCGATAGCCTGCTGGCCGCGGCGCGGAAACGGCTCGAGCTGTGGGACATCGCGCCGGCCGAAATCGACGCCATGGCCAGGGCCGGGAAGCCGATCGAGTGCCTCACCCTGGCCTCGCCGGTGTCGGGCTTCGTCATGGAGCGCAATGCCTTCCCCAAACAGCACGTCACCCCGGATACGGTGCTCTACACCATCGCCGACCTTTCCAAGGTCTGGGTGATTGCCGATGTGTTCGAATACGAAGCCGCCGGCATACGGCTCGGCCAGGGCGCCAAATTCACGCTGGATTATCTGCCCGGCCGCGTGTTTTATGGGCGGGTGAGCTACATTCTGCCCCAGGTGGACGCGGCCACGCGCACCCTCAAGGTGCGGATTGCACTGGATAATCCCGCGACGGTGCTGAAGCCCGAAATGTTCGGACAGGTCGAACTGGCCGCCGGCGGCACGCGCCGTCTGGTTGTGCCGCAATCGGCCGTGCTCGATTCGGGCGATCGCAAAACCGTATTCGTGGATCGCGGCAATGGAAGCTTCGAACAGCGAGTAGTCGAGACCGGCGACCAGAGCGGGGACCATGTGGCGATTCTGTCGGGGTTGAAGGCCGGCGAGCGGATCGTCACTTCCGGCAATTTTCTGCTGGACTCCGAAACTCGGCTCAATGGCGCCAAAGGGGGAACCCAAGAATGATCAACCGCGTGATCGAGTTCTCCGCCGCTCATCGCTTCCTGGTTCTGTTCGCCGTTGCCGCCGCGGCGCTGGGCGGCTGGTGGGCCATGCGCTCGATTCCGCTCGATGCCATTCCGGATCTGAGCGACACCCAGGTGATCGTGTACTCGCGCTGGGACCGCAGCCCGGACATCGTGGAAGATCAGGTGACCTATCCCATCGTCAGCGCCATGCTGGGCGCGCCGCGGGTGAAAGACGTGCGCGGGTTTTCCGATTTCGGATTTTCCTACGTGTACATCATTTTCGAAGACGGCACGGATATCTATTGGGCCCGTTCGCGCACGCTCGAATATCTTTCGAAAATCCAGGCACGGCTGCCGGCCGGCGTGCAGACGGAACTCGGGCCGGACGCCACCGGCGTGGGTTGGGTCTTCCAATACGCGCTGGTGGATACCAGCGGCCGCAACAGCCTGGCGACGCTGCGCAGCACCGAGGATTGGTTTTTGCGCTACCAGTTGCAGTCGGTGCCGGGCGTGGCCGAAGTGGCGTCGCTGGGCGGGTTCGTGCGGCAGTACCAGGTGAACGTCGATCCCAATCGCCTGGCGGCTTTCGGCGTCCCTTTATCCCGCGTGGTGGCTGCGGTGCGCGGCGGCAACAACGACGTGGGCGGGAGGCTGGTCGAATTCTCCGGCCGCGAATACATGGTGCGCGGCCGTGGCTACGCGCGCTCGCGGGCCGATCTGGAGGCGATCTCGCTCGGCGCCTCCGCCGGCGGCGTGCCCATCCTGGTGCGCGACGTAGGCTCGGTGACGCTTGGCCCGGACCTGCGGCGCGGGGTGGCGGACTGGGACGGAACCGGCGACGTAGTCTCCGGCATCGTCGTCATGCGGCAGGGAGAAAACGCCCTGCGGGTGATCGAGCGCGTGAAGGCGCGCCTCGGCCAGGTGGCCGCGAGTTTGCCGCCCGGAGTCAAAGTAGTCACGGCCTACGACCGCTCGGAGCTGATCCTGGCATCTATCGATAACTTGAAGGAGACGCTGCTGGAGGAACTGTGCGTCGTGGCGTTGGTGATCCTGATCTTTCTCTGGCACGCGCCCAGCGCCGTGATCCCCATTGTGACCATTCCGGTTGCCATCCTGATTGCGTTCCTGCCCATGCGCGCGGCGGGCATGAGCGCCAACATTATGTCGCTCGGCGGCATCGCCATCGCCATCGGAGCCATGGTGGATGCGGCGATCGTGGTGGTGGAGCAGACTCACAAGAAACTGGAAACCGCCCAGCCGGATTGGACCAACGCCCATTACCAGCGGGCGATTGTGGATGCGGTCAAGGAAGTGGGCGGGCCCAGCTTCTTCGCCCTGCTGGTGATCGCGGCGGGCTTTCTGCCCGTGCTCACGCTGGAAGCGCAGGAAGGCCGGCTATTCCATCCGCTGGCCTGGACCAAGAACTTCGCCATGATCGTGGCCGCGGTGTTGGCCATCACTCTCGACCCGGCCCTGCGCCTGCTCCTGTTTCGCAAGGACCGCTTTCGCATGCGCCCGCGCTGGCTGGCGGCGGTGGTCAACGCCGTCCTGGTGGGCACCATCCATTCCGAAGAAAAGCACCCCATCAGCCGCGTATTGATCCGTTTATATACGCCCGTAGTGGGCTGGTGCCTGCGCTGGAAATGGCTGGTCATCGCCGGCGCGCTAGGGCTGATGGCGGTTACGGTTCCCGTCTATTTGCGTCTGGGCTCGGAGTTCATGCCGCCGCTCGATGAAGGCGGTTTGCTGTTCATGCCCACCACCCTGCCGGGAATTTCGGTGGCCCAGGCGCAACACCTGCTCCAAGTGCAGGACCGGATTCTGATGCGCTTTCCGGAAGTCGAAAGCGTGATGGGCAAAGCCGGCCGCGCGGAAACGTCCACCGATCCCGCGCCGTTTTCCATGGCGGAAACCACGATTGTGCTGAAACCGAAATCGCAATGGCGCAAAGTGCCCACGTGGTACGGCAACTGGCCCGCCTGGCTCCAGCCGCTGGCGGCCCACATTACTTCGGATCACATTAGCACCGATCGCCTGGTGGAGGAAATGAACCAGGCCTTGCGCCTGCCCGGTGTTTCCAATGCCTGGACCATGCCCATCAAGAATCGCATCGATATGCAGACCACCGGCGTGCGCACTCCGGTGGGCGTCAAGATTTACGGCGCGTCGCTGGATCGGATCGAGCAAATTGGCCAGGAGTTGGAACGGGTGCTTGGTGCGGTCCCCGGCACGCGCAGCGTTTTCGCCGAACGCACCGGTAGCGGCTACTTTCTGGATTTCGACCTCAAGCGCGAGCGGTTGGCGCGCTACGGCCTGAGCGTGGACGACGCGGAGATGGTGGTGACCGGCGCCATCGGCGGCGAGAACGTCACCACCGCCATCGAGGGCCTGGAACGCTATCCCGTGAACGTGCGCTACTACCGCGACGCGCGCAGCTCGATCGACCGGTTGGGGCGCGTGCTGGTGCCAGCGATGGACGGGCGCATCGAGATCCCGCTGGCCGAAATCGCCGTCTTGAAAATGGCCCGCGGCCCGGCCATGCTGCGCAACGAAAACGGCATGTTGAGCGGATATGTATACGTGGATGTGAGCGGCCGCGACGTGGGGAGCTACGTAGCCGATGCGCGCCGCGCGGTGGAGCGCGCAGTCTCGCTGCCGCCCGGCTATACGCTCGCCTGGAGCGGCCAATATGAAGCCATGCTGCGCGTACGCGAGCGGCTGAAGGTGGTGCTGCCGCTAACCCTGCTTCTGATCTTCGTGCTGCTCTATTGGAATACCGGGTCCACTTCCAAAACCATGCTGGTGCTGATGGCCGTGCCGTTTTCGGCGGTGGGCGCCGTCTGGCTGCTGTATTTCCTGAGCTACAACATGAGCATCGGCGTCTGGGTGGGGCTGATCGCATTGATGGGGGTGGACGCGGAAACCGGCGTGTTCATGCTGCTGTACCTCGACCTGGCATACGAAGAGGCTCACCGCGCGGGGCGGCTGCGCAACATCTCGGATCTGCGCGCGGCCATCGTACATGGCGCCGCAAAACGCATTCGCCCCAAGTTCATGACGGTGGCAACCATGTTTGTGGGCCTGGCGCCGATTCTCTGGGCGAACGGCGCCGGCGCGGACGTGATGAAGCGCATCGCGGCGCCCATGGTCGGCGGAATCTTTACATCGTTCTTGCTGGAGCTGGCGGTGTATCCGGCTCTTTATGAGGTTTGGAAATGGCACTCTATCAAAAAGCAGGTTGGCTGATTCTGGCGTCGGCGCTGGCCGTGCATGCGGCCGAATTCCCGGCGCGCCACGCGCATTGGCGCAAGGTGTGCGCCGGCACGATGACCGTGGATGGCGCCGGCGTCCGCTTTTCCGGGGCTGCGAGCCACGCCTGGAGTTGGAAGCTCGAAGACATCCAACAGCTCGTGCTGGCTCCCGATTCCATTCGCATCGTCACCTATGAAAGCGGCAGGCTGCCCCTGGAGGCGGATCGCACCTACACTTTTACCGGGCACATTCCGGCCGCCGAGCTCGATGCGTTCCTGGCCCCGCGCATGGACCGGCGTCTGGTGCTGGAACTGGCGCAGCCTGTCGGGGACGTTGCATGGTCGGTACCGGTCAAGCACCTGGGCCGCAACGGAGGTTCCCAGGGCGCGCTGGCATTCGGCGCCGAAGGCGTGGCGTATCGGACGCTGACGCGGGATCAATCGCGGACCTGGCGCTATACCGACATTCGAACCCTTTCGAGCGCCGACGCCTTCGAGCTGACTATCGCCACCCGCGAGAAGGATTTTCACTTTCAACTGAAGCAACCCATCGACGAAGCCCGCTATAACCAACTCTGGCTTCGAATCGAACAACAGAACAGGAGAATCGAACCATGATGAGACGGATAGCAGTCATCGTATTCACCGCGGCCGCCATCGCGCTCGCGGCCGATAGAACCTTTAGTGGCACGGTAACCGACAGCATGTGTGGGGCGAGCCACAAAGGCATGAACATGGGCACCGATCCGCAGTGCGTCGCCGAGTGCGTAAAAGGCGGCGGCAAGTACGCGCTATGGGACGGCAACTCGGTTTACGTGCTGAGCGATCAGAAAGGCGCGGCCCCATTCGCAGCTAAGAAAGTAACCGTAAAAGGCACGCTGGACCAGAGCGGAAAGACGATCCAGGTGACGTCCATCGCCGCGGCCAAATAAAGTCCTTCGTAGCGGCGGCGATCTTGTCGCCGGTGGTTCTGGTTGCGGCTGAGCCGCTCTGTGGGATAGACCATCGTTCTTGGTGGTCTGTCCGGCCTCGTCCCTCCACGGCCCGGCTATTCCGCCGGAACCCAGGTCCGCAGAAAGCGGCTGCCGGTGGCGGAGCGGATCTCGGGCTGAGCGCCTTCCCCGGGCAGCAGCCATACTTCGCTCCGGCGATAGGTCTCGCTGCCGATGGCGCCGACGCCTTCGATCGAAATCCACAACTGGCACGTGTGGCGCTCTGGCGTCTGGCTTGCTCCCGGGGCCATGCTTACGAGCTCGGTAACGAAGTGCCTCGACCGAACCAGCGCCTCATGTCCGGGGCCAAGCGGCACCGGTTGCACCGCCCCGGGATGCACGCCCAGGTCTGTGATCGGCAAAGCCTGCTCCACGTGGAGCGGGCGGGGGCGGCCGTAGTCCCACAGGCGGTAGGTCACGTCGGAATGCTGCTGGATTTCGCAGAGCACGATACCGGCACCGATGGCGTGCACCGTGTGGGCGGGGACGAAGTACGTTTCGCCGGCGTGGACCGGCAGCCAGTTCACCAAGCGCTCGATTTCGCCGCTGCGCGTAGCCTCGGCGAGCTCCGCTCCGGTGATCGGGCGGCGAAAACCCAGGGCAATCGCGGCGCCGGGCTCGGCTTCCAGAATGTGCCACATCTCGGTCTTCCCGCGCGGCCCGTCTTCCCCGTCGCCGGGATGCACCTGAATGGACAGCCGCTCGGAGGTGAAAATCAGCTTGACCAGCAGCGGTAACTCCCGGTCGGCCAGGTACCATGCTTCCCCGATGGGCTCGCTCGCATCCGGGAACCACGGCGATAAGTGCTCTTTCCCCCACACCTTTTCGCGCAGGGATGGCTTGAGGCGAATGGCTTCCGGCATCCTCAGGAGTTCTCCATGATGAAACCATGAATGCGATCCAGTCCGCGCTCCAGATCGGCCATGGACGCGGCGTAGGAGATGCGAACGTGGCGATCCGTGCCGAAGGCCTCGCCCGGCACCACGGCCACCCGCGCTTCGGCCAGCAAGCGCTCCGACAGCGCCAGGGTATCGGCGATGCCGTTGCGGCCAATGACGACACCCACGTTCGGGTATGCGTAGAACGCCCCGCGCGGTTCCGCGCATTCCACGCCGGGGATGGCGCGCAGCCGCTCGACCACGAAATCGCGGCGTTTCCGGTATTCGGCAAGCATCGCGGCGACGGATTCCTGCGGCCCCACCAGCGCTTCCACGGCGGCTTTCTGCGCAATCGAAGTGGGATTCGAAGTCGAATGGCTTTGCAGTTTACCCATGGCGGCGATGATGGGCGCGGGCGCCAGCACGAAACCGATGCGCCATCCGGTCATCGCGTAGGTTTTGGAGAGCGATCCGGCTACCAGCACCGCCTCCTTTGCCCCCGGCATGGCGGCGATCGAGAACGGCTCCCCGCCGTACAGAAACTGGCAATAGCACTCGTCGGTCAGCAGGTAGATGCCGCGGTCCCGCGTCAACTTGAAGATCTCTTCGAATTCTCCCCGGTCCAGTATGGCGCCGCTGGGGTTTGAGGGCGAGTTGATGACCACCAGTTTGGTGCGTTGGTTCAAATGCGGCTCGATCATCGCCGCCGTCAGGGTGAAGCCATTGCGCTCGTCGGTATCCGCGAATACGCACTTGCCGCCGGCGAAATTCACCACGTCGCGGTAGGTCACCCAGTAGGGAACGGGGATGACCACTTCGTCGCCGGGGTTGACGAGTGCCTGCGTCAGATTGAAGATGCCGTGTTTGCCGCCCACCGTAACCAGGCATTCGTTGGGCTTGTAATCGGTGCCGAAATCCAGTTTGTGTCGCTGGCAGACGGCTTTTTTCAGTTCCGCGGTGCCGCCCGCCGGGGTGTACTTGGTGAAATTTTGCTCGATGGCGCGTATGCCCGCTTGCTTGATGTTGTCCGGCGTCGGGAAGTCGGGTTCGCCGGCTCCGAAATCGACCACGTCCACGCCCTCGGCGCGAAGCCTGGCGGCTTCGGCCGCCACTTTCATCGTCGACGATTCGCTGATGCGGGAAATCCGTTCGGCAATTCGATTGGCCGTCGCCTGCATGATGGGGTTACTTGACCTCCGCGCGTCGATGTTTGGACAACCGGCGGTGCAGCCGCGCTTCCACCGAAGGCGGCACCAGGCCGGAGATGTTCCCACCCAATCCAAAAACCTCCTTCACCAGGCGGGAGCTGATGAACGAGTTCTCTTCGTGCGACATCAAAAACACGGTCTCGATGCCCGGCTGGAGCCGATGATTCATGTGGGCCATTTGCAGTTCGTATTCGTAGTCGGAAATGGCTCGGATCCCGCGCAGCACCACCGTGGCCGAACAGGCGGCGGCATGCTCCACCAGCAGCCCCGTAAAGGACTTTACCTCCACGTTGGGACATTCGTGCACCACTTCGCGCAGCATTTCAATCCGCTCGTCGAGGGAAAACAACGGCGTTTTATCGTGGTTGCGGAGAACCGAAACAACTAGCCTGTCGAACAGCAGCGCACCTCGCCGGATCAGGTCGAGATGGCCGTTCGTAATGGGATCGAACGACCCCGGATAGATGGCAATCACACTTTGCGGTTTCGGTGACAACTGGGTCGATTCACTTTCCACGGATTCCGAAATCGGGATTGTTCCCTAGTGTACCAGGGCCCCGCCAGACTGGAGGGCTGTCCCACTTCGAGGCCTCGGCCTCACTCGGTCGCGCCACCACTCGAATTGCGCCAGTCCAGGGCGTTGAGGTAGGCGGCTTGCTCGCGCCATCCGGGCTGGACGTGGACGTGCAGATCGAGATAGATGTGGACGCCGAACAGCCGTTCCATTTCCTGGCGGGCGGCGGTTCCAATCCGTTTGAGGGTGGCGGCTTTGGCGCCGATCACTATCGCCTTCTGGCCGTCCCGCTCCACATGAATGGTGGCGTAGATGCTGGTCAGCTTCCCAGTTTCCTGCCAGCGATCGACGATGACGGCGACCGAATGCGGCACTTCCTCGCGGGTCGCCCCGAGCACCTTCTCCCGGATCAGTTCGGCGGCCAGGAAACGCTCGGGCTGGTCGGTGACGTGATCTTCCGGGAAGTACGCCGGTCCTTCCGGCAGGCGCGCCAGAATCTCCTCGCGCAAAATGTCGATGCCGTCGCCGCGCGCTGCCGAAATCGGAACGCAGGCGGCGAAGTCGAATAACTTGCGGTAGTGGTCGATGAGCGGCAGGAGGCGCGACTTATCCTTGACTAAGTCGACCTTATTCAGCGCCAGAACCACCGGGGTCCCGGTCTTACCGGCCAGATCGATGGCGCCCTGGTCCGCCGGCGCGAAGGCGCGGCTGGCGTCCACCACCAGCGCCAGGGCGTCGCGATCCTCCAGCGCGCTGCGGACAGTGTTCATCAGGCGCTTGTTGAGCGACGAATCGGCCTTGTGAATTCCGGGAGTATCGAGGAACACGATCTGCGCGCCCGGCAACGTGAGCACGCCCTGGATGGCGGTGCGGGTGGTCTGCGGCTTGTCGGCGACAATGGCCACCTTCTGCCCCACCAGGGCATTCAGCAGGGTGGACTTGCCGGCGTTGGGCCGCCCGATCAAGGAAACGAAGCCCGAGCGGAAGGCTTCGCCGGCCCGCGGTGTTTCGTTCATTGGGCCACCGCTTCCGACTTGCCGATGCGCACCTGCTCGACGCGCAGCTCGTCGCCGGCCAAAACCGTGACCCGAATGCCGTCCCGATCCACTAATTCTCCGGGTTTGGGCACGCGGCCGAGCCATTCGCTCACCAGGCCGCCGATGGTGGTGGACTCGATGTCTTCTTCGCGATGAAAGGTCTGGAACAGCTCGGGCACGCGCGCGAGATCGAAACTGCCGGAAACGATGAAGCCGCCGTGGCCGTCGTCGGTCACGTCGCTGGCCGGTTCGTGCTCGTCGCGGATTTCGCCGATGATGACTTCGAGCAGATCTTCCATGGTTGCCAGACCGGCCGTGTTGCCGTACTCGTCCACCACCATCACCATGTGGGTATTTTCCTGCTGCATGTGGCGCATAAGGTCGTTTACCGGCTTGGTCTCGGGCACGAAGGGAATGGGCCGCGCCAACTCGCGCACGGGGCGGTCGCGCTGGTTCTGTTCGAGTTCGAACATGTCGCGCACGTGGACGAAACCGATCACCTGGTCGATGTTCTGCTCATACACCGGGATGCGCGAATACTGCTCGTGAATGACCAGGCGGCGGAGGGCCTCCAGGGTGGCGTCGGCGCCGATGGCGACGATGTTGGGGCGCGGCGTCATGACCTCGCGCACCACTTTGTCGCCGAACTCCACCACGGATTGAATCAGCTTGCGGTCGTCTTCCTCGATGAGTCCCTCTTCGGCGCCGGCGGAGATCAGCGCTTCGATATTTTCCTCGGTGGACGGTTCTTCCTTCTTGGAGTTGTCATTGTCGGCGAGGCCTACTAGAGACTGGAAGAATTCGAGCAGCGCGGCGCAGGGCCGCGCGATCCAGGCCAGGCCGCGCAGCAGCGGCGCCAGGCCCAGCAGCCAATGGGCGCCGGTGCGGCGATACAGCAGTTGCGGCAACGCATAGGCGACCGCGACCATGGTCAGCCAGCCGGCCAGGATGGCCTGCCACGCGCTCTCTTCCAGCCAGCCGAAACAGAAAATGCCCAGCAGCACCAGCAGCGTGTGCTTGATGAGCGAAAACGTGCCCGCGCCCTGTTCGGTTTCGAGACCGAGCTTTTCTTCCAGCGTGTCTTTGAAGAATTTCAGGGCGGGCAGGTCGCGGGTGCGCAGGCGCAGGCTTTCCAGATAGAGAAGCTGCACGAACGTGACGATGCCCAACAGCGGGGCGCTGGCCAGCGCCAAGGCTGCGAACGCGTATCTCATGCCCGCGCCCGCTCGATCGGGCCGCTGGGCAGGCCTAGCCGCGTCCGCCAGCGCACTTCGGCGCGGGCCATGCGGCCGCGGTCGGTCTCGTGATCCATGCCCAGCAGGTGCAGCAGCCCGTGCAGGATCAGAATCCGGATCTCGCTTTCGGTGGTATGTCCGAAGACGCGCGCCTGGGCCCGCGCGCGGGCCAGAGAGACGGCGATGTCGCCCAACGCCGCCTTCTTCATACCGGCCGGGGCAGGGAAGGAGAGCACGTCGGTGGCGTAATTCTTGCCGCGAAATTCACGGTTCAAGCGGCGCATTTCGGCATCGCCGGTAATCAGACAGTCGAAGGCCTTGCCCTTGGCCGCTTCCCGCTGGAGGCTGCGGGCGAAGCGCAGCATGGACGCCGGCCGGATGCCGGCCTGCTTGCGCCGAAATGTGACCGTGCTGCCTTCGCTGCCAGACATGGGAATGCTTCAGGCCTGCGGCGCCGTTTCCGCGGCGGCCGCTTCCTGCGGGGCTTCGGTGTCGGCGGCCAATTTGAGCGAAAGCTGGCGGCCTGTGCCGGTGGCTTCGGTATAGCGCTCGTAGGCTTTGACGATGCGCTGCACCAGAGTGTGGCGCACCACGTCCGTCTCGTCGAACTGCACGAAGCTGATGCCCTCCACGCCGCGGAGCACCTCTGTAGCGTCCATCAGGCCGCTGCGGCGGCCGGTGGGCAGGTCGATCTGCGTCACGTCGCCATTCACCACCATTTTGGAATTGAAACCCTGCCGGGTCAACACCATCTTCATCTGCTCGGAAGTGGAGTTTTGCGCTTCGTCCAGAATTATGAAGCTGTCGTTCAGGGTGCGGCCGCGCATGAAGGCGATGGGCGCGACTTCGATGACATTGCGCTCCAGCAGTTTCTCCACCCGGTCGCTCTCCAGCATGTCGAAGAGGGCATCGTAGAGCGGGCGCAGATAGGGGTCGATTTTTTCCTGCAAGGTGCCCGGCAGGAAGCCCAGCCGCTCGCCGGCTTCCACCGCGGGGCGGGTGAGAATGATGCGGGCGACCTGCTTGGCGAGCAGGGCCGAAATCGCCATCGCCACGGCCAGGTAGGTTTTGCCGGTGCCGGCCGGGCCGATGCCGAAGACCAGGTCATAGCGTTCGATGGCTTCCAGATAGCGGCGCTGGTTGACTGAGCGCGGGGCCAGGACCTTTTTGCCGAAGCTGCGCTGGCGTCCACTCGATACCAGGGCGCGCAGCGTTACTTCCGGATCCGCCGCCACCACCCGCAGGTAGCTGTTCAGGTCGCCGTTATTAAAGACATGGCCTTCCCGCAGCAGCGCATTGTAATCTTCCAGAATGTTTTGGAGGCGCGCCACACCGGGCGCTTCGCCTTCGATTTCGAGGTTGCCGTCCAGCAGTTGAGTGTGAACATTGAAGCCGTTCTCGATCAACCGGATATTTTCGTCGCGTGTGCCGAACAGGCTTTCCACGCCGCGTAGAATGCGCACGCTGGTTTTCATTGAAGGAGCGGTGGATACCTCCCTGTTGAAATGGAAACGAGACAAGAAACCACGGTGCGATGGGAAAGGAACGAACCTTCGACAACCCGCCGAAGCGGGCGGTTAACAACCATCTCCCTAAATTATACCAGCGTTTGGGGAGCCGCAAACGCGGTATTCTCGTAGTCGATGGGGGTGCCGGGGATGCCCCGGGCGATGATTCCGGTGGACACGGACCGGGAACGGCGGCGATGGGCGAGGGGCGTATTGGCCGCTCTTGTGGCCGCGCTATCGCTGGGCGCGCTCGACGCGCAACGGCCGTTCCGCCAATTCCCCGGCGTGGAGTACCGGCCGGGCGAGATCCCGCTGCCTCCCGATTACGCCGAGAACGCCGAATGGGCCTTTGCCCGCCTCATGTTCCCCCCCGGGCCGCTCAACGGTTATGAGGGTCGCGATCTGGATTGGCACGTGGGGGTTTCGCTGTGGACGCAGGATTTCCCCCGCGCCGACCGGCATTTCGCGCTGGCCGTTCGCCGCCTGACCCGCATCGAGACCCGTTCCGCCGAGCAGTGCGTCAACCTGGACGAAGGCGACGCTTACGACTGGCCGTGGCTCTATGCCGTGCAAGTGGGCGAATGGGGACTGACCGGCCGGCAGGCCGCGGCAATGCGCGAGTACCTGCTGCGCGGCGGGTTCTTCATGGCCGACGATTTTCACGGCGGGGCGGAATGGCGCGAGTTCGAAACCCGCATCCGCAAAGCATTTCCCGACCGTCCGATTCAGGACATTCCCGACGACGACCCCATCTTCCACACGGTCTACGACATCGGCGAGAAGCTGCAGATTCCCGGGCAGGCCCACTTACGAACCGGTTACAAATACGCCGACGGCAAAGGCGCGCACTGGCGCGCCATCTACGACGACAAGGGCCGCATCCTGGTGGCGATTTCCTTCAACTCCGATATCGGCGACGCCTGGGAGTGGGCCGACGATCCTTACTATCCCGCCAAGTTCTCCGATCAGGCGATCCGCATGGGCGTGAATTATATCGTGTACGCGATGACGCACTGAGTGCCGCCGTGGCGCAGGCACTTTTGCCTGCAGTGTCGAGATTCGTCTCGACACTTCTTCGGGGCTGTGACACAGCGCCGGGGGCAGGTGTGCCGGTCTTGGCTAAAGCTGAAAGCTGATCGCTGACCGCTCCTTTCACAACTTCCGGTCCTTCATCCACTCCCACAACCGGTCCTGCCAGGTGGAGACGGGGTGTGCGCTCGGGCGGATGCCGAAACCGTGGCCGCCGGAGCCGTAAATGTGCATTTCGGCCGGAACGCCCTGTTTTTCCAAATCCAGATACAGATTGACGGTGGTGACTACGTGCGAGCGGTCGTCGTCGGCGCAGGCTAGGAAAGTGGGCGGCGCATCTTTGGGTACGGTGATGCTGCCGGGGGCGTAGCCGGGGTAAACGACCACCGCGAAATCGGGCCGCGAGCTGGCGCGTTCGATCGGGTCGGGTGAACTGGCGTTGCCCTTGTCGAAGCGGGTCTCGATCAGTGCCGCTACGTACCCGCCGGCGGAAAACCCGATGAAGCCGATGCGCGCCGGGTCGACGTGCCATTCCGCGGCGCGAGCCCGCACCGTACGCATGGCGCGCGTGGCATCCGCCAGAGTATCCTTCTCGACGGTGTAGGGAACGCCGGACGCTTTCGCCAGTCGATACTTGAGCACGAAAGCGGCAATCCCGTGCTGATTGCACCAATCGGCAATCTCGTAGCCTTCCTTGTCGATGACCAGTTGGGTATGGCCGCCGCCCGGCGCGATGACCATGGCCATGCCATTGGCGCGGTCCGCGGGCGGAAGAAAGACGTAGATCGATGGATCGTGGGTCACAGTAAAGCGCTTGGGCAGGCGGGGATCGGCGCCGGGTTCGAAAACTTCTTTCGCGCCGGCAACCGCGCCAGGAGCGCCGTTAGGCCAGAGCTTGATTTCTTCGCGGAATTCAGCCGCACCCGCGGCCAATGCCGCGAGCAGTACGAGGCTCGTGAGTTTAGCGGTCATAGGGGGAGCATACTACGTCGGATGGGGCCTTCCATGTTCAGGTGCGGGAGCAGGTCCCGCAAACCGATGTAGATGGCGACCAGTTCTCGATACAGGCTTTCTCGCAGCAACTTCCTCTGCGTGCTCTCCTGCCAGCGCAAGGAAAGAAGCTGGACGACGCTAGCCGCTACAAACCCGACGAAACCGCTCGCTATGATCTTGATCCATTCAAAAGTCATTTCCGAACGCCTTCTTGTGTAAGGCCGGTGCCATTGGGCTCGCCGGCCGGTGCGCCACTGCACGGCCTATCAGTTTCTACTGTCAATCGGGGCCTGTCTGCCTCGGTCCGTTCTCATCCCGTCCCCACCTAGTAGCCTCTAGCCTAGCGACTCGAACGGAGTGAGGGCAAGCCTCTTCGGTCCTCACGCCGTTCACTGGCGATTCCACCCGCTCGGCCGCCGCCGCTCAACCTGAGCGACGGCTTAGGCTTGTCCCCTTTTGGCCCTTCGGATAGAACCTGGATAAAATGCGAAATAACAGGCTGGGCCGGTCTGGGCCCCTGTTCCCCCGCTGGGCCCTCGTCAGCCGCCTGCTGGCGATCCTTCTCCTGTGCGGCCTGCCGGCTATCTCGCAGGGCCGCAAGGCGGCGCCACTGGATGTTCAGAATCTCATGTCGGCCGCCGAAGTCCGCCAGCCCGGGCTACAAAAGCTTTCCGCGGGAGAAATCGACGCTCTGAATGCCTGGCTGAGCCGGTTCGCCGCGAGGCTTTCCGAAGGCCCTTCACCATCCGAAGCTTCAAGCACTCCCTACACTTGCGGTTGTTGAAACCCAGATCGAAGGTGAATTCAGCGGCTGGGATGGCGAAACCATCTTCAAACTCGCTAACGGCCAGATCTGGCAGCAGGCGACATACGCCTACACCTACCGCTACGCGTACCGCCCCAAAGTTCTCATCTACAAAAATGGAGCGGGTTACCAGATGAAGGTGGACGGGGTTGACGACGCCGTCCAGTCAAAAGGCTTAAGTGAGCAGCTACCTGCTGTTAGAACCGGACAGTCCAGGAGGCCAGTCCCATTGTCGTGAATGCCCCAGGAGGAAAGGCGGATCGCCAGGTTGACTTCGGCCTGGCCGGCGCGCCGAAGGTAGTAAAGCGGCGAATGCCATTTGCGAGGTTTCTTGGCCGGCCGATTGGCCACGACGGCGCAAAGCGCATGGGGGACGGCCGGTATTGGGGCCGGATCCGGTGCGCGCTCACGTGCCAAGGTGGGTAAGCAGGCGGCAATGACCAGCACGAGCGTTTTCATCGCGTTCCTCGGCCCAACATCGGCAATCGGCACTAACGCCAGCGGCCAACTTCCTCCGATGTTCACGATGAGGATTAAGCAGTTTGCGGGCCAAAGCGCGGGTTTCGGAAATTCGCGGAAAGACTCGGGCTTTGGCTCGCGCTGCTGGCGGCCGGGTGCCGAAAGTCGGACGCAACTGCTGACTAATCGGCACTTGCCGTCGTCTCGGCACCGGTTAGGATGGCGGACTTCCAATGAATTCAACTAACTCCGTGCTGTTCCTGGGTTGGCAGTTCGGGTGCCTTTATCGTGCGTGAATACGCGGAGGCGTTAAGATGAACAGCGCGAAGGTCGCTTTGGGGCTGACGGCGATGCTGGTCATGCCGGGAATTCTGCCGGCCGCTGAATTGAAGTTGGAAACGCTGCGCGCGTGGGACGCTTATCTGGCGCTGGCCGATGCGCGCGTGAAGGCGCGTCTCGACGGTGGCCGGCCTTTCTTATGGGCCGATGAAGCGCCCGGCCGGTCGCGGCAACTGCGGCAGGGTGAGATCCTGGTGACGCCGGTTGGCGGGAGAGGCAGCCAGAGCGTACCCGGCGGATTGATCCACGACTGGATGGGCAGCTCTTTTGCCCCGGAGGCCAAGCTTACCGGCGTGCTGGCCGTGATCCACGACTATGGGCGCTACAAGGACATCTATACGCCGGTAGTGGCGGATTCGAAGACCATCGAGTGCGGTAGAACCGAACAGAAGTTCTCCATGTTATGGGAGCGCCGCGTGCTATTCGTGACCGCGGCCCTGAACGGCGTGTACGAGGCGCGGGATTTCCCGGTCGGCACCTCGCGCTGGTACAGCGTGGCCACCACCACCGAGGTGCGGGAAGTGGCCGACTACGGCGAACGCGGAGAGCGGCTGTTGCCGCCGGATCATGGCAGCGGCTACATCTGGCGGCTGCGCAACACGGTGCGTTTGGAGGAGCGCGACGGCGGGGTCTACGTCGAACTGGAAGCGCTGGTGCTGACGCGGGATATTCCGGCTTCGCTGCATTGGCTAGTGAGTCCGGTGATAGCCCGCCTGGCGCGCAACTCGGTGATCGACACTTTGAGCCAGACGCGGCAAGCGGTAGGTCTCGAGAGCGCCGGCGCCGAACCGGCGGCTTGCGGCTACCCGCGGTGGAGCGTCTACGGGTCCGGCCTGGAAGAGTAAGTAAGAACCGAGTAAGAACACCCATGCAAGCATCCCTGGATTTCTCACCTCGCGCTGTGGCGGCGAGGCCGTGGGCGATAGCCGTTGAAGCCGACAGCATCGTGCGGAGATCGGAATGGGTGGTGCTGGCGTTTTTGATTTACGCAGCCATCCTTGGAGCGGTGCTTCCGGCCGCGCGAGAGGTGGGCCTCCGGGTCGTCTTTTTGAACCTCGCGATCCTGAGCGGTTACGTGGCGCTCATCGGCCTGGACGGGAACAAACGCAGTTTGGCGCTGAGCGTGACGCGCGACTGGGCGCCGCTGGCGGTGGTCATACTGGCGTATCGCGAAATGGGGTGGTTCGCGCAACCGCACCGCGATCGCGCGCTGGAGACACACTGGGTGGTCTGGGACCACGTGGTTTTGCGCGGCGGCGGTAAGGCCCTGGTTGAGGCGCTGGGGCCGGTGCTGCCTTCGATTCTGGAAATCGCTTACTCGCTGGTGTACGTGTTGGCGCCGTTTGCCGTGGCGGTGCTCTACGTCTACGGCCGGCGCGAGAAGGTGGATCGGTTCCTGCTGGTTTTTGTGACGGGCGTGCTGTTGTGCTACGCGCAATTCCCGTTCTGGCCTTCCGAGCCACCGCGGGTGGTCTTCTACGGCCAGGATTTTCCGGCCTATGACACGGTCTTCCGGCGCTTCAACTGGTGGATGCTGGGCAACTACGGCATCCGCACCAGCGTCTTCCCGAGCGCGCACGTGGCCGGGGCGTTCGCCGCGGCTTTTGGCATCTGGCGGGCCATCCCGGAGCGGCGGTGGCTGCGCTGGTTCCTGCTGACGATGGCAGTGCTGATCGCGGCGGCCACGGTTTACGGCCGTTACCACTACCTGGCGGACGCCGCCGCGGGCTTGGCGATGGCGCTGCTGGCGGCGGGAATCGTTTGGGGCGTGGAACGGCGCGGAAAGCTCCATACCGGTGCTAAGTTGATGTGGCGCGCGCAATCGTGCGTGCCGCGTCGAGGTTAGCGGCCTCGGGCAACACCTCGATTTGGGTCAACAACGGATGATTCGCCAGGAAGCGCGGCCAGTCGGCTAAGTCCCAGGGCAGTTCCGGCGTGATGGCGTGCGGCAATGGTCTGCAGAAACACTTTGCCCAGATACAGCGCCGCCCCAGCCGCTCTTCCAGCCAGCTTTGGCAGCGGCGGGTGAACTCGCCATTCGCCGAAAGCTGCAGGTTCAAAACCGCTTCCTCGATAAGACGCAGTTCGTCGCCGGTCAGATGCGGGCGATTGTAGGGGATGGCTGTCATAGTATTGGTCCCCCTTTGTGGTATTGATCCCCACTTGTGGGGCAGGCCCTAGGCCTGCGGCGGCCTCCCAGGCCGCCCGGCGCTGCAACGCTTGTGTAGCGCGCCAAAGTCTAGCTCCCCGCCGTCAACTGCAGCAAGCCCGCGCGAAGAGCGACGGCGCGCGGATCGCCCGGCCCGGCTTTCAGCAATGCGCGCAAGATCAGCAGAAGCGTCTCGTCGTGCCCTTCGCAAGGGTGATGCCGGAACGACAATTCAAAGCATTCCCAGGCCCGCGAGTAATCGCCGATGCGCAACGCCACGTGACCCGCGCGATAGAGAATCATGCGGTCGAGATCGGCTGTCTTTACCTGTCTGCGCAGCGGCCCCTCCATCTGATCCAGCAGGCTCCAGGCGGTCCGGTAGTCGCCCACCGCGATGGCGAAATCGAAGATCCGCGCTCCGTCGCTTCCGTTGCGCAGGCGCTGGAGGCTCGCTGCCGCCTCCACCCGGCTTTGAAACTGGCCCCTATGCACGAACACGGCCGCCGACGCGCCGTAGAACACGGGCCGCCAATTGGGCATCTTCAGAAAGGAACGCCAGACCCCATCCTCCTGAAAGTCGGCTACCGCGATATCGCCGGGGTGACGTTCCAGGAATGCCTGGAACTCCTTGGCATCCCGGGTCCGCATGAATTGCTTCAGCTCGTCGAACCATGCCACGTAGGGAAAGCTGCGGGCATCCACCATCACCTGATAGCGCGGGAACAGCCGCCATATCAGGTATCCGCCGGCGTTGTAGGTGTTGTAAATGCGAGCTCCGTAGTTCCCGCGCGCCAGGAACTCGGCTTCGTCCACCGGTTGGGAGTACCCGATGCCGAACCCCATCCAGGCGCCGGATTCCGGCCGTTGGCGCGCCTGCAGCACCGCCCGCCCGCCAAAGAACAGGAATAGAACGCAGGCCAGCGCCGCTGTCAGCCGGGGCAGCCGGGCGCCGCGGTCGAAGTAGTCGCGGACCAGATACAGGAACCCGTAGCCAAAGATCGCCGGCAGCAGAAACGTGGAGCGCACGTAAAGCAGATAGAGTGGCGTGTAAGCCAGGAACAGTGCGGCCACCACGCCCCACCGGCGCCCTCCCAACCAACAGGCGGCCAGCGTACCGAGCGCCATCCAGACCAGAAACTCCGGCAGGTGGAGATACTGGCCGGCAGCGCCGAGGGTGGGCTGGAACGCGTTGTTCCAGGCGATGTCGGGACGGCCCGTCCGCCCTAGCGTCTCCGCCATCAGTTGCAGCGGATACCGTGGACCATAAGGGTTCACCGCCGTGGCAAGCCCGCACAGCGCCAGCGCCGCCGCCGTATGCCACGCCTCCCGCCGGGGCAGAAGAAAAAATGCCGCCACCGTCACCATGATGAGGAACGGCGCGGCCAGGATGAAAGCTCCATGCGTGTTCACCCATACCAGCACGATCGCCGGCATGGCGTAGATCCAGGGCAGCGGACTTCGTCCCCGCTCGCGCGCGTTCAACAGGTTGAACCAGCAGAAGACCAGCCCGTTCCAAAGCACCAGCGACAGCATCTCCGGCTTGGGCAGCGTGGCTACCACGCTCGCCAGCACGGTGACCAGCAATATGAGCCATGTTTCCGGCCGCGCCAGCAATCCCTGGCGCCGCGCGTAGATTCCGAGCAGGGCCGGCGCCGCCAGCACCGCCGCGTACCGCAGCGCGAACAGTCCCGCCAAGCCGAAGGCTTTCCAGACCGCCAGGAACAGCAGTTCTCCGGTCCAGGCGCAGTAGATCAGGTCGTTCGAAGCCGGCATCCAGGAGTAAAGCGAGTGGTCCACCCGCAGGGTTCCGTGCTCCACCATCTGGGAACCATACGCCATGTGCCAGAAGATGTCGCCGTCCTGGATGGGCTGGGCAAAGCGGCAGGCAACCACGAGCAGCAACAACCCGCCCAGCACCCAAACCGCCCAGGCGCGCGCCCGGCGGGCAGGCCGAACCGTTTGCCGCCGAGTGCCCCCGCCCGCTATTTCAACTGTGTCTCGCACGAACATCGGCAGATCACCGTGGGGCAGACCATCGCTTTTTGTGGTCTGCCCTACACCCGGCCCTCGACCAGGGCCACTCGTCTTCGCCTTTCGCCATTGAGAAAGAACCCAGGTGGCAGACCACAAGAAACGATGGTCTGCCCCACGCCCTACAACACATCAGCGCCAGCACCCCCTCCGTGACGGCGCCTTCAGTTCCCTACGGCGATCAGCAGGGTTTGCGTGCCGGGGGTCCCTCCCAGCGAAAAGGTGAACGGCACGGTGTCGCTCGCAGCGACATTTGGCACCACCACATCGAACTGATAGAGTCCCAAATAGCCGAAGGTCAATCCCGAGAACGTCACCGTGGCCGGCGTCCCCGCGAACGAGGCTTTGAAGCTACCGCTGAGAGTATTGGATTGGGTCACAATCTGGCCCGCGGGACTATTCGGCGTTACGGTTCCAAAACCAACCCCATAAAACACGATGGTGTCGCCAGGTATGGCGCGCGCGGAGGCAAGCCCTGCGATCGCGCCGGGAGGAAGAACATAAGTGAATCCATCCGAAAACAGCGCCGTGACGTATTGTCCAGCCGGCAGATTGAATGCGGCGGGCGCAAGCAGACCCGGCTCGGTCACATTCACGGTGATCGGATAGGGTAAGCTCGTTCCGCCCGGCGTCGTGACAACTACGGGCTGCGTTCCGGGCGAGATGCCAGAGGGCACCTGAGCGTTCACCTGGGTGGGGCTGACATAGTCGATGAATGCGGGCTCGCCGCCGATGGTAACCGTGGTTCCACCCAAAGCGGTGGGCGCCGTGTCGCCGTTGAAATCGGCGGTGCTCCAATTCTGAGGGGTCACGTTAGCCAGATTCGTGCCGTAAATCTCCATCCACGTTCCGGGGGCAACCGCGGAGTACCCGCCGTAGGCGCTGGCGCTGATGACGCCCAGGGACGTGCGGATGACGGGCGTTTGGTCGAAGGTGCCGTACACCGTTCCGGTGATTACCGCGCCCGGCGTCAGCCCGACTTGTGAGACGCTGCACGTTGAAACCGCCGTTCCGGAGCAGGTGGGAGCGGTGTAATAGAAAACGAAATTGTCGGTGAGAAACGCGACCGTGGCGCCCGTGTTGTTCTCGGTCAGCGACACCTTGATCGAGCCTGAATTGCCGGGCATCAGGCCGAAGGTGATGTAATTACTGCCCGCGCCGATGGGATTGGCGGTCCAGGGGGATATGCCGTTGCCTCCGTAAGTCAGCACCATGGAGATCGTCCCGCCGCCGCCGACGCCCGTGTAGGGCGCTGTCACCGTGCATACGGTGTTGGCGCCATTGTAAGCGCAATTACCCCAGGTGACGCGGCTTTGACCCCAGCCGTTATTGCCGCCGCCGAGGCCGGCCAGAGTCACAACCTGATTGCTGCTTGTGTAGGTGGCCGTTTGCGCCGAAGCCGACGGCAAAAAGGCCGCGCAGAAAAGAAACAGAGGTATGGCAATGCGTCTCATGATTAATTTGTCCTCGACTAATTACCAGCGCGCGGCTGGATTGAGATTGTAGTGGAGCTGTCGCTCGCGCCCAGTATCGTCAGCACTACGGGAACATTGTCGCCGCTGGCGACGCCGCTGGGAACCGTGATATCGACCTGATATTCCCCCGGATATCCGGGCGCAAGGCCGGAGTACAGCACCTTGGCCGGAACTCCTCCTATGGTCACAACCGGCGTCGTGGGCGTCTCGTAGAGAACGCTGCCATCGAGGGGAGGAATGGCGCCGGTCCCGAGAGGCGTGCCATTGAGGTTGCCGTTGGGAGTGGCCAGGCCCAGACCGGTCGCGTAAAGCACCAGCGTATCGCCAATAGTGGCGGGCTGACCGCATTCGGAAAGCGGGCTGATGCTGCTGCCGCACGCCGGCAAACCGAGGTTGGCCGTGGTGGAAACCGGCAGCGCCAGCCAGGCGGAATTGGCGAACTGGGCAATCACGTTGATAAGAGTAGGCACCTTGGGGTCCGCAATGCGATAGAAGCCGGGATTCGCCGGGACCATCGTCAGCGCGTAGTTCGGGTAGAAGGCCGTGGATGTGGTCAGTTGCACGTTCACGGTTCCGGTCGTCGGCAGATTCGTGGGCAGTATTAAGTCGATCTGCTGCGGACTCCCGGCGCTGGGAGCGCCGATCACGTGGAACAGCGGCGCCGCGGTGCCGTTGAAGGTGACCTGGACTCCTTCGGAGGTCGTGCCGGGGAAGAGACCCGAAACCACGTTCGCGCTGGCGCCGAGGCTGTTCGCAAAGACAGTCGCGATGGAGCCGGGCGAGGCGATTCCCGGAGACGCAAACGAAGCGTTGTTTATCACGTAGGAGAGGCCAACCAACGGAAGGGTCGCGGTAGCGGCGGAACTCACGCCGCCGATCGTGGCCACCAACGGCTGCGTGCCCTGGACACTCGGGGGAACCGTGAAGTTGATCTGGTACACGCCCGGGTTTGTGATTCCCGCGAAGGAAACCTTAGCCGAGGTCCCGCCTACCGTGAGCGTGGGCAGGGTCGCGGTTGGATTGGCGGCCGCCGGCACGCCGGTTGGAGTGGCCGGGCTGGTTGGCCCCAGGCCAACGGCGTAGGCATAAAGCGTGTCGCCGGGGTGTGCGGGGGCAGTAAGGGTCACCGGTGTGTTCGCGCTTTCGTAAACGGTGGCGGGCCCCGAGCCGGTACTGTTTTGTGTGAGGAAGCTAGGCGCGTATGTGGCGAGTGTGATATTGAACGGCGCGGATTGGGCGCCACTCACCGTCACGATGAGCGTTGTAGCTCCAGGGGAGACTTCAAACGGGATTTCAATCGCGAATTGCGTCGCCACCAGGCTGGACGCGTAGACATAGGCCGGTTTTCCCCCGACCGTCACGCTGACGTTGGCGGCGTTTGTTCCGAAATTGGTGCCGTAGACCGAAGCAAACATGCCGGGGCATAGTTGCGGAAGATAGTTGGTGCTATTGACCACCGCGGTAACGGTGGGCTGAGCGAAGGCGGCGGCGGAAAAAGCGAGTAATGCAACGGTTTTTAGCATCATTTGAATCCTTTCAAACAGGTTTTCCCGGCCGCTTACGAACGTGCGCGCCTCGCCGGAGTGCGCGGTTTACCGAGCCGGAGGAATAGCGCCAGCGCGGGAATCGCCATCAGGGCGAAGGTGCCGGGTTCCGGCGCCGTACCCGCGGAGGCGCCCGTTGAATAGTAGACCTGGCTGATCGTTGGGAACTCCTCGAAAGCCGTCCCGGTGAGCGTCACCGAAGTCACGGGAGTGGAGGATGTGAAGCCGATGAAAGCCGTACCCGAGAACGGGGGAGTTACCACGGATCCGGACAATCCGTTCGCCGTCAGAACGACCGTGTCAGTGCCGGCGCCCGAGTAGTCGCCGGCCAACACGTCCCAGAGTTGAAGGCCGAAGGCGGTCACTCCGCCGGAAGGCATCGTGATGGTGAGTTGCCCATCGCTAATGTCGTAAAAGGCGCTGGTCAGCGCAGGCCCCTGAATACTCGACCCGGTGCCTCGATCGTAGTCGACCGTAACGTAGTCCGGTCCTTCCGCGCCCAGGTAATAACCGCCGTTGCCGTTAGTGCCCACGAATTGGAAGCCGTCCACCGTAAGCCCGGAAGCTGTGTTGTAATTGGCGCCGCTGCTGCCACTAATGATGCTGTTGAAACCAAAGCTTGCCGGGGCGGCGCCCACCGCGGTGGTGAAGCTGGCAAGGCTGGTATAGAAAACCGGCCCCGCGCTCAAAGCGCACGATCCGGCCACCAGGCAGGGCAGCAGATGTAGCAACCGTTTCAGCATCTCTTATCTCCTAAGGTTGAAGTGGGTTGCGCGGCGGAGCCGTCCGGGCCAAGTCTATTCGATGCCAGAACATCCCCGCCCTCCAGGCGCATCCGTTATTCCATCAAGCTACGCGGGACTGAGAACGTAAACAAGAAGCAAGGGGTAGTTGCTACCGTAGCAAACCCGCCATAAGTCCTGGTCCCTAAGGTACTTGCACCGCGTGGAAAAAGCGCGTAGGCTTAAAGTTCCCAAGGGGCGGACTCTGCCGAAAATGCCGGGGCAACCAGATCTCGACAAACAGGCGAAGGCGGAGACGGTCGCTGAAATCCCGCCGGATGCGGTGCTCGCGGCGCTCGACAAAGTGGCCGCCAGCGACGCGTTTGGCAAAGTCGAGCGACCCGCCCGCTTCCTGCGGCACCTGGTGGAGACCGCTCTTCGCGGGGAAGGCCAATTTCTAAAAGAAAGCGTTCTGGGGACGGACGTGTTTAACCGTCCTGCCTCCTGGGACCCTCGTCTGGACCCGGTCGTCAGGCAGGAAGCCGCGCGGCTTCGCAAGCGCCTGGCCAGGTACTACGAAACCGATGGAGCGGAGGCCGAGGTCCGGATCGAGTTACCCGTGGGCAGTTACGTACCCGTGTTTCGCTCAAAGCCGGTCGAAATCGAAAGCGCGCCCGTAGAAACCCCGCCGATAGGGACTGCCAGCGCCGCGCAACCCGTCCGGCGGCGGCGTCCGTGGGTGTACGCAGCGGCCGGAATCCTGTGTATCGCGGTTGCGGGAGTCGCCTGGCGAGCCTTCTCTCCCCGCGAATCGCCGCCCTCCATCGCGGTTCTGCCTTTTGCCAACCTCACCGCCGATCCGGCCAATCAGTACTTTTCCGACGGCCTGACCGATGAAATTACCGATTCCCTAGCCCGTCTCAAAACCCTGCGCGTGATCGCTCGATCCTCAGCCTTTCAGGCCAAAGGCAAAACGGCGGATATTCGGGAGATAGGCCGATTGCTCAACGTAACCAATGTACTCGAAGGAACCGTCGAGCGATCCGGCGACCGCGTTAAAATCATCGCCCATCTGGAGCGCGTTTCGGATGGGTCCCTACTGTGGTCGAACACCTACGAACGGAGCGCGTCGGATCTGTATGCGGTGCAGTCGGAACTGGCGGCCGGTATCGCCGGAAGCCTGCGGCTGGCCGCCGGAGTTCCAGCCGCCCAGCACGTCCCCAAACCGGAAGCCCATGACTTGGTGATGAAGGGCGCCTATGACCTGCAACAGATGACCACCGAGTCCCTGACGCGAGCCGAGTCGGAGTACCGGCGCGCCATCGACCTCGACCCCCAGTATGCCAGGGCATACCTCGGATTAGGCAGCGTGAAATGGGACCAATTCGTAGCCAGGGGGGCCTCCTACCAGACGGAGGCCGAGCGGAATGGCGCCGAGCAGTGGTACCGAAAGGCGCTCGAACTGGACCCGGAGTTGTCGCAGGCCCATGCCCTCATGGCAACGATCGCTATGCAATACGATTGGGATTGGAACCGGGCCGAGAGCGAGCTTCGATTAGCGGTGGCCGGCCCGTCGAGCGCGGCGGCGGAGAGCTTTTACGCATTCTTCCTCATCTTTCGCGGGCGTTTCGCGGAGGCCGACCAGCACATCCGGCGCATGCTCGATTTGGATCCATACTCGACCGCGACCCTGAATAATCTCGCCGTGGACCGGAACCTGGAAGGGCGCTTCGCGGAAGCTCGCGAAATCATGCAGCGCCTGGCTGCGCAGTATCCAAACATGATCCAGCCCCAGCAGTTGATTGGCGCAACCTACGTTGAGGAAGGCCACCCGGAGCTGGCTTTGCCCGTCTTTCGACAACTGAAGGCGCATTTCTCGCAGGCCTCGATATTCGAGGCGATGGCGAACGCCGCCGCCGGCCGGCGGGAGGAGGCGCTGGCGCTGCTTCGTCCGTACGAGGAAAAGTACTCGAATCCGGGCATCTCCATGCACTGGTTCGCGCTGGCGTACGCCCTGATGGGCGATGAAGGGAACGCGATGAAATGGATGGAGCGGTCGGCGGACCGGCACGAATGGCAGGCGCTGTCCATCGCCGTGAACCCAATTTTTGCGCCGATGCGGAATTCCCCCGGATTTCGCGCGATCGAGAAGCGCATGGGCCTCGGCCAGTAGAGCAGGATGATCGCCCCACAACTTATGCACGCGGGTCCCGACGGAAACGGCCGGCGCGCTGCGGCTCGTCGATCTTCGCCGCGCCCGCGTCGGCCTTCGATGGGCGGCCAGACGATGCCACCGGGCTTGCCGCCCGCGGAAGGTCTGGCAGCGCGATAATCTGGCACAGGAAGCGTGGTTTGTCTTTTCAGATTCTGCTCTCGGCAGTCCTCTGGATTTTCGTCAACCCGCACAAGCGTTTGCGAGCAGCCCTATGAAAACGGTTTCACAACTACAAGCCAGTGTCGAACGGTTCCAGCGAGGCTTTTGGAACAGGCAAACCGTAGACCGGCCTCCTATTGGGGTGGTGCCCGACCAGGTCTGGTCTCCGATCGGCTTTCGGCGGGAACCACTTCGGAAGCCATACCTGGAGCCTGCCGAGGCCAACCGCGCTGAAGTGCGGACCGAGTACGAACACTGCGTGGCGGGACGCCGCGTGATCTCGGATGATTGGATGCCCTTCGTGGCCGCTTGGCGCGCGGTCCCCTGGCTGGAGGCCATGTGCGGCTGTCGAGTTCATTGTGCCAGCGGCTCGCTGGCTCCCGAACGTCACATCGGCGAGGCGGCCGGACTGCTCGCCGCCCGCATTCCGGCCAACGAAGAATGGTTCGAACGCCTGCGGACCGAGACCGTCGGGCTGGCGGCGGACCTTCCCGCCGATTGCTGGGTCAGTACGACAATTCTGCGCGGCTGTTCCGACGTGCTGGCGGCCATGCGCGGGCTGAAGGATTTCTGCCTGGACCTCCACGACTCCCCTGAGATCCTGGAGGCTGCCGCCGCCCGGGTCAACGAGCTGCACTGGCGCGTCCTCCAGATGCATTTTGAATTGGTAAAACCGAAGCTCGGCGGTTACGGGCATATTTTCGGTTTCTGGGCGCCGGGCCCGGCCACGGTTATCCAGGAAGACGTGATGGGCCTGTGCGCACCCGCGGCGTACCGCGACCTGTTCATGCGATACAATGCGGAGCTCGTGGCGCGCCTCGGCAAGCATACGCTCTTTCACCTGCATTCCACGGGGTACCGCCACTACCGGCATGTGTTGGAGATTCCGGGCATTGCCGGATTGGAGCTGACGGTGGAAGCCAACGGCCCTTCGTTCGCCGAACTGGTTCCCGCGCTGCGCGCGATTCTGGAACAATGCCGGCTGATTTTACAGGTGGACGGCCATTTCCAGGACGTACCCGCGGCCCTCCGCGCGCTGCCCAAAGAAGGCCTCTACCTGTTGCTCCCAGACAGGTTCATTCCGGACGAAAAAGCTTACCGGGACTTTCTGGGAAGCAATTTCTAAGCCTTGCCGTGCGTTGGCCTCTTCCAGGGTTTTGACGCGCAATTCGGCCAGGCGGGGTTCCGTCTCTCGGTGGAGCACGAGAACCGGCGTCGCGGTGCGCCTTTTCGACCAGCGCCGCGGCTCCTTTCTGGAGCCGCGGGCGGATTCACTTCCTTGAATTGAAGAGCAATTTACCTTATATTAAGGGCGGACCGGGCAGAACGGAGGCGCCAAGAGTCCCTATGGGAATTCAGGAGCAGGCCTTTCGAATTTACTATTCCTCTATGACCGATGCCAAACTCCTGGAGACGGCGGCCCACAAGAGTTCGTTTATCGGCCTGGCGCAAGAGGTGCTCGCCGAAGAGTTGGCCAGAAGGAACCTGGCGCTGCCGGTGGAGCGCTCGGAGCCGGCCGGGGCTGCTGCCGGGTCCGGCGCCCTCGCGACCCTGGTGCACAAGCTCAAGCGCGCACTGACACACTAATGGTGCTTGCATCTCAGATGCGCGCGGCAATGGAGCCAAAATTGCGCCGGTGTATTTGCGGGACTGCGGGCAGGTGGCGAAGGCTCGCCAGGGCACGGTGGCGCAACCCGATCTGTCGGTGCCGCGGCGGGAGTTTCGCCAAGTGGTAGGCCGGGATTGTGGCGTCCGGGCGAGGTGGCAATCCAGGGAAGGAGCACCCACATCTCGCCACGAAATATAACCGTCACCGCACAGCAGCCGACCCGGACCCGCTTCGTCATCATGGCGCTGCTGTTCGTCTCCGTCGTCATCAACTACCTGGACCGCGCCAACCTGTCCATTGCCGCACCGCTTCTGGGAAGGGACCTGGCCATCGATTCCGTCAAGATGGGTCTGGTGTTCTCGGCCTTCGGCTGGAGCTATGTGTTCTGTCAGGTCCCAGGCGGCTGGCTGGTGGACCGGGTGCATCCACGCAAGCTATACGCCATACTGATTGCGCTGTGGTCGGTGGCCACGGCGCTGCTGGGATTCTCGAGCGGCCTGGCCATGCTAATCGCGTTCCGGCTGGCCATAGGTGCGCTGGAAGCGCCCTCCTTCCCCATCAACAACCGGGTGGTGACTACATGGTTCCCCGAAGGCGAACGCGCCACGGCGATCGGCTTCTACACCTCCGGACAGTTTGTCGGCCTGGCCTTTCTGACTCCGGTCCTGATGTACCTCCAGG
>JBKQIF010000097.1:0-101070 GCA_052148435.1 Bryobacteraceae bacterium
ATCACCACTTCCGCCTCGTCAGCTCCCTTTCCCCAACTCAAAATGTAGTGGAGACCTTTGGAGTGCCTTTGTTGAAAACAAAAGATATTCCGGCTTCAGATCTGTCGAACTGCGAAGGTTCGGCTAACTGGGGAACCCATGGGGGAACCTGGGGGCAGCCCGGGGGGGGGGCAGCCCGCATGTTTCCCACTTCGCGCTGCGTCAGGCGATGGGAGCCTTCAGGCGCGCTACCGGCCGCTCTCTGCGTCCTTCAGAATCTCCACCATCGCAGCGGCAGTAATAATCCGAGCGGATTTGTGCCGTCCCAGGGCGAGGAGTTCCTTGTCGCCGGTCACAAGGAACTCGGCCTGGCTAGCGTCCGCCAGCGCGAGCAGGTAGCTATCCTTGGGGTCCGGAGCGATCGGGCCGCAGGGAAGGCGGTGGCAAAAAAAGGAGAAGTCGCGAAGGCCGGCGGCGAGCAGTTCGGCCGCGCTGGCGCGAAGTCTGGCACGGAAGAACGGCCGGGCGGCCACGGCGCGGAGTTCCGCAATGAGCGCTTCACAGGCGACGAGAGTGAACGCCTTGCGCTCCCAGGCGCCGAGAAGCTGTGCCGGCGCGCCCAGGGGCGAGAGCAGGGCGGAGAGCAGGATGTTGGTATCGAGGATGACGCGCATCACGCTCGTTTGGCGCGCTCGCGATACTGTTTCGCGCGGACGTCTTCGACGGCCTCGTCAATCATCTTCTGGAGCTCGTCCGGGGAAACGTCGGCGAAGGCTTTGCGGGCTTCGCGGACGGTCTGATGAAAGATGCGCCAGCGGACGGCCTCTTCGATGAATTTAGAGAGGTCTCCCTTTTTCATGCCCTGGGCGCCCAGGAAAGAGCGCAAAGCATGGTCGGCTTGCTTGGACCAGGTGATGGTCAGACGGGTGGTTTCGTCGGGCTGGGACATGGCGGTTTTTGTCATATAAGCATACAGCCGCTTATCAGTATAAGCTACTGTAGTGGCGGCTGGCAGCCCGCGCGACAGTGGCCGATTGACAATCGGCTGCAGCTTGCCACGCTGCCTCCCAGAAGCGTCTCAGGCTGTGCGAGACAAGCGCCGGGACGAGTCCGGCGTGGCAGACTGAGAGTCCGCTCCACGAAGAGGGGCCAGGCGTGCGGAAAAACACCGCAACGAGTGATACCATGAGTGCGCAGTAACGGTTTTCCGCTCTTATGGACCACATCCTCTCCATAGTCCTGTTCACGCCGTTGGCCGGACTGGTGGTGCTGCTGTTGCTCCCCGCCTCCAATCCACGGTTGATCAAGCTTTGGGCGAATGCCGCCGCGCTGGCCGGGTTTCTGGTTTCCCTGCCGCTGGTGTTCCGCTACCAGTCCGGGCGCGATTTTCAATTCGTCGAGAGCGCCCCGTGGATTCCCTCCCTCGGGGCCACGTACCATTTGGGCATCGACGGGCTCGGCCTGCTGCTGGTGATGCTCACCACCTTGATCGGCTTCCTGGCCATTCTTTCCAGTTGGAACGCCATCACCACCCGGCTGAAGGAATACTACGCGCTCTTTCTGCTGCTGCAAACCGCCATGCTGGGCGTCTTCATGTCGCTCGATTTGCTGCTGTTTTTCGTGTTCTGGGAAACCGTGCTGGTGCCCATGTATTTCATCATCGGCATCTGGGGCGGCCCGCGCAAAGCCTACGCCGCCATCAAGTTCATCATTTATACGCTGGTGGGCAGCGTGGTAATGCTGCTGGGTATTCTGACGCTTTACTACCAGCACTACCTGGAATATCAGACCTTCAGCTTCGATCTCGCCGACCTCATGCATACGCATCTTTCGGCGGGCATGGGATGGTGGGTGTTCTGGGCCTTCTTCCTGGGCTTCGCGGTCAAAGTGCCCATGTTCCCGTTCCACACCTGGCTGCCCGACGCGCACGTGGAAGCGCCTACCGCCGGCTCGGTGGTTCTGGCCAGCGTCCTGCTAAAGATGGGCACGTACGGTTTTCTGCGCTTTTCCCTGCCGCTGTTGCCGGAGACCGCCAAGAACTCCAAAGTGATCACCATCATGGCGGTGCTCTCCATCATCGGCATCGTCTACGGCGCGCTGGCCTCGCTGATGCAGAAGGATTGGAAAAAGCTGGTGGCGTATTCTTCGGTCAGCCATCTGGGCTTCTGCACGCTGGGGATTTTTTCGCTCAATCCGGCCGGAATCGCCGGCTCGATTCTGCAGCAGATCAACCACGGGATTTCCACCGGCATGCTCTTCCTGGTGGTGGGCGTGGTGTATGAGCGGCGCCACACGCGCGAGATCTCCGAATACGGCGGGCTGCTCAAAGTGATGCCGATCTTCACCCTGGTCTTCGGCCTGGCGGCGCTCAGTTCCATGGGCATGCCGCCGCTCAACGGGTTCATCGGCGAAATTACGATTTTGAGCGGCGCCTTTCAGATGTCGCACGTGTGGGCGTTCTGGGGCGCCGTCGGAATCGCCCTGGGCGCGGCCTACCTTCTCTGGCTGTTCCAGCGCACCATGCTGGGCGAGGTGAAGGAGCCCAATCGCTATCTGCCGGACCTTTCGTGGCGCGAGATCGCCGTGTTTCTGCCGCTGATCGCCTGGGCCTTCTGGATCGGCCTGAATCCGCAGCCTTATTTCCACGTTCTCGACCGCCCGGTGGCGCAGATCGTGGAGCGCGTCCAACCCGGCTACTACGCCGAGCACCATCTGCCCAATCCGCTGGAACAGCCGTTGCCACGGGCGGAATTGCGGTAGTGGAGCGGGCTTCCCAGCCGGCCATCACAGGTTGAAGCCTGTGCCACCGGCAAACTGGATGAACCATGGCGCGATTGGTCTTTCGATATGCCGGTTGGCTGGTGCTGCCGCTGCTCCTGGTGGGCGGGGCGTCGTTGGTTCAGGCTCAGCGGGCCGAAGGGTATTGGCCGGCCCGCGGGAGGTGGCAGCATCGGGCGCCGTCCCAGCTCGGCCTCGATGCGGATAAGCTGCGGCTGGCGGTGGAGTATGCCCAAGCCAACGGGAGCACTTGGGATTTCGAAAAAGACCAGGTGCGCACCTTTGGCGCTGTACTCGGACCGCTGCCTAAAGAGCGCGCGGCCACCAACGGAATCATCCTGCGGCACGGCTACATCGTGGCCGAATTTGGCGACGCCAAGGCAGCCGACCCGGTTTATAGCGTGGCCAAGAGCTTCCTTTCCACGGTTTGCAGCCTGGCGGTGGCGGGCGGGCTGATTCGCAACGTCGACGACCCCGTCGCCCAATACATTCACGACGGCGGTTACGATTCGCCGCACAACGCCAAGGTCACCTGGAAGAACCACCTGCAGCAGACCAGCGAATGGGAGGGCACGCTGTGGGGCAAAAACGCCGATTTTGTGGGCGTCGAACAGTTCGGCAACGGCCGCCACGAGGCGCGCGAGATTCACCAGCCGGGGACATATTACGAGTACAACGACGTGCGCATCAACCGCCTGTCGCTGTCCCTGCTGCGGCTGTTCGGCAAGGGACTTCCCGAAGTGCTGAAGACCGGGATCATGGATCCCATCGGAGCTTCGGCGGACTGGCGCTGGCTGGGCTATGACAACTCGGTGGTCGAGACCGGGGGACGGCGCGTCGCTTCGGTATCCGGCGGCACGCGCTGGGGCGGCGGGCTGTGGATCGGCTCGGAAGACCTGGCGCGTTTCGGCCTGCTCATCCTGAATCGCGGTAAGTGGGACAAGCGGCAATTGGTACCGGCCGAATGGCTGAAAAACGCCGTCACTCCCAGCGAGCACGGCCCGGACTATGGCTATCTCTGGTGGTTAAACACGCAAAAGAAGCAATGGCCCAGCGGGCCGGCAACCAGCTTTGCGGCTCTCGGCAACGGATCCAATTGCATCTGGATCGATCCCGACCACGATATCGTGCTCGTCTGGCGCTGGTATCGCAACCAGGCCATGGACGGCATGGTGCAGCGGATCGTGGCGGCCGTCACCGGCGAGTGACGCCAGCCAATCCGCCGCGCCTACGCGCTTTCATGGCCTTTGTTTCAAAAAGTACTTGAAACTTATTCGCCAACCGCGTATGCTGAGGTCATGGCCCGATCGGGAAGAGAGCCGGTGGCGCTCGACGCGTACGCCATGGACAACCTGCGGTACATTCGCCGCGCCATGGAGCGGGCGGGAGAATTCACCGCGGTGCCGGGGTTGGGCGGAGTCCTGATGGGCTCGACCGCGCTGGCGGCGGCGTGGCTGGCGGAAAGAGAAACCAAGCCCGCTACGTGGCTGGCGGTATGGGTTTTAGCGGCCGTGGCGGCGGTCGGGATCGGAACCGCCGGCGCACTTTGGAAGAGCCGCCGCGCGGGGCTGCCGCTTTTTTCCGGGCCGGGGCGAAAGTTCGTGGCCGGATTTGCGCCAGCCATGGCGGCCGGCGCGGTGATGACGGGGGCGCTGTACCAGGCCGGCTTGTGCTCCCTGCTGCCGGGGGTCTGGCTGCTGCTCTATGGGGCGGCGGTGATCTCCGGCGGCGCCGCGTCGGTAAGAGTGGTGCCGCTCATGGGCGCCTGCTTCATGCTGGCGGGAGCGTTTGCGCTGTCGGCCCGCGGCGTATCCCCGGACGCGCTGCTGGCGGCCGGCTTCGGCGGATTGCACATCGTGTTCGGCACCATCATCGCGGTGAAATATGGCGGCTAGAAACAACGCGGCATCCAAGCCGCGCGAACGCAAAGCGGCAGTTCTAACCGTAATCGAGGCGGCGGGCAACACGCCCAAACTCGACCGCTTGATTCACGACCGGTTGCGGCTGGGGATACTGAGCGCACTTTCCGTCAACCCGTCGCTCACCTTCAGCGACCTCAAGAAACTGCTGGACGCCAGCGACGGCAATCTCAGCGTGCATGCCCGCAAGCTCGAAGAGGCCGGCTATCTTCAATGCGCCAAGTCGTTCGCGGGGCGCATGCCCAAAACCGAATACCGGCTCAGCGCGTCGGGGCGCAAGGCGCTCGACCGGTATCTGGATCACATGGAAGCCCTGATTCAGGCGATGCGCGAGCGCTGATTTCCGCGGAATCCATTTCAAGAACGGGTTTAGTCATGTCCGATTACTTTAATTCACAAAATACTTTGCATACGGCGATTATCATGGACGGCAACGGGCGCTGGGCGCTGGCCCGGGGATTGCCGCGCGTGGCCGGGCATCGCGCCGGGGTGGAAAGCGTGCGGCGGATCGTGGAAGCCGCGCCGTCGAGCGGGATCGGCATCCTGACCCTGTTCGCTTTTTCCAGCGACAACTGGCGCCGGCCGCCCGCCGAAGTGAAGGCCCTGATGCGCCTGGCGGCCTGGTACCTGGAAACCCAGACGCCGCGGTGCGTGGCCGAGGGCGTGAGGGTGGAAGCCATCGGCCGCCGCGACCGCCTGCCGCCGCCGCTGGTGGCCGCCATTGCCGCCAGCGAAGCGGCTACGGCCCAGGGCACGAGACTGTGGCTGCGGGTGGCTCTGGACTATTCCGGGCGGGAAGCCATTCTGGCGGCGGCGCGCGGCAGCTCCGAACTCTCCCGCGCCGGCCTCGACCAGCGCCTGGGACCGCCGGTCGACCTGTTGATCCGCACCGGCGGTGAACGCCGCTTGAGCGATTTTCTGTTATGGGAAAGCGCCTACGCGGAGCTGGTTTTCAGCCGCGCCATGTGGCCCGATTTCGGTCCGCAGGATCTGGCCGCCACCATCCGCGAGTTCCGCGGACGCGAACGCCGCTATGGAGCCGTCCTGGAGGCCGGAATGCGTTGCGCGGCCGGTTGGCTGGATTGAGCGGGAGCGGTCGGCGGTCAGCTAACGCCGGAGCCGATCGCCGGCTGCCGATGGCTGAAAGCTTAAAGGAGTACTGGCAGTCCGCAGGTACGCCTCAGTCTTGTTCGCGGGGCCGCGCGGCTTTCCAATAGAGGCGTGACGGTTCTCTTTTACCTGCCGCTGCTGGTGGCGTTTTCCGGCGATGGCCGCGCGCCCGCAAACAAGCCCTCCTCACTCAGTTTCCCCGCCGCCTGCACGGTCGTGACCCGTGCCGACGTGGAACAAGCACTCGGCCGGCCGGTGGGGCGGGGCAAGGAAGACACGAGCGGCGACTCTTCGAGCTGCGACTATGCGGCCGGTTCGGGAATCGTCACCATCACCGTGGAGCGCGTGCGCGCGCGCCTGGATGTGCACGCCGAAGCGGCCAGCCTGCAACGAGCCATTCCCGAGGGCCGCCTGAGGGAAGCCCATCTGGCGGAGACGGCGGCGGGAACGCCAGCCGAAACCACCGCCTTCTACCTGGATATCGACGGCGCCGGCACACAGTTACACGTAATTCGCGGTGGCCACGACTACGTGCTCGTCTCCGTGCTGGGATTCGGCGAACCCGATCGGGTTTCCCAGGCCGCCGAGAAAATCGCCCGCAAAGCGCTCGAACGTTTCTAGGTTTTTGCGGCGTCCGGGCTAAGGCCTATTCCGCCCGGCCGGGTCGGCTGAGGGGAAGAAAAGTTAAGGAAACGGCAGACTCGGTCCGGCTTTACCTGCTAGGCTGACGATCGGGAGCGTTTCTCATCCGGTGGTGGGCCTGGTCTTCAAAACCAACGGGCGGCGCAATCCGCCGCCGATCGGTTCGACTCCGATACGTTCCCGCCAGTCCCTCAGCTAACGTTAGTAATTGCCGTCTTGCTTCCCAAATTCAGCCTCGCATCGCGGTGGGGGGGCGGCTAACCTGAGGATTGAGAATTCCTCGGGCACTGCCCGCAGCCAAGGATATGAGACTTCTCTGCATCGTTTCTTTCCTCGCTTCGAGCGTCGGTTGGATACAAGGCGCGGGTTCCTCCGGAGGGCAAAAGGCCCAGGAAAGCAATTCCAGCGCGCCGGTACTGCGGAACGAGGAACCCGACGGCGACGTGATCGTTCGGCTTCCCGGTCCGGCCCCGCTTCCGGCCACTCGGGCAAAGTCAGAACGTAGCGCTACGGCTGGGGCCGGAGGCGACCCCAGCGAAGCCGCAGCCGACGAAACTGCACCGTCGGCGGTCGCGACTGCCAGTTTGGCGGCCCTGAGCACCCGGCAAACGGCCATCGAGGATTCCCCGCGGCCCCTTCTCCGACACATCTATCCACCGTCTTTCGAGACGGATAGCGCGGTTTTCTGCCAGAAGTTGATTGGCCACTGGACGGAAGACGATGCCCGTTTTCTGCTGGGCGAACCGGTGCGCCAGCGGCCAGCCTACGACTCCGCAAATCAGGAAAACGGGGAAATCTTCGCCTTTACCGATCCCACCGGCCGTTACCGGGAACTCGAGCTCGATTTCGACACCGAAACAGCCACCCTTCGCACAGTATTCGCCTATCCCTTCCACCTGATGTGGACGGACTGCCGGCGTGTGTGGGGCGCCAACGTGACCGCCACCACCGCCGCGCAAGGGCGAAAGTTCTACTCCTATCTCAACCGCCGCATGGACATTTTAGTGGATACCGGCGGCAAGGTCATTAGCGTCGGCCTGTACTAAACCCCGCCGATTGGCTGAAACCCGCAGCCCGCGCGCCACGTTTAACATTTAAGATTACGCAACTCCATCCACTTTCGGCGTATAGTGTATCTAGCGGGAGTTTCCGATTATGAGACGTGGATTCGCATCGCTGCTCGCAATCGTTACCGCTCTGAGCCTGTCGGCTCCGGGCGCGTTGGCCGACGACAAGAAAAAAGACCCCGATGCGATCGGCGAGCGCGACGTTTCCGGTGGCGTCAACTTCTATTCGCTTGAGCACGAAATCGCTCTGGGCAAACAGTTGGCGCAGGAAGTCGAACGCCAGGCCAAAATCATCGACGACCCGACGATTGCCGAATACGTCAACCGCGTGGGCCAGAACATCGTCCGCAACTCCGACGCCAAGGTGCCGTTCACCATTAAGGTTCTGGACACCGAGGAAGTCAACGCGTTTGCTTTGCCAGGCGGTTTCTTCTTCGTGAACTCGGGGCTGATTCTGAAAGCCGACACGGAGGCGGAACTGGCCGGCGTAATGGCCCACGAAATCGCCCACGTGGCCTGCCGCCACGGCACGCGTAACGCCACTAAGGCCGACATGATGCAGATCGGCGCCATCGCCGGATCGATCTTCCTGGGCGGCTGGACGGGATACGCAATCCGGCAGGGCATGGGCCTGGCAATCCCCATGGGATACCTGGCCTTCACTCGCGGCGCCGAAAAAGAGGCCGACTACTTCGGCTTGCAGTATATGTACAAGTCCGGCTACGATCCGAACGCGTTCGTGGACTTCTTCGAAAAGCTCCAAACCATGGAAAAGAAAAAGCCCGGGACGATTTCCAAGGTGTTTTCGACCCACCCGATGAACGACGACCGCATCAAGTCCGCGCAGAACGAGATCGGTACGATTCTGAAGTCCCAACCGGAATACGTGGTCAACACGTCCGAGTTTAACGATGTCAGGGACCGCCTGGCCATGATGCACAACCGCCGCAAACCGGATTCGAAAGACGATCCGAACCGGCCGCGCCTGCGCCGCAACACCAACGGCCCGGTCGATCCCGGCGGCGGCACCACTACCACCGACGACGGTGACGACCGTCCCACGCTGAAACGTCGCGACGCCAGCGGTGGCGGCAACGACAATAACAACAATAACTAAAGCAGTCAGCTATCGCCGCTCCGCCGTGGCCGTAAGCCGACAGCTTCGGTCACGCTCATTTCCCTGCCCCGAAAGGGGCTCGTTCGGCATTTTCCTCCTCACGAAGCTAACCACCCCGCCCGTATCCCCCTGAGCCCATTGCGAATATTTTTCTTGACGACAATCACAAATTGCAATATATTGATTTCATATTGCGATAAAGAGTGATCGTCGCTATGAAGCTGGGAGAAAAACTTCGCTACCTCCGCGAGGTGGAAGGTACGCTGCGCGGGCTCAAACGGGAGCTGTCGCAACAGGAGATGGCGCGTCTGATCCGGAAGGAACTGGGCAAGTCGATCAGTCAAAGCTACCTCTCGCAGATCGAAAGCGGAGCGCGGCCGCACCTGACCAATTCCACGCGGATGCTGCTGGCGCGGTTCTTCCAGGTACATCCGGGATACCTGGTGGACGATCCGGAGGGATTTCAGAACGAGCTGATTTCGGACGTGGGCGCGCTGGAGGACAAGCTGGACCTGTGGCTGATTTCGGGGGCGGAACGGTTTCGCCGTGAACCGGAGCTGTCCCGGGCGCTGCTCGGGATCGCCAAACACGCCGATTCCAGAATGTGCCTGGTCGTGCTGAGCCGCATTTTGGAAAATCCCGGGCTGGCGGAGCGGCTGCTCGAGGTGCTGCGGCCGGCCGAAGCCAGGAGGCAATCATGACTTGGGTGGATTTCTACTTTGCTTGTTTCATCGCGGGCTTCGGGTTGAGCGTGCTGGCGCTGTTGGCGGGCGGCACGCACCTGCACGTGCCGCATCTCCATTTGCCCCACGGGCTGCAGGCGCCGCACGCCGCCAGGGGCACGCCGGTGTTCAACTTCGCCACGCTGGCGGCGTTTCTGGTGTGGTTCGGCGGGGTGGGCTATCTGCTGTCGCGCTACTACGCGGTTTGGTACGTGGTGGCGCTGGGCGTGGCGGTATTGAGCGGACTGGGAGCGGCTTCGATCGCCTTCTGGTTCCTGGCCAAGGTGCTGATGGCGCAGGAGGCGCCGCTCGACCCCGCCGATTACGACATGGTCGGCGTGCTGGGGCGGTTGAGCATTTCCATCCGTCCCGGCGGCACCGGGGAGTTGATCTATTCGCAGGAGGGCACGCGCCGCGTGGCCGGCGCGCGCTCCGAGGATGGCGCGGCTATCCCCCGAGGCACCGAAGTAATCGTCACCCGCTATGAGAAAGGCATAGCGTACGTGCGCCCGTGGGTGGACCCCGCGGACGAGTTCGAGTAGCGTTCGGCGAAAAGCGAACGCGAGGAAAACCGGTTGAAGTTTATGAACAACGAAATGTACGTGATTGTGGCGCTGGGGATATTGGCGCTGCTGTTCCTTCTGAGCGCGCTGGCCAAGCTGTTCCGCAAGGCCGGCCCGCATGAAGCGTTGATTGTTTACGGCTTCCGCGGCACCCGCGTGGTGAAGGGCCGGGGCACGGTGATTTTCCCGATGGTGGAGAATTGCCGCGGCTTGTCGCTGGAGCTGATGTCGTTCGACGTGGCTCCCAAACAGGACCTCTACACGCGGCAGGGCGTGGCCGTAACCGTGGAAGCGGTGGCGCAGATCAAGGTGAAGTCGGATCCGGAATCGATTCTGACCGCTTCCGAGCAGTTTCTGACCAAGTCGCCGGATGAGAGGGAAGCCCTGATCCGCCTGGTGATGGAAGGCCACCTGCGCGGCATCATCGGCCAGTTGACGGTGGAAGAGATCGTCAAGCAGCCGGAAATGGTGGGCGACCGAATGCGCTCCACCTGCGCCGACGACATGACCAAAATGGGCCTGGAAGTGATTTCGTTCACCATCAAGGAAGTTCGCGATAAGAACGAATACATCACCAACATGGGCCGGCCGGACATCGCCCGCATCAAGCGCGACGCCGACGTGGCCACCGCCGAAGCCGATCGCGATACCGCCATCAAGCGTGCCCAGGCGGCGCGCGAATCGGCCATCGCCAAAGCCAATGCCGATCAGGAACGGGTGCTGGCCGAAACCCTGTCTCAGACCAAACAGGCCGAAGCGACCCGCGACCTGGAAGTCAAGAAAGCCGAATACCAGGAGCTGGTGAAGAAGCAGCAGGCGCAGGCCGACAAAGCGTACGAGATCCAGGCCAACGTGATGCAGCAACAGGTGCGCGCCGAGGAAGTCACCATTCACCAGATCGAAAAGGAACACGAAGTCAAAGTGCAGGAAGCCGAAATCATGCGCCGCGATCGCGAGCTGACGGCTACCGTGCTAAAAGCGGCCGAATTCGAGCGGCAGCGCATCGAAACCCTGGCCATGGCGGAAAAACAGCGGCTCACCATCGAAGCCGAAGGCAAGGCGGCATCCATCCGCATGCAGGGCGAGGCCGAAGCCGAGATCATCTTCAAGAAGGGCGAAGCCGAAGCCAAGGCCATGAACGTCAAGGCGGCGGCGTACCAGGAATTCAACCAGGCGGCAATCGTGGACAAGCTGATCACCAGCATGCCCGAAATCGTGAAAGCGCTGGCCGCGCCGCTGGCCAACGTGGACAAAATCACGGTGATCTCGACCGGCAGCGGCGACACCGCCGGATTGAACAAGATCACCGGCGACCTGACCAAGATGGCCGCGCAGGTTCCAGCCCTGTTTGAAACTTTGTCCGGCATGCCGTTCAGCGAACTGTTCGCCAAGATCCGAACTATTGGCGACAAAGCACCGAAACCAAAGTCTGAGTAAGTAAGGAGTATCCCATGGCACTGTTAGAGCGAGTCTCAACCCTCATACGGGCGAATCTCAACGACCTGGTGGATAAGGCCGAAGATCCGGAAAAAATGATCAAGCAGGTGATTCTCGATATGGAGAACCAACTGTTGCAGGTCAAGACCCAGGTGGCGATTTCGATCGCCGACCAGCACGTACTGGAAAAAAGGCTGGCGGAAACCGCGGAAAGCGAAAAGCAGTGGATGCACCGCGCCGACCTGGCCCTGGACAAGAAAGACGACGCTCTGGCGCGGGCGGCTCTCGAGCGCGCCATGAGCTACCGGAATATGGCCACGGGCTTCCAGCAACAGGTGGAAGACCAGAAGCTGCAGGTGGAGAGCTTGAAAACCGCCCTGCTCAAACTGCAGCAGAAGCTGGCCGAGGCGCACGCCAAAAGCGACGTGCTGATCGCCCAGCACCGCCGCGCCCGCGCCATGAACAAAGCCACCGAGGCCGGCCACCCGATGGGCGGGGATACGGCCACGGCCGCGTTCGAGCGCATGAAGAACAAGGTCGATCATACCGAATCGACCGCGCAGGCCACCGCCGAACTGGTGGGCGACGACGTGGAGGAGCGCTTCGCCGTGCTGGAAAAGCAGGACGAGGTGGAGCGCCTGTTGGCCGGTCTGAAAGCCAAAAGGAGCGAAAGGTAGCGCGGTATGACGCACTACGGAAAAAGCGATTGGTGGTTGATCCTGGCCGTGGCGGCAGGCGTGGCAATCAGCTTGACCGCCGGCCTGTACTGGGTCGGCGGTCCGGCGCTGCTGGTTCTGATATTGTGCCTGTACCCGCAAACGTATCGAACCACCCCGCGGGGCCTGATCGTCCAGACCGGCCTGATACGGCGTTTCATTCCCTACGATGCGATTACCCTGGTCGCGCCGTGCACGGGCGTGAGCACGGCGCTGGCGGTGGATGGGGTGAGCATCCGCTATGGAGCGCGGTCGGAAGTGCGCATCGCGCCGGCGGACGCGGCCGGGTTCATCGCCGACGTGGCTGCGCACGCCCCGCACCTGAACCGGCGGGAGCGCGGCTGGACGGTGTTGTTCGCGTAGCTTCCTTCTTGTGGGGCAGGTTTCGCCTGCCCTTCCACAGGCTAAAGCCTGTGCCACCGGCTGATTCAGGTGGCACAGGCTTTAGCCTGTGAACAAGCTCCTCATCCGCCCAGGTGTTCGGTCAGCGTTACCGGCGTTCGCAGGCGGAAGGTGATGCGGGTTTCGGGCGGGAGCGCGGCCGGGCGGGTGCGCGAGAGCGCTACGCCGCCGGCCCCGGCTCCCGCGCCCGCGCCGGCCCCGATGGCAGCGCCTTTGCCGCCGCCCACGATTCCCCCGATGACCGCACCCAGCACGGCGCCGCCGGCCACGGTTTCGACGTCCGCGTTGCGGTTGGGCTCGGCGTGCTTTTCAAAGCTATCGGTATGAATCGCCACCTGCTGGCCATCGGAAGTATTCAGGCGGGTCAGCTCCACGGCGATGCCCGCGGCGTTGCCCAGCTTGCCGGGATTGGAGGCCACTACCCGGCCCTCCACCCGCGCGCCTCGCTCGGCAATCACGAAGCCGTCCACAACCAGCTCGTGGTCAAGCGTGGCGGTGAACCGATCGCCGGGAGCATTCCGGTCCGAAGAGAGGCCGTCCAACAGGCGCACCGGGATCGACAGCCCGGCGTTCAGCGTCACTGTGCTGGGGGTTCGCTCAGTCGGAGGCGGAGGCGGAGGCGGAGGTGCGTTCTCCGTCTCGGGGCGTGCGGGTGGAGCGGCGTCGCGTGGGGTAGGCCTTTGGCCTGCGGCGCTTGCCATAGGTTGCGGATCCAGCTGAGGAACCGGAAGCGCGGGCGCCATCGGTTCGGGATCGGCGGCGGGCGGCGGCGGCGCGCTCGCCGGCGGGCTCACCGGCGGCGGATCGCTCGGGCGAGCCCAGGGTGCTGCGTGGGCGGGCGGTTCCGTGGTGGCCAGCGTGCGCGGATGGAACGGCGATGGCCGCGACGATTGGCGGCGCGCCGGAGCCACGGCTGGTGCGGGCTGGGCAGCGGGGCTGGCGGCCGGGACCGGTTCCACCGGCGGCGTGGGCGTGGGCTCCGCCGCGGCGGCGGGTTCGGGCGCCGAAGCGGGGATGGCCGCGGCGGGTGCGCCCGGCGCGGGTGGATTGGTCTGCGCCAGGTTGCCTGGATGCTGCCGCCGCAGTTCCACCACATCCATCACCGCGGCTCCGCCCAAGGCGCCTGCCAGCACCAGAATCACGATATGTACCGGCCGCATAGTTGCTCCTAGTGCTGATGGACGCCTGCGCCGAAAGTTCCGTTTCTATCCGGGAAACGTTAAAATCAGATCATCCGCGCGGTTTCATGATTAAGTTCCCGGACCATTTTTCGATTGGTAAGATGCGCATCGCACCGGCCACGGTACTGGCGCCCATGGCGGGCGTGACCGACACCGTGTTCCGCCGCTTCATCCGCGATTTGAGCGGCTGCGGGTTGATGATGACCGAATTCACCAGCTCGCACGGAGTCAGGGCGTCGGCCGGCCGCAAGGTTTCGAGGACCCTGCGCCACCTGGCATTCGATCCGGAAGAGCATCCTATTTCGGCGCAATTGTTCGGCGCCGACCCGGCGGTAATGGCGGACGCCGCGCGGGTCTGCCAGCAACTGGGCTTCGATGTCCTGGACATCAATTTCGGCTGCCCGGTAAATAAGGTCGTCAAGTGCAACGGCGGTTCCGGCCTGTTGCGCGACCTGCCGCTGGTGGAGCGGCTGCTGCGCGAAGTGCGGCAGGCGATCTCGATTCCTTTCACCTTAAAGTATCGCGCCGGGTGGAACGACCGGGAGCTGGTGACGGTGCGCATGGCGCGGCTGGCGGAGGAATGCGGACTGGATGCCATCGCGCTGCATCCGCGCACGCGCGAGCAGGGCTATAGCGGGCGGGCCGACTGGAGCCGTATCGGGGAAGTGAAGGCCGCGGTGAAGATTCCGGTGATCGGCAACGGCGACGTCGTTACGCCGGAGGATGCCGTCCGCATGGTGCGGGAAACCGGCTGCGATGCGGTCATGATCGGCCGCGCCGCCAGCTCCAATCCGTGGATCTTCCGCCAGATCGCGCAGTACGCGGAAACCGGCAGTTACGATCAACCCACCGAGGAAGACCGTTACTTAATGATGCGCCGCTATTACGAGATGCTGATCGGGCGCGGCGAGCGCGACACTACCGGAAAGATGAAACAGTTCGCAACCTACTTCACTCACGGCGTACGCCATGGGGCGCAGCTTCGCGCCGCCATCTACCATGCGGTGGAACCGGCGGCCATTCTCGATCTGGTAGACGAATTTTTCCAGTCCGAAGCACTTACCCCGGTGAAGACCGCCCAGTGAAACAAGTCCAGTTGATTACCGACGGCGCGTGCCTGGGCAATCCCGGCCGCGGAGGATGGGCCGCGATCCTTCGTTATGGCGACCGCAAGAAAGAGATGTGGGGCTCCCAGGCGCACACCACCAACAATCGCATGGAGCTGACCGCGGCCATTGAGGGGCTGCGCGTGTTGAAAGAAGCGTGCGCGGTGGAAGTGGTGACGGATTCCGAATATCTGAAGAACGGCATCACCACCTGGATTCACAACTGGAAGCGCAAAGGCTGGATGACGGCGGCCAAGAAACCGGTGGTGAACCAGGATCTGTGGCAAGAGCTGGACGAACAGGCGAGCCGGCACAAAACCACCTGGACCTGGACCAAAGGTCACGCCTCGCACGCCGATAACAACCGCTGCGACGAACTGGCCACGCAGGCGGCCAGGGAACAGAGTTCCAGCGGGGGCGCCGAAGCTTACCGAGGCGGGGTGGATTCTTAGTCCGCGCGCCGCTTGACGGTCTGCGCCACGACCGGCCGCCTCTCAAACCCCGGCGTATTCCCTTTCGATCTCTTCCAGCGTCTTGCCCTTGGTTTCCGGCACTGCGAGCTGTATGAACACAAACCCGGCCAGGCAAATCCCCGCGTACAACCAAAACGTAGCGGCCGGGCCCAACGCCCGGTTCAAAATCGGGAAGGTGAACGTGAGCACAAAACAGGCGATCCATAGCGCGGAGACCGAAATGGAGACAGCCGCGCCTCGAATCCGGTTCGGAAAAATCTCCGAAATCAGCACCCAGGTCACCGGCGCCAGGGACATGCCGTAACAACCGATCGTCGCCAGCGTGCAGATCAGCACCGGCAAGCCTTTCAATCCGAAATAGTAAGAGAACCCCAGAAGGGAATGGCAAATGGCAATGCCGCCGCAGCCGGCCAGCATCAGCACGCGCCGCCCCAAACGGTCCACGAAGGCCAGCGCCACCAGCGTAAACACCAGGTTGATGGCGCCGGTGATCACGATGTTGAACAGAATGTCGTTCACTCCGTAGCCCGCGTTGCGATAGATTTCTTCGGCGTAGTTGAAGATTACGTTGATCCCGCTCCACTGCTGCAACACCGCCAGGAAAACGCCGATGCCCAGCACCTTGAGCACGCCCGGCGTCAGCAGCTCGTCCCAGCGGCTGCCCCGCTCGTGGGCTGTCGCGGCCAGCACTTCGCCCAGTTCCCGATCGGCATATTCCCCGCCCCCGATGCGCGCCAGCGTCCGGCGCGCCCGGTCCTTTTGTCCGCGCGTCGCCAGCCATCGCGGGCTCTCCGGAATCGATAACGCGCCGGCCAGGAAAATGACGGCGGGAACAGCCACCGCGGTGAACATCCACCGCCATCCGGCCTGCCCGTTCCAGGATTGCCGGATCATTTCCGCCGTCGCTCCGGCGGCCACAGGTTTGGCGATGCGCCAGTTGACGATCTGCGCGGCCAGAATGCCCACTACGATGGTCATCTGGTTCATGGCCACCATCCGGCCCCGCCACGGAGCCGGGCTGATCTCGGCGATGTAGACCGGCGAAACGTTGGAAGCAATCCCGATGGCAACGCCGCCCGCGATCCTCCACGTTACGAACTGAGCGAAGGTTTGCGCCCAGCCCGTAGCCACCGAAGAGACCGCGAACAGCACCGCCGATCCGATCAGCAGTTTTTTCCGCCCGAACCGGTCCGCGCCCGCCCCGGACAATACGGAGCCCGCCAGACAACCCAGCAGCGCGCAACTGTTGGCCCAGCCGATGGCTTGCTCCGAGTCCAGCCGGAAGAACTTTTCGTAAAAAGGCTTGGCGCCGCCGATGACCACCCAATCGTAGCCAAACAGCAGTCCGCCCAGCGCCGCCACCGTGGCCAGCAGCCAGACGTAGCGCGCATTGTAATGTTCGTGCATGTTCACCCAATGCTACCTCACCCCGCTCGTGTGCTAGCGTAATTGTGGCGAACGCCCAGCCGGAGGGCAAGCCCGCATCGGATATGCTGACGATTCCCGCGCGGTCGGCAGCCGTGTTGCTGGAGCAGTGACAGGTCTAATATCGAGATGAACCAATGCTGAAAAACCTGGATCCTATTCTGAGTCCGGAGTTGCTATTCGCGCTCGCCGCCATGGGTCATGGCGATGAGCTGGCAATCGTGGACGCGAATTTTCCGGCCGCGACCATGGCACGCAGGCTGGTCCGCCTGGAAGCGGTGGGCGCCACGCGCGTGCTGGAAGCAGTGCTGAGCCTGCTGCCGCTGGACGAGTTCGTCGATTCGCCCGTCGCCGTCATGCAGGTCGTCGGCGAGCCGGAAACCGTTCCCGAGCCGGTGCGGGAATTCCAGCAGGCCGTCGACCACGCCGAGGCGAAGAGTATCAAAATCGCCTCCATCGACCGGTTCGATTTCTACGAACGGTCGCGCGCCGCCTTCGCCATTGTGGCCACCGGAGAAACGCGGCTCTATGGCAATGTTCTGCTGAAAAAGGGCGTCATTCGCCCATAGCTTCCAAACCGCCATGCGACGCCGAACTTTCTTTACCAATCTTCTTGCCGCGGCCTCCTTCCGGACGTTGCTTCCGAAGGCCGCGGGTGCCTTTCAAGACACCGAACCAGCCGTTCCGGATACGGACGTCAAGCGCGTCCTGGTCATGTTCAAGTGTCATCTGGACCTGGGATTCATCGATACCCAGGCCAATGTGGTGCGCAAGTATTTCGACCAGTATTTCCCGCGAGCCATCGAAACCGCGGCGACGATGCGGAAGGCGGGCGGCGACCGATACGTTTGGACTACCGGTTCGTGGCTGGTTCACGAGTACCTCGAAAAGGCCGCCCCTGGGCAGCGCAAGCGCATGGAACAGGCCATTGCGGATGGGGACATCGCCTGGCATGCTCTCCCGTTCTCCTGGCAGACCGAGCTGATGGATCAGTCCATGATCGCCGCGGCTTTAGGGCTGGCCGGCTCGCTCGACCGCCGCTTCGGACGCACTACCACGGGCGCGAAAATGACCGACGTACCCGGTCATACGCGCGCCATCATCGGCCCCCTGGCCGAGCGTGGAATCAAGCTTCTCGATATCGGCGTGAACGCGGCCAGTACGCCGCCGGATGTTCCGCCCATTTTCGTCTGGAAGGATGCGCGGGGCCGCTCGCTCGCAATGGTGTACCACCATCACGATTATGGCGGCGTGGTGAAGGTGCCGGGGTCGGATCTGGCCATCGATATCGAGGTTCGCAACGATAACAGCGGTCCGCATTCGCTCGACGAGATACACGGGATTTACGCCGGGTTACGGAAGCGCTTCCCCAACGCTCAGGTGGCCGCGTCCAATCTTTCCGGCATGGCCGATGCGGTCGAGCCGTATCGCGGCAGCTTGCCGGTAGTTACCGAAGAGATCGGCGATACCTGGATCTATGGCGTGCCCAGCGACCCGCTCAAGGTGGCTCGTTACCGGGAAATCGCCCGGCTCAGGAGCGAGTGGATTGCGAACCGGAAATTGCAGGCGGGCGACGCCACCGATCTCGCATTCTTGAGCCGCTTTCTGCTGGAGGTGGAGCACACCTGGGGCACCGACACCAAAACCTGGCTGGATTTCGACCACTACACACCCGCGGATCTCGCTAAGATGCTCGATCAGCCCAAGTACAAGGTGGTGCAACACAGTTGGGACGAAAAACGCCAGGACCTTTTCGACGCGATTGCCGCCTTGCCAGCACCGCTTCGGAGCGAGGCTACCGCGCGTGTGAGCGGCCTCAAGCCCGTGGTTCCCGCAATTGCCGGAATGCGCCCGCATCCACCAGCCGAGCCGATTGAGACCAGGCATTTCTCGATCGCGCTCGATCCTGAAACCGGCGCCATCTGCCACCTGCGCGGCAAAACGACCGGGCGCGATTGGGCCTCCCCGCAACGGCCCCTCGCCCTGTTTTCCTATCAGACGCTCTCGAAGGCCGATTATGACCGCTTCTTCGACGACTATCTGAAGAGCAAAGCAGATTGGGCGCCGAAAGACTTCGGCAAGCCCAACATCGAACGCTTCGGCGCCGAGAGCCGCACCTGGCTGCCCGTCCTTTCCGAATGCCGGCACAGCACCGACGCGGCCGGCCACAGGATCGTGGCGCGATTGAAGATCGACGATGCCGCGGCGCAAAAGCTGGGCAAGGTCGCATGGCCGCGAGACATGTATCTCGAACTGGCGCTGCCCGACGCCGAGCCGTTGGTCGAGATGAACTTCTCCTGGTTCGGCAAAGTCTCCAACCGCATGCCCGAAGCGCTCTGGCTCAGCTTCCAGCCATTGACTTCCGACCCTCGCGGCTGGCTGCTGGATAAATCCGGCGCGTCCGTTTCCCCGTTCGATGTGGTAACCGGAGGCAACCGCGCCATGCACGCCGTCCTCGGAGGCGTGCGCTACAACGGCCCCGAGGGCGCCCTCGCCATCGAAACCCTGGACGCGCCCGTCGTCGCCCTGGGCGAGAAACTGCCGGTACGCTTTTCCAGAGACCAGCCCGACCTGGAACGGGGTTTCCATTTTAGCCTTTTCAACAACGGCTGGGGAACCAACTACATCCAGTGGTTTGGCGAAGACATGCGCTTCCGCTTCCGGCTACGCGGGTGAGGCACCAAACCGAGGGCAGCGATGTATAATGCCTGAAGGCACTCTTTCCGGATGCGTCGCGCGCTGGCATCGATCTTACTGGCCTTACTCAGCTTCCCGCTGATGGCGCCGCTGCTCGTTGCCGATACGGACTCCAACTTACCCGCGTGCTGCCGCCGCAATGGCAAGCACCATTGTTCGATGATGCCGATGGCGGCCCGGGAATCTTCGCTGGGGCCGGTAGCTAGAGCGATTCAGCCAAGATGCCCGTATTATCCGGCCGCCAATACCGTCCCCGGCGAGCCGAATGTCGCGTTGCTTGCGAGCCCCCCGGCAATTTTCGCTTTGCTCTTCAGCCGCCCCGCGGGCCGTGCGCGGACCGACGCGGGGTATCGGATTTCGTTTAGCCGCTCGCGCCAGAAACGCGGACCGCCGGACCGTCTCTCCTAACTGACGAGTTGCGGAAAAAGGCGTGGGCAGCTCCGAAGCACTGTCCCACACAGGCTGAAGCCCGCGCCACCAACTGCCCCACTTGAAGTGTCGCCACTAGGAGGTTGAATGAAAGATTCTTGTAAGGGGTTTATTGTCTTTCTAGTATTTGGTTCCCTGCTCCACGCGACAATTTTTGGAAGAATCCAAGGAATCGTACACGACCCGCAGCATCGGCCGATCGCCGGAGCATCGGTAAGGCTGCGGGCGATTACCTCGGACTGGCTTCAAACCGCGCAAGCGGACGATAACGGCGAGTTTTCGTTCATCACCGTGCCGGTCGGCGATTACAAAATCACCGTCACTCAGCCTAAATTCGAGACTTCGGAGCAGACCGTTACGGTCGCTTCCGGCTCATCGCCGATTCTTCACTTTCAACTGGCGATCGCGGCCTTGAATCAAACTACCGTCGTCGTCGGCCAAGCAGAGGTGGCCAATATGGATTCGGTAACTCCCACCACTCTGGTCGATCGCGAGGACATAGCCCAAACTCCCGGCGCCGACCGCACCAACAGTATGGCAATGATCACCGACTACGTGCCCGCTGCATACGTAACCCACGACATGCTGCACATGCGCGGAGGCCACCAGGTCGATTGGCTGATTGACGGCGTACCCGTGCCCAACACCAATATCGCCACCAATCTGGGCCCGCAGATCGACCCCAAGGACATCGATTATCTCGAAGTTCAGCGAGGCAGCTACGATGCGGAATACGGGGATCGCACCTATGGAATCTTCAATATCGTGCCCCGCAGCGGCTTCGAACGCGACAATGAGGCGGAACTCGTCACCTCGTTCGGCAACTGGTACGGAACGAACGATCAGCTCAATTTCGGAGGGCACACCAAGCGGTTCGCGTATTACGCGAGTGTAAACGCGAATCGCAGCGACTACGGTTTGCAGCCACCGGTCGGGCAAGTTGTTCACGACGCGGAGAACGGTTATGGGGGATTCGCGTCCTTCATATTCAATGCCAGTTCCGCCAACCAACTTCGGCTGACCGCCTCGTTGCGCCAGGATTATTACCAGATCCCCATCGACCCGGATCCCAACTCATCCGGAAATCAAGTTTATCCCAGTTACGGCCTTCACGATAGGGAACGTGAACCCGATGCTTACCTCACTTTCTCCTGGATCCACACATTCCATCCAAACGTGAGGATGACAGTTTCACCCTTCTATCATTACAACGAGGCCAGCTATAACGCCTCGCCGAACGATGCGCCCGCGATCACGAACGTAAACCAGGCCGCCAATTATGCCGGCTTGCAAGCAAGCGTAGACCTGACGGTGCTGAAGAACAACGAGATTCAAGCAGGAGCGTACGGATTCGCCCAGCGCCAGAGCAACTTCTTTAATAACGTTTTCACGGATTGCGGTACCGGCTGTCAGAACTTCGGCCCGTCTTCGGGCGCCGTAACCGGCGGGGTGGCTGAAGCGTTCCTCAGCGACCGGTTTAAGGTGACCTCGTGGCTGACGCTGATCGCCGGCGTCCGCTATTCGCACGTCGACTCCGGGTCGGTCAGCGGGGGAACCCAACCGGCCATCGTGGAGAACGCGACGGATCCGCGCTTTGGAGTTGCCATCAGAGTCCCGCGCCTGAAGTGGGTCTTTCGCGGCTTTTACGGCGAGTTTTATCAACCGCCTCCACTCTTGACTGCTACCGGTCCCTTGATCGATTTAGCCAACAGCCAGAATCTGACTTTCGGCCCCTTACGCGGAGAGCGCGATAAAGAATTCCAATTCGGCGTTACGATTCCTTACCAAGGCTGGGCACTCGACGCCGACACCTTTCAAACGCGCGCGACGAATTGGCTGGACCACAGCAATATCGGCGAATCGAACCTCTTCTGGCCACTCACTTGGGACGCCGCCTTGATTCAAGGTTGGGAACTCACGCTGCGTTCCCCGCGCCTCTGGCGCCGCGCTCAGGCCCACCTGGCCTACTCGAATCAGATCGCACAGGCCGAACCGCCTTTCACCGGAGGCTTGATCTGCCCTACTCCCGCGCCGGCGGGATGCGAGCCACCCCCAGGATTTGCGCCGGTGGACCATGATCAGAGAAACACATTGAACCTGGGTGTCAATGCAAGCCTCCCCTGGCAGGCGTTCGCTTCGACGAATGTGTACTACGGATCGGGATTCACGAACGGGACGCCGGACGCGCAATATCCGGGGAACTATCTGCCCCCGCACACTACGTTTGACATTTCCCTGGGAAAGAGTTTCGGCGAGAGATACCGGGTCTCGTTGACCGCTCTGAATGTGGCGAATCGCCGCGTATTACTCGACAACAGCCTGACCTTTGGAGGATTCCACTTTAACGACCCGCGACAAATCTACGCCGAATTCCGTTGGAGATTTCACTACTGAGTGGTGAACCAGCCGGTCCTCCACCAGTTCCAATGCGCCTCCGATCGCCGGTTTGCGCGCGACGCGGCACGCACGAGTGCGTGCGCCACGTTAGGGCGGGGCAGGGTGCTAGCATATTCGGGTTCGTGACAGTCCAGGAGAAAAATGGCACCCGCCGCTCCAGCCAAACGGCTTCCCAGCAACGCCTATACGCCTCTCGCCGCGGGAGAGACGTACCAACCGCCGGTACCGGCTTCGGAGAAACTGGCGGAACTCACCCCCCGCTCCATTGGGTGGGGTGTCTTGCTGTGCGTGGTGTTCACGATTGCCTCGGCCTACTCGGGACTGAAGGTGGGCCAGGTGATGGACGCGGCGATCCCCATTTCCATCCTGGCGATCGGCCTGGCGCGGCTCTACCCGCGGCGGTCCACGGTGCTCGAAAACGTGATTGTCACCGGCATCGGCGGCCTGGCGGGATCGGTGGTGGCGGGAGCCATCTTTACCCTGCCCGCGCTCTACATTCTGAAGCTCGATCCGCATCCGATCGAGACCATCCTCATCTGTATAGCCGGTGGTTGCCTGGGCGTGCTGTTCCTGATTCCGCTGCGCCGCTACTTTGTGGCCGACATGCACGGCAAGCTGCCGTACCCGGAGGCGACCGCGATTACCGAAGTTCTGGCGACCGGCGAGAAGGGCGGCTCACAGGCGAAGTTGTTGCTGCAGGCGACGTTGCTCGCCGGGATCTATGACTTTCTGGTCACCACCTTCCAGGTGTGGAAGGAATACGTGGATTTTCAGTTCGTCCCCGCGATGCGCATGCTGACCGAGCGCGCCAAGGTGGCGGTGAGCTTCGATGCCATCGGGTTCATTCTGGGGCTGGGATACGTGATGGGGCTGCGCAGTTCGCTGATCCTGTGCGCCGGCGGCGTGCTTTCCAACCTGGTGCTGGTGCCGCTGGTGTGGATGATCGGCCGCGAGCACACCGCCGCGGTGTACCCGGCGGCCATCCCCATCGCCAAGATGACGGCCACCGAGATCTTCCGCGGCTATGTGCGCTTCGTGGGCGTGGGCGCCATCGCCACGGCGGGCATCTTCGGAATCATGAAATCGATTCGCATTGTGGCGTCTTCGTTCGGCGTCGCGCTGCGGGCGTTTCGCGTGGGGGAGAAATCGTCCGGAAAACGCACCGACCGCGATATCAAGATGATCACCATCCTGATCGGCGTGGCGTTGAGCGCGCTGGCGGTGGGGATGATCTTCGGCAGCCTGTCGCACGACCCGGTGGCGATTCTGATGGGCGTGGCGCTGGCGCTGGTGTTCTCGTTCTTCTTCACCAGCGTGGCGGCCAACGCCATTGCCACGGTCGCGCGCAATCCGGTGTCGGGGATGACGATGCTGACCATCATCATTTCCTCGATTGTGCTGCTGCGCTTCGGCCTCTCCGGCACCACGGGGATGTTCTTCGTGATGGCGCTGGCGGGGATGGTGTGCACGGCGCTTTCGGTATCCGGGCAGGCGGTGACGGATTTCAAGACGGGCTACTGGCTGGGCTCGACGCCGGCCGCGCAGGAGAAGGTGAAGTTCCTGGGAGTGATTGCGGCGTCGGTGGCGGTGGGGCTGACCATCGTGATGCTGGCGCGCGCGTTCCAGTTCGGCGAATCGGCGCCAGGCGATCTGCGCGCGGTGCTGCCCTCGCCGCAAGCGTCGATCATGAAGGCGCTGGTGGAAGGGTTCATGAGCCGGCAACCGGTGGCGTACATTCTGTTCGGCGCGGGCGCGGCCATCGCGGTGGTGATGGAGATGCTGGGAGTGCCGGCGCTGATCTTTTCCCTGGGAATGTACTTGCCGCTGGAGCTGAACACGCCGGCGCTGGTGGGCGGGTTTGTGGCGCACTATGTGGGCAAACGCAGCCAGAAACTGGGCGGCGAGCGCGGCGCCGGGGTTCGCGAACGGGGCGTGATCATCGCCAGCGGGCTCATGGCCGGCGGTGCGCTGGGCGGCGTCGCGGGCGCGGCCTGCCGCCTCATACCGGGATACAAGGAAGAGTGGATCCGCACGCCGTTTTACGCCAATGAGCTGGTTTCGCAATGGGTATCCCTGCTGTTATTCGCGTGTCTGTGCGGGTACCTTTGGTTCGGATCGGTCCGTCACACGAAGGAGAGCAAGGCATGAGCGCGCGACTCGAAGAACTGGTTGGCAACGCCATTCTCGGCATAGACACGCTGTGGGGCGGAGACGTGATGAGCGCATCGGGCACGGGCCGCTTCATCGCCGATTCGTGGTTCGGCGACGAGCCGTTGCCAGCGGCGTACACGGCGCCGGAAGCCGGGCCGGTGCGGCAATCGGGCGGCGTTTCGGCGAAGGCCCCGGACGTAGCCGCGATTGACGCCTACCTGGCGAAGGTCGATATCCCCGGCGCCATCGAAGGTCTGAAGGGCGCGGCCGGGCAGGTGGGCGGGTTGCGGGGCGAGTACATCGCGGGACTGGCGCTCTGCTTCGAGACCATGTGGGACCTGGCGATGGAGATCCTGGGCCGCGGCGCGAAGGTCTTCTACGACCGCTGTGTATGGGCGTCGTGCGCGCAGGAGCCCGAGCCTTCCCAGCCCCTGGCCAAGCGCGAACGCGTGGCGGAGCTGCTCGGCGGGCCGGGCGATTTGCTAGAGGCCGTGGACGCGTGGCGCGCGAGCCACCGCGTGCCGATGGCGTCGATCCGGCTGTTGAGCGCGGCAGCGATCGGGCACTTCGATCGATTGACGGCGGCCAACGTGGCGCCGCATCTGCCGGCCGAATGGCGGACGGTGCCGCGAGCGAATATCGAGTTCCTGGCGATTCGCGACGCCTGGTTTTCGGGGTCGATGAACTATCTCGGGCGCAAGCGGCGCGCCGATGGCAGCCCGGAGTATGAAGCGACGTACGAGATCAACGCGTCGCTGGACATTTCGCTACCGGAGTTCCTGCAGCTTGTGAGTCACGAAGTGGTGCCGGGGCACGTCACCACATTCGCTTATCTGCAGAACCTCTACTGGCGGCGCGCGGTGGGGTTCGAAGCTTCCGTCCTGACCATGAACACGCGCGCGGCGGCGCTGTTCGAAGGCATCGCCAACAACGCGGTCCTGATGGCTTATGGCGTGGTTGAGGTGGACCAATTGCCCGATCCCGATTTACAGATCGGCGTGCTGCTGGCGTTGTTGCAGGACGACGCCAAGAACCAGTCGTCGTTTCTGACCTGGGGCGAAGGCGCCGCGCAGGCTGCGGTGGCGAAGGCGTTGCGCCGCGATTTTCTGGTCTCGCTGGAGCGTGCCGACAAGCTTTCGGGCGCATGGGGGCGGCATCCGCTGCTGGGGCGTATGTACCTGCCGGCGTACCGGGCCGGCACGATGAAGGTGGCTGCGCTGCGGCGGCGGCATCCGGCGGCGAAGTTTTTGCCGGCGCTGTACGGCGCCAATGGGCTGGTGGATATCGCGACCCTGGAACGCGCGATATAGGCCCGCATTGCCGATTGCACTGGCGGGGTGGGGACAGGCGATCGTTTTTGGCCGTCTGTCGGGCGGCTGTGGCCTGGCGGGGGCCTGACCAGACCACGAAAAGCGATAGTCTGCCCCACCCGGTGCGTGCGCCACCGGTACAAGTGGCACTACCAATCGGGCCTTGGGCGTGGTAATCTCTGTCCTATCATGAGTGCGAGTCCTCTGGAAGCTTCGACCGTTTCCGCGCGTGTCCGGTCCGGCAGCCGGTTTCTGCCGCTGGCGCTGGCGGCCCTGCTGGCCTGGCAAACGGCATCCGCCGCCGGCCGGCTGGATCCGGCCGAAAAGCAGACCCTCGAACAAACTCCGGGAGTCGTGCTGGTGGTTGTCACCTACCAGATCACGGCGACGTTCCAGATCAAAGATCAGGTACAGAAGCTGGAGCTTCCGTACACGGTCTTTGGAACCGGTTTCATCTACCGCCCCGACGGCTACGTAATTACCAATGGCCACGTGGTGGCGGACGCGAACCGGAAGGACGCCGAGGCGCTGGCCGCTCTCGAAGCCAGCATCCGGCAAGCCGTTCTGATCGAGAGGCTGGTGCCCTTCTACGAAAAGGCCGCGCATGTCGATCTCAGCGGGCACGAAGATGAGCTGGCCGCGGCCATCCACTTGCACATGAGCTACAGCGTGCCCGAGCTGAAGGTCTACCTCGCCAACCGTACCGGATTCAACGGCGAAATCAAGGCCTACAGCGATCCCGTCACCAGGGGCGGCAAGGACGTGAGCATCGTCAAGATCGACGGCAACAACCTGCCGACGGTGCGGCTGGGCGATTCCAATAAGGTCCATATCCAGGAGTCGATGCGCGTGATTGGCTATCCGGGCGCGGCTTCGCCTCTGGGCCTGAGCCTGATCGGCATGGAGTCAATGTTTGTGCCCACGGTCACCAACGGCCACGTCTCGGCGGTAAAGATCGACTTCAAGGGCCAGCCGGTGATTCAGTCCGACGCGGCCATCACCCACGGCAACAGCGGCGGTCCGGCGTTCAACGGCGCCGGCGAGGTGATCGGCATTGCCACGTTCGGCCCGGAAGTGGCCGGTTTGAACTTCTTCGTGCCCATCAACACCGCCATCGAGTTCGTGAACCAGGTGGGAGCCAAACCGGAGCAGGGGCTTTTCGACAACCTTTGGCAGGAGGCGCTGGACACCTACGATGCCGGCAAGTGCGAGACCGCCAAAAAGAAACTGGACGACGTGCTGCGCATCCTGCCGAACGAGCCGGATGCCACCCGCCTGTTTGCGGCCGCCGAAGCGTGTGCCGCCGATGAAGGGGCCATGGGCCGCATGCTGGAGAGCACCGGGTGGATCATCTGGGGTCTGGGGGGCCTGCTGGTGTTGCTGGTGGCGACCGCTCTGCTGATGATGCGCGGAAAGCGGACGGTCCTGGCGCCGGCCATGGCGGGAGCGCCGGGTATTGGTCCCGCGGGTGGGGCGATAAAGGTGGACTTCCCCCAGCCCGGGCTGCCTCCGGCGGCCGAGCGTTCCTACGGCAGCATCCAGGTAACCGGCGGATCGATGGCGGGACGCCGCTTCCCGGTCACCAAGGCCGGCCTGCTCCTCGGCCGGGACGGCTCGAAGTGCCAGGTGGTGTTTACCGAGGACGTGGTTTCCGGCGAGCACGCCTGGATCGTCCCGGTGGACAATGGCGTGGTAGTGATCGATCGCGGGTCGAGCAACGGGACGTTCATCAACTCGGTGGAGTCCCCGCGCGTCAGCAAGGTGGGCCTGCAGAATGGCGACCGTGTGTATCTGGGCAAGAAGGGGTCGGTGGTGATTACCTACTTCGCGTCCTGAGGAAGATCGGGGAGACTGGAATGGCTAAGTTTTGTACGAACGGGCATCAGATGGAGGATTCCTGGCAGATCTGCCCATACTGCCAGAAGACCGGATTTCAAGGGAGCGGAGCTGCCGGTGGCGGCGACGCGGCGAAGACCCGCCTGGAAACCGCGCCTCCCGCTCCGGGTACGGCAGCAACCTCCGCCCCGGCGGCCGGCCGCAAGACGGTGCTGCTGTCGGAGGTCCGGAAGGCGCCCGTGGTCGGCTGGTTGGTGGCCATGGGCGGCGAGCAGAAGGGCGAGGACTTCCGCGTGCGCGATGGCCAGAACATGCTCGGTTCGTCGCCGGACTGCGACATTATCATTCGCGATGTCACCGTGTCGGGCCACCACGCCAGCATCCGGCACAAGGAGGAAAAATTCATCTTGACCGACCTCGATTCGACCAACGGAACGTTCTTGAACCAGGGCGCGGAATCGGTTGCCCGCGAGGACCTGAAGGATAACGACACGGTCCGGGTGGGCGACGTGGTGTTCAAATTCAAGTGCCTGTAGGGCGGGCATGATCGTACGACCCGGCATCGAACTGGCGAACCTGACCGACCCCGGTTGCGTGCGCGAGCGCAACGAGGACTACTATTGTTACTTCGAGCCGGACGACGACGAGGCGTTTCGCGCGCGCGGCCGGCTGCTGGTGGTGGCCGACGGCATGGGCGGCCACGAAGGCGGCGAGATTGCCAGCGGCATCGCTGTCGAGGTGGTGCGGCAGACGTGGAGTAACGGAACCGGCGACCCCTCCGACCTGCTGATCGCGGCGCTCAGCAACGCCCACAGCGCCATTCAGGACTACGCCCGGGAGCACCCCGAGCTGGCCGGCATGGGCACCACCTGTACCGCCGCTGCCCTGATCGGCGATCTCCTCTATTACGGTCATGTGGGCGACACGCGCCTGTATCTGATCCACCACGGCGCCATCCGCCGCGTAACGCACGATCATTCTCTGGTGCAGCGGCTGGTGGACAGCGGGGCCCTCACCGAGGAGCAGGCGGCCGGGCATCCGGATCGCAACGTACTGGTGTCCGCCCTGGGAATGAGCGGCGCCGTGTCCGTGGACGTCCCCGACGGCGGCATCCCCATCGAGCCTGGCGACACGCTGCTGATTTGCACCGATGGGCTGCACGGCCTCGCGAGCGACGCCGAGTTGCTGGACGCGGCTACTCGATCGGAGCCCCGCCAGGCCTGCCAGCAACTGGTGCAACTGGCCAGGGATCGCGGCGGCCCGGACAACATCACTTTGCAGATTGTCCGCCTGGCCGGGGCGCCGGCGCAGGCCAGCTCCGCCCGCTTGAAGAAGACCAGACCGGAGTACCCGGCGGCGCAGCCGGAACCGTCATGATCGGAACCGAAGTCGGTAACTACCGGATTATCGAGAAGGTCGGCGAGGGCGGCATGGGCGTGGTCTACAAAGCGATAGACACCTCGCTCGACCGCATGGTTGCCATCAAGGTGCTCAATGGGGATCTGTCGCGGGTCCCCAATTTAGTGGCGCGCTTTCGCAGCGAGGCAAAGGCGCAGGCCAATCTCAACCACACCAACCTGGCCACGCTCTATGCGTTTCTCACGGTCGGGGGCAACTCCATGATGGTGATGGAATTCGTCGATGGCGAGACCTTCGCCAACCTGATCCACCGCCGTGGCCCGCTGCCCGCCGAGGGCGCCGTGCCCATGTTCCGCCAGGCGCTGCTGGGGTTCGCCCATGCCCACCGCGCCGGCATCATTCATCGCGACATCAAGCCCAGCAATCTGATGCTGAATCGCCAGGGCATCGTCAAGGTGATGGACTTCGGCATCGCCAAGGTGATGGGCGAGCGCGGCCTGACGCGTACGGGAATGCCCGTGGGGACCTGCCGGTACATGTCGCCGGAGCAGGTACTCACCAGGGACGCCGACGTCCGCAGCGACATCTACTCGCTCGGAGTAACGCTGTACGAGATGCTGACGGCGAACGCGCCGTTCCAGCGCGACAGCGAGTTCCAAGTGATGTCGGACCACGTGCACACCCCTCCTCCGCCGCCCTCGACGTTCTACCCGCATATTCCGAAGGGCGTCGAGAACGCCGTCCTGAAGGCGCTGGCGAAGAACCCGGACGAGCGTTTCCAGACGGTGGAAGAATTCGGAGCGGCGCTGGAACGTCCCAACGATTTCGGCGTCGCCGGCGTTCCGGCGGCTGCCGTCTCGCCGCCGCCAACCAGTGCCCCGGGACCGGCCGCCTGGCCGGCAACCGCGGCCCTGCCGGTGGCTGGCGCCGCGGCCGTTCCTCCTCCGCCACCGCAGTATCGGGTCCCGCCGCCGCAGCAGACTCCGCCTCCGCCGCATCAAGCCGCGCCACCGCAACATCAGTCGCCGCCTCCGCAATATCGGACCCCCCCGCCGTTTCAGACTGTACCGCCGCAGGTACCCGCCCCGGCTCCAAAGCCCGCCGCGGGGCTGGCGGTTCTGTTTGCCACATGGCCCGGCAGGATGGTGGTGGCGGCCCTCGCGGCCGTGGTCCTGCTCATGGGAGGCTGGTTCGTGTTCAAACCCCAGCCGCAGCGCCCGCTGCCGGTCCCCATCGCTGGGCAGGTATCGCCGTCGCAAATCGTCAATCCCGCGCCAAATCCCGAGCGCGTGGAAATCGAAATGAACAATACCGCGGCGCCCTTCGAGGTGCAGGCGTTCGCGGCCTCGCCGAACCCGGTTGGCGCGGGAAAGCGGGTCACGCTGAGCTGGTCTGTCCCTGGCGCCACCGAAGTGACCATCAGCCCGGCGATTGGCACGGTCCCGGCGGAGGGCAGCCGGGTGATCGACGCTCGGGCCGACGCCCACTTTACGCTCACCGCGAAGGCCGCCGACGGACAGACGCTCTCGCGCACACTGGACGTTCTGGTGGATAGCGGCGGCACGGCCAAGCCGGCGCCGGCGCAGAAGACTGCCGCGGCCGATTCGCCTCCGCCGCAACAACATTCGCGGGCTCCCGCGCAGACCGCGCCCCCGCCGCCGGAGGCGCAGGCCCCCGCGCAGACAGCGCCCCCGCCGCAGAGCCAGGCCCCACCGGTTGCGCCGCCGCAAACTCCCGTGCAACAGGCGCGCGCCAGTCCGGTGATGGACGTCTACCACGATCACGGGGTGGCCGGCGGCAGCAAGTACGTGTGGCCAAGTTGCTGGGGCCAGTTGCGAATTGCCGGGGGCCAGGTGGTCTATCATGTTCTCGGCACCTCCGATGGCCGCCGCGACGATTTTGCGCTGCCGGTTTCGGCGGTGGAGGAAGTCAGGGTGAACCGGCTGCCGATTCGAGGCCGTCCGGCGTTCCACCTGCGCATCGACGGGAAACTCTTCAATTTCGTTCCCCAGTCCGGTGCGCCGATTCAGTATGTGAACGCGATCGAACAATCGCTGCAGGCAAAATGACAAGACGGGGAAGCGTCCGATGATCGGTACCAGGGTCGCAGGCTATCAGATTCTCGACAAGCTCGGCGAGGGCGGCATGGGCGTGGTCTACAAGGCCGTCGATGTTTCGCTCGACCGCGTGGTTGCCCTCAAGGCGCTGACCGCCGAGCTGGCAAAGAATCCGGAACTGGAACAGCGCTTTCGCGCCGAGGCGCGCGCGCAGGCCAGCCTGAACCACGTGAACCTCGCCACTCTATACGCGTTTCTGGTGGAGGGCGGCTCGGCGTGGATGGTGATGGAGTTCATCGAAGGCGAAACCTTCGCCAGCATGGTTCAGCGGCGCGGCCCCATTCCCAGCCAGGAGGCCGTCCCGCTGTTCCGCCAGGCGCTGCTGGGGCTCGGTTACGCCCACCGCGTGGGCATCGTGCATCGCGACATCAAGCCCGGCAACATGATGCTGAACCGGCAGGGCATCGTGAAGGTGATGGATTTCGGCATCGCCAAGGTGCTGGGCAATCGCAGCATGACGCGTACGGGCACCCAGATGGGCACGGCGTGGTACATGGCCCCCGAACAAGTGACGAACCGGGGCGTGGACATCCGCTCCGACATCTATGCGCTCGGCATCACCCTCTACGAGATGCTTTCGGGCCGCGTCCCCTTCGAGAGCGACAGCGATTATCAGGTGATGACGGACCACGTGAATACGCCGCCGCCGCCGCCCACCCAGTTCTATCCTTACATCCCGCGAGGCGTGGTCAACGCAGTTCTCAAGGCTCTCGAAAAGGACCCCAACGCGCGCTTTCAGACAACCGAGGAGTTCGGCGCGGCGCTGGAGGACCCGGAGGGGTTTGTCTGGGCGCCCGTGGCCGTAGGCGCGGCGCCCGGCGTTGCCGTAGCCGCGCCCATCGCTCAGGCTCCGCCGCGAAACACCGTGGCCGCCACGGTTCCTCCTGTCCGAGCCCTTGAAGTGCCGCAACCGCCCGCGCCGGCGTCCAAACCGGGTTTCGCGTGGACCGTGCCGCGTCTGGCGCTGCTCGGCGTCGGCGTAGTGGCGCTGGCCGGCGCCGGTGTGTATTTCGCGATGCACCCGTTTCATCCCAAGCCGGATCGCGGGACGTCATTGGCTCCCATCGCCTCGAACACCGGCTCCACCGACACGGGAGCCAGGCAACAGGTGGAGATTCCGCCGGTGCAACTTCCGCCGGCCGCGGCGCCTGCCGATGCCGGCAATACTTCGACCGGTGTCGAGCAGCCGGCTGCTCGAAATCCACCGAACCGGCAGCAACAGGCACCGCCACCGCAGCAACAGGCGCCGCCGCAGCAGCAGCAGGCGCCGCCCCCGCAGCAGGCGCCGCCGCCGGCTCCGCCCGACCTGGCGATACCGGCCGGGACAACGGTTGCCGTCCGCACCATCGGGCCGATCGATTCGGGCAAGAGCCGCCGCGGCCAGAAGTTCTCCGCCAGCGTGGACGCGGCGGTGCTGGTCGCCGGAAACGTGGTGGTGCCCCGTGGCGCGGATGCCCAGTTGGAAGTGGTGGACGTGGCCGACTCGGGGCACTTCAAGGGACGCCCCAAGCTGGAGCTGCGCCTGGTGGCGCTGTCGGTTCGGGGACGATTGCAAACCGTGCAGACCGACTTATTCCTCCAGGAGGGTTCCTTGCGCGCTAAAACCGGTGCGGCAGTGGTGGGAGGAGCGGCCGCCGTGGGCGGCGCCATCGGCGGAATTTTCCACAAGAAGAAAGGGGCCGCGGAGGGAGCGGTGGCCGGGGCCGGCGCGGGCGCGGCTGCCGAAGAGTCGACCCGCGGTGAGGTGACCATTCCTTCCGAGACGCGCATCGAGTTTCATCTGCGTGCAGCCGTGCCCGCGTCATGAGCGAATCGCATGCCGCACAAGCCCTCAACCTTCGTGGAGCAGGCGTTTACGCCTGCGCTTCTTAGCTTGCAGCCGATCTTCTCGCCCCTCCTGAGGGAGCGGTTGCCCGCAACTGAATTAGTTACTTCATGACAGACCGGTGCGCTAGAAAATCAACTTCAACCCGAACTGAATCTGCCGCGACGTTGTCACCGTATTCGTAATCAATCCCGCCGATGGACTCACCGTGCCACTCGAGAACACGATCGCATTCGGCGTCCCGAAGTTCGCCCGGTTTTGTATGTTGAAGCATTCCGCCCGGAACTGCAGATTCATCTTGTCGGTTACCGCAATTCTCTTGAACAGCGACAGGTCCACATCCGCCAGCCCCGGCCCGTCGTATGTCCCTCTCCCGAGAGTTCCCCAGGCGCCGGGTGTCGACAAAATGAACCCATCAGGGTTGAACCACTGATTCGGATTCCCGGTAATGACCGCTCCCGTAAACGCTGGATTCAACGATGGCCGATCCGGGTTCCTGGTGTCTCCGTCACCCGAGCGGTTCGACCCATCCTGTGGCGTGAGCGGAAATCCGCTCAGCAATGTGGCGATTCCATTCAATTGCCAGCCCCCCGCCAATCGTTCCGCGAGGCCACTGGCGCCGCCAAACAACGCTTTGCCTCTTCCGAAAGGCAATTCATAAGTGGCCGATATGCTGGCCTGAGCGGCCACGTTGAGCGCCGATGGCCCCCAATCCTTGGGAAGATCGTTGCGGTCCATAATCATTTGCGCTTCATTGCTGGCCTGCGCGCCGGTCGGCGCGGAATTCATATCGAGATTCTTCGACCATGTGAAATTGCCTCTTACCTGCAAACCCTTGCTCAGGCGCCGTGTCACATCGATCTGAAGCGCGTTGTAACTGCTGTTGCCCTCCGAATACCAGAAGAAACCCGCTCCCAGATAAGGATTGGGCCGGGTTGCCTCGACCGGTATGTAGAGCGCTCCTTGAGCCACCGTGCCTCTGGCCGTGCCGTTGCCGCCCGACGCGCACCCGCTCGCGCTCTCGCAAACCTGCGCCGGAATGCTGTTGGGATCGACGTTCAGCAGCCCATGGTAGCCATGCGACCCGACATAAGCGATCCGCAGCACCGTGTTCAGCCTCAACTGCTGTTCGATCCTGAAATTCCATTCCTCAACCGTCGGCGTTTTCGCGTTGGGCTGGACTCCCTGCGGCGCAAATGTGGTGCACGGCGCCGGAACGCCCGCGCCGCACGATGGCGGAGGCGGAACGCCCGGAGTCACTGGAACGAGCGGCGGCAACGCACCGGAATAGGAGGCTGAACCATTCGCGGGAGGCAGCGAATTCAGCAGAAAGCTGAGGTCGTCGAGAAGCGAATAGTAAGTGCCGAACGCCGCGCGGATCGCGGTTCTGCCGTTTCCGAAAGGATCCCACGCGAGGCCGACGCGCGGCGCGAACAGCCTGATGGCATTGTTCGCGGTGAACGCCGAGCCGGAAATTCGCGGAGCCGTCAAAAGCACGCCCGTGCCGTCGGTGAGGTAGTTTGCCGCCCTGCCGGACTCCTCGTTCCATCCGGTGGTGAATTCCTGCCGGATGCCGAGACGGATAGTGAGATTGTGGCGTAACCGGATCGTATCTTCGAAATACCACGCTCCAAAAAGGCTTCTCCACCCCAGTTCATTGGGGTCGGGCACCACCTGAAACGTAGTTACCGTCCCCGCCAAAAATGTCGCCAGCGACGCAAACGTGGCTGCGCCCGTCGTGCGCGAAGCTCCGTTTTCGTTGTCCCGTACTCGCTGAAACCACACCCCGGCGCTAATCTGATGCCGTCCCTTGGCGATCTCGACTGCGTCCGACAAGGTAAACAGGTTTCTCCGGTTCCACACGTTCGCGGCATTATTCGGACCGGCCGCCGTCAAAGCCGCCGATCCGGTTGTCGTGTTTCCGCCGCCAATGGTAATTCCACCGGGTCCGGCGCCGGTAACAAATGCCAGGTCCGGACTGAACAATGCCAGCGAAACCGGATCCAGATTGTAACCCGCGCGCGAGAAGCCCGCCCGGAACGTCTGGATCGTTGACGGCGACAGGATGTGCGTCTCCTGCACGCTGGCCACCTGGCTGCGTAGTGTCGAATAAGACGCGAACAAGGGATCGGCCTGCGGTACCAGGCTATCGCCGTCGTCCATGGTGTAAGCGGCCGTCAGAGAGTCCCGGCCGCCGGCGGCGTAATCCGTTCGCGTCGTACCGAAGTCCTCCCGGACGGCTTCCAGCGGATGGTTGTAAGACAAGGCCGCTCCACTGGCGGCGCCGCTAACGAGTAACTCGGGGCCATTGACAGCCGGCCACAGGGACGTGTATTTCAACATTCCCGGGTTGAGATTGGCGGGCGTGGAATATACGCCTGTAGCGGCGTTCGGCAACTCTCCCTGGCGAACATACGCGTCGGGCACGACGGTGACGTTACTGAGCGCGAGAGACTGCCGGAATCCCTCATAGTTTCCGAAAACGAACAGCTCGTCATTCTTCAGAGGGCCGCCCAGCGCCCCACCGAACTGGTTCCGGCGGAAAGGCGGGATGGAGCCCTGGTCGAAGTAGTTCTTGGCATCCAGGCCGCTGTTCCGTATAAACTCAAAAACCGACCCGTGCAGCGCATTGGTTCCCGACTGAGTCACAACCGTGACTTGCGCCCCGGACCTTTTGCCGTATTCCGCCGGGTATGTATCGGTGAGCACGTTGAATTCGCGCACGGCGTCGATTCCCAGCAACTCGCCGCTCACCCCTCCCGGAGTGATCGCAAGCTGGCTCGACCCGGTATATTCGATGCCGTTCAGCAGCACGATGTTATCCGCCGGCCGGCGTCCCGCCACCGTGAAAGTATTCCCGTTGCTGGTACTGGTATTCGCGCTCTTCAGGCCGTAATTGACGGCCCCCGGATTGAGTGCGATCAGATCGTCGAAGCTGCGCCCGTTGAGCGGCAGGTCTTTCACATCCCGTTCGTCGACGACGCCGGAGGTCTGGCTCGTGGTGGTATTTACCAGCGGATTCGCTTCGGAAACAGTCACCTGTTGCGCAAGGTCTCCCACCTCGAGCCGCAGGTTCACCACCGCTTCCTGTCCCACCTTCAGATTGATCCCGGTCCGGAGAGCCGCTTGGAACCCCTTCTTTTCCGCCTTCACTTCCTGCGGTCCCAAAGGCAGCGAGAGCACTGTGTAGTTGCCTTTCTGGTCGGTTGTCGCGGTGCGCATCGCGCCGGTTTCGACACTCGTCACCGTGATCGCCGCGCCCTCCACTTCGCCGCCTGTCGCGTCCTCGACTTTGCCCGAAATCGCGGCGGTAACCTGAGCGTTCGCCACACCGCAACCGGCCATAACCGCCACCATCAAAAGAAGGATATTCACCGGCCCACCGATGCCACCGTGGCGCACGCACTCCTGCGTGCCGCGTCGAGTCTCTACTCGACGCTTCTGCGGCCCGTGGCAGTTGCACCGAAGCGGACGCGCGTCACGTTTGCCCATCAAACAACGTGGCGCTATTCCTGCGTTGACCCTAAGCATATGGCGACCCCGCGGCCCAGCTCCCATTATCTACAAGGTGTAGACTGTTTCTCAAAATGAAATGGATCATTTGCTTCTTCGGCCTGGCCGCGGCCGCCACTGCCCAGCCGCCGGCGATCCCCGTTGGCGCCGACGCCTATCGCCAGTGGGAGCGGTGGCCTTATCAGCGCATCGGCGCGCGGGCCTACATGCGCAGTACCTACGACCGGCGCGGCGGCAACGAGAGCGCCGACGCTTCCCACTTCCTGTATCAGGAGGCCGACGATTTCAATGTCACGCTGGACGTCGAATCGCCCGGCGTCCTCTACTTCGTCCGCTACAACCACTGGCACGGTAGTCCCTGGCACTACGAGGTGGATCGCCGCGATCGCATCGTCGAGGAGACCAGCACGGCCGATCCGCTGCACCCCGCGCAGGGCTCGGTGTTTCTTCCCGAACGATCGTTCCCCAAACCGCTGGCGTGGACGTGGGCCGAAACCAAGGGCGCCGATCTCAGTTGGGTGCCCATCGGCTTCTCGCAATCGTTCCGAATGGCTTATTCCCGCACTTTTTACGGAACCGGCTATTACATCTATCATCAGTTCGTCGCTGGCGCGAAGCTATCGCGCGCTCTCACGTCTTGGGACGGTACCCCGCCGGACGCCGATGTGCTCGATCTCGTCAGCCGCGCCGGCGCCGATCTGGCGCCGGCTGGCACGGGCGGCATTCGCGAGCAGTCCGGCCGAATTCAAGTGCCTGCCAACCGAACGATTTCCGTTTGGACCGCCGCGCACGGCCCCTCTATGCTGCGGGCGCTTGAGTTCTCAGTCCCGCGCGACCGGGCGCCGGCCTTCTCCAAAGTCCGCCTGCGCGTCACCTGGGACGGCCGCGGCACGGCCTCGATTGACGCTCCCATTGGGCTTTTCTATGGCGCGGGCATTCTCTACAACCGTGACAACCGCGAGTATCTCGTCAAGTCCTTCCCCATGGTGGTCCGCTACGGCCCGGACCGCGTCTATCTGAGTGGTTACTTCCCTATGCCCTTCTTTCGCTCGGCGCGTGTCGAACTTACCGGCGCCGATCGGCCGATCGCGGATGTCGAATGGAAGGTTCGCTCCGCGCCGTATCGCGATCCGCCCAATCAGGTCGGCTATTTTCACGCTACCTATCGCGACCATCCGGCGCCCGAGCCCGGCAAGGATCTGGTGCTGCTCGACACCACCCGGACCGAAGGAGGCGGCGACTGGTCCGGCCAGTTCGTCGGCACGTCTTTCATCTTCTCTCACGCGGCCGTACTCAACACTCTGGAAGGCGATCCGCGCTTCTTCTTCGATGACAGCCGCACCCCGCAAGCGCAAGGCACCGGCACCGAAGAGTGGGGTGGCGGCGGGGATTACTGGGGCGGCGAAACTATGACCCTCCCCTTCGCCGGCCACCCCACCGGCGCCAGGAGCGCCCAGGCAGCCGTCAGTGACGAGGATAAAATCGAATCGGCTTATCGCTTCCTGCTGGCGGATCTCATGCCCTTCGGCAAGAATGCGCGCATTCAGTTGGAGCACGGCGGCGCCAATGAATCCACCGAGCATTACCAGACCGTCACCTACTGGTACGGCCTGCCCGCGCCCGCGCTGGTCCAAACCGACGAACTGATCGTCGGCGACGAGGCCAGCGAGCGCCGGCATCGCTACGCGTCGCCGGACGCCTCGGCGCCCTACCAAATCGCCTCGCGCTACGAATGGGGTCCGGACACCTTCGAGGGCCGCGAAATCTACCCGGCGGAAACCGATCGCGGCCGCACCACCAAAACGGCCTCGGAGTTCACCCTGCGAATCGACCCTCGCAACTTCGGCGTCATGCTCCGCCGGAAGCTCGACTATTCATTCCCCAATCAGCGCGCGGAAGTCTTCGTCGCCGATGCCGGACCGGGCCAGCCCGACTGGAAGCCGGCCGGCATCTGGTACCTGGCCGGTTCCAACACCTGCGTCTACTCGAGCCCCGGCGGCCGGCAGGAACTCGGCGCCACCCAGCACATCGTCGAGACATCCAACCGCCGTTTCCGCGATGACGAATTCCTCATTCCTCTCGCCTTGACCGAGGGGCGCAACGCCATCCGCGTTCGGGTGAAGTTCACGCCCGTATTGAGGCCGCTGTTCCCAGGCTACCCGTTGCCCGAATTGGCCTGGAGCGAAATGCGTTACACGGCATACAGCTTTGTGATGCCGAAGTTCAGACTGAAAAGAACTGCGCGGTGACAAGGGCTCGCAAAGCGGGTGCTGCCGTGGCGCACGCACTCGTGCGTGCCGCGTCGGCACTCTTGCCGACGCCTGCCTTCACGGGCGCAGAAGCGTCGAGTAGAAACTCGACGCGGCACGCACGAGTGCGTGCGCCACGAGAAGATCTGAAGTTATTCTTGGGTTTACCCTAACCGTCGGAAGATGAGACTATGAGCGATTCCCCATCGACTTCGCTTGCCGCGGTGTTTCGTGCCGCCGGCGAGCCGCTCGCCCTCGACCGGTTTCCCATTCCCGTGCTGGCGGGCGCCGAAGCGCTGGTGCGCGTGCGGTGCGCCACCATTTGCGGCAGCGACCTGCATTCCTGGTCCGGCCGGCGCCACTCGCCCATGCCAAGCATATTGGGCCACGAAATGGTGGGCGAGATCGCCGGCATGGGTCCGCGGGGCGCGCGCGATTATCGCGGACGGCCGCTTGGCCTCGGCGACCGCGTCACCTGGTCCATGGTGTGGAGTTGCGGCCAGTGCTTCTACTGCCGCCACGGATTGCGGCCCAAGTGCGAGCGCCTGATGAAGTTCGGCCACGAAGAGATCGCGCCCGGCCGGGTTTTGATCGGTGGCATGGCGGAGTACTGCCACCTGCCCGAAGGCACCGCCATATTCCGCGTCCCGCCCGGCGTCCCCGACGCCGTAGCCAGTCCCGCCAATTGCGCCACCGCCACCGTGGCGGCGGTGCTTCGCAACGCCGGCGCGCTTGAAGACGAAGTCGTCGTGATCCACGGCGCCGGGATGCTCGGCCTGACCGCGTGCGCGATGGCGGCCGCCGGGGGCGCCCGGTGCGTGATCGCGATCGAGCCCGACCCGCGGCGGCGCGAGACGGCCTTGCGGTTCGGCGCCGATATAGCGCTGGATAGCGCCCTGGCGCCGGCGGAAATTGCCGCGCGCGTGAAGGAACCGAGCGACGGACGGGGAGCCGATGCCGGCCTGGAATTCGCCGGCTATCCGGAATCCGTCGAACTCGGCGTGGGGCTGCTGCGCATGGGCGGCCGCTTCGTGATGGCGGGCGCCACGTTTCCCAGCCGTCCGGCGCAACTGGCCGCCGAACAACTGGTCCGCCGCATGATCCGGATCGTCGGCGTCTACAACTACTCGCCCGAGGACTTGGAAACCGCGCTGGCTTTTCTCTCTGGCGCCGTGAATCGCTTCCCCTTCGAGGACCTGGTCGGGGCTAGCTTCCCGTTGCGCGAAGTCAACGCCGCCATCGCCTTCGCCGAAAACCGGCGCCCGCCGCGCGTCGCCCTGGTCCCTTGAGAGAGCCCCCTTGAGAGCCGGCCACCGTGTACTCTTTTCAGGAGCAGGAATGAGCCAACCTACGCAACCGAACGGCGTCCGCGCCGTCATCTTCGACATTTCCGGCACCACCCTCGATTTCGGCAGCCGCGGGCCCGTCGTGGCCTTCGTGGAACTGTTCGCCCGCCATGGCGTGGCCATCAGCGAGGCGGAAGCCCGCGGCCCCATGGGCACCCACAAGAAGGATCACATCTGGAGCCTGCTGAGCGATGGCTCGGTGGCCGGGCGGTGGGCCCTCGCCAACGGCGGCGCGCCTGCGCCTGAGGATCTCGACCGCCTCTACGCGGAATTCACGCCGCTGCAGATGGAGGTTTTGAAGCGCCACTGCGACGTGATTCCGGGAGTGCCCGAGGTGGTGCGCCAACTGCGTGCGCGCGGCATCAAGATCGCCAACACCACTGGCTTCGACACCGGCATGATGGTGGACCTGGTCCGTCTGGCCGGCGAGGGCGGCTACACACCCGACCTGTGGGTGTGCCCGGACCTAGTGGGGAAAGGAAGACCGGCGCCGTGGATGGCGTTCTACGCCGCGCAGAAACTGAACCTATACCCCATGTCGGCGTTCGTCAAAGTGGGAGACACGCTGGCCGACGTCGAGGAAGCCCACGCGGCCGGTATGTGGGCCGTCTCGGTTTTGCGGCACGGTAATGAAGTCGGCTTGTCGCGTGACGACCTGGAGCGGCTTTCGCCGGCGGAACTGGAGGAACGGATGAGCCGTGCGCGCGCCCGCCTGGCTGCCAAAGGCCCGCACTACATCATCTGCTCAACCGCCGATCTCATCCCCATAGTGGACGACATCACGGCGCGCCTGGCCCGCGGCGAGCGTCCGTAAGGAAGCCGTCACGCACCCCATAAGCGAAACCTCTCAAGTAGCGCGCATGCCATACTGGTAACGGAATACCATGGCTGCCGACCTTATTCAGGAGCGCCAAAAGGCTCACGCCTACCTGGACCGCCTGCCGCCGGAGCAACTGAGCGCCGTACGGGGTTTACTGGAAACCATGCTCAGTCCGGTATCCCGCGCCGTTGCCAACGCGCCGATCGAGGATGAGGAAATCAGCGCGGAAGAAGAACGTGCCGTGGCCGAAGCGCGCGAGTGGCTCAAATACAACAAAGCCATTCCGCATGAGGAAGCGATGGCCGCGCTGGGCCTGGGAACGGATGGCGCGCCGCTTGCGCCCGAAGAGAACAACGCGCAGCGAGAGTTGTAGGCCGTGGAGTTCCGGCTGTCGCGTCATGCCGAGTGGGAGATGGCCCGCCGCAGCATCCCGTTGGCGTCGGTCCAGGCTGTCATGGACTATCCCGAACAAAGGGTCCGCGACGAGTCCCGCGCCGGCGCCTGGATCTACCAGTCGCGGTTACGGTTCGAAGATGGGAGAATATATCTGCTGCGGGTCGTGGTGGCGGAAGAACATACGCCGGCTGTGATCGTCACTGCCTACAGGACCAGCAAGGTCGAGAAATACTGGAGCGCCGAATGAAAGTCGTATACGATCCCGAAGTAGACGTTCTCAGTGTTCTGCTGAGCGACTCCCCGGTCGCGGAAAGCGACCAGGACAAGCCCGGCGTCATCCTGGACTACGATGGCGAGGGCAATATCGTGAGCCTTGAGATCCTCGACGCGTCCAAGCGCATGGAAAACCCCATGTCGGTCGAGTACGCCGTAACGCCGTCGCTCCGGCGCCCCGCGTGACTCCGGCCCGACTGTCTCGGGTCCTGGTTTTCCGCTACGCTGTATAAACTCAGCCGAAAACCCGGCGCAGGGGTTACTTTCCCTGGCCCCGCGATAATTGACGAGCTACAAGCCGCCAAGGGCTCACGTCAGGCTGTCCACTTCAACCTGGCTCGTCTCGCAGGCTTTACAAATGTAGCTTCTGTGGCTCCAGTGAGAGCAAATTAGCCAATTGAATAGGCGGGTTGAGTCAATAGTCTTTGAATCGCTCAATGCTCCTGGATTTTTCAACGACGGCGACGTCTCACGGGTCCACCAATGATCGACAACGAATCACAGAGCACCGTCGGCCCTACGCCCTTTATCTTTATGGATTCTACAAGGACGCGAACCAGACCTCCCCGGCACAGCACGGTCTTCCTCAGATCGGCGCAGATCCGATGTTGCATCCCCTCGCTCGTTGCGAGGACAATCTCAGTTCTTCGACTTCCCAGTACGATGGCTACCGTCGGCCGAAGAAACGGTGCAACCGTGTTATTCAGCCACCTTGTAAGCTTCTGTTCGGAAATCCTGATAACGCGTCCCTCGATCGAAACAAGTGGTGGGCTCACCGTTGCCGGTTTCGGAACAACCTTTGGCATCTCATTCCTCGGCTTTTGGATGCATCCAAAACCGTCTGCTCCCGGCTGAATTTCAGCGCTGTTCAGCCGCATCGCGTAGCACCCATGCACCTCCCAAGGGGAACCGTCACCAGCTCAAGCAAAACGAAGTCGCCGTACCCATTGGAGTGAGCCAGGACCCACTCTTTGCAGTCTTGGCAGCGTACCCGATAGTTCAACCGCTGTTTCGTGAGCATCACTGTCCCGAACATAGCGAAATGCATCCGGCATCACAAGCGGACCTCTCTTTGTGATCGCTTCACACTCTTATTCCTTTGAAGTTCGGCGACCTCGTGGGCGGCGAGGTGGAGGCGCAATCTTTGCGGCAAGTTTTCATCGAGCAGAACCCGCATCGATCACTTCCCGGATTCGGCGCTCTGCGCGATGAAATCCAGAAGCTCGGCAATCTGCCCGGCCCCAACCGTGGGAAACTCCTGCGACAGCTCCGAGATGCTCAATTCACTCATGTTGCGCAGAATGGCGGTGACCGGTACGCGTGTGCCCCGAAAAACCCAAGCGCCGCCCTGCGTGTCCGGCTTGCTTTCCAAAACGGAGCAGCGTGACCAATCGATCAACGTCGTCGCGGTTGCCATTTTCCTCCCGCCCTCCCAATCCGATCCTAGCCTAAGTCGCCGCCGGCGCCAAGCTGGGCCGGAAGTCCAACACCAACCTTCGCAAAGGAGCGCTGACGGCCGTCGTCCGCCGGGCAGAAAGCGGAACAGCCTGAACTGCACTGTTCTCATGTAAGGAGAGACGGCCTGACGCGAAGTCCCAGTCACGAAACTTTCCAAATTATTTCAGGCCTCGAAATCCTTTCCTCCCACCGCCTCGTCTCTGCCGCATTGCTCACCGTCCCAGTCGTCGTGCTACATCTCGAAATGGGGAGCCGCTATCGTCTGATAGCGCTCCCGGGAGCGAACCCAAATCCAAAATACCGAACGAAGCCAATTTTCCACTCAACAAAAAGAAACAAAGTAACTTACTCCGCTCTGTACGAATCCATTTCGGACCCTTCCCCGAACCCAAATTCGGGGATTTCGATCAGCTCTGGAAGGCGCACAAAAATGCACAAACGCGCACAAATCGCCGACCTCGGCAATACCAGCCCCGTCCGCCCGCGCCCGTCTTTCGCCGCCGCGCCACGGCTCCCCTTCCGAACCGGAAATCCCCTCTGCCGCGTGTTACCCTCAGTTTTTCGTTAGGCTCTTATGTCTTACCTTTCTATTCGCGATCTCGATCTGAACGGCAAACGCGTTTTCATTCGGGTGGATTTCAATGTTCCGCTGATCAAAAACGATCGCGGAGAAATGGAAATCTCCAGCGACAAGCGCATCAAGGCGTCGCTGCCAACCATTCAATATGCGCTGGAACACGGCGCCGGCCTGGTTCTGGCTTCGCACCTGGGGCGTCCCAAGGGAAAACCCAACCCGGAAATGAGTCTCCAGCCGGTGGCTACGCGGCTGGCCGAACTGTTGGGCCGTCCGGTGGCGATGGCGCCCGATTGCGTAGGTCCGGAAGTGGCGGCGATGCTGCCCGCGCCGGGCCAGGTTCTGCTGCTCGAGAACCTGCGTTTCCACCCCCAGGAAGAAAAGAACGATCCGGAATTCTCGAAACAGCTCGCCGCGCTGTGCGACGTTTACGTGAACGACGCCTTCGGCTCGGCCCACCGCGCCCACGCCTCCACTGAAGGCATGGTCCCGTTTGTGGCTACCGCCGCGGCGGGCCTGTTGATGGAGCAGGAGCTGAAGTACCTGGGCATGGCCACGCGCAACCCGGCCCGCCCCTGCGTGGCCATTCTGGGCGGCGCCAAGGTTTCCGACAAGATCGAAGTCATCGAAAACCTGGGCAAGATCGTGGACAGACTTCTCATCGGCGGCGCCATGGCTTATACCTTCCTGAAGGCCCAGGGCCTGCCTGTCGGCAAATCGCTGGTGGAAAACGACAAGCTCGAGCTGGCTCGCAGCCTGATGGCCAGCCTGGGAGCCAAACTGCTGCTGCCGCTCGACCACGTGGTGGTTTCCGAAATCGCCGCGGGCGCGCCCCACGAAACCGTGGACACCATCCCGGACGGCAAGATCGCGGTGGATATCGGTCCCAAGACCATCGCGGAATACGCCCAGGTGATCGCCTCCGCCAAGACCGTGATCTGGAACGGTCCCATGGGCATTTTCGAAAAGCCGCCTTTCGACACGGGCACCGTGGCGCTGGCTAAAGCCGTGGCCGAATCCGGCGCAACGTCGGTGGTAGGCGGCGGCGATTCGGAAAAGGCCATCAAAGCCGCCGGCGTCACCGGCAAGATCAGCCACGTTTCCACCGGCGGCGGCGCCTCGCTGGAATTCCTGGCCGGCATCGAACTTCCCGGCGTCAAAGCTCTCGAACGCTGAGAGAGTCATTCTGCCCGCTGGAAGACCACAGGCTAAAGCCTGTGCCACCGGCTGCCGTTTGCGTCTAAAATAAGCAGAACCCGCCATGAAACTTCGCCTTCTTGCGTATAGCTTCTTCGCCGCTGCCGCCTGGGCCCAGCCCGGCAGCCACCAGCTTGCGGTTTCTTGAGTTCGTCTTCGCTTGACACGCCAAGCGCGCCGGAATAACATTGTTATTACCATGCGGACTGTACATGTGAGCATTCGACAGATAGGCAATTCCCGGGGAGTTGTCATCCCCAAGCCGGTGCTTGCACAACTGGGTCTGGACGGCAGGGCGGGCGCGGAAATGACGATCGAGGATGGTGCACTTGTGTTGCGCAGGCCCGCCAGTCCGGCCCGCACTGGTTGGGCCGAGGCCGCCAGGAGAATCGCCGAGGCTGGTGACGACGAACTCGTGATGGGCGAATTTGGTAATGCGGACGATCCGGAGTTGGTTTGGTGACGCGCGGAGAGATCTGGCTCGTCGTTCTGGATCCTACGGTCGGGAGTGAAATCAGGAAGACCCGCCCGTGTGTGGTGGTGTCCCCGGCCGAAATGCACGATCATCTGCGCACAGTACTCGTCGCGCCCATGACCACGGCGGGTCGCGAGGCGCCGTTTCGGATCGGCGTCACTCATGGTGGCCGGAAGGGTCTGATCCTGCTCGATCAGGTTCGCGCCGTGGACAAGACCCGGCTGGCGAAGAGACTGGGAGTAGTCTCGGCAAAGACACTCACCGCCACGTTGAGGACGCTGCAAGAGGTATTCGAACAATGAGATTCCTCCACTGGGATTGGCTCCCCAGATAGGATTCGAACCTGCACTTCCGCCGCGGCCCCGGCCAGGCTCAACGTGCACCCACGCTCGGACCTGCTCCCGTGGCTGGTCCCTTCAGCACCGCCCGTTTTGGTGCCGGCCGTCTGGTGCCGGCCTCCATGGTGAGATAGGCTAGAAGTCTCAGGGCATGATGGTTGGCAGGACGATTTCGCATTACCAGATTCTCGAAAAACTAGGGGCGGGGGGCATGGGTGAGATTTACAAGGCCCAGGACACCCGGCTGAACCGGTTCGTGGCGATCAAAGCGCTCACCCGAAAGGACTCCGGCGATACGGATCGGCGACGGCGGTTTATCCAGGAGGCTCAGGCCGCTTCCAGCCTCAACCATCCAAACATCATCACCATCTACGACATCGTCTCGGAGGGCGGCGACGAGTTCATGGTGATGGAGTACGTCAACGGCAAGACGCTCGGAGACCTGTTGCCGCCGGGCGGGCTCGGCGTCTCTGCCGCTCTCGCCGACGCGATTCAGATTGCCGATGCCCTCGAAGCCGCGCATGCCGCGGGGATCGTCCACCGCGATTTGAAACCGGCCAATATCATGGTGACAGGAACGGGCCTGGTCAAGGTGCTGGATTTCGGGCTGGCCAAGCTGACCTTTGCGGGCCGTGCTGCTTCCGGGGCGGTTTCCGGCACGGACGAGACCCAGAGCGTGGTAGCGGCGTCGCTGACCACGCAGGGATCCATTCTTGGCACGGTGAGCTACATGTCGCCCGAGCAGGCCCAGTCCAAACGGGTGGATCGGCGCTCCGACATCTTTTCTTTCGGGCTGGTGCTGTACGAAATGGTGACGGGCTCGAAGGCGTTTGCGTCCGATTCGGCAATTTCGACGCTTTCGGCGATCCTGCGCGACGAAGCCCGGCCGATCGCCGAGATCGTATCGAATGTGCCGCCCGAACTGGAGCGCGTGGTTTATCGCGCCCTGCGCAAGGACCCCGACGAGCGCTGGCAATCGATGAAAGAGGTCCAGGCGGAGTTGATCTCCATCAAGCAGAAGCTGGACTCCGGGACGTTGACGGCCGCGGCGAGGCCGGTATCGCCGCCTGCCAGGAAGAAGCCCGCGGCTGGCTGGGCCGTGGCGGCACTGGCGGCGCTGGCTCTATGCGGGCTCGCCGGCGGCGGATGGTGGTGGATGACGCGTATCCGCTCGGCGGCGCCGACGGTCGTCCCGATTACACAGGCTCCCGCGGCAAGCCAGCCGGTGGCTGCCCCGCCGGTTCCTGCCATGCCGCCGGACGTCGTTCTGACCAACCGGGACGTGTTGGATCTGGCCGCGGCCAGGGTACCCGCCTCCGTCATCATCGGCCACATCCAGGCTCACCCGAATCAATTCGATTTATCCACCGCCGCCATCATCCGCCTCAGCGAAGCAGGTGTACCGGGACCGGTGATTGAGGCAATGCACCACGCGAGCGGCGCGGCGAAGCCCAGGCCGGAGGGGCCGGCGCCGGTAGCCGTAACGGCCGCTGCTCCCGCCCCAGCTTCAACCGTGCCCCCCGCGCCAGCGGAAAAAGGACGCGTCGTCCAGATCCTCGATGGAATTCCGTTCCCCATTTCGCTCGTGGAGGATGTTCCGGCCGACCCGAAGCCCGGCCAGCCGCTGCGCTTCAAAGCTGCCAAAGATGTGCTGATGGGCGATTCCGTGGTCATCGCGAGCGGCGCGGCCGTCACCGGCGCGATTGTGGATGCGGGGAAGAAGAGGTTGATCGGGCGATCCAAACCGACGTTTCGTCTCGCGGATGCCGTGGCGGTTGACGGGTCGCACCTGAAGGTAAGAAGCGCGCCGGCCCGGCGAGGCGACACCCCGCCGGATCGACCAATGGAGCCGATCGGCGCCGGGAAATCGAAGGACGTTCTTGCCGCCGCCGGCAGCGGCTTCCTGGCCTATTTCGACGGCGCCCAGACCGTAACCGTGCACGCCGCGCCGGCGCGGTAGGTCTTGACAAGCGGCGCTACCGCTCGAGATCGCCGTTTTCGACGACCCCTGGCTCGTCGAGGAGTTGGATGGACGTCGCCGGACCAAGGTCGGGATCCTTCCACGACGAGAGAGCCCAGACAACTTTCTTGTCGCGCGTCACCTCGAAGATCTGCACCGTGCCGGCCCACTCTTCCGTCTTGTTGTTTCCCGCGCACCAATTGGAGACGACCGTATTGCCGTTGGCCAGCCGAATCGCGGTCTGCGTATTAAAGAGGTTGATATTGGGAACGTCGGCCTGGGTAAGTTCCCAGACCATCTCTCCCTTCGCATTGACCTCGCGCACGTAGCGTTGCGCATCTCCGGAGATGAGTGTGTTGCCGTTCTTCAAGCGGAGCGCTTGCCAGGCGGACTTGGCCGCCACGCTCCACACCACCTTGCCATCCATGTCGTATTCCACGACCTTTCCCTCGCTCATGTGCGGGACCAGGATCGTCCCCGCCCTGGTCATTCGAATGTGCCGAAACTGACCGTGCGTTCCGGTGATTGTCGTGGGTATCGGTATTTCTTTCTCGGTCTTGCCGGTCGCGGTGTTAATGATCATCGCCTTGGCCGGATTCCCGTTCCGCATGATCAGCACGCGGTCCTTCCCGGCATACTGTATCGAATGCACCTCGGTTCCGGGAGGCGCCTCGTAGTTCCAGACCAGTTCCTTCCGCGGGTTGACTTCTCCCGCGCCGGACATCCGCGAGAAGATGATGTTCCCATTGGAAAGCAGGGTGGCGTCGTCGAACTCCTGAATGCGATTGGTCTCGGTTCTTAATGGAATGGAGTATTGCCAGACCACCTTGCCGCCCCGCACGATGAATATGGACTGTTGCAGAGGCTTGCGGGTGTCCCATTCCCCGGCATACAGGAACGGGTGCTGCGCGGGCCCGTTACCGGGCAGAGCGGATGGCGCTTCGGCGGCGGCTTGCGCGGGCGTGCCTTCCGAGGAGGCAACTACCGCCGACGTGGCGCCGGCTGCCAGCAGAGCCAGAGCCAGGCCGGTATGCTTCATCATGTCGATTCTCTTCCTTTTATTCCGCAACGTGTCGGGATACCGTTGGCTGACGGGCGCGGCTCCGATCGGAGCGGTGGCTTCGAAATACGAAATCGCGTTGGTGAACGGTTCCTAGGCGAACAGGGCCTGCGCGCGCATCAGGCGCTCCGCGACGTGGACGCCGTTGGGGCATCGCACCTGGCAGGACGCGCAATCGCGGCAGCGCACGGCGCGCGCCTCTTCCGGCAGCGCCAGGAAGTGCTCCCGGCCAAGAGCGAACTGCCCGTAGAAATCCGCGTAGGACAGATAACGGATGGTCTCCGGAACCGGCACGCCTTTGGGGCACTGGCCGCTGCACTGATCGCACATGCGGCAGTATAACGGGCGAATGTCCTCGTCGATCCGGGCCAGCAATTTCTCGTCCGCCGCGGTGAACGGCTCCGACATGGCCCGGAAATTCATCTCCAGTTGGTCGATATCGGTCATGCTGGGAATCGTGGTGGCAAAGCGCTGGTCGCGCAGGACCCATTTCAGCGCCGCCAGCGGCCCACCCGGTTTCGTCACGCGGTCCATGCGGTCGGCCCGGAACCCGGGCACGTCCTGGAACCCGCCCACGCGGCTGGCGGGCGCCATCACCTTCATTGCCACCAGACCGATGCCGGCGTCGGCCAGCCTCTTGTAGGCGGGGTCGTTCCCCGCGCCCACGGTGAAGTTATAGGTGCTCAGCAGGACCTCGAACTTCCCCACCGCCAGGACGCGGTCCACAATGGCGAGGGGCTTGTGGGTGCTGATGCCGATGTGGCGGATCTTCCCCTGTTTCCTGGCGTTCTCCCAGACCGTGACCAGTTCGTCGGGAATATCCGCGACGGTATCCCTGGAGTGCATGTACCAGATGTCCAGGTGGTCCGTGCCCAGCTCTTTAAGGCTGGTGTCGAGCTGCGCCACCGCTTCCGAGGCGGTCTTCGCCTCGGATTTGCTCGAGAGCACGATCTTGTCGCGCGACCCCTTCAGGGCGGCTCCCACCATGCGCTCGTTGTTGCCCGACTGGTACCCGCGCGCGGTGTCGAAATAGGTAATGCCCATGTCGACCGCCCGGGAAATCACGCTGGAATCGGACGTAATCATGCACCCGTAACCGACCGTCGAGACCTTGAGCCCGGTCTTGCCCAGCGTCCGGTAGCGGGCCGCCGCGGCTCCCGGCGATGCGGGTTTGGACGCTTGTGCGGGATGCGCCTGGGACGCCGGAGCGTCGGCCATGGCGGCAACCGGAAGGCTCAGCCCGGCCACAAGGAAGTTTCTACGCGAGGAATCAGTCGTCATGGTTGTTCTCGGAAGCCGGGGATTTATTATTTCGGATATCCGGCTCTTATTCAGTCTACACCCAGGCGCTGTCCTACGGGGGTCGTCCAGCGGACGATTTCCCCACAGGCGCTGTCTCCTGCGCGTAGCACTGCTTTGTCTGCGGTGCGTGTAAACTGGAAGCGTTGCCCACCGTTCTTCACGCGGGCCCATATCGATTCTTCTTCTACTCGGCGGATCGGGAAGAACCTCCACATGTGCACGTGGAGCGGGAGGACGCGAGCGCGAAGTTCTGGCTGGAGCCGGTTCGCTTGGAAAGGAGCCGCGGTTTTGGCCGGGTGGAAATCGGGCGCGTGGAAAGGCTGGTCGCGGAAAGAGCCGCTGCCTTATTGGAGTCGTGGCATGAGTACTTCGGGAGCTGAGCTTCGCGAGACATTTGCAAAAGCCGTACGGATCAGCGACGACTCGCTTGGCGCGGACCTTGCCGATGGCAGGACGATTACGGTGCCACTCGCCTGGTTCCCGCGTTTGGCGCACGCCTCGCCAGCCGAGCGCGACAATTGGCGGCTGATTGCCGGCGGTGAGGGAATTCATTGGCCGGATCTCGATGAGGATATCAGCGTAGAGAGTCTCCTAGCCGGCCGCAGATCGGGCGAGACGCAGGAGTCTCTTCGGCGCTGGCTGCAACGGCGGGAATCGGCCGGCTAGGCGGCGTCCTAAGCTCTGGCGTACTCTGAAATAAGGAGGGATTGTACGATGGCTGCTCTTGATTGGTCACAATGCCCCGCCGTCGAAAGCGTGCCGGATCGACGCAGTGGTGCGTGGGTGTTTCGCGATACGCGGATGCCGGTCTCGACGGTCTTTGAGAACCTCGAAGTGGGTACGAGCATCGAGGAAATCGTCGAGCAGTACGATGTCACGCGGGAGCAGATTCAGGCGGTCCTGGAGTTTGCCGCCCGCAGCCTCGACGCGCCGCCGGTTCCTGCCGGTGCGGGTACGCGCGATGCGCATCCTGTTTGATCAGGGTGTGCCAAGAGGTCTTGCCGCATCGCTGCGAGGTCACGCGGTCACCGAGGCAAGAACACTCAACTGGGAAAGGATCTCAAATGGAGAACTGCTCACGCTCGCCGAAGGCATGGGCTTCGATCTCCTGCTGACTACCGACAAGAACGTGCGCTACCAGCAGAAACTCGCCGGCCGGAAAATCTCTGTTGTCGTTCTTGGAAACTCACCGTGGTGGCTCGTGCGGCAGCATCTCGACGCGATTGCCGCCGCTGTGAACGCCGCGGCGCCCGGGAGCTACACGGAAGTCGAGATTCCATTCAAATAAAACACGCATGCGAAAGCCGGAGATGCTCGGTCTGACACCGATTTCCCCCCCGACCCACACGCGAGCACACATAGACACCTGGGACGGGGACGGAGCGCTCTGCCTACTTCGCTAATTTCTGCGCCCGAGAAGATTGCTAAGCCGCTGAAAACAAAAGAGAGCGGATCTGTCACGCTTTGAGCTGACTGTGTATGTGATTGATAATAAACTAGTTAACAATCACCAAGGGCTCGCGTCAGGCTGTCCCCTTCAGCCCCCCTTCAGCCCCTTCAGCCCCTATTCCTCCTTCAGCCCCTATTGCCAACTTCACGGATCGTTGCGCGTCACTCCAGCAACGCAGCCCGTGACACTACCCCGAATCCGGAACACTTGACTCCCCCTCCCAAATGTGTGATTATTCATTAGAGTGAATAAACATTCACCGAAGGTACGCCCCATGGCTGCGGTTGCGTCTTCCAGCCCGATTCTGAAATGCGCCGCGCCGGACCTGTTGCGGGATCTGGACCTTAGCGATGGCGAGCTCACCTATTTGCTCGACCTGGCCGACGACGTGAAGCGCGCGCCGCAGGATTACAGCCAGGCGCTGGCCGGCAGATCGGTGGCGCTGCTGTTTGAAAAGCCGTCGTTGCGGACGCGCCTGACTTTCGAAATCGCCATCCTGCAACTGGGCGGCGGAAGCGTATTCATCGAGGGGCCGATCGGGGTGCGGGAGCCGCTCAAGGACGTGGCGCGGAACTTGGACCGCTGGGTCAACGGGATTGTGGCGCGGGTGTTCGCGCAAGCCACGGTGGAAGGGCTGGCCGAATGGTCTTCGGTACCGGTGATTAACGCCTTGAGCGACGCCTACCACCCCTGCCAGGCGCTGGCCGACGTCGAGACGGTGCGGGAGCATTTTGGCGACCTGAAGGGTTTGAAGCTGGCATTCGTGGGCGACGGCAACAACGTGGCGCATTCGCTGATGCTGACCTGTCCGCGGCTGGGGATGGATTTCGCCCTGGCGTGCCCGCAAGGTTATACCGCCAATCCGGACGTGGTGATGCAGGCCCAGGGATTGGCCGCGGCTTCGGGCACCGCGCTGACGTTCACGCATGAGCCGGCCGAGGCGGTAACCGGCGCGCACGTCATCTATACCGACGTTTGGGCCAGTATGGGGCAGGAACAGGAAGCCGTGGAGCGGCGCGAGGCATTTCACGAATACCAGGTCAACGACGGGCTGTTCGCGCTGGCGCGGCCGGATGCGGTATTCATGCACTGCCTGCCGGCCAAGCGCGGCGAAGAGGTGACGGATTCGGTGATGGAAGCGGCGCGCTCGGTGGTCTTCGATCAGGCGGAGAACCGGCTGCACGCGCAGAAAGCGCTGCTGCTGATGCTGCTCGGTTGAGAGAGCGCCGAGCGGGCCGGTTGTTGTCGTCGGTCTGAAACCAGGCGCTCTGATACGCTGGAGATTCTTATGAGCAAACCAAAGAAAGTGGCGCTTGCCTACTCGGGCGGGCTGGATACTTCTGTCATCATTCCATGGCTGAAGGAAAACTACGGCTGTGAAGTCGTCGCGGTATGCGGCGACATCGGCCAGGGAAGCGACGAGCTCACTGGCCTCGAAGCCAAGGCGCTCGCTACCGGCGCGGCCGAAGTCCACGTCGAAGATATGCGCGAGGAGTTCGTCTCCCAATACCTGTGGAAGCTGGTGCGGTCCGGCGGGGTGTACGAGCACAAATATTTGCTGGGCACTTCCATTGCGCGGCCGTTGCTGGCAAAAAAACAGGTGGAAGTGGCGCTGGCCACGGGTTGCGATGCCTTGGCGCACGGCTGCACCGGCAAGGGCAAAGACCAGGTGCGATTCGAGCTTACCTACAAGGCGCTGGCGCCGGAGTTGGCCGTAATCGCTCCCTGGCGCGAATGGAACATTGTGTCCCGCGAAGACGCCATCGAATACGCGCGCGTTCACCACGTGCCCATTGCCCAATCCACCACCAAGATCTATAGCCGCGACCGCAACATCTGGCACATCTCGCACGAAGGCGGCGAGCTGGAAAATCCGGCCAACCCTGCGCCGGAAGGCATCTGGATGCTGACCAAGAGTCCCGCCCAGGCTCCGGACAAGCCGGGCGAGGTTGCCATCGCGTTCGAGAAAGGCGTGCCGGTCGCGGTGGATGGAAAGAGCATGAAGGCTTTCGAGCTGCTGGAAGCCTTGAATGCCATCGGCAGCGAGCATGCTATCGGGCGCATCGACCTGGTGGAGAACCGCTTCGTCGGCATGAAGTCCCGCGGCTGCTACGAGACGCCGGGCGGCACGCTCATCTACTTCGCGCTGCGCGAGCTGGAAGCGCTCACGCTCGATAAGAACACGCTCCACTACAAGCAGCAGCGGGCTCTCGAGTACGCCGAGCTGGTTTACAACGGCTTGTGGTTCACGCCGCTCCGGGAAGCCCTGGACGCATTTTTCGAAAACGTGAGCGCCACCGCTACCGGCGAGATCAAGCTGCGTTTGTATAAAGGCAACATCGAGCCGGTCAGCCGCAAATCGCCGTACTCGCTTTACTCGCTCGATATCGCCAGCTTCACCATGGGCGCCAGCTACGACCAGAAAGACGCGCTCGGCTTCATCAACCTGGTCGGCCTGCCCATCAAGGTCCGGGCGCTGGCCGCCAAGTCCAAATGAAGCTCTGGGGCGGACGTTTTGAGAGCGGGCCCTCGGAGGTGTTTGAGCGCTTCTCCGGCTCGCTCGATTTCGACCGGCGGCTGATCGACGCCGATATTCGCGGCTCGCAGGCCTTCGCGCGGGCCCTCGAACGGGTGGGCATTCTGAGCGCGGAAGAGAGATCTGCCATCGTCGCCGCTTTCGACGCCATTGCCGCGGAATCGGCGTCGGCGGCCTTTTTCGAGGGCGCGGCCGACGAAGACGTGCATACCCTGGTGATCCGCAAGCTGAAGGAAAAGGCGGGCGCGGTAGCCGACAAGATCCATACCGGACGCAGCCGCAACGAGCAGGTTTCGCTCGATACCCGGCTGTGGCTGCGCGAGGAATCGGATCGCGCGCGCGGTCTGGTGGCGGGCGTGATGGAAGCGCTCGTCAGTCTGGCGGAAGCCTATCCGGACGCGGTGATTCCGGGCTATACGCACATGCGCCGCGCCCAGGCGGTGCTGTGGCCGCACTATCTGCTGGCGTACTTCGAAATGTTCGCGCGCGATTGGGAGCGGTTGGGCGAAGCGCGCGCGCGCGCCAACCTGCTGCCGCTGGGCTCGGGCGCGCTGGCCGGCTCGGGTTTCCCGTTCGACCGCGAGGCTATCGCCCAGGACTTGGGCTTCGACGGCGTCACCCGCAACAGCATGGATGTTTCCGGCGACCGCGATTTCGCCCTCGACTTCCTGTATGCCGCCAGCGTCGCCATGATTCACTTGAGCCGCCTGGCGGAGGACTGGATTCTGTACTCCAGCGAGGAGTTCGGCTGGCTGGAACTGGGCGATGGGGTAACCAGCGGGTCGAGCCTGATGCCGCAGAAGAAGAACCCGGATTCGCTGGAGTTGATTCGCGGCAAATGCGGCCGGGTGGTCGGTTCGCTCACTTCTCTTCTGGTCACCATGAAGGGGTTGCCGATGACCTACAACCGCGACATGCAGGAAGATAAAGTCCCGCTGTTCGAAGCCGCCGGCCAACTGGCGGGCTCGCTCGAGATGGCGCGGGTGGTGATCGAATCGGTGCGCCTGAACCCCTCCCGCCCGGCTCGCGCGGCGGAGGAGAGCTGGGTCGTGGCTACGGACCTGGCCGAAGCGCTGGCGCGTGCCGGGACGCCGTTTCATCAAGCCCATCAAATTGTGGGCCGCTTCGTGCTCGAAAGCGTTCGCGCCGGCAAGAAACCCTCGGACTGGACGGCGGCCGAGATGCAAAGCTTTGCGCCGGAATTCACCGGCGATCTGGCGGCGCTGCTGGATCCGAAGAGAGGAATGGGATCGCGCGAAATCGCCGGCGGCACGGGGCCGACTGCGGTCGCTCGGGCGCTCGAAGAGGCGCGCCGGCGGTTGGCGCGAATGAAGGTATGACAAAGACGTATCGGCAGGGCCAGATTCTGAAGCTGATTCGCTCCAAGCGCATCGGCACCCAGGAAGAACTGGCGCAGGAATTGAAGAACCAGGGCATCGCCGCCACGCAGGTAACGCTGTCGCGCGATATCCGCGATTTGCGGCTGGTGAAGACCCGCGACGGCTACCAGGAGATGGCGCCGGAGGAGTCCGGCCCGCAATTTTCGCTGTTGGCGGGTGAGTTTCTGCAGGACGTGTTGCGCGCCCAGAACCTGGTGGTGCTAAAGACGTCCCCGGGCCACGCCAACTCGGTGGCGGTGGCGCTGGACGCCGAGAAGTGGCCGGAGGTAGTCGGCACCATCGCCGGCGACGATACCATCCTGGTGATTGCGCCCGACATTCCGACCGCCGAGGCGGTGCAGGAAAAACTGTTGGGGTTGCTCGAGCGGGGATAGCACGGAGCGCCCCAACCGCTCGAATATCTCCCCGGATTTCAGCCCATGGCGGCGCGCATGGCAAGCACCCGCTGTACCTGTTCCAGCAGCGACTGCGCGCGCGGCATGCTCTCGATAGCCTTCTTGATTTCCGCGTCGTCCAGCCAACGGGCGCGATCCCCCGCCGGTTTGTCGAAAGCGCGGAAGTAGAGTTCCCAGCGAATCTGTTCGCGAACCCACTCCTGATTGGCGTCGAATTCGGCGTCGGTGAAGGTCACCTTCTGGGTCTTGAGGAAATCGCGGAAACGCTCTAGGACCGCGTTGTCCGGCTGCCACCCGTCGGTCAAGGCCGGCTTGGCGCCATTAAAATACAAATTGCCGAAACGGAAAAGCAAATAGGAATACGGCGCGAGCCGCCGCTGAAACACGTTGTAAACCGGGCTCGGGTACTTCTCGTCCGGCGTGATGCCGCCGCCCCCGTACACCTTGCGGCCGCTGTCGGTCGACTTCAGGTCCTGCGTGTTGTTGGTGTCGCCATGCTTGGCGTAGTAGTAATCGAAGAACGACTCGTGCGAGTAATCGCGCTGGATCAGGCGCCCGCTGGGGGTGTAGTAGTGGGCGATGGTGAGCAGCAGCGCGGCCCCCTCATTGAGCGGAAACTGGGCCTGCACCAGGCCCTTGCCGAAAGTGGTCTCCCCCAGAATCCAGGCGCGGTCGTGATCCTGCAGCGCCCCGGAAACGATCTCGGCGGCCGAAGCCGAACGGCTATCCACCAACACTACGATGGGATACTTCTGCGCCGCGGCCACGGCACGCGCCCGGAACACCTGCTCGGTCTCCGCGCGGCCATGATGCGAAACCACCAGTTGGCCCTCCCGCAGGAAACGTCCGGCCACGCGCACGGCTTCGCTCACCAGTCCGCCGGGATTGCCACGCAAATCCAGGATCAGGCCCTTGACGTTCTCCTCGCCCAACCGCGCCATGCCCTTCTCGACGTCTTCGGCGACATTTTGCGCTTCAAAGCTGTCGATCCGCAGGAAGGCAATGTCGGGTTTCACCCAGAACGCATCCACCAGGCTGGTTTCAATTTCTCCACGGGTCACTTCCACCGTGATCGGCTGGTCCACGCCCACGCGACGCACCGAAACGCTCACCCGCGTGCCGCGGGGTCCGCGCAGCAGATCCGCCACTTCCGGCGATTGCAGACTGGTCGTGTCCTTGCCGTCCACACCCACAATCGTGTCGCCGCGGCGCAGGTCCGCCCGGTACGCCGGCGATCCCACGAAGGGACGATCGACAATCACCTTGGTGCCGTCCATGCCGATCTGCATCCCCACCCCGAAATACTGCGCGCGCTGCCGCTGCTGCATCTCGCGGTATTCGGTCGGATCCACGAAATTGGAGTGCGGATCGAGCGTATGCAGCATGCCGGGGATGGCCCCTTGATAGAAGGCACGCTCGGACGAGACCGGATCGGCGAAGTTCTTTTCAAGCAGTGCGTACGCCGATGCCACCTCGTGCATCGATTTATCGAGATCGGCTCCGGACGTCGCCGCGCGCGCGTGAAAAACGGGCGTGCAAAACAGTGCCAACACGGCGAGCAATGCCGCCGCCAGGGTGAGAAAAAGGTTGCTGCGGATTTTCATGGGTACCAGGGCCGGTGTGCCGGCCGGTGTCTCCCTTCCTTCGCCTCTATCATACCGTAATGTTCGGCCGCGCAGCCCGGCGGAGCGAAGGGAGGCGTGGATGCGGGCTCAGGCGCACGAACCCACCATCTTGAGTGTTATGAGGGAAAACCCTCGGTACGGGTAGGGTACTTTGGCATCTTTCGTTATGCTAGACAATTGAGTCAAAATGGACTTGATTATGATTCGAGCTTTAGGGTTCCTCACCATGGGCGGCAGCTTCCTGGCGATCTCGCCGCAACTCCGGGAAGACTTATTCTTCCAGGCCCACAAGCTAACGGGCAAGCTGAACGACTACAGTCCATACTCCTATATCGCCCTGGCATTGTGCCTGTTCGGCCTCATCACCATGTCCCTCTATCGCAGCACCGGCTTGCGGAGCTGAGAACCGCGCTCGACTCGCAGCTATACGGCGGCTCGGGTTCTGCGGGCGCCGGCGCCGGACTCGGATCGGGCCGGTTTCCGCTCCGCCACTTCGCTCAAGCGGTGCACCTGGTCCGTCACGCATACCAGAAACATCGGCTGGCGAGCGTTCTTCAGAAGATTGATGATCCGGTTGGGCGCTTCTTCGAGATAGATCGATTTGCCGTCCGTCAGGAGATGAATTTCCGAATTGGCCGCGATCGCGTCCGCCAGGCGTTTGCCCATGTCCTTCTGCAGAAATCGCAGCACGCGCCGGATCTTCTGCAGCGAGAAGCCCTTCCTTCGCAGTTCGGCAATCACCGAAATCTCCACCACTTCCTGCGTGGAGTAGATGCGTTTGTGTCCGTCCTGGCGCGGTGAAACCACGTTGCGCTCGTCCCACCACTGCAACTGGCGGAGGCTGACTCCACAAATCCGCGCCACGTCGCTGCTGTTGTAGCCTTCGGCTTCTACGGAGGCCTCCGGACGGATTTTCTTACCTCTAAACATTCTGCGCCACTTCCGTTCCCAAGAAATTCAGTGCCAGTCTGCATTTTACTCGCCTCAACGGCGGTGTCAATAGGCTGGTCGGCCGGTCTTTTCCGCGCACGCCGCTATTGAGCCGATTTTACGCTGAAACGGTTCTTGGTGGGGCAGTCGCTTCTTCATCGCTTCTCAGCCGCCGGCCGCCGGCTCGATGGCGAGATGGAATTCCCGCCAGGGATAGCCGATCTTCCGCGCCGCCGTTTCACGGCCCGGAACCGGCAACTCCTGGCTGGCGGGGGGCGTTGCCGCAGTCAACCGTTCCGCGTCTCGCATTTGATCGAGCGTCTGAGCCACGAACCGGGTCCTCACGAAATACTGTCCGTTTCCGGGGTTGCGCCACAGCGTAAGGGTCAACGCGCCCCCTGGGAATAAACGCGTCCTTGGGTCTGGCGGCCTCTCTGGTAGCATGCTGGGTGATGAAGTATCGCGTTTATTTGGAACCAGACGAGGACGGGGTGTTTGTGGCAACGTGTCCAGCTCTACCCGGATGGGTTTCCCAGGGCCGAACCCGGGTGGAAGAACAACCGGGAACATCCGCGAGGCAATCGAAGGTTACTTGAAGAGCCTCCGGAAGCATGGCGATTCATTGCCTCCCCATTCTCGAAGAGGTCATTGAGGTCGCCGGCGGATGTTAAGCTGCCGGTGGTTTCCGGTGGCGACGCAGTCACGGCGTGCAGAAAAGTCGGATACGAATTCGATGAGCAGCACGGCAGCCACATCATCCTTCGACATGCCGACCCTCCGCACAGACGCCCCTCCGTTCCAAACCATAAAGAACTTGCCAAAAGGACTCTTCGGGCGTTGATTCGAGAGGCCGGGCTTACGGTGGAAGAGTTCGCGGGTTTGCTTTAACATCCCGCCCCGTACGAGCGCGGCTTGGCCTACAGCGCGCTGGAGTAGAGTTCGAATCCCGCCTCGAGTTTTGATAATTGGCTCCCCGGACGGGATCCGAACCTGCCGCCGGCTGGCCGACCATTCCAAGGTCCGATTCGCAATTTTGTGGAATGCCGCGGATTGCGTCTAGAATAAGCAGAACCTGCCATGAAACCTAGCCTTCTTGCCTTTTGCGCTCTCGCCGCTGCCGCCTGGGCCCAGCCCGGCAGCCACCCTACGGTGCTGCATGCCGCCCGCCTGGTGGATGTGGAGAACGGCAAGTTGATTGCCCCCGGGGAAGTGCTGGTGGAGGGCGACCGCATCGTGGAAGCCGGCGCCAACGTGCACCGGCCCGCTTCCGCCGAGGTGATCGATCTCGGCGACCGTACCCTCGTCCCCGGCCTGATCGACGCCCACGTGCATTTGTTTCTGCATCCCGGCGCCGAGGACCTCCAGACCGTGCAGGAATCGGTTGCGCAGCGCACCATCGGCGCCGTCCTGGCGGCGCGCGACGACTTGATGGGCGGTTTCACCGCCGAGCGCGACATGGGCACCGAGGGCGCCGGCTCGGCCGATACCGCCGTTCGCGACGCCATCAACCGCGGCCTGGTTCCCGGCCCTCGCCTGCGCATCAGCGGCAACGCCGTCGACATCCTGGGCGGCCACGAAGACGCCACCGGCTACAATCCCGCCCAACGCGTGCTCTCCAACGCCGACATCGCCAACAATGCGCTGGAGCTGGTCGCCGTCATCCGCCAGCAGTTCAAGGAAGGCTCGGATTTCGTCAAAATCTACGAAACCGGCCGTGACTCGGTGGTTGGCGGCAAGCTGCACACGCCCTATCAATACACCGAAGCCGAATTGACTGCCGCGGTCCAGGAGGCCGCGCGCGTGGGCAAGCGCGTCGCCGTGCACGCCAGCGGCGAACCCGGCACGCTCTACGCCGCCCGCGCCGGAGTGGCCTCCATCGACCACGCCAACCAGCTCAGCGACGAAACCATGCGCATCATGCGCGAACGCGGCATCTTCGCCGTCCCCACCTTCGCCATTGTGACTTACTTCGCCGAACAGGCCGCCAACCCGCGCACCGCCCAGCGCGAACGCCAGGGTATCGCTCTTCACGCCGCCGAATTCCGCAAGCAACTCGCCGCCGGCGTACCCATGGCCATGGGCTCGGATGTCGGCCCCTTCCCGCACGGCACGCAAGGGCGCGAATTCGTGCTGATGGTGCAATACGGCATGAGCCCGCTCGAAGCTCTCCGCGCCGGTACCATCAACGCCGCCAGGCTGCTGGGCTGGGAGGGGCAGATCGGCGTCCTCCACGCCGGTTACCTGGCCGACGTCGTGGCCGTGGCCGGCGACCCGCTGGCCGATATCGCCGCCCTCCAGAAAGTCGACTTCGTCATGAAAGGCGGAATGGTGTACAAGAGTCCGGGGAAATAAACAAAGCTGTCAGCCGTCAGCGCTCGGCTCTCAGCCACTACCGGGGCGGCTCAACGCTGATTTCCGATCGCTGAAAGCTCCCCGCTCAGCTTCGCATGCGCAGCAGCAGGTACAGTCCGGCCAGTCCGAAGATCACGTCGGGCGAGAAGGCGGCCATGGTCGGCGGCAGCAGATTCGCGTCCCCGACTTTCTCGAACAGGATGCCCAGGCCGCGGTAAGAAACCCCGATCGCCAGGCTCTGGCCGATCCCCGCCATGGCCCCCCGGTTGCCCACCCGGAAACCGAACGGCACCGCGATCATCGCCATGATCAGCGCAAACAGCGGAGTGGCGAATTTCAGGTACAACTGGACCCGCTGCTTTCCCGTCGGATACCCTCGCTGCTCCAGGTCGCGGATCAGCCGCTCCAGTTGCAGGAAGGTCATCTGCTTTTCCTGCATTCCCTGAGGCAGAAAATAGTCGGGAGGCTCGCTCAGCTCCGGAAAAGTCGCCACCTGAATCGGATCGTTTTCGCTGAACGGCATGAAGTGGTTGCAGGAGGTGTCCTCAAACGTGCAGGTCCAGCCGTTTTCGAACACCCAGGTCCGGATGGACGGGTTCCAGGTCGCCCGCTGCGCGACGATTTCCCGCTGCAGCCGGAACGCGCCCGGCCGCGGGTCCAGCTCAAACACGTTCACCCCCAGCATCACGTGCGCCGAGGTGTCGAAGTAGCGGTAATAGTAAATCCGGTGCGCGCCATAACCCATGATCCACTTGCGGTCGGTGCGATAGTAGGTTTGGGTGGGCCGGTTCTTGATCACGTCCCGCAACGCGTCCTGCTTGAGGTTGGCCCCCGGCACGTAGTAGTGATCGAAAGCGAACAGGCCGCCGGAGAACAGCACCCCCGCCACCAGGATCGGCATGGACAGGCGATACAAGCTCACACCGCAGGCGCGAAATGCGGTGATCTCGTTCTGCTTGCTGAGCACTCCCAACTGCACCAGCACCGCCACCAGAACGCCGAACGGAAAGAGTTCGTAGATCAACTCGGGCGTCAGGAAAAACAGGTAGGTGAACATCTTGCTGAGCGGGATCCGGTTCTTGACCATGTCGCCCATCAGATCGAAAAAGTTGTACACCAGGAGCATCGACACCAGGCTGGCCAGCATCACCGCCAGGTAAAACAGGAAGCTCGATAACAGGTACGTGTCCAGAATCTGCGGCAGCAGCGGGAGCCGCCGCCGCATGGAACGCGGCTCCGCCCGGACTTCACTGCTCGCCGGCGCGTCCCCCTGCCCCGCCTCTTCCACCCGCTCGGCGCTGCGCTTCGGCCGGAACAGCCCCACCACGCGCCCGAAGGCTTCATTCAGCCAGCCCAACAGGTCGCGGTCGCCCGGCGATTCCATCCGGTAGAGAAAGATCACTCCCGCCAGGAAAAATGCCGCGTTGGGCAGCCACAGAGCCACCGGTACCGGCAGGGTATGCTGTTTGGCCACTCCGATCAACGCCAGCGAAGACAGGTTGTAGCAGAAGAATCCCAGGAACAGCGCAATCACGTACCCGGCCGATTTGCCGCCCTTGCGCGTGGCCACGCCCAGCGGAATCCCCACCAGCGCCAGCGTGATGCAGGCCACCGGCAGGGAAAAGCGTTTGTGCAGCTCGATCTGGACTTCGGTGTAGTCCGATCCATCGCGCGGATATCGCATCAGCTCGCGCGTGTTCATGGCGCTCGAGCGCAGCGTCTTCAGGTCGGGCGGCGAGGCGTCCAGCGCCTGCACGCCGTAGGGAGCGGAACTGTCGTTGGCGCGGCGGTCCTTGCCCATTTCGTGCTGGGTGTAATTTTCGAGAGTCAGCTCGATCCGGTTGTGGCGCGGGTCCGAGACCGCAATCGCCTCCCGCGCCAGCGTGATCATGGGCCCATCGGCCTTGTCGCGCATCCCGTTCTGACGCTGCTCCGGCGGCGTGATGTCGGCTACGAATACCCCTTTCCACTTATCCACCGACCCGGTAACTACGTCGTCCACATAGAGAATTTTGTTGGGGAAGTTCTCGTTGAATACCCGCGACTCGATGGCCGCCGAAAGCTGCGTGGCCAGAATGTCGTTGAGGATGTGCGTGCTCTGGCGATACGCCAGCGGCGTCAGCCGCAACTCCGCATACGCCGCCAGGCCCATCCCCAGCGCCGCGAACGCCAGCACCGGCGCGATCACCGTGCGGCTGGAAACCCCGGCTGCGCGCATGGCCACAATTTCGCCATCCGCCGCCATCCGCCCCAGCCCGATCAGAATCCCCACCAGCACGCCGAACGGAATGGTCAGCGGCAGCACCGGCGGCAGCGTCCACCCCAGCAGCGCCAGCACCGTCCCCAGACCCACGTTGTTCGAGCTCACCAGGGCCGCGAACAGCTTATCCGCATACTGTAGAAAGATGATAAACGTCGCCAGCAGGGTGCCCAGCAGCGCGCTGGTCACAACCTGGCGGAAGACGTATCGCCCCAGTAGACGGAACACGAGGCCTACTTCACCGGCTCCGGCGTAATCAACTCCGGCGCCGGCACCACCGGCAGCTTGGGCAGCTCTTCCTCAACCGGACGGAGCTCCAGATCGTCGATCAGCACGGATGGCGCCACCACGCACGCTTCGATGGTGAACGAACCGGCGCCCAACACCGCCAGCGGCCCGCCGTTGTCCATATACTCGAAAACGTTGGCGTCGTCGCCCGCCGCCAGAATGTCCTTCAGCGAGCGCGCGTTCAATCCCTTGAACTCCACCCCGCGAATCAACTCCTCCCGCCCGTCCGGATACACCTTGTAGGTCAGCACCGGTGCACTCACCGGCTGCGCCATCCCCGAAGTCTCGCTCAACAGCCGCCGCACTTCGTCGAGCGGCGCCGAAGACGGAAAGTCCAGCTTCCGCACCAGGATGCCGTACGGCTTGCCCCGTGCCTGAATCGCTTCGATCAGCTTGCGCTTCAACCCGCCCGCCGGGGACGCCTCGCTGGAGCGCACAAAGAGGTTGCCGATACCGGCTTCAGAAGCGCCGTAAGCCCCCGGCAGACGCCCGTGTCCGTTCGAGCCCGGCATGCCTTTCAAGGGCTGGCGCGTCAGCAGAAAAGTCTTCAAGACGCCCTTTTCGATCAGGCTGACCGGTTGCGCCGCGACCCCTTCCCGGTCCACTTCATAGGCGCCGAACAGCGGCCTGCCGCGCCATTGCTTCTGGGTGGGATCGTCCACCACATCGAACGACTCCGGCAGCACCCGCGATCCGACCCGCCCCTGGTACTCGCTGGCCAGAAATGCGCCGCCCCGCCCGCCCTCCGGCTTGCGCGCCAGAATCACATTACGACCCACCACCTCGGCCAACAACTGCGCCCCGGCGGTTCCCTCGAACAGCACCGGCCCGGTGTAATCTTCGCCCTTGGGCGCCGCCGCCAGCGCGGTTACGCGAGCCGCCAGTTCGCGCGCGCCCGCCATCAGCTCCGCCTCGCCCGGCATCCCGGCCGTTTCGAGGGCGTGAAAGCTGGCAAGATCCCGCACCGCCGACCCATCCGCGCTCTGCGCCATGGCGCGCATGCGAAGAAACGTTACGTCTTCCGGCATCCTCACCTCGGTGCCTTCGGAATTCACCACGTAGTAGCCGCCCGCGTTGGCTTCCAGGTCGACGCGCGAATCCTTCACCGCGGGGTAGCCCGCGAACACCGCCGAAAGGCTGCGCACCCGCGCCGCCCAGGCGTCCTCGTCCAGCGACAAATGGCCCAGTTCGCGCACCGCGCGCAAAGGAGCTACGCGGCCGAAATCGTCCAGCCGATCGCCGCTCTCGGAGACATTCCGCAACGCCGCCCGCTTGCGCGCAATCCCTTCCACCGCTCCTTTGTAAGCCGCGTCGGTGGCCAGCCAGAAAAAGCGTCGCGCCAGGTCGTAGGAGCCTTCCAGCGGCAGATGGCCCCGGAACCTTCCACCGAATCCAGCGCCGGCAAAGTTGCCGTTGTCGAACTTGTAGTCGCCCACCCGCACATGCACTTCCGGCTCCCGAAGCTGTTCCCGGTTGCGCACCATCAATCCGCCCAGCGTGGCCGATACGGTGAACACTTCCTCCTGGTCCAGCACATACTCCACGAAGTACGGCTTTTCCAGGCTGGCCACCGCCAGCGTGAGCGAGCGCATGGCTTCGTCGTGCATGGCTTTGAGAGTCTGGTCGGAATACGCCGCCTGCGCGCAAATCGCGCCCGCGGCCGCCACGACCACCGCCCCGCCCGCAGCCATCCACTTCACCACCCCCCGGCGGTTCACCGCGCCCCTCCCTTCGGCTCCACCGAGGTAGGCTGGGGCAACAGCGGGGGCCGGTCGTTGGCCTTGGCTTTCTTCTCGATCTCGATTTCCGCGACCAGAATCGCCGGCGATACCGCCGACACCGGCACACTGCCCGACTCGGCTCCGCAGTAGCCGTTGAAAACCTCGGCATGATCGCCCGTCGCCAGAATCTTGGCAAAGCTGGCCAGCGGCGTGCCCACAATATCGGCGCCGCGCACCAGCTCGTCCGGCCGCCCGTCCACATACACCCGGTACACCACGATGGGAATCACCTTGAAAGCCTGCAGACTGGCCCGCGCCGTGGTCGTAAATCCGCCGGTGATATCGCGGAAATCAAGCCCGTACGGCTTGTTTTGCCGCTTGGCTTCTTCGATCAGCATGGCCCGCAGCCGGCCGTCCGAAACCGCGTGCGCGCTTTCCACGATCAGGTTCGATTGCCGTGAAACCGGCTCGAACCCCGGCTGCCTGCGCCCGTGGCCGTTGGAATGATCGAAGCCCTGGATTGGCGAGCGCGACATCAGGAACGTCTTCAACACCCCGTTCTCCACCGCCACCACCGGCCTCGCCTTCACCCCTTCGTCGTCATATTCGTACCAGCCGTTCAAATCCACTCCGCCAATCTTCCGCCTGGTCGGGTCGAACACCACCGATAGAAAATCCGGCAGCACCTTTTCCCCCACGCTCTTGGTGAACGTCTGGCCTTCGCTCTCGTCCTTCTGCCTGTGCCCTTCCACCCGGTGCCCGAAAATTTCGTGGAAAAACACGCCTGCCGCCTTGCCCGAGAAAATCGCCGGCCCCACGAACGGCTCCGCTTCCGGGGCTTTCAACAGCGCCGCCACGTCGCCGGCCACGCGGTCGATCGCCGCCTGCAGTACTTTATCGCCTGGTAAGCCGTCCGGCTGTAGAGCTTCGAACGTCTCGAACTGGCTCACATCCGTCCCATCGGCCGCTTTGCCCGATGCCGAAATCACCACCCGAGCGTAACCCCGCCCGAAAATCAGCCGCGAACCTTCCGTGTTCACGAAATAGCGCGTCTCGTCCTGGCACAATACCGTCACGCGCGAGTTCAGAACGCTCGCATAGTTGCCGAATCGAGCCGACAGCCGCCGCACCCGCTCCGTCCAGTCTTCCCGGTCGAATTGGAGCTTGTGCGGCTGCTCCACCGACACCGAAGGCGGCTCGCTCGAAAAATCCGCCGACGTGTCCTGGTTCGCTACCTGCACCTGGCTGTTGGTCTTGATCCGGATGAAGCGTTCCGATGCCGCCCGATAGGCCCGGTCCGTATCCAGCCACAGACGCTGGCGAATCGCGTTGGGGTTGTCTTCGAACGTCAATGGCGCCCCCGACGTCACCTGGCCGCTGCCCGAGCCCCGCCCACCTGAGTTCACGCGATGATAGTTATCCAGTTGCGGCGAGCCCACCCGCACGGAGATGTCCAGGGTCCGGCTCTTGGCATGATTGGTCGAGTCGATCGCGCCCAGCGTGCCGTCAATCGTGGCATAATCGGTCTCGGTCACTTCGTAGCTCAGAAAGTACGGCGGCGGATCGGCTTTTTGCTTCAGGATGTTAAAGTTCCGGCTCAGCTCGTCGGCCATGGTATCGAGCAGAACGTTGGCTGGCGCAGCGCTCAATTGGGCAACCGCGGCAAGAGCGGCCGAAACCAGGATCGCCAGGTGGAAAAAGCGAGAGGGGATCAAGACTTAAGAATAACAGAGCCGGCCCAAGCACGCGTTTCGGGTTGCGCAGGCCGGCGGCGGTGGTGTGCGCGGCTGGGCCGCTACAGTCATCCCCGCCGCAGCGGCTTTCGGCTGCCGAGAACAGGCCGGACAGGCGCCGACAGCGTGGGTTTGGCCTCGCCTGTCCCTGTTTTTCTTGAATTTGTAAACTATTATATTTCAATAGTTTGCACGATAACTTGGGTTCGTTCGGTAATTTCCCGGCTGGGCGAAGCCAATGTCCAGGGAGATTGGATTGCCATAGAGTCATCGCTCCTCCACCGCCAGGATACAACGGCGGTTTGTGGTTGGAGACGGGAAGTGCTTAATATTCAACAAAAACTTCGTTGTGACTACGTTTCGGTTGGGATCGCAGTCTTCCTCCTGAAACGTGCCAGTTTGAAGCCCTAGGGACAATAAGCTCGCTTCTTGTCTATTGCAGGGCGAAGGCCACGCCGTTTTGCGTGGACATGCCGTTGACGCTTGCGAGCAGGGGTTGATCGCCCGAACCCAGACCGGCGGGGACGGTCAGATTGAACTGGAAGAGTCCGGGGACAACCACGCCGGCAAAAGACGGTGTCACGGGCGTGCCGTTTATCGTGATGGTGATGGAATCGGTGGCTACCCCGGGAGGGCCGGTATATGCCCGCCCGGAGGGCACGGCGGGATTGGTCGGCCCGAAGCCGATTCCGTATAGCTCCACGATATCACCCGCTTTGGCGGCCACGGCCTGGTAACCGAGCGATGTCCCGGCCGGCCCCAGAATGGCGTAAGAATTCGCGCCGCTTCCATAAGCGCCGGAGCCGGCGTAACCGCGGAAATGGCGGGAGGCACGCCGGCACCGCTGGTATTGACCGTGCCGGAAACCGAGAAGCTGAACGTCCCGCCGGAAAGCACGGAGCCCGCGATCGTGCCTGACCCCGTTAAGGCCGAGCTGGTATAGCCGGCATAGTTGCCGGTTCCGCCCGTGATCGTGGCCGAGCCGCTGACCGGAATTTACCAGCGCTGTCTCCGGGAAGGTCATGGCGCCGGTGATCGTGCCGTGGCCAAGCGTGGTCGTGAACGGAACGGTCACGTTGCCTGCGCTGATATTGGCGACCGAACCGCTCGCGCTGAACGTGCCCGTATCGGGCGAACTGCCGGCCAGCGTCAGGCTGGCAGGCCCGGAAAACACGGCGGTCCCCGATACGGTGACAGAGGCATTCGTCACGGTAAACGTGAAGCTCAGTCCCTCGGCCGTGCCGGAAACCGAGAAGCTGAGCGTCCCGCCGGAAAGCAGGGGGCCCGTAAGCCCTGACGTCGGCACGGTCGAGCTGGTATAGCCGGCATACCTGCCGGTTCCGCCCGTGGCGTGGCAAACTGAGAGTCTGCTCCACGAAGTGAGTCAGCTTGAAATACCAAAATTCCGGCGGCCGTGGTACGCTCGGCTGGTGAAATCCTTTACCTGGCTTGCCGTCTGTCTTCTGGCGCCGCCGCTCGGGGTGGCGCAGTCGCAGGACCGTCCGCTGACTTCCCTGCCCTACACGCCCAGCCTGGAGCTGAAGTTTCTCGACCGCGGGGTGGATCCCTGCGTGGATTTCTACAAGTTCGCCTGCGGGAACTGGAGCAAGCTGAATCCGATTCCGCCCGACCAGCCGCGCTGGGACGTTTACGGCAAACTGACCACCGAGAATATGCAGTATCTGTGGGGACTGCTGGAACAGCTCGGCAAGGGGGGCGCGAACCGCACCGCCAACGAGCAGAAGATCGGCGATTATTTCGCCGCCTGCATGGATGAAGAAGCCATCGAAAAGGCCGGCACGAGGCCAATCGAAGACGCTCTGCGGCAGATCGCGGCGCTGAAGCACACCCGCGACCTGGCGCCGCTGCTGGCGCGGCTGCACATGGCGTCGAGTCGGGCGGAGGTTTATCTGTTCGGCTTCGGATCTTCCCAGGATTTTGCCGATTCCGAGCGCGTGATCGCGTTCGCCAGCGCTGGCGGGCTGGGTCTGCCCGACCGCGACTATTATGTCAAGACCGACGCCAAATCAGTTGAAACCCGAGCGCGCTACGTGGACCATGTGGCGAGGATGCTGCGTCTGGCGGGCGACGCCGCGGCGGCGGCGCGGGGCGAAGCCGAGACGGTAATGGCGATCGAGACCGAACTGGCCAAAGCGTCGCTGACCCGCGTGGAACTCCGCGATCCGTATAAACTCTTCCACAAGCTTTCGCGCGCGGAGGCGGAAAAGCTGACGCCCCATTTCGCCTGGCCCGAATACTGGAAGACGCTGGGCCTGGCCGCGCCGGATGTGGTCAACGTCACCGAGCCGGCATTCTACCAGGAGCTGGAAAAGCTGCTCGCCACGCGGCCCGCCGGCGATTGGCGGACTTACCTGCGCTGGCACCTGGTCGGCGACCGAGCGCCCTACCTGGGGAAAGCCTTCGTGGAGGCAAACTTCGATTTTTACAACAAGTATCTGCGCGGCGTGAAAGAGTTGGAGCCGCGCTGGAAGCGCTGTGTGCGGCGCGTGGATCGCGACCTGGGCGAGGCGCTGGGCCAGGTGTTTGTGGCCCACACCTTCACGCCCGAAACCAAAGCCAGCGCCGTCGCCATGACGCGCGAAATCGAGCAAACCATGGAGACCGACATTCGCCAGATCGCCTGGATGGGCGACGCCACCAAACAGAAGGCGCTCGAAAAACTGCACGGGGTAGTGAATAAGGTCGGCTACCCGGACCATTGGCGCGACTACAGCGCGGTGAACATCGTACCGGGCGATTACGCGGGCGACGCCGCCCGCGCGGCGACATTTGAAACCCGGCGCGATTTGAACAAAATCGGCAAGCCGGTGGATCGCAGCGAATGGCAGATGACCCCGCCCACGGTGAACGCCTACTACGACCCGCAGATGAACGACATCAACTTCCCGGCCGGCGTGCTGGAGCCTCCGCTTTACGATCCCAAGATCGACGATGCGCCCAACTATGGCAATACCGCCGCCACCATCGGGCATGAACTGACCCACGGTTTCGACGACGAAGGCCGCCAGTTCGACGCGCACGGGAATTTGAAAGACTGGTGGACCAAGCAAGACGCCGCCGCCTTCGTGGAGCGCGCCGCCTGCGTTTCCAATCAGTATTCGCAATACACCGTGGTGGACGACGTCAAAATCAACGGCAAGCTGACCCTGGGCGAAGACGTGGCCGACCTGGGCGGCACGCTATTGGCCTATATGGCATGGAAAGAAGCGACCAAAGATAAGACGCTGGCGCCGGTCGACGGCTTCACGCCCGATCAACGTTTTTTCATTGGCATGGCGCAGTGGGCCTGCGGCGAAGAGCGGCCGGAGTCGAAGCGCCTGCACGCCCTCACCGACAGCCACTCGCCGGACGAGTACCGGATCGACGGAGTGGTCTCGAACCTGCCGGAATTCGGCAAGGCGTTTGCCTGCAAGGCGGGCGACCCGATGGTGCGGGCGAACGCCTGCCGGGTTTGGTGAGGCGCGGAAGGCTCGAATTTGAATTTTCCCAAGGCCCTGCCCCCTTTCCACGCTGTGTGAAAAGCGTTAGGGTGAGATTAGGAGGCGCGAAAAGTGGTTATGCGCGTCATCACCATCGCCCGGGAATTCGGAAGCGGTGGCGCAACCATTGGGCGAATGCTGGCGGACCGGCTCGGGTGGCGGCTGCTGGATCGCGAGTTAGTGGATGAAGTGGCACGGGCGGCGCACGTCGAGCCGCGCGTGGTCGAGCAGTTCGACGAAAGATGCGACCCTTGGCTGGCGGCTCTGCTACGAGCCATCTGGCAAGGCAGCGGGGAGTGGCCGAGCGGTCTTTCCGATGCCGATCTGTTGGACGCCAGGACCATGGCTAAGCTGACACGCCCGATCGTCGAGGGCGCCGCGGAAGGCGGAAACTGCGTCATCGTGGGCCGCGGGGCGCAATGCATTCTGGAGGCGCGCCGGGATACCTTCCACGCGTTTCTGTACGCGCCGCTGGAGTTGCGCAAGCGCCGCGTGGCGGAACGCGTGGGCGGGGTCGCCAGCCTGGTCGCTCATATCGGCGAAAAAGACGCCGAACGAGCGGCATACATTCACAAATACTTCGGCCGGCAGTGGCGCGACCCGCGTCTATACGACCTGATGCTCAATACCCGCTGCGGCGACGAGGCCGCCGTGGAGACCATCCTGGCGGCGGCGCGAATCGCAGCCCCGGTGCACGCGACGGCAGCTTGAGGCGGAAGCGAGACCTCCCGCGATTACCGCTATAATCTTAGGTCTTATGTGCGACCTACCGGGAGGAGCTTTCCGTTTTGCCCCAGCTTCGTAAGGACCCGATCACCGGACGTTGGGTGATCATCGCCAGCCAACGCGCCAGACGGCCCACCGATTTCATTCGCCAGCCGATCCCTGCGCCAGCCGCCACGCCGTGCCCATTCGATGCAGGCAATGAGGCGAAGACGCCGCCCGAGGTGCTGGCTTACCGCGACAGCGGAGGGCGCGATGAACCGGGTTGGCGGGTGCGCGTCGTGCCCAACAAGTTTCCGGCGCTGCGAATCGAGGGCGACCTCGACCGGCAGGGCGAGGGAATGTACGACAAGATGAACGGCATCGGGGCGCACGAAATCATCATCGAGACACCCGACCACGCCACCAGCTTGAGCGAAATGCCGGAGCGGCAGATCCAGGAAGTGCTGCGCGCGGTTCAGGACCGGGTGAACGATCTGAAGCGCGATTTTCGCTTCCGCTACATCATTATGTTCAAGAATCACGGCGAGGCCGCCGGTGCGTCGTTGGAACATCCGCATTCGCAGTTGATCGCGTTGCCGGTCGTCCCCGAAGATGTCAAGGAAGAGATTGACGGCGCGTTACATTTCTACCAGCAAAAAGATCGCTGCATCTATTGCGACATCGCCAAGCAGGAGAGCGCGGCAGGCGTGCGCCTGGTTTCGGAAACCGATCGCTTCGTGGTAATCGAACCTTACGCGCCGCGCTTCCCGTTCGAGACCTGGATTCTGCCCAAACGCCACGCTTCTCATTTCGAATCGTCCGACGCGCCCACGCTGGAAAACCTGGCCTGGGCACTGCGCTCGACGCTGCGCAAGATCAACAAGGCGCTGGAGCGCCCGGCTTATAATCTCATCGTGCACAGCGCGCCCGTACAGGAGGGCCCGCTGGCGCATTACCACTGGCACATCGAGATCGCGCCGCGGCTCACCAAGATTGCGGGTTTCGAATGGGGTACGGGTTTCTACATCAATCCGACGCCGCCCGAGGAATCGGCGCGGTTTCTGCGCGAGGCCAGCCTGGGATGATCTCGCGGCGCGCCTGGCTGACGGGATCGTTGGCCGCGGCGGCGGGTTGCGGGCGCCGCAAGGCCACCGGGTATCGGGGTTATTGCATAGTCGCCAACCGGGAGGGCAAGACTCTGGGCGTAGTGGACCTGAACAATTTCCATCTGCGCAAAGAGATTTCGCTCGATGCCGCACCCGCGGCGGTCTTGGCCGATCCGGCGCGGCCGCGCGCTTTCGCCCTCGCTCCGGAGGCTGGCACAGTGTACGAAGTCGATGCGCTCACACTGAGCGTGACGCGCCGGATCAAGGTGGGCAATAGCGCGGTGGGTATGCACCTGGCGGCCAAACCCGGCGCCATTTGGGTGCTGGCGCGCGATCCGGCGGCGCTGGTCGAGATTCCGCTGGAGAATGCCCGCCCGGGCCGGCGCATCCCGGTCCCCGCCGTCGATATCTTCGCGATCGATAAACTGGGACACGCCGCGGCGGCCAACTGGCGGGAACACTCGATCGCGCTGGTATCGCTCGATCAAGGCAAAGTAGTGCGCACGGTCGAGACCGCGGCCGAGCCTTCCCTGCTCCACTATCGCTGGGACGGCGAAACCCTGTTGACCGGCAACTGGCCGGAGCGCAGCATCACGGTTCTCGATGTCGCTACCGGAAGAACCGTGGTTCGCCTGCCGCTGGCGCTGGCCCCGCGTAATTTCTGCAGCAACGCCGACGACTGGCTGTTCATCAGCGGCGACGGCATGGACGCCGTAGTGGTGGTGTTTCCTTCGCACAACGAGATCTGGCAGACTTCGCTGGCAGGGAAGGCTCCCGGCGCCATGGCCGTGGCCGAAGGCAAACCGGGTTATCTGCTGGCGGCCAATCCGGAATCGGGCACGGTGACGGCGCTCGATATGCTGACGGAAAATCTCGCGGCCGTGGTGGAAGTCGGCCGCGCGCCGGGCTTCATCCTGGTGACGCCGGATCAACAATACGCCCTGGTGCTCAACCGGCAATCCGGCGACATGGCGGTGATCCGGCTGTTTTCCCTGAATGTGGCGGGGAACCAGCGGGTGTTGAAGTATCGCTCGGCTTCGCTGTTCGATATGGTTGCCGTGGGCCGGGACCCGGTGAGCGCCGCGGTAGTGAACTGGGAAACTGCGCCGAGCTAGGCCTGCAAGAAGCTTCAGACACAGGCTAAAGCCTGTGCCACCTGTCCGCACGGGTGGCAGAGGCTTTAGCCTGTGATTCTTACAACCCCAGCCAGGCCCGCAGCAGGACGGCCGGGTCGCCCGCAAGATCGACCGCTTCGGAACGGACTTCCCTGCCCTCTTCGATGCTGACGGCTACCACGCCGCCCGCCGTAGGGCGGAGTTCCAGACGCCGCTCGCGGGCCTCCAGGCGCAGCGTAGCTCCCAGCCAGGCCACGTGAATCTTGGTGCGAACGGCGTGTCCCACGCGTGTGGTCTGCCGCAACAATTCCTCGGTGAAGGGGCTTTTCCTGAGCTCTTCGGCGTAAGGAGCGGCCGCCTGGGCCCGGGCCCGCTCGGTGGCGCGTTGGCGCGCCTCGCGCTCGGCGGAATCCTGCCCCTCTTCGCGCGATTCCATGGTTTTGAGGTTGTTCTCCAGATTGTCGAGAAAGCTCATCACTCCAGTTTGCCAGACGCGGCGCGCTAGGATGGTAGCGTATCTCCGGCTTTTTCGGCATTATGGACGCACTTACCATTCATCGTCTGCACTTCGCATTCACCGTCACGTTTCATTACCTTTTTCCGCAATTGACCATGGGGCTGGCTCTGTTGATCGTGATTCTGAAGACGGTGGCAATCCGCACCGGCGACGATCACTATCATCGGGCGGCCCGCTTCTGGGCCAAGATTTTCGCCGTCAACTTCGCTTTGGGGGTGGTGACCGGAATTCCCATGGAGTTTCAGTTCGGCACCAACTGGTCGCGATTTTCCAGAGCCGCCGGCGGCGTGATCGGACAGACGCTGGCGATGGAAGGGGTCTTCTCGTTCTTCCTCGAATCCAGCTTCCTGGGCGCGTTCCTCTTCGGCGAAAAACGGCTGGGGCCCAAAGCGCACTGGTTCGCCGCGTTTCTGGTATTTTGCGGATCGTGGCTCTCCGGTTTCTTCATCATCGCCACCGACGCCTGGATGCAACACCCGACGGGTTATCGCATCGATGGCGCCGGCATGATGCAGCTCGCGAGCTTCTGGGCGCTGGTCGGCAATCCGTGGGTATTCTGGCAATACCTGCATAACATGACGGCCTCGGTGGTAACGGCCAGCTTCGCGATGGCCGCGGTGGGTGCTTTCTACCTGCTGACTCGCCAGCACGAAGCGTATGGCCGCACGTTCGTGCGCTGGGGCGTAATCGCCGGCACGGTTTCGACCCTGCTGCTGCCGTTTCCCACCGGAGATGGCCAGGCGCGCAGCGTGCTGGAGAGCCAACCGGTGACGCTGGCGGCAATGGAGGGACAGTTCCACACCGAGGCGGGCGCGCCGCTGGCGATTCTGGGACAACCGGATATGGAACGGGAGCGGCTGGACAATCCGCTGACCGTACCGGACGCCCTGAGTTTTCTCACCTACCGGCGCTGGGGGGCCGAGGTTAAGGGGCTGGACGCGTTTCCGCGCGACACCTGGCCGGACAATATTCCGCTGCTCTATTACAGCTATCACATCATGGTGGGATTGGGCACGCTGCTGGGCGCCGTGATGATCGTCGCCGCGATAGGCGCGTGGCGCGGGTTCCTGTACCGCTCGCGTCCGTTACTGTGGGTGCTGATGCTGGCGATGCCGTTTCCTTATATCGCCACCACGGCCGGCTGGATGACCGCCGAACTGGGGCGCCAGCCCTGGCTGATCTACGGCCTGATGCGCACCCAGGACGGCTTTTCGCAGCGCGTTTCCGCCGGCAATGCGCTTTTCACTCTGCTGGGTTTCATGGGCACGTACGCCATTCTGGCGATGCTGTTCCTGTTTCTGGTGGGGCGCGAGATCGAACACGGACCGGAGGCTGCCTGAGCCATGCCTGCATCTATCCTTCCTACTCTGTGGTTCTGCCTGGTAGCGGCCATGATCGCCGTCTACGTAGTGCTGGACGGCTTCGATTTGGGCGCCGGCATTCTGCACCTCGTGGTGGCGCGCACCGACGCCGAACGCCGCACCGTATTGGCTTCCATCGGCCCGGTGTGGGACGCCAACGAGGTATGGCTGCTGGCCGGCGGCGGCACGCTCTACTTCGCCTTTCCCGCGCTCTACGCTTCCAGCTTCAGCGGCTTTTATCTGCCGTTGATGATGGTGTTGTGGCTGCTGATTCTGCGCGGCATTTCCATCGAGTTCCGCAGCCATCTGCATAGCGCGGTCTGGGAGCCGTTTTGGGACGCCGGCTTTTCGCTGTCCAGCGCTTTGCTGGCGGTGTTTTTCGGCGCGGCGCTGGGCAACGTGGTGCGCGGAGTGCCACTCGACAAGAGCGGCGATTTCTTCCTGCCGCTGTGGACCGACTTCGGCACCGGTCAGGATGCCGGGATTCTGGATTGGTACACCGTGCTGGTGGGCGTAGCCGCGCTGGTGGTGCTGGCCCAGCACGGCGCGCTGTGGGTGGCGCTGAAGACGGCGGGCGAGGTAGAGCGCCGCGCCACGGTCTGGGCCAACCGCCTGTGGTGGCCGGTAGCGGCGGCAACCGTCGCCATCACCATCGCCAGCTTCGAAGTCCAGCCACTGTTGAAAATCAGCTTTGCCGAACGGCCCTGGACGCTTGTCTTTCCCGCGCTTGGGGTGGCGGGCCTGGCGGCATCGCGTTGGGCCAGCGCCGGCTTGCGGCGCTTCCTCGGTTCCACCGCCTTCATCGCCGGTCTCTTGACCAGCGCGGCGGCGGGCATTTATCCCTGCGTGCTGCCGGCGAATTCCGACCCCAGGCTGTCACTGACGGTTGTGAACGCCGCCGCAGGCAGCTATGGACTGGGCGTGGGACTGGCCTGGTTCATCCCGGGAACGCTGCTGGCCACAGCCTATTTTGTATATACCTATCGAAGCTTCGCGGGGAAGGTGAACGGTTCGTAGCGCCGGCGATCTTGTCGCCGCTGTTTTTCCGTCTCTCCGGCCTGTTTCCCCCCGTGCGCGCCGCCGCCGAAATTGGGCCTGGCCGGGACAGGCCAGACGCAGACTGTCCCCAGTGCCCTCCAAATCGGTTTGGTATCGGATACTCGGCAGTTCACCACCTGCGGCGATAGCGGCGGTGACGCGAAATCGGGCGGTGAACTACGCGGGCGGCGACGCGGCGGACGGTGGCAACCACGACCACGCCAACCATCCGACAGGCCCGCCCGATCCTCGGGGCGTTGTGGGGAGTATACTAAACAGGACACGGGAGTCCACAATGCCTCTCTCACGAATATTGAGCCCTGCGGCTCTAGTTCTGCCGCTAGCCCTGCTTACGGTCGGTCGAGCGCCAGCCGAGGACAGCGAATTGTCACGTAACACCATGCGAGGCGTCCAGGGCGTACAGGTTGTTGTCGAAGACCTGAAGGATGGAGCGAGGCAGGACGGTCTAAACGAAAAAGACATCCAAACTGATGCTGAACTGAAACTCCGCCTGGCCGGGATCAAGGTCCTGACTCAGTCGCAACAAAGGGTCACGACGCCTGGGTTTCCATTCCTTTATATCCACGTAAATACCATGCTCAATCGCGGTGGTACTTTATACGCTGTGAACTGCGAGGTCAGCCTAATCCAAGAGGTTTTGCTCGCGCGCGACCCATCTATTTCTTACTCAGCGGCGACGTGGTCCACGACGGCCGTAGGGACCATCGGCAAGGATAGGCTCCCTCAAGAAAGAGACAGTATCAAGGACCTCGTGGATCAATTCCTCAACGCCTACCTTGCAGTGAACCCAAAAAGTGAATGACCCATGGACGACTTGACGCGCCGCAAGCGGCACTGCCTCCGCCTGCCGCGCGCCCGTGGGCACTTGGCCGGGCAGGACCGCCAGCCGCGCGCGAAAATCGCTTCCGGCAAAATTACCGGAAGCGTATCCAAGCGCCTGCCCTTGCCCAGCATCGCCCGCGACCACGCCCGCGCCTGCGTCCACCACCGCGTCGAGCAGCCCACCCGACTGTCAGGTCGGCAAATGACGGCGCGGAATTGGCAACCGCGCGCACGGGTAGTCCGACATTTGTGTGTGGCTGGTGGCGGGAGCGCCGTGGTACGATTTTCGATGTGCTAAAGAGAACGGCTCGTCAACTTGCAGAGTTGGCCGAACTCGTGAGATCCGAGAAACTGCAAGACTTTATCAGCATTGAGCACCAAAAGTCTGGCAAGACCCACCTGCTTACCAAAATCCGGTTCGGGACATCCGCTTCGGGTCGTACCACAAAACGAATAATGGAGTGTCTAGAGGACGGACGCGAACGGGCCTTCGATAAGGACTACGATTTTGATGTAACCGCCCTGATCACGCGACGCCGTCGGGCCGACCTCTAGTCACAACACTTTTATCGAGCGGTCCGGGAGCGGTCCAGTGCGGGCCGAAGGGGCCGAAGGCGGCCGAAGGGGTCAGCCTGACGTGAGCCCTTGGCGATTTGTAAGCCACCTGTTATCAGTAAGATGAAACCTTGCCTCCAATATCCGGCAGTGCCGTGCTATTTGTTTTGAGCGCGTTAGCACGGTCCGTGAACTTCGAAACTGGCGAACCTGTCGGAGCGCTCTGGCACTTTGGCGGTCTGAGGCAAGGGAATCCGGGACAGCTATGTCCCGCCCGGCCCCAATTACGGCCGTGATTGGCTGGCCCCGCCGCGGTCGGCGGCCTTCTCCAGTTTGAGTGGGCCAGTGAAACAAACTCCAGGGCGCAAGGATATTGAACTGTGGCACCTAGTGCTATAGAATGGATCTAGGCGCATTTGTGCGAATCTTCAAATCCAGGTGGTTTCAACGCTTTGCCCGGAAGGAAAGGATTGCGGATGCGGCCTTGCGTGAGGCTGTTGCCCGGGCCGAAAAGCGCCAGGTGGACGCCGACCTTGGCGGTGAGGTCATCAAACAGCGGATCGCCAGGCCAGGGAAGATCGAAAGGCTACCGGGCCATCATCCTCTTTCGGCGCGGGACCTCTCCTGGAGGAGCCAGGGCATTCTTCGTGTACGGGTTCGCCAAAAACCAGCGGGCGAATATCGATGGCGATGAGCAAGAACAGTTCAAGGAAGCCGCAAAACACGTCCTGGCGTTGACGGAGAAGCAGCTCGCGGAGCTGTTGAAGAGAGGCGATTTTACGGAGGTGAAAAGCGAATGAGCAAAAAGTATCGAAGCGATGCGATGGCGGCCATCCACGAAACCATGGAGGCCTTGCACGATGTGGGGGCCATCGGCAAACAGACGATGCGGCGTTTCGATGACGCCTGCTTGACGCCGATCCGGCCATTGAAGCCTGAAGAGATCAAGGCCATCCGGGAGAGGGAACACGTCAGCCAAAATGTTTTCGCCAACTACCTGAACGTCACCAGTAGCCTTGTAAGCAAGTGGGAGCGCGGCGAAAAGCGGCCTTCCGGGGCATCGCTCAAACTGCTGTCGCTGGTCGAGAAGAAGGGGCTTGCCACCGTTGCATAAGTGTCCACGCAAGAATAACTTCACATCCACTCTCGTGGCGCACGCACTCTTGCGTGCCGCGTCGAGTCTCTACTCGACGCTCTTGCGCCCTGTGGAAACTGGGGGACCGGACGTTACCGTGCTGACGGCGCTTCCTGAAATCCGAAGCTGAGTTGTCTGACGCCAGCCGATGATTTCGTCGGGCGGCCTCCCTTTTCCGGCTCCAGGCGACGCCATAGATCCGTTTCCCCGGTTTCAACCCCTGGCGACAATGCCTTTCAGTTCCTGGTATAAATGGCACGAGGGCGGATGACAACATCACAGACCACGGTTTGGTCAACCCGGACAGCGGCCGCGGCGCGGCGATGGACTCTTCGCCCGGTGATTCCGTGCCTTTTACCGGCCCTTTGGATGATGTCGATTCCAGGATTGGCATCCGCCCAACCTGCCGCGGATCAAAGCAGCGCCGCCGGCCAGTCGCAAGATGCGCCGAGCCGGCAGGCACCCGGGGCCATCCATGGCGCAGTGACTGACACCTCCGGATCGGCGGTAGTGGCCGCGGTTGTCACATTGGAGACTGGCGCCTCCACTGGCCAGCGTACAACGATTACAGACGAAGCCGGATCTTTCCACTTTTCCGCCGTGCAGCCGGGAACTTGCACGATTACGATCAGCGCGGGTGGGTTCGCGGTTTGGAAGGCGGCGAGCGTGGTGGTGGTTTCGGGCGAGAATCAACCCTTGCCGCCCGCCGTACTACAGGTGGCTCCTGCGTCCAGCAAGATGGATGTCGGTCTTTCACAGCACGAGCTGGCAATGGCGCAACTGAAGGCCGAGGAACAGCAGCGTGTGTTAGGCATTTTTCCGCACTTCTTCGTCAGCTATGAACCGAATCCGGCTCCACTCACTGCCGCGCAGAAATTTCATCTCGGCTGGAAGACCATCATCGATCCGGTTCGACTGATAGGTACCGGGATCGCCGCTGGAATTCAACAGGAGCGGAACACCTACCGCGAGTTCGGCCAGGGAACGGAAGGGTATGCGAAGCGTTTCGGAGCCCAGTACGCCGACAGAGTGACTGGTACCATAATTGGCCATGTGGTAACGCAGTCGATCTTTCACCAGGACCCTCGCTACTTCTACAAGGGCACCGGCAGCTTCCGCTCGCGAGCGCTCTATGCCATCGCCACGGCATTCGTTTGCAAGGGCGATAACGGGCACTGGCAGCCCGACTATTCCGATGTTGTGGGTGGTCTGGCGTCCGGCGAGATCTCGACGCTGTACTATCCGGCCAGTTCGCGAACCGAGCTGCGGCTTTTTCATAACGTCCTGGAGGGTTTCGGCGGCAGGGCGGCAGCCCATTTGGTGGATGAGTTCGTGCTTCGCAAGATAACGACACATGTGCCAAAAACGGCGGTGGCGGCGTCTCAGGCGATTCTGCACGAAGGAACGCCGCTATCGCTGATTTCGGTGGAAGACTTGAGTTCGAAGACGGCGGGAAACGCGGGGCCGATCGACTTTGTACTTGCCAGTGATATTCAGGTGGGCGGCGTGGTCGTAGCCAAAGCCGGCTCAAAAGCGTTGGGACAGGCAAGTTACGCCAGCGGGCCGGGCGGCGATGGCGGGGCGATGCACGTGGGCCTCGAGCGCGTGCGCCTCAAGGTGGGCAACGCGGACGTTCCGCTCAGAAGCAACCAGGTACGAGGGGCCGGCGGTGCCTTGGAGTATCATCGGCTGGAAAACTCCGGCAGGATAGCCATCGTGCTGTACGTGGCGGCGAATGTCGCGCTCCCGCCGGCACAGTGAGCCAGGTTCGACCTCTACAAGGACGTACTGACAAGAAGCGATCCGGCGGTTTGTGCATCTTTGTGCATGATCGCAGGCCCATTCGGGGCTGGGGCCGGCGCACCCGCAAGTCCATAACTGATTGCGGCTCTTATATTTGGCCAAAATAACGACTTCTTTCGTAATCCCAGGTCGAAGGAACCGCCGCCAGGCTCCCGCCTCTCCATTGTGCAATTTTGTGCAGCCCAAGCCTGGCTGGCTCGTATGCCTCCTTCGCCCGCGCGCACGGTACGCTCCAAGGTGGTAGAATCGCCAGAGCGCATCCCCCGCCCCGTTGCCGGCGGCCGGAACCGGTTCCGTCCAGCGGCTCCCGAGCGAATATGAGTACTGAAGGAGAACTTCTCATGGATCGACGCAGCTTCTTTCAAGCGACCGGCGCTACGGCCGCCTTCGCCTCCCTGGCCGGGCCCTTTTCCGCACGCGCCTCCACCGCCAAGGACCGGCCGGCCGAGGAAGTCGCTGCCGATGAGGACTTCTGGGCGGAGGTCCGCAACGAGTTCACCATCGACCGCACCGTCGTCAACTTCAACAACGGATACGCCAGCCCGGCGCCGCGCAGCGTGCAGGAGGCCATGCGGCGTTACCTCGACTACACCAACATGGGTCCTTACCACACCATGGTGCAGCAGCTCGACAAGCGCATCGAATCGGCGCGGCGCATGGTGGCGGAAGCCGCGGGCTGCGACGCCGAGGAGATCGCCATCACGCGCAACTCCAGCGAATCTCTCGAAATCGCGCAGCTCGGAGTGAGCCTGAAGCCCGGCGACGAGGTGCTCACCACCAACCAGGACTATCCACGCATGCTGACCACTTACGCGCAGCGCGTGCGGCGCGACGGCATCCGGTTGAACGCCATTTCCTTCCCCGTGCCCGTGACGAGCATGGACGATCTCTACCAGCGCATGGAACAGGCGGTGACTCCGCGAACCAGGCTCATCCATTTCTGTCACATCACCAACCGCACCGGGCAGATCTTTCCGGTGCGCCGGATTTGCGACATGGCGCAGGCGCGGAATATACCGGTGATTGTCGATGGCGCGCACGCCTTCAATCAGTTCCCCTTCAAGATCTCCGACCTCAACTGCGATTACTACGGAGTAAGTCTGCATAAGTGGACGTTTGCGCCGATCGGCACGGGATTCCTGTATGTGCGCAAGTCGCGCATCAAGGATACCTGGGCGCTGATGGCCTCGGTTCAGGGCAATGACGACAACATCCGGAAGTTCGAGGAAATCGGCACCCACCCGGCGGCTAATTACGACGCCATTTGCGAAGCCATCGCGTTCAATCAGAATATCGGCATCGAGCGTAAAGCCGCGCGCCTGCGCTACGTGACGGCCCGCTGGGCGAACCGGCTGGGGAGACACCCCAAGGTCAAAATTCTGCACAACCCGGCCCCCGGGATGTCGGTCGGAATCGGCATGTTCGGGCTTGCTGGCGCGGATCCGGCCAAGCTGGTGGAAGCGCTGCAGAACAAGTATGCCATTTACACCGCCCTGGTGCCGCACGAAGAGTACGTAGGAATCCGCGTGACTCCGAGCGTCTACACGACGCTGGAGGAGGTCGATTACTTCGCGGGCGCGGTGGAGAAGGAACTCAAGGGGTAGCACAGGCTTTAGCCTGTGTCCGGAATTTCAACATTTTTCACGGGCTAAAGCCTGTGCCACAATGGAAAGGTACCAATCGCATGAGGGATTCTGGCGGGTTTCTTGTGAGCCCGCGTGTACTGGGGATGCATCTGTAAACTATGGCCGACTCCTCGGAGTGCCGGGAGCGCGAAATCGCGTCTCCTTCCAGCGCCCACTGGCGCGATTACCTTGAACTTACCAAGCCGCGCATCACCTGGCTGATTCTGATGAGCACGGCCGTAGGATATTTCTACGGTCTGGGAGGCGCCTCGGCAGGTTGGAGTTTTCTGAGCCGCCTGAACTGGCTCGCCTTGCTCCATACCATGATGGGCACGGCGCTGATTGCCAGCGGCACGGCGGCGCTCAACCAATGGTTCGAGCGGGAAGCGGATCGCAAGATGCGCCGCACGGCGCAGCGCCCTTTGCCCACCGGCCGGCTGGCATCCGGACCGGCGTTGCAGTTCGGCATCGCGCTTTCGGTGGGCGGATTCGTGGAACTGTGCTGGGGCGTGAATCTGCTAGCCGGGCTGATCGGGGCCTTCACGCTGGCCAGTTACCTCTTCTTGTATACGCCGTTGAAACAGCGGACATGGTGGTCGACCGCGGTCGGCGCCGTGCCCGGTGCCATGCCGCCGGTGATCGGCTACGCGGCGGCGGCCGGCGCACTGACGCGTGAGAGCTGGGTTTTGTTCGCGATTTTGTTTTTGTGGCAGTTTCCGCATTTCTATTCGATCGCGTGGATGTACAAAGACGACTACGCCCGCGCCGGAATTCGCATGTTGCCGGTGGTGGAACCGGATGGCCGCTCGACGGCCCGCCAGATCGTGCTTTTCGGCGTGGCGTTGATACCGGCTAGTTTGCTTCCGGGATTGATGGGGATGGCGGGCCGATTTTACTTGGCGGGAGCATTGCTGCTCGGACTGGGGTACCTGTATTCCGGCGTGCGGGTGGCGCTGGAACGCTCGCTGGTGCGCGCGCGCAGTGTGCTGATGGCGTCCGTGGTGTATTTGCCGCTGCTCTATGGCCTGATGCTCCTGGATAGGCCGGGGTTGTGATCGAAGTCGAGAACCTGACGCATCGCTATGGCGAACGGTGGGCGCTTCGGAATGTCAGTTTCGAAGTGAAAGCGGGCGAGATCTTCGGCCTGCTGGGACCGAATGGCGGGGGCAAGTCCACGCTGTTCCGGATCCTTTGCACCATGATGGTTCCCACCGGGGGCGAGGTTACGCTGGCCGGACACGATGTGGTCCGAGAGGCCGCCGCGGTGCGGCGCCAGGTGGGAGTGGTCTTTCAAACGCAGAGCCTGGACAAGGCCCTCACGGTGGAAGAGAATTTGCGGGCCCAGGGCCACTTGCACGGCCTGAGCGGCGCCCTTCTGCGCGAGCGCATGGAGGCGGCCATGGAGCGGTTGGGTCTGCTGGACCGGCGCAAGGACCTGGTGGAGACGCTCTCCGGCGGCCTGAAGCGGCGCGTCGAAATCGCCAAGGCGCTGCTGCACCGGCCGCGAGTATTGCTGATGGACGAAGCCTCGACCGGCCTCGATCCGGCGGCGCGCCTGGATGTATCGCGCCACGTGGAGCAATTGCGCGAACAGGATGGCGTGACGATTCTGTTGACCACCCACATTCTGGAAGAAGCCGACCGCTGCGACCGGCTGGTGCTGCTGCACGAGGGGCGCATGGTGGCCGAAGGCAGCCCCAAACAACTGCGGGCGCGCATCGGCGGCGACGTGGTCGTGCTGGAGGCGGTGGATTCCGCGGCGCTGGCGGCGGGCATCCAGGAGAAATTCGGCCTGCCGGCTCACGCCCAGAATGGAGCGGTGCGGGTGGAGATCCCCAACGGCCACCGCTTCATCGCCGAAGTGGTGGAAGCCTTTCCGGGCGCCATCGAATCGGTGGGGCTGCACAAGCCCACCCTCGAAGACGTGTTCGTGAAGGAGACGGGAGCTTCCATTGAATAGCTTCTTCCTGCCGGCAGCCACCTTGTGGCAGCGCGAACTGGTGCGCTTCTGGAGGCAAAAGAGCCGGGTGATGGGCGTGGTGGCGTCGCCGCTGGTCTTCTGGCTGCTGATCGGTTCGGGCTCGGGCGACCTGGGGCGGTTTTATGCCGGCGCGCTGGTGCTGACGGTGATGTTCTCCGCCATTTTTTCCACCATCAGCATCATCGAAGACCGCCGCGAGGGCTTTCTGCTTTCCATGCTGGTTTCACCGGCGCCCCGCACGTCGATGGTGCTGGGCAAGATTCTGGGAGCGGCTACGCTGGCCTGGATCCAGGGCCTGATCTTCCTCTGCTTCGCGCCGCTGGCCGGGGTCAAAATCGACTTTCTGCGGCTCGTTCCGGTGGCGGCCGGCATCTTTCTGATTGCCTTCACGCTCACCGGCCTGGGCTTCGTGATCGCCTGGAAGATGGAATCGACGGCGGGGTTCCACGCGATTATGAACCTGCTGCTGCTGCCCATGTGGCTGGTATCGGGATCGATGTTTCCCATGGCGACCGCGCACGGCTGGGTGCGGGTCATCATGTGGGCGAACCCGCTGACCTATTCCGTCGCGCTGCTCAACCACACGCTGGGCCTGCCCAACGCTTCGCCCGGAGGGTTGGCGAGCCTGGTGGTGACGGCGCTGATGGGGCTGGCTCTGCTGGTGGTCTCCGGCGCCATGGCCGCGCAGAAGAGCACCCATTCGGCGGCATGAGGTGGCGCATGCTTCAGCTTGCGCAAGACCAGCGCTTACGCCGGCACGGGCAGGCGGAAGCGCCTGCCCCACGAATCAGCCTGGCGATCTTAGCGCTCGCCTGCCTGCTGCTGGCCGCCTGTCGTGGCGACGCTCCTCTCCCTCTGCTGGGCGCGGTGCCGCATTTCGCGTTGGTGGATCAGACCGGCGCGGCGTTCGACAGCGCACGCCTAGAAGGGCGCATCTGGGTGGCCGATTTCATGTACACCACCTGCCCCGGCCCCTGCCCGTTGATGAGCCACCACATGCGCCAGATTGCCGAGGCCAGCGACGTGCTGCTGGTTTCCTTCACGGTGGACCCGGAGCACGATACGCCCGCGGTGCTGGCGGCTTATGCCAAACACTACCCGGTGCCGCCGGGCCGCTGGTGGTTCCTCACCGGCGCACGCGCCGAACTGAACGACCTGGGCCTGAACGCCTTCCACCTGAACACGGTGGATGGCAGCCTGGAGCACAGCACGCGGTTTGTGCTGGTAGATGGGCGCATGCGCATCCGGGCTTATTACCCGACGCTGGAAGATCGGTTCCGTCCGCAACTGGTGTCGGATATCGGTAAGCTGGAGCGAACCAGCCGTGATTGAAAACCTGCCGACCGTGAATGCCGTGCTCAATGCCCTGGCCGCCATTCTGCTCGTCTGGGGCTATAGGCTGATTCGCCGCGGGCAAGTCGCCGCGCACCGCAAGGTGATGCTGACGGCTTTCGGTGTGTCATGCGTGTTCCTGGTTTGTTACCTGGTGTACCACTTCAACGCCGGCATCGTGCGGTTTCAGAAGCCCGGCTGGATTCACGGCGTCTACCTGGCAATTTTGGGCACGCACACGGTTCTGGCGGCGGTAACGCCGGTGCTGGCCATTGTCACTTTGAGCCGCGGCCTGCGGGCGCGCTACGACAAGCACCGCAAGATCGCCCGCTGGACGCTGCCGATCTGGATGTACGTGAGCGTGACCGGCGTGGTGGTATACCTGATGCTGTACCATTTGTAAGTGATGACGCGACGAACGGTTTTGTTAGTCCCGATTCTGCTGATGGCGCTGGCCGGCTGCGGTGCAAAGGCCGCGGAGAAGCGCTACCCCATGGAGGGCGACGTGGTGGCGCTCGACGCGGCGTCGAAGACCGCCACGATCAAGGCCGGCAAAATCGGCGACTGGATGGAAGCCATGACCATGGAATATCCGGTCAAGCCCGACGCGGAATTTGCAAAGCTGAAAACCGGCGCGCACATCAAGGCCACCGTGGTGGTGGAAGACGTGAAATACTACGTGACCGAAATCGAGGTTGCCGCGGCGCCCGCGGGGAAATGACCGCCTTTCAGCCGCTCGTCCGCAACCCACACATGCAGACGATCGCGGCGCACTACTGGAGACGCCGCGGCCGCGCGGCTGACTCCGAGCGGCGCCTGTATCGAACCGAGCCGGGCGTTCAAGTCCTAGTGGAAACGGACCGGCCCGATGGCCCGACGCGCGGGCACGTGGTATTGCTCCACGGCCTGGAAGGCTCCGGCCAATCCAGCTACATGCTGGGCCTGGCGGCGGCGGCGCGCGAGGCCGGCTTTGTCGCCCATCGCTTCAACTTCCGCACCTGCGGCGGCACCGAGCATCTGTGCGATACGCTCTACCATGCGGGGCTGACCAGCGATTTGCGCTACCTGCTGGGCGAGCTTCCGGAGCCGGCCTTTCTGGTGGGGTTTTCGCTGGGGGGCAACGTGGCGATGAAACTCGCCGGGGAGTTGGGCGACGAGGGACCCCGATGGATCCGCGGCGTGGCCTCGATCTCCGGGCCGCTCGACCTGGCCGCCAGCGCGCGCCGTATCGGCGAGCCCGACAACCGCGTCTACGAGCAGCGGTTCGTGAAAAAGATGCGCGCCCGGCTGCTGGCCACGGGCCGCTATCCGGCAAGCCAGTTCGCCGGCCTCCGCACGCTGCACGCGCTCGACGACCGGATCACCGCGCCCTCATTCGGTTTCGGCACGGCGGACCGCTATTACCGCACCCAATCCGCGCTCGGATTTATCGATCGCGTGCGCGTGCCGGTGCTGCTGATTCAAGCTAGGGACGACACCTTCGTGCCGTTCGAGACGTTTGAAAGCGAAGCGGTGCGAAACAACAGGCACATTGAGTTGCTGGCTACGCGCCATGGCGGGCACCTGGGATTCCTGGGCCGCCGGCCTCACCGTTTCTGGGCCGAGGACGCGGCGGTGGAGTGGATGGCGGCGGCCCGGTAGGCGCAGAGTCTAGAACAATTGGCTTGGCCGGGATGATTGATGCAACCTCGCCGGACAGGCCAAAGGCCTATTCCACAAACACAAACGCCGCGGACGGCCGGAGCGGCCCGCGGCGTTTGGCAATTGCTCTATCCTGTGGGCTATTCTTCGCCCTTCTCTTCTTCCGGCTCGCGGCCTTCCTTCTGTGCTTTGAGACGCTCTTCACGGCGCTTGGCGCGCTCGGCGGCTCGCTTCACCAGTTCCGAACCCACCAATTCGATCATGGCCTGTTCGGCGCCATCGCCCTTGCGCGGCCCCAGGCGGGTGATACGCGTGTAGCCGCCGGGGCGCTGGCCGAAGCGCGTCCCCAAGGTGTCGAACAACTTCTTCACCGAGGCGGGCGTACGCAGCACCGACGCCGCCTGCCGGCGCGAATGCAGGGTATCCTGCTTGGCGAGCGTGATCATCTTCTCCACCAGGGGCCTTACCGCCTTGGCTTTGGGCACGGTGGTGATCACGCGCTCTTCGTCGATCACGCTGGTGCAGAGATTGCGCAACAGCGCGTTACGGCTATCCACCGGCCGTTTTAGTTTGTACCCGCCTACTCGATGTCTCATGCGCTACTCTTCTCCCGTGATTCCCTGCGGCTCATCGTCTTCGAGCGGGTAATCCATGATGCCCGTCGAAGCCGATTGCGGCGGAGCCACCAGCCGGCCGTGCTGGTCGATGCGCATTCCCAGCGACAGGCCCATGTTGGCAAGGATTTCCTTGATTTCGTTGAGCGACTTGCGGCCGAAGTTCTTGGTGCGCAGCATCTCGGCTTCGGTCTTCTGGACCAGTTCGCCGATGGTTTGAATGTTGGCATTCTTCAGGCAGTTGTACGACCGCACGCTCAATTCCAGCTCTTCCACCGAGCGGTTGAGCACTTCGTTCATCTTGTCGTAGCCGCGCTCGGAAACCTCTTCGGCCTGCTCCGGCAGTTCTTCGAAGTTGATGAAGATGCTCATGTGGTCTTTGAGCAGCTTGGCGGCGAAGCCGATGGCATCCTGCGGCGAAACCGCGCCGTTGGTCCAGACTTCCAGCGTCAGCTTGTCATAGTCGGTCATCTGGCCGAGGCGCGCGGCTTCCACCGCGAAATTCACCTTGCGCACCGGCGAGTGGACCGAATCGATGGGAATGTAGCCCAGCGCCAGGTCTTCGTCGAAGTTCTTGTCGGCGCTGACGTAGCCGCGGCCGGTCTTGAGGCGCATCTCGATTTCCAGGCGCCCGCCTTCGCTGACGGTGGCGATGTGCAGGTCGCGATCGAGCACTTCCACGTCGGCGTCGCCCTCGATCTGGGCGCTGCGCACGTCGCCGGGCTTATCCACCTTCAAGCGAACCGTCTTGATGCCTTCGCTCGCAATCTTGAAGGGAATCTGTTTGAGGTTGAGAATGATGTCGGTGGCGTCTTCGACTACGCCCGGGATCGGGCTGAATTCGTGCTCGACGCCTTCAATCCGGATCGCCGTGATGGCCGCGCCTTCAATCGAGCTCAACAGCACCCGCCGCAGGCTGTTGCCGATGGTGGTGCCGAAGCCGCGCTGAAAAGGTTGGGCCGTGAACATGCCATACCGCTCCGTGAGGGTGTCGGTATTGGCAACCAGCCGTTTGGGTTTCTGGAAGCCTTTGAACATAAATGAAACCTCCTGGGAAGCCGAAAGTCGCGAGGCAGAAGCCGGAATGGCGCAGAGCGATTCCGACCTCCGTCTTCCGACTTTCGTCTTCTAAATCTCTTCTCTACTTCGAGTACAACTCCACAATCAGCTGCTCGTTCAGTTGGATCTGAACCAGGTCGCTGCGCTGCGGCAGGCTCGTCACGCGCCCCTTCAAGCCTTCCCGGTCCACGTCGATCCAATTGGGCGCCGGGGCATGTGCCGTGGCGTCGCGCGCCGCAAGGATGGTCGGATTATTCTTGCTCGATTCCCGCACCGAGATCACATCGCCCTGTTTCACCTGCGCGGAAGGGATGTTGCACTTGCGGCCGTTGACATCGATGTGCCCGTGGCCCACGATCTGGCGCGACTGCGCGCGGCTGGTGCCGAACCCCATGCGGTAAATCACGCTATCCAGGCGCCGTTCCAGGGAGGACATCAGGTTGTCGCCGGTGATGCCCTTGGTCTTGGCGGCCTTGTCGTAGGCGCCGCGAAACTGCGCTTCCAGCACGCCATAGACGCGGCGCACTTTCTGTTTCTCGCGAAGCTGCAGGCCATAGCCCACGATCTTCGCCCTGCGATCCTTGCCATGCTGCCCCGGAACGAAGTTGCGCTTTTCAATGGCGCACTTTTCGCTGTGGCAGCGCTCGCCCTTGAGATAAAGTTTCATGCCCTCGCGCCGGCATTGCCGGCAAACCGGGCCGATGTATCGTGCCAAAGTTCGTCTCCTTACCTAGGGAGCTTTCAGCTTTCAGCGGTCAGCTTTCAGCTAAAAACTCTCGTCTACTTCAGGTGCGGTTTACAGCCAGTGGCAGGCTTTCTTCCCGCTTGTTAATAGCGATCAACGGTCAGCTCTCAGCCAGCTGAAAGCCGACCGCCGATCGCCGACAGCTTTCTCACACTCTGCGCTTCTTGGGCGGACGGCAGCCGTTGTGCGGAATCGGGGTGACGTCTTTGATCGCGCGCACATCGATGCCGGCCGTCGAGAGCGCGCGCACCGCCGATTCGCGGCCGGACCCGGGCCCGCTGACCCTCACTTCCACCGTGCGAAGACCGCTTTCGGCGGCTTTGTTGGACGCCGTCATGGCCGCCTGCTGCGCGGCGAACGGAGTTCCCTTGCGCGACCCGCGGAAGCCGAGCGAGCCGGCGCTCGACCAGGCGATGACGTTGCCTTCGTGGTCGGTGATGGTCACGATGGTGTTGTTGAAGGTGGCTTGGATATATACCACGCCGCTGTGAACGACGCGTTTTTCCTTCTTCTTGAAGCTCTTCTTCTTGCCTGCTTTGACTGGTGCCTTGGCCATACGCTACGTCTTCCCCGTCGCTTTCTTCTTATTGGCCACGGTGCCGCGCCGCGGTCCCTTGCGGGTGCGCGCATTGGTGTGGGTGCGCTGGCCGCGCACCGGCAGGCTGCGGCGATGCCGCAACCCGCGATAGGAACCCATCTCGATGTGCCGCTTGATGTTCATCGAGATTTCCTTGCGCAGGTCGCCTTCCACCGCGCCTTCCGCTTCCAGGATCTGCCGGACTTTATTGATTTCGTCCTCGGACAGATCCCGCACCTTCTTATCGAATTCGATGCCGCAACGATGCAACAGCGAGCGGGACCGGGTACGGCCGATGCCGTAAATATACGTGAGCCCGATCTCGGCCCGCTTCCCTGGCGGCAGATCCACACCGGCGAGACGTGCCATATCTTATCCCTGCCTCTGTTTATGTTTGGGGTTGACGCAGATGACCCGCACCACGCCTTCGCGATGGATCACCTTGCATTTGTCGCAAATCTTTTTCACCGACGCTCGTACCTTCATCCCGTGCCTCTCGCCGGTCTATCCGGCTCTGTCGGGCCGCGCAACGCCCGACCCCACCAGTTTCCTGATTATCCTGCCACGCCCCGGATCGTTGGGCGCCAGTTCCACCTCGACCCGGTCGCCCGGCACCAGCCGGACGAAATTCCGTTCCACCGCGCCCACCAGGTGGGCCAAAACCTGCCGCTGGTTTTCCAAAACCAGCAGGTACAGCGCCGAGGGCCGTTCTTCGACCACCGTCGCCTTCACGGCCGCGTCAGCACCCAAGGGCCGTTCTCCGTCACCGCGATGCAGTGCTCGAAGTGGGCCGAATTGGACCCGTCCCTGGTGACCGCCGTCCAGTGGTCCTTCAATACCATCGACTCCGGCCGGCCCGCGTTCACCATCGGCTCCACCGCCAATACCATGCCCGGCTTGAGCCGCGGATTCTCGTTCTTCCGGTCCACGTAGTTAGGGACCTGCGGCTCCTCGTGCAACTGCGTACCGATGCCGTGGCCCACATACTCCCGCACCACCGAAAACCCGTTGGCCTTGACGTGCTGTTCCACCGTTCCGCAAATGTCGAACAGCCGGTTCCCGGCCCGCACCCGGTCGATGGCCAATTCCAAAGCCTCGCGCGTGACCCGCACCAGCTTCCCGGTCTCCTCGCTCACTTCTCCGATCGGAACCGTCAGCGCCGAATCTCCGTAGTAGCCGTCCAGTTTCACTCCGGTATCGATCGAAACGATGTCGCCCTTCTTCAGCACCCGCTTGCGATTCGGCATCCCGTGCACGATCTCGCTATTGACCGAAGTGCACAACACGAACGGGTAAGGCTCGCCGGCGGCGGGAACGTAATAGCCCTTGAAGGCCGCCTTCGCTCCCGCATCGCCGATCATTTTGTCGGCGGCCACTTCCAGGTCCCAGGTAGTGGCGCCTTCCACAGCCATTTCCTTCAGTGTTCCCAGCAACTGGTACACCAGCAGGCCGGCGCGGCGCATCTTTTCCAGTTCGGCCGCGGTTTTACGCACGATCATGGTTGGCTACGATCCCGCAAATCCTTTCAAATACCCACTCCGGCGATTCCACCCCCGCCGCCACTTCCTCCACCCGCCGCCCGGCCTGCCGCAGAAACTCCAGCACCGGACGGGTCTGCCGCTCGTACGCCTCCAGCCGCTCGCGGATCACGGTCTCGCTATCGTCGTCGCGAACCACCAGCGTTTCGCCATCCCGGTCGCACTGCATATCCACTTTGGGCGGCTGGGAAACCAGGTTGTAGAGCGTGCCGCAGCGAGGACACTGCCGGCGTCCCATCAAGCGCGCGATAATACTATTGTAATCAACGGCGAGGTAAATCACCACCTCCCGCACTCCCCGCTCGTCCAGCCAGCGGCACAACTCGCCCGCCTGCGCCAGGGTTCGCGGGTATCCGTCCAAAACAAACCCTTCGGCGGCGTCCGCGCGGCCCAACCGGTTTTCCACCATGCGGTTCACCAGTTGGTCCGGCGCCAGCGCCCCCGACTGCATCGCCGTACCCACTTCGGACCGCAATTCCCCGTCCAGCAGAATCCGCTCCCGCAGCATATCGCCCGTCGAGATATGCGGAATGCCCATCCGTTTGGTGAGCAGCTTCGCCTGCGTGCCCTTCCCGGAGCCTGGCGAGCCAAACAATACAATCGCCTTCACAATCGGCTAAAACGAACTCCGCCGGCCGCGAATCCGTCCCGACCGGGGAGTAAACCCTTCATAGTGGCGCATAATCAACTGCGCCTCGATCTGGTTGATCGTGTCCATCGCCACGCCCACCACGATCAGCAGCGAAGTGCCACCGAAATAGAACTGCACATTCAAGCCTTCCAGCAGAAAACGCGGCGCCACCCGGTCGATCCACAGCCCCACCAGGGGAAGGTGCTGCAGCTTGATCCCCGAAATCATGACCGCCGGAATCAGGCACAGAATCGACAGGTACAGGCCTCCCACCACCGTGATCTTGGTGAGAATGTTGTTCATGTAGTCGGCCGTATTACGGCCCGGCCGGATGCCCGGGATGAAGCCGCCGTACTTGCGCATATTGTCGGCCGCTTCGTTGGGATTGAAAATGATCGAAACGTAGAAGAAACAGAAGAAAATGATGCCCAGGACGAACAGCAGGTAATACAGCGGCTCGCCGGGCTGAATGGACCGGAGCGTGGCCGTCAGCCAGTTCACGTTCTTCACAAACGCGAGGTTCAGCAGGGTGGTGGGAAACGCCAGAATCGAGGATGCGAAAATCACCGGGATCACGCCCCCCGCATTCACCTTGAGCGGCATGTGCGTGGACTGCCCGCCCATCACCCGCCGCCCCACCACGCGCTTGGCGTACTGTACCGGAATGCGCCGCTCACCCCGTTCCACCAAGACGATGAACGCCACCACCGCGACCATCATCACGATGATCACCAGCAGCGTAATCGCGCCCCATTCGTGGGTCACGAAAGTATTGGTATAGATGTTCTGCATGGCGTTCGGCAGGCCCACCACGATTCCCGTGAAGATGATCAGCGACATGCCGTTGCCCACCCCGCGCTCGCTGATCTGCTCGCCCAGCCACATGATGAACGCCGAGCCGGTGGTGAGCGAAAGAATGGTCAGCAGCACAAAACCGAATCCGGGACTGATGACGATACCCTGCGACATGCCCTCCAGCGCCTTGGCGATGGTGGCCGATTGGATGACCGAGAGGATGATCGTCAGGTAGCGCGTCCACTGCGTGATCTTGCGCCGCCCCAACTCGCCTTCCTTCTGCAGTTTTTCGAGGGTGGGAATCACCACCGTCAGCAACTGCAGGATGATCGACGCCGTGATGTAGGGCATGATGCCCAGGGCGAACACGGTCAGCCGCCGGATGTTGCCGCCCGCAAACAGGTCGAACAATCCGAACATCGAGCCCTGCGTCGAGCCGAAGAATTCCTGCCAGCGCTGGATGTTGATTCCCGGCGTAGGAATCTGGCTGCCGAAGCGGTACACCGCCAGCAGACCGAGCGTGAAGTACATCCTTTTCCGCAAGTCCGGCACGCGGAAGATGTTGAGGAAGGCTTCAAAAAACTTCATGGTCTTGTCCGATTTCAGCGCCCCTCAGGCGGTGGCGCCGATCACCTGAGCCGTGCCGCCGGCCTTCTCGATCTTCTCCACGGCGGCCTTCGAAAACAGGTGCGCTTCCACCGTAATCTTGCGGGTCAACGGGCCGGCCGCCAGAATCTTCACTCCGTCGCCGAGTTTCTTCACGATGCCCAGCGCCAGCAACCGGTCCACGGTGAAGCTGTCGCCCTCCAGCTTTTCCAGCCTGCCCAGGTTGACCACCGCATAATGCTTCTTGAAAATGTTGGTGAAACCGCGCTTGGGCAGGCGCCGGTGCAGGGGCATCTGGCCGCCTTCGAAGCCGCGCTTCTGGCCGAAACCGGAGATGGCGCGCTGGCCCTTGGAGCCGCGCGTCGAGGTTTTGCCCATCCCCGAACCCATGCCGCGCCCCACGCGCTTGCGGCGGGTCTTTTGTCCGGCGGGAGGTTTCAGATCACTGAGGTTCATTGATGTCTCGCTCTCTTGGCTTACCCGGCTCTATTCCACGATGGCCAGCAGGTGCGGCACTTTCAGCACCATGCCGCGAAATTCGGGCGCGTCGGGCCGCTCCACCACCTGATTGAGCTTGCGCAGTCCCAGACCGCGCACCACCCGTTTCTGCTTTTGCGGCGCGCAGATGGGGCTGCGCACCAGCTTGATTCTGATCGTGCCCGCCATTACAGTTTCTCCACCGCCAGGCCGCGCATTTCCGCCACCTGGGCCCGGTCGCGCAACGATTCCAGCGCCACGATGGTCGCCTTCACCACGTTGTGCGGGTTGCGCCGGCCGATCGATTTGGTCAGCACGTTGGGAACGCCGCAGGCGGAAAGCACCGCGCGCACCGCCCCGCCCGCGATCACGCCGGTTCCTTCCGGAGCCGGCTTGAGCAGCACCTGGGAGCTGGCAAAACAACCCAGCACCTGGTGCGGAATGGTGGTTTCGAGCAGGTTGATCTTGCGCAAGCTCTTCTTGGCCGCTTCGATCCCCTTGCGAATCGCCGAAGGGACTTCCTTGGCCTTGCCCACCCCGTAGCCGACCACTTTGTTCTTGGGATCGCCGATCACCACCAGCGCCGAAAAGCTCAGGTTCTTACCGCCCTTGACCACCTTGGTGACGCGGTTGATGGCCACCACCTGCTCTTTCAGGTCGAGGCCCGCCGGATCGATGCGTTTCATAATCGGTCGCATGAATCAGAACTCCAGTCCCGCTTCGCGCGCTGCATCGGCCAGCGCCTTGATGCGCCCGTGATACGGATAGCCGCCGCGGTCGAAGACCACTTTCGTAATGCCCTTTTCCCTGGCCCGCTCGGCCACCAGCTTGCCGATGGCCTTGGCCGACGCCACGTTGCCGCCGTAAGCCTTGGCGGGGCTGGCGCCGTCGGCGCCCTTGGCCGTCTTATCCACCGACGAGGCCGATACCAGCGTGTTGCCGGCCCGATCGTCGATGACCTGCGCATAGATGTGCGACACGCTGCGGAACACCGCCAGGCGCGGCCGCTCGGCGCTGCCCGCCAGCCTGCGCCGGATGCGCACATGGATGCGTCTGCGGATTTCCTTTTTTTCGATTTGCCGAATCATTTTCCACCCGCCCCGGTCTTGCCCACCTTCTTGCGCAGCGCTTCGCCGGTATAGCGAATGCCCTTGTTCTTGTAAGGGTCCGGCTTGCGCAAGGCGCGGATATTGGCCGCCACCTGGCCCACCGATTGCCGGTCGTACCCGCTCAGCACCAGGTGAGTCTGCTTGTCGATCCTCAGATCCACGCCCTCCGGCAGAAGCAACTCGATGGGGTGGGAGTAGCCCAGCGTAAAGGTCGCGATCTTGCCCTTGACGTCGGCGCGGTAGCCGATGCCGACGATATCCAGTTCCCGCGTAAACCCGCTCGAAACGCCCAGTACGGCGTTCGCCGCCAGCGCCCGCGTAAGCCCGTGCAGCGCCGCGCGATCGTCGGACGCGCGCTTCACCTCGAGCCCGCCGTTGGCATGCTCGACGCTGATCCCGGGCGGAATCGGCACCGTCAGCTTGCCCTTGGGGCCGGTCACTTCCAGTTGCTCGCCGATCGCAATCTTCACGCCGCTCGGCAGCGGGATCGGCTTTTTACCAATTCTCGACATATCCGAATGCCCTCGTTACCAAACGCGGCACAAAATCTCGCCGCCCACTTTCTCCCGATGCGCGTCGCGCCCGGTCATGACCCCCCGCGCCGTGGTCAGAATGTTGATTCCCATGCCGCCCAGCACGCGCGGAATGTCGGTCTGACCCACGTATACCCGGCAGCCCGGACGCGATACGCGCTCGATCGCCGAAATCACCGGCGACGTGTTGGCCGCGTATTTCAGGTAGATCTTGATGGTCTTCTTGGCGCCTTCTTCGGCTACCTTGTAGTTGGCAATGTAGCCTTCTTCCTTCAGAATGCGGGCGATTTCCGCTTTCAGCTTGGAAGCCGGCACGTCCACCTTCGGGTGGCGGGCCTGGATCGCGTTGCGCACGCGAGTCAGCATGTCGGCAATGGGATCGCTGGTCATAACTCTCCTCTAATTCCGTCCGTCTCCTGGAGCAGGCACATCCGCCGCACCTTACCAGCTCGCCTTGGTCACGCCCGGAATCTCGCCATTCAGGGCGAGCTGGCGGAAGCACAGGCGGCAGATACCGTACTTGCGCAGGAACGCGCGCGGCCGGCCGCAGCGCCAGCAGCGATTGCGGTGGCGGCAGCGCAGCTTCGGCGTCTTGGCCTTGCGGGCCTTCTCGAGCTTAATGTCTTTGGCGATTTTTGCGGTCGTGGCCATCGGTTTCTCGCTTTCTTCCTCGCCGCCTTACGGGCGGAACGGCATGCCCATCTGGCGCAACAGCGCCAGACCCTCGGCATCGGTCCGCGCCGTGGTCGTGATGGAAATATTCATGCCCTTGGTCTTTTCCACCTTGGCATAATCGATTTCCGGGAAAATCAACTGCTCCTTCAAGCCCAGCGTGTAGTTCCCGCGCCCGTCGAACGACTTGGAGGATACCCCGCGGAAGTCGCGCACGCGCGGCAGCGCCACGTTCACCAGCCGGTCGAAGAACTCGTACATGCGGTCGCCGCGCAGCGTCACCATGCAGCCGATCGACATGCCTTCGCGCAGCTTGAACTGCGCGATCGACTTGGTGGCCTTGGTCACCACCGGCTTCTGGCCGGCAATGGCGCCCAGCTCGTTCACCGCGCCGTCCATCAGCTTGGCGTTCTGGGTCGCTTCCCCCAGACCGATGTTGACCGAAATCTTGTGCAGCTTCGGCACGGCCATCCCGTTCTTGTACCCGAACTCCTTGGTCAGAGTCGGAACCACTTTTTTTTGATAATGCTCTTTCAAACGCGCTGCCATGGAATCCTCGTCTTACTTCCGGTCGAGCGTCTGCCCGCACTTGCGGCACACCCGCGTGCGCCGGCTCTTGCCGCCGGACACGACATCCACGTGATGGGACACCCGCACGGCCTTGTTGCAGCCAGGGCAAACAATCATCACGTTGGAGACCGCGATCGGGCTTTCCCGCTCGGCGATGCCGCCCTTGATCTGCCGCGACGGATTGGGCCGGGTATGGCGCTTCACCATCATGACGTGCTCGACGAGCACCTTGCCGCTCTCGCGGTCCACCCGCAGCACGCGGCCGGTCTTACCCCGGTCGCGGCCCGCGATCACCCGCACCGTGTCTTCCTTCTTGAGATCGATCCGCACCGCCGCCTTCGCCGTGCGGCGCATCCCCACCGGATTCTTCTTTGCTGCCGCCATCAGATCACCTCGGGGGCCAGCGAAACGATTTTCATGAATCTCTTGTCGCGCAGTTCCCTGGCCACCGGACCGAACACGCGCGTGCCCACCGGCTCGCCCACATCGTTGATCAGCACCGCCGCGTTCGAATCGAACCGGATGTAGCTGCCATCCTTGCGGCGCGTCTCCTTGCGCATGCGTACGATCACGCAGCGCACCACTTTACCCTTCTTGATGCTCGAGTCCGGCGCGGCTTCCTTCACCGCGGCCGTCACCACGTCGCCCAGACCCGCCCGCAGCCCCAAGTCGCCGCCGCGGGGCAGAATACAGCTCAGTCTGCGGGCGCCGCTGTTGTCGGCCACATCGAGAATGGTTCGCATTCCAATCATAAAAAGCTCCCAGAACGTCAATCGCCCGAAATTAAACCGTCACGGCTAAACCTTCACATCCAGCTCGGAGGGCTGCGCGCCCACCTGCGCCGCGCGCCGCACCACTTCCGCCAGCGTCCAGCGCTTCAGCCTGCTCAACGGCCGGCTCTCCACGATCCGCACCACGTCTCCCAGCTTGGCCATTCCCCGCTCGTCGTGAGCGTAGAACTTCTTGCGCTTCTTGATAATGCGCTTGTACAGGGGATGCGGCACGCGCCGGCTCACTTCCACCACGATGGTCTTGGCCATCTTGGTCGAAACCACCGAGCCGATCTTCTCGGTCGGCTTATGCTTGGTCCCCTGGTCTTTCGGCGCCGGCGCCTTCCCGTCGTTTGCTTCCGCCATTATTTGGTCCCTCCCGCCAGCTCCCGCTCGCGCAGGACGGTATGGATGCGGGCCCGGTCCTTGCGCATCGCGCGCGCCTTCTTCAGCCCATCCATCTGCCCCATGGACATCTGAAAATGAAGACGAAACAACTGCTCGTTCATTTCCTGCAACTGGCGCCGTAACTCCTGATCGTCCAGATCGCGAACTTTTTGCGACTTCATAATCGGCTTGCTCCGCGTCCTCTCGCCTACTCGGCCTGTTCCCGGGTGACGAACTTGGTCTTGATGGGAAGCTTGTGCGCCGCCAGCCGCATGGCCTGCGCGGCGATAGTGGCGTCCACGCCCTCCATCTCGAACAAAATCCTACCCGGACGAACCACCGCCACCCACTGCTCGGGCGCGCCTTTTCCCTTACCCATACGGGTTTCAGCCGGCTTCTTGGTGATCGGCTTGTCCGGGAACAGGCGGATCCACACCTTGCCGCCGCGTTTGATGCTGCGCGTCATGGCCACGCGCGCGGCTTCGATCTGGCGGTCGGTGATCCAGGCGCATTCGAGGGCCTTCAACCCGTACTCGCCGAAGCTGATCGATGAGCCGCGCCACGCCTTGCCGGCCATCCGGCCGCGCTGCTGCTTCCGAAACTTCACCTTCTTTGGCATCATCATGGGGTTTGCCCTCGGTCCTTACTGGTTCTCACCCGGCTTGGTTTCCGCCGGCTGGCCTTCGGTAGCGCCCGGCGCGCTCTCCTGCCGCGCCTCCTGCTTCCAGCTCGGCTGCTGCGGCGACATCAACGGCGGCAGTATCGGCGTTACCGGCCGCGCCGCCGGATGCGGCAGATCGCTCGGTGGCGCCTGCATCGCCGGGCCGGCGGGTTGCGCCACCGGCGGCGCCGCCGCTACCGGCGGCGGGGTACGATCGCGGTCCCTGCGGTCCCGGTCGCGTCCGTCGCGGTCGCGTCCGCCCCGGTCCCTGCGGTCGCGCGGGTCCCGCCGCGGCTCGGGCTCCGGCAGCAGGCCGCGACGCTTGGTCAAGTCCAGAATTTCACCCTTGTACAACCAGGCCTTGACGCCGATCACGCCGTAGGTGGTGTGCGCCTCGGCGAAGCCGTAGTCGATATCGGCGCGCAGGGTGTGCAGCGGAAGCTGCCCCTGCAGGTACCATTCGCTGCGCGCGATTTCGGCCCCGTTCAGCCGGCCCGAAACGCGCACCTTGATCCCTTTGCAGCCGAACCGCAGCGCCGAATCCACGGCCTTGCGCATGGCGCGCCGGAAAGCCACCCGCTTTTCCAGTTGCAGGGCGATCGATTCCGACACCAGTTGCGCGTCGAGCTCCGGCTTGTGCACTTCCTGAATGTCGATGAAGACCTCGCGCTTGGTCTTCTTCGCCATGTCCTGTTTCAGCTTCTCGATTTCCGCGCCCTTGCGGCCGATGATGATGCCCGGCCGCGAAGTCCGAATGGTGACCCGCAGCTTGTTGCCCGGGCGATCCACCTCGATCGAGCTCACCCCCGCCGCCTTCAGCCGCGTCCCCAGCGCTTTCTTCAGCTCCAGGTCCTCCCGCAGCAACTGCGCGTAATTGTGGGTGGCGAACCAGCGCGAGCGCCACGGCTTGTTGAAGCCCAATCGAAAACCGTACGGATGAACTTTCTGTCCCATTTAGACTTCTTCCTTGTCCGCTACCCGGATGACGATATGCGCCATCCGGCGCTGGTAACGATAGGCCCGGCCCATGGGAGCCGGACGCACACGCTTCATCCGCGGCCCTTCGTTCACGTAGGCCTCGCTCACGTACAACTCGTCCACGTCCACGTCTTCATTCCGGTTCTGTGCGTTGGCAATCGCCGACTTCAGCACCTTCTCCACCGTGGGCGCGATCCGCTTGTTGGTGGCGCGCAGCGTGTTCAGCGCCGCCCCCGCCTGCTGGCCCCGGATCAGGTCCACCACCAGGCGCGCCTTCTGCGCCGAGATTCTGATGTATCGGGCTTCCGCTTTCGCTTCCATGAAAAATCCTCTTCCGCCAATCGTCCCTTAGGCCGGCTTGGCGGTCTTCTCCGTTGCCGCCTTCACCGAGTGGCCCCGGAACGTCCGCGTCGGCGAAAACTCGCCCAGCTTGTGGCCCACCATGTTCTCGGTGATATACACCGGAATGAATTTCTTGCCGTTGTGCACCGCGATGGTTTGTCCCACGAATTCGGGCAGGATGGTGGATCGCCGCGACCACGTCCGCACCACCTTCTTTTCGTTGGCCGCGCTCAGCACCGCCAACCTGTTCTCCAGGTGGCTGTCGGTGAACGGTCCCTTCTTAACCGATCTCCCCATTGGTTACCTCTTCTTACTCTTCCGCTGCGCGATCCACTGATCCGTCCGCTTGTTGTTGCGCGTCTTGAAACCGCGCGTGGGCTGGCCCCACGGCGTCACCGGATGACGGCCGCCCGAGGTCTTGCCTTCGCCGCCGCCGTGCGGGTGATCCACCGGGTTCATGACCACGCCGCGGTTCACCGGCTTCTTGCCCAGCCAGCGGTTGCGCCCGGCCTTGCCGATCGAGATGTTCTCGTGATCGGTATTGCCAACCTGCCCCACCGTCGCCATGCAATCCACCAGCACCTTGCGGGTTTCCCCGGAAGGCAGCTTCAGCAGCGCGTACTCGCCTTCCTTGGCCACCAGTTGCGCGGATGCCCCGGCCGAGCGCGCCATCTGCGCTCCCTTGCCCGGCTTCAGCTCAATGTTGTGCACAATCGTGCCCGCCGGGATGTTCTTCAGCGGCAGCGCGTTGCCCACCAGGATGTCGGCATCCGGCCCGCTGATGATCTTGGCTCCCACCTTCAGTCCCACCGGCTGCAGAATGTAGCGCTTTTCGCCGTCGGCGTAGCTGAGCAGCGCGATGCGCGCCGAGCGGTTGGGATCGTATTCGATCGTGGCCACCGTGGCGGGTATGCCCTGCTTGTCGCGCTTGAAGTCAATCACGCGAATCTTGCGCTTGTGGCCGCCGCCGCGGTGCCACATCGTCAAATCGCCGGAATTACGGCGACCGCCCGAGCGCTTCTTCGGCTCGGTCAGCGGCTTGTGCGGCCGGTTCGTCGTCAGATCGTCGTTGACCTGCGAGCTCTTGAAACGCAGGGTCGGTGTGATCGGTCTGTAAGTCTTGATCGCCATAGTTCTTCTCTTCCAGATCCCAACCGCTCTTCCGGCGGGATCTCTTGGGCCGGACAGATAGGGTTTGGTTCTCCCATCCGGCTACTGCCGCGCTTCGAATCCGCGGCCGCTTCGGCTCACTGCCGCGCCAGAACTAAATGTTCTGCGCGTACTCGGGCATCTTTTCGCCCTCGGCGAGCCGTACATAGGCCTTCTTCCAGTCCGGACGG
>JBKQIF010000098.1:0-183304 GCA_052148435.1 Bryobacteraceae bacterium
CCAGGCTCAGCCAGGCAACGGTAAACCGGAGGATTCGCATAGGCGGAGTGTATCACCACCGCCGTTCCTGCTATTCTCGAATACATGGCGCACCGTCAATGGAGCGATGTGGGCGGCACGCCGGGGGGACCACTCCGCTCGCTGGGTCCGAGCCGCTTCGGTACTTCGTTGCGACGATCTGGTCGGGCGCCACGCCGTCCTCAACCCATCTCTCCGCGGCCTTGTTGATATTCTTGCGGGCGTCGGCCTGCGCCACGCCTAAGCGCGGAGTAGTTCCACCAAGGTCTGAGCGTACCATTCACCAATGCAGCACGCCGCTCACGGCATCGCCTTCTGCCCCGCCACTAACCGGTAGCCCATGATCTTCGACCCCTGCGCGGTTCCGCCCACGGCCTTCTCTTGCACCAGAACCTCGACGTATGGCGCGGGCGGCTGGCTGTTTGGCGACCGTAGCATACGGTTCAGTACGTCGGGGAACTCCTGGCTGGCCACCAGGTCCCCGGCTGCCTCGGTGGACGCCATATCGAGACCGGCCAGGATCAGGACATACCCGCTGCCCGTCAGGTTTGGCAGAAGCGCGATGTCCGCGTACGTATCCGTGCCGACGACGCCGCTTGCAGGCTGGTAGGTGGCGCGTTCTCCGGAAAGCGGCGCTTTGTTGCGGAAGAAGTATTTGCCGGTCTGATGGTCTTCCTCCAGAGCGAAGTTCAACTGCGGCTCGAACAGTTGTTCCCAGGGCAAGCTGCGCCGGCTGCCGATCAGGATGAAATTCCCGTTCTTGAAATCCCGGACGCTCATGAAGCGGGAGTACCGGATGCTGGTCTGGGCCGTGTACCGGCGGCTCAGATCCATGAATTTCGAGGCGATATTGACGTCCCCCAGGCTGGTGTACTGGCGGTTCGCAATCAGCCTCAGGGCCTCCCGCAATTGCTTATTGGCGACGGACTCGACCAGTTTCCCCGGATAGGCGCCGCTTAAGTAGTCGCTGAGCGGAATGTCCACATCCAGGATGTCCTGGATGGCGGCTAGGCACGAATCCGCCACCACAATGTTGGTCTCCCGGCCTGGCGCGAAGATTCTGGGCCAAAACAGATCTGCGCGGCGCGCTCGGCCTTCTTCGGCACTCGGGACGCGCCGTAACGCTTCCCGCTGTCGCCACAGCACCAGCGTGCCGAGGCTGAGCGCGGCGACCAGCACCGTCAGAAGAACAACGGTCCCGCGCGGCCGTGCGAACCAGGCGGGAGCCGGGCGGGTTACCGCCGGCGCAGCGGGCTCGCTCAAGATGCGCGTCTGTGGGGTGTCGGCAGCCGCCGGCTCCGGCCGCGAGGTCCGGGGCTCGAAACAAAGCAGGTAAGCCCCCTTGGGGATCGTCAGCACCAGCGGCTCATCCGCTCCGTCGGAGCTGAAGTATTCCTCCAGCTTGCTGCGCAGGCGGCGTACCTGCACGCGGACGATGTTGTCCTCATTGGCGTTGAAATCCGACCGCCGCCCCAGCACCTTGCAGCCGATTTCCAGCTCGCCGATGCTGGTGGCGTTGTCGTTCAAAACCCGGACGGCGAGGTACAGAAGAATCTCCCGAAGTTGGGGCGCCTTGAGAAGATGGCGGCTGGACACGATTCGATGAACCAGAGCCCAACGTTCGCCTTCCACTGACGTAGTGGTATGCTCAGCGTGTCTGAGTGCTTCGCTCAAGCGAAAACTTCCTTCTTACCCGGGCGGGATTATCCTGGATACAGCATACAACCAGGCGTTTACAAAATCCACAGCCGCCCGCCAATCCAAGCCTAATTCCTTGATTCCACTGGCCTATTTACGTAACTTCACGTACATGCGCCGAGAAGACACTGGCAATTTACTTCGTTTGCCAGTATATTCCTGGCGTATAAGCGGTCGCAAAGCCGCGACGAGGACTGTGCAAGCTCTGGTGGACTTGCACCCAAAGCTGTGTAGTTCGTGGCATCGGGTGAGATGCTTGAAGGGGGCCTTGCGTCGCTTTGTGATCGCAACATTAGCCTTAAAGACGCGGGCTTCTTCGTAATCACCTGAAAGGGGTCGAAAGTATGAAAAAGAGGACGTTCTCCCCCGCGCGGGGAGTAGCGAGTGTGCTTATTCTGTTCGCAATTTCCGCCTTCGCGCAGGAAAAAGGGCGCATCGAGGGCTTGGTCAGTGACGCAAGCAAAGGTGCGATTGCTGGCTCGGCGGTGACGCTTCTGAACGTCAAGACGGGAATCCAGGTGGTCCGGCAGACCAGTGACACTGGCCTGTACGTGTTTGATCTGGTCGATCCCGGCACATATACGGTGACCATCCAGGCGACCGGCTTCAGCAAGTTCATTCAAGAAAATATCGTGGTGGAAATGCGTGCCGACATTACCGTCAACGCCGTCCTGACACCAGGCACGGTGCAGGAGTCCGTCACGGTAGTGGCGTCGCCCGTGGAAGTACAGTTTAACTCTACCAACCAGGACCTTACCCTGGATTCCACCATGGCTGCGGAAACGCCGCGTTTCGATCGCAATCCGTTCAAGCTGACTTTGTTGGCGCCGGAGGCGGTCAATACGCGAGGCGAGGTGCTCCCCTTCCTGTCCTGGTCCGCCAATAGCGTGGATTTGGGCGGCGGCACCAACCTGAAAAACGACCTCGAGGTGGACGGCAGCCCCGTCGGCCTGGGTCACAAATACAGCCTTCCGCCGAATATGGACGCCGTTCAGGAAGTCACGGTTTCCCAGAATAGCGTGGATGCCGAGCAGGGTCACAGCGCTGGCGGCGTGATCAGCATGGCCACCAAGGCCGGCACCAACGAATGGCACGGCAGCGCTTCCTATCTGGGACGGTATCCGTCGCTGGACGCCGAAGCCGACCGCACCACGTTCAGCGCCAACGCACAACGCCAGCACACCATGGCGGGCACTTTGGGGAACCCGATCAAGAAGAACAAGATCTTCAACTTCGGCGCCTTTGAGTACTGGAAAGTCGGCAATCCCGATAGCTATGTCGTGACGGTGCCGACCTCCCTGGAAGCAGCCGGGAATTTCTCGCAGTCCTGGGCCCTCAACGCGGCTGGCCAGCAACAGATCCGCACGGTGTACGACCCCTGGACCACGGTAACCAGTGCTGCCGGCGCGGTCACGGCAACGCCGTTCCCCGGCAATGTCATCCCGTCCAGCCGCTTCGACCCTGTCGCGGCCAACTTCATGAAAGAATTCTGGCCGGCCAACAACGGGGGCCTGAATATCACGGGCGTGAACAACTTCGACAAGGGCTATACCGACGCCTGGAACTATTACAACTGGGCCGACCGCGTCGATTATAACGTCAGCGATAAGCTCAGGATTTTTGCCCACGCCGGGCACTACCACACCACTGATATTACTTCCAACCCCACCCCCAACGATTCTCCGCTGTTCCAGCCCACGGGAACGGTTCGCAACGGCACCCAGATGAACGCCGACTTGATCTATACCATCAATCCGCGGACGGTTCTGGATGTCCATGCCGACTACGACAGCGTGGTGGATGCTTATAATTCGACCCCGCTGCCGGCCAGCGGCTGGAGCGCCTTCTGGGGCGGCAACCAGTGGTACCAACCTTATTTCGTCAACTCCCCTGGCACGCCGACTTACTATCCCGATCTGACCATTAACGGAACCAATTTCGGCGGGCGCGGTTTTTATTGGAACCAGAATCCCAGGGGCGAGGCTTATAGCGCGAAAATCTCGCAACAGCGGGGCTCGCACTATCTTAAGGCCGGCGCCGAGTATCGCAGAACCTGGGGGCCCGAGTATGTGTCCAACACCACGGCCTTCGAGTCGGATACATCCTTTACGGCGAACACGTACAACAACCCGAATACCAATATCTACGGCGACCAGTGGGCCAGCTTCCTGCTCGGCGTGCTCGGCAACGATACCGAGATGGTCGGCGGCCCCGTGCCCGTCTCCATCTCCAGCTTCTGGGGCTTCTTCATCCAGGACGATTGGAAAGTGAACCGCAGAATCACCCTCAACCTGGGTCTGCGCGACGAGTACGAGACGCCCTGGGAGGATAAAGACCGCTTCCTTTCGCAGGCGATGAACCTGTCGACGCCGATCGCCCCCATGGCCGCCAACCCGCCCAATATGCCGGCCCTGGCGACTAACCTGGTGGGGAATAGCTTCTACAGTTGGACCGGTGCATGGCAGTTCACTACCAACAGCCACCCAGGCATGTGGACCGCACCGTCGCTGGCCCTCGCGCCCCGCGCCGGCATCGCCATCAAAATCGACGACAAGACCGCGCTTCGCGCCGGTTACGCGCGTTACGTGATTCCCACGGAGTATAACTTCACAGCCGCCCCGATCGCCGGTTTCGAAGATGTCAACTTCCTGGAACCGCCCTTCTTTGGCATGACCGGTTACCAGTTCGCGGCGCCGCTGCTCCAAGGCGTGCCGCAAGAGACCCTCGCGAATCCTTTTCCGGCCAGCAATCCCCTGCTTCCCAACTTCGGCCCGGTCAACGGCAAGGCCCTTGGCCCATACGTCGGTATCGGAGGAGAAAACCTGCTGTGGTATCCGCAGAACTTCAAAAAGGCTTACAACGACCGCTTCAACATCAACTTGCAGCGCCAGTTGCCCGCCGGGTTCGTGGCGTCGTTTACCTACTTCCTCAATCTCGGCCACCAGCACTACACCCAAGAGCTGAACGCGATTAACCCCAACCTGGAAGTGCAGTACGCGAATAACCCCGCCTACTTGAACCAAAACGTCGCCAACCCCTTCTATCAGTACCTCAACACGACCGTCAACAACGGCCCGCTGTACAATCAGCCGACCGTGTCGCTGGCTTCGCTGCTGGTGCCCCGTCCGCAATACGGCCCGCTGTATGAGATCGGCGTTTGCTGCGCCAAGGAGCATTACAACAATATCCAGTTGAAGGCTCAAAAGTCGTTCACCCACGGATTCAATTTCCTAGCCACTTACGTGTATGTCGACGAGAGGCAGCAAATCAACAATTTCAACGACCTCACTTACTTCAGCAACACCTTCCAGTGGCAGGACAGCAACCAGCCCCGCCACCGCATGAATATCGTGACCACGTATCAGCTCCCGATCGGGAAAGGGCAAACCTTTATGAACACCGCTCCCAGGGCTGTGGACGCACTGGTGGGCGGCTGGAAGATCACCCCCGTTTTGCAATATATCTCGGGTGACTTCCCGCAGTTCGGGAACCTGATCGTCAGCGGCAATCCCTGCGTTTCGAGTCCCACGCCGGATCACTGGTTCAATACGGCGGCATTCCAGGCGGTTCCGTCGAACACCTATGTACTGCGCTCCAATCCTCTGCAATACGGTTGCCTGACCGGTCCGAGCTTCTGGGATCTGGATGCCAGCCTCGCAAAGGATTTCCACATCATCGAGAGATTCAAGGCTCAACTCAAGCTGACGGCTTACAACGTCACCAATAGGTTGAACCGCGGCGACCCGGACACCAACGTCTACGACTCCACCTTCGGGCAGGCGCTGTATCAGGGTTCTCCGGGCGGCACCTTTGGCGCCCAGGGCGCTACGTCCGCCTTCAACAGCGGCCGCCAAATCGAGCTAGTCTTCAAAATATTCTGGTGACCCCTAGCTATTAGCTAGCTAGCTACCCAGCGCTAGCATCGTGCCTCCACGGTGGGCGGGGACCGTCCCTGCCCACCGTTCTTTTTTGGAGCCGGGCGGTTATACTGGTCGATAAGGATCTCAATCCCTAAGCATGCGTGCCCTCACCCGCCGCAGTCTCTTGAGCTTGCTGCCATGGCCCGCCGCCCGCCTTTACAGCCAGGAAGCGGCTTCCGGCCAGGGGATGGCCTCACGCGGAGTCAAGGCCGCACCGCGGGGCAAACCTTCCGGACTTCCTTTTCATTCGCGCTTCACCGACGTCGCCCACCAGGCCGGGCTTCGTGAGGTTGTGGTCTGCGGCCATCCCCGCCGCGCCGACTACGTGATCGAGGCCATGAGTTGCGGGGCCGCCTTTCTGGATTACGACAATGACGGGTGGCTCGACATTCTGGTCCTGACGGGCTCGCGCTTCGGCGATCCGCCGCCCACCGCCTCCCAGCGTCTCTACCGCAACAACCGCGACGGCACCTTCACGGACGTAACCGAAAAAGCCGGACTGTTCCGCACCGGCTATCAATACGGCGTGGCCGTCGGCGACTACAACAACGACGGCTTTGACGACCTGTTCATTACCGGCTGGGGCCAGAACACCTTGTACCGTAACAACGGGGACGGCACTTTTACGAACGTTACAAAGGAGGCGGGTTTGTGGAATGCCCAGCCGCGGTTTGGCTCCGGCTGCACCTTCCTCGACTACGATCGCGACGGCCGGCTCGATCTGTTCGTATCCAACTACGTCGCGTTCGACCTTGAGACGGTTCCGCGCGCCGGCGCTTCCACCAGTTGCAACCCCGGGAACATATTTTGCGGCCCGCGCGGCCTGCGCTACGGCCGCCACAGTTTCTATCGCAATAATGGGGACGGCACCTTCACGGATGTTACGGCGGCATCGGGGATCGGCAAGGTCGACGGAGGGTACGGTCTGACGGCGGTATCCGCGGACTTCGACAATGACGGCTGGCCGGACATTTACGTGGCCTGCGATTCCACCCCAAGCCTGCTCTTCCGCAATAACCACGACGGGACATTCACTGAACAGGGACTGGAAAAAGGCGTAGCCCTGAGCGACGACGGGATGGAGCAGGCCGGCATGGGAGTGGGTATCGGCGATTTCAGGCTGGACGGCAGTCTGGACATCGTCAAGACACACTATTCCGCCGACACTCTGGGCTTGTATGTGAACAACGGCAAGGGCGACTTCCGCGACATGACCCTGCAGGCGGGCCTGGCCGTCGAGACACGCTATGTGTCCTGGGGCATCGCCATCGCGGACCTGGATAACGACGGCAACCCGGATATCTTCTTGGTCACCGGCGGAATCTATCCGGAGGTGCGCGATAACTACAATACGCCGCGGGTCGTGTTCCGCAACTTAGGTAAGGGGCGCTTCGAGGAGTTACTCGGCCAGGCAGGGCCGGGAGTGGAAGCTCTGCACTCGAGCCGCGGTTGCGCCGTGGGCGATTTCGACAACGACGGCGATGTCGACATCCTGATCGTCAATCACAATGAACCGCCTTCCCTGTTGCGCAATGACGTGAGCGGAAACAGCCACTGGATCAAGGTCAAGCTGCACGGCGTCAAGTCGAACCGCGGCGCCGTCGGCGGACGCGTTACAGTGCGCTACGGCGATAAAGTGCAGGCGCAGGAAGTGCTCAGCCAGGCGTCCTACTTGTCAAGTAACGACTCGCGTCTGCATTTCGGCCTCGGACCCATCGCCATGGTCGATCTGGAGATCCGCTGGCCGCTGGGCCAGGTCGAGAAATTGAGCGGCGTGGCGGCGGACCAGTTGGTTCACGTCACGGAGGGCTCCGGGATCACGCGCACGGAGGAATTCAAGCGATGAGGGCTCGGGGCACGGCTCTCGCAGCGGGCGTGGCGCTGGTCTGCGCCGCTTCCCTGCTGGCGCAACAGAAACCGGTCGAAGAAGCCTGGGCTTTGCTGGCCAAGAACCAGCGGCCGCAAGCCATTCGTCTCTTATACGACATCGTCAAGGCCAACCCGCGGGATGCGGACGCCCGGCTGCTCCTCGGCAGTATCCTGCAAGAGGACGGCGACCGCGTCGGATCGATCGCGCAATTGACTGAAGCCGTCCGCCTGCGGCCGCGTTCGGCTGAGGCCCAGAACGCACTGGGTGAAGCATTCAACGCCTTTGGCGACGCCCAAGCCGCTCGCGGCCCCTTTGAAAAGGCCGTCGCGCTGGATCCCCGGTTCGCCGAGGCACACGTGAACCTCGGTCTGGTCTTGCTCGAAGCCGGCAAACTTGATCCAGCTGCAATACACCTGGATCGCGCGATCGAACTCCTGGGGCACCAGCCTGACGCGGCTTATCCGCATTATCTTCGGGCCAAGGTGTTGAGCCAACAGAGTGACGTTGCCAAGGCTGCCGCGCACTTGCGGGAAGCCGTGGCGTTGCGTCCCGATTTCGCGGAAGCATGGTCGGACCTCGGTGACGCGCGCAAGACATTGTTGGACGATGCCGGCGCGTTGGCGGCCTTCGAGCGTGCGGTGGCGCTGGCGCCGGATGACTCCGTGGCGCAGACCCGCCTCGGTTCGCAATATTTCGATGAGGGCAAGGCGCATCTGGCCGTCGCGCATTTGCAGGAAGCCGCGCGCCTCGACCCCACGAACCAGAGCACGCTCTATAGCCTCCAGCGGGCGTTGCGCCAGGACGGTCAGGTTGCGCCGGCCGACGAAATCAAGCAAGAGCTGGCGGAACTATTGCGCAATAAAGACAAGGACGACCAGAACCTGGTGGCCGGGATTGAACTCAACAACCAGGGCGCGGATATGGAGAGGGCCGGCGAACTGCGCGGCGCGCTGCAAAAGTACCGGGCGGCTTTGGATCTGCTGCCCGCCCACGTGGGAATCCGCGTGAACTTCGCGGTTGCCCTCCTGCGCCTGGGCCAGTGGAAGGAAGGTTTGGCGGAGCTGCGCGAGGCGCTGCGGCGGGAACCCGGCAACGTCGTCTTCCAGGCGGTTCTGGACGATGCGCTGACACAGGCTCCCGTCGAGTTTGGAGGAATGGGCCGGCCGCCGAAGGTCCTGAACAGTGGGACAAAGTATTAACTGACAGAGTATTAAAAATTCTTGGGCCACGTGGTGCCCGCCCTGCCGCAAAGAGATGCCGGACCTGAGCGCCCTCTGCGGCCAATTCGATAATCAGGGCCTCGTCATTCTGGCCATATTTCTTCACCGCTCCAAAGGGAGCGGCCGGCGCTTGCCCCTCGCGCCTCGAGTGCGCTATCCTAAAGGCTCAAACTCTTTGTAAGGATTCGATTTAGCAGATGGCCAATACGATTTCCGCGCTCAAGCGCGTACGCGAGACGGAACGGCGCACCGAATTCAACAACCGCAACAAGACCCGCCTTCGCCACCAGATCCGCACGATTCGCCGCGCGATCTCGAGCAAGGATGCCGCAGCCGCTTCCGCTCTGTTGCCTCAAACTTTTTCTCTGATCGACCGTTCGGCAAGAAACGGCGCGATCAAGAAAAACGCCGCCGCGCGCTACAAGTCCAAACTGCACGCGCGGATCAAAGCGCTGTCGGCTTAGCGGGACAGTTCCGCCGGTCTGTCATTCACAGGCTAAAGCCTGTGCCACCCACCAGCTTCAAAATCAGACGTTCCATGACGACTCGGTCGTCCGGCCGCGCGTCGCGGAAGCCTTTGTCCGCCTCGTAAATCGATTCCATGGCGCTCTCGATCTGCGCCTTGCCGAACTTTCCCACCGTTAGGGCCACCTGCTCGGCGCGCGAACCCCACATCGGTACGCCCATGCGCGAAAAATGAGACTGGATCTGCCCCGCGGTTTTCAATCCCGCCTCGCGCGCCGCCAGTGCGGTACGGAACTGGGTCGAAAGAAACGATAGCGCCAGAGGCAGATATTCGCCTTCGCGGACCAGCGCATCCAGGCATTCCAGCGCGCGCGTGCGGTCCCGCCGGCCCATGGCGTTCACCAGGGCGAATATGTTGCCGGCACGGGCGTCCGGCACCAATTGCGCGATATCCCGTTCGCCAACCGGTTTGTCGCCGGCATAAAGGGACAGCTTTTCGATTTCGGTGGCGATGCGCGCCACATCGCCGGCCAGCGCCTCCACCAGCATGTCCAGCGCGGCGGCGTCCAGACGCAGGCCCGCGCGCGCGGCCAGATTTTGCGCCTCCTGCCTGGCCTGCGCCGGGGCGTAGCGCTCCAGCTCCACCACGGTGGGAACGCTCGCGTAGAATTTGGCCACCCGCTCGATCTTGCGCTTGTCCTCGCCTTCGAATTCGTAGCGGCTGGCTTCAAATACCAGCGTCACGCCCGGCGTGGGGTCCTTGGCGTAGGCAGCCAGCAAGGCGCCATCGGCGGCGCCGCCTTCGGCCTCCCCGTCGTCTTCGCTCACCATACGCCCGCGCGGCAAAGCCGCTTCGCCATTTACGACCCAGATCAGCCGCTCAGCGGCGAATAGGGAAAGCGCGCGCGCGTCGTCCAGAACCTCGGCGAGCCTGGTGGCGGCCAGGTCGTGCTCGGCGAGCGAATCGGCGGGCAGCCCGGCCGACAGGGTCTGGCGGATACGGCGCCGCTGGTACGCCTCCGGCCCCAGCAGCAGGCAGACCGGCGGCGCCCCCTGCTTCTTCAGCATGCTCAGAAACTGGGACGGTGTCACGCTAGTCGCCTCCCCATGAGCAAAGCCGCGGCGAAGAGTAATTGACCAGCTATGGACATTGGATCACCTTGGCGCTCGAGAAAATATGGCCACGGATGAACACGGATAAACATAAGAAAACTCAACGTAGTTATCTGTGCTCATCTGTGTTTATCTGTGGCTCAACCCGCACTTAGAAATGCTCCAGAATCGTGCTGACCACGGCGCGGGCGACATCCTGGCCGAGCCTCTGCATGGCTGGACCGCTCTCGTCGAAATAAACCTGCGGGTCGGTGGAAACTTCGTAGCGTTCGCGAAAATCCCAGCCATTGCGCGCCCACAGTTGCTTGCCGCTGGCACGCTCGGTGAGCGTCAGGTTGAGCAGCACGACCATCAGCGCCCCGGTGGCGCGGCCGGTGGTGGGGTCGGAAGTGGTCGGGCTGGGAAATATGTTCACCACACTGCCCTGTAAAATCACATCGGCCTGGGTTCGGTCTTCCACCACTTTGTAGCGGGTTCGCGTCAGAAACTCGCGGGTCACTTCGGCCGGCAACATGCGGGCCAGCTCGTAGTGCGTGGTGCCGTTGCGGAAGACCACGGCGATGGTCTTGGCGCTGGCCGGCATCAGGTCTCCATGGCCCGACAGGTGATAGCCGCAACCCGCCGAGAGCGCCAAAGCGGCCAACGCCGCGCCTGCTAATGGAGCCCCGCTCTTCATACCAGTTGCCGCACCACTGCTACCCCGTTTTCGGCCGTAAGCCGCACGTTGTCCGCCACCAGCCAGAACCAGCACGCCTCGGAGCTGTTGCGATCGGGCGCAATCGCCCCCACCGCGATACCGCCTTGCCCCGCCTGGCCAACGCTGGTGGGCGGTTCGAAATCCGCTCCCCGCACGTCGATCTCGGGCGAGCTCAGCGAACTCTCGAGCGCCTCCACGCCGGGAAGCGCTTCGAATTCCACCCACACCGACATGCTGTAACCATGAAACACCGGCGCCTGGACGAGCCGCAGCGAGGGCAGCGGCACGCCTTCGCCATCGCCCGCCAGCGCCAGCAACGTCGCCAGGTGCCGCTCGATACGCAGTTCGGCCTCTTCCAGCGATTGCGGCGCGTCGGTCCCGTAGCGGGCCAGCATATTGAAACTGGCCTGTGCATCGAAAATCTTTTGCGGCAGCGGTTTGAACGACAGCAGGTTGACGGTCTGCTGCTGCAGTTCTTCCACCCCTTGCCTGCCGTGTTCGCTGGCCGGAGCGAAGATCTGCGCCACCGCGCGCAACACCGGCTCATGAGCGTGAAGGCGGCGCAGGAACAGCGCCAACGCCACCGCCGCCGGATGGGCAATCACATGAATCCGGCAGTCTGCCTCCGGCTGCTGTTCCTCCACCAGCGGCGCGCGCAGCCGGGCGTCGGGGAAGTCTTCCGCCAGGCCGGTCAGATCCACCACCGCGATCCCCGCCTGCTCGGCCAGCTCCAGCCCGCGCTTGCCGGATTCCACCGGGCCGGCCAGCACTACCACTTGCGCACCCTCGAAGCTCTCCGCCTTCAGCTCTTCCATGATGGCCGGCTCGTCGCCCACCCGCGCCAATGTGCCGGCCTGCTCGTGATCCGCCGCCAGCAGCCGCAACGCGAAGGCGCCCTGGTTCGCCGCCAGATCGCGAACCTCGCGCCCCAGCAGCGTTTCTGAGCCAACAAGGGCGACAGTCGCGGTTTTAGTCATTGGTCGTTAACTCCCATTCGAGCCACCGATGACTTCCTTAGGTCTCTTCATCTGTGTTTGATCCGTAGTTTATCGGTGGCTGTCTTTTCTTCCCGGCTTCCCCGATCGCCGATCTCCGGCTTACCCAACCTGACGCCCCGCCGTGCCGGCGAGTGGCGCCGGCTTCAGACGCCGCCGGATCATCCCGCCCAGGCGAATCACAATGCCGCTGGCCATGTAACACGAGGCCATGATGAGCAGCACCGGCTGGGCGTAGTTCCAGACTGCATAGATGACCATGGCCATCAGGATAATGATGAGCGGGGTATAAGGTTTGGACAGGTTGACGCCTTTGAAGCTGTAGTAGCGCCAGGTGCTGATCATGAGAAAGCTCAGCAGCGCCAGCAGCGCCAGCCAGGCGACGGCCGGCGGCCACCAGGCGATCGGATTCCCATCGGCAGCATACACCACCGCGGCGACCATGCCGGCGGCTGCCGGAATCGGCATGCCGACGAAATATTTTCGATCCGGCCGGCCGGGATTCTTGGGCACCGGATTCTTCTGAATATTGAAGCGCGCCAGCCGCGCGGCGCCGCACATCAGGAACAGGAACGCGAAGAAGTATCCGGCGTTGTGCAGCGCGTCGCCGAATCCAGCGGCCACGAATTGCACCCCCCAGGCGAAGGCCAGCACGGCAGGTGCGATGCCGAAGCTGATCACGTCCGCCAGCGAATCCATTTCGCGTCCGAAGTCGCTGGTGGTATTGGTCATGCGAGCGATGCGCCCGTCCAGCCCGTCCAGCAAAAAGGCCGCGCCGATGGCTTTGGCCGCGGTCGCAAAAGACAGGTGCGCGTCGGCGGAGCCGGCCGTTGTCAGCGTGGCGCCCTCGAACGACCGCAGGATCGAAATGTAACCCAGAAAGATGTTGCCGGCGGTGAACAGTGTGGGCAGCGCGTAGGCGGCCCGGCGCGGGCGGCGCTCCGGCGATTTGGGATCCGCCAGCCGGTCCTTAAGACCCATCATTGCGGTTGCCCCTGGCCGCGGCGGCGCGCCAACACGCTCGACCCGGCCGAAACCCGCATGCCGGGCGAAACCACGATCTCCCACTCCTCGCCCAACAGCACGTCCACCCGCGAGCCGAACTTGATCAGCCCCACTCGCTCGCCCGTGCGCACGGTGTCGCCCGGTTTCTTGCGAAATACGATGCGCCGGGCGATTAATCCGGCAATCTGCTTGAATACCACTTCGGATCCATTGCCCGATACGGTCACCACGTTCTGCTCGTTCTCGGCCGAGCATACTTCCCGGCTCGCCACGAAAAACCGCCCCGGCTTATACTCCACCTGGCGGATGGTGCCGCCGATGGGCGCGCGGTTCACGTGCACGTCGAAAATATTCAGAAAGACGCTGATGCGGTTCAGACCCGGGCCTTCCGCTTTCACCGCCACCACCTTGCCATCGGCCGGCGAAACCGCTACCGGCCCAGCCGGGATGGCCCGCTCCGGGTCGCGAAAAAAGTACAGGCAGAATAGCGCCAGAATCCACAGGGGGATGGAATACCAGGGGCCGGCCAGCCAGGCAACGATCGCCCCCGCGCCGCCCAAACCCAGCGCATAGTATATGCCGTCGATGACGATCACTAAATCCATTTTCCCATAGCGCGATGAGAAACAAACGCGGTTAAAATCAGACTGGTGCGTTGCGGAGTGGGACCGGCCTCCTGGCGTGGCCATTTTTTTTGCCGCAACCTGCCAGGGGCTGCAGCAACCAATCGCAGAGGAATAGATTACATGCCGAATTACGTAGGAGCGATCGATCAGGGAACCACCAGCACGCGGTTTATCGTGTTTGACCGCTCGGGCCGGATCGTGAGCGTGGCTCAAAAGGAGCATGAGCAGATCTATCCCAAGCCCGGCTGGGTGGAGCACGACCCGGAAGAAATCTGGCGCCGCACCGGGGAAGTGATTGGCGAGGCGATGGAGGCTGCCGGCCTGTTACGGTCCGATCTGGCGGCGATCGGCATTACCAATCAGCGCGAAACCACGGTGGTGTGGAACCCGAAGACCGGCAAACCCGTCTACAACGCCATCGTCTGGCAGGATACGCGGGTGGCAGCCACGGTGGCCGAATATGCCGCTCACGGCGGGCAAGACCGCTATCGCCGGCGCACCGGGCTGCCGCTGGCGACCTATTTCAGCGGTCTCAAGCTGCGGTGGATTCTGGAGAACGTTGCCGGCGCGCGCCGCCAGGCCGAAAACGGAGAACTGCTGTTCGGCAACATCGACACGTTTCTGATCTGGAAACTCACCGGCGGCGTTCACGTCACCGACGTCACCAATGCCAGCCGCACTCAGCTCATGAACCTGGAAACTTTCGAGTGGGATGCCGGCATTCTGGACGACTTCGGCATTCCCGCAGCCATGCTGCCGAAGATTGTTTCCAGCTCCGAGATCTACGGCCAGGCGACTCTGCCGCCCATCGCCGGCGTACCGGTGGCGGGAGATCTCGGCGACCAACAGGCGGCGCTGGTGGGACAGGTCTGCTTCACCCCCGGCGCGGCCAAGAACACCTATGGCACCGGTTGTTTCCTGCTGCTGAATACCGGCGAAAAGCCCGTCCAGTCCACCAGCGGCCTGATCACTACGGTGGGCTATCGATTCGGCGCCGCGCCGGCGGTCTACGCCCTCGAAGGCAGCATCGCCATTACCGGCGCGCTGGTGCAATGGGTCCGCGACAACCTCGGTCTGATCGAAAAAAGCTCCGACATCGAAACCCTGGCCCAAACCGTTTCGGGCAACGGCGGCATCTATTTCGTACCCGCCTTCTCCGGCCTCTATGCGCCGTATTGGAAGGATAGCGCGCGGGGAGTGATTGCCGGCCTGACGCGCTTTGTCCATAAGGGACACATCGCGCGCGCCGTGCTGGAAGCGACCGCTTACCAGGTTCGGGAAGTGGTGGAGGCCATGCAGCGCGATTCGGGCGCCGCTCTGGAGGTTCTGCGCGTGGACGGCGGCATGGTCCGCAACGAGCTGCTCATGCAGTTCCAGTCCGATATCCTGGCCCGCCCGGTGGTGCGCCCGGTGGTGCAGGAGACCACCGCGCTGGGCGCTTCTTACGCCGCCGGGCTGGCGGTTGGTTTCTATGCGAGCCCCGACGAACTGGTCGATCACTGGGCCGCCGACCGGCGCTGGAATCCCACCATGGACGATGCCCGGCGCGAGCACCTCTATCGTTTCTGGAAAAAAGCGGTAACCCGGTCGTTCGATTGGGAAGAGTGAAGTTTACGGTTATCAGTTTTCAGTAGGCAGCGGCCCGGCGCGCCACCGCAACTGACAACTGATAACTGTTAACTGACAACTGATAACTGAGGTCTCAACGATGGCTTCACCGATAGTCGGCGAGTTCATGGGAACGATGATTCTGATTCTGTTGGGCGATGGCGTGGTGGCCGGGGTGCTACTGCATAAATCCAAGGCCGAGAATGCCGGCTGGATGGCCATCGCCGCCGGCTGGGGATTTGCCGTGCTGTGCGGCATCTTCACCGCGATTGCTTGCGGCAGCCCAGACGCCAATATCAACCCGGCTGTCACACTGGGCATGGCCATTGCCACCGGCGATTATTCCAAGCTGGCCGGCTACATCGCCGCGCAGGTAGCGGGCGCGTTCGCCGGCGCGGCGCTGGTCTGGCTGGCGTACTGGGAGCATTGGCGGCAAACCCCGGAGCGAGACTTGAAGCTCGGTATTTTCTGTACTGCCCCGGCCATTCGCCGCTTTGTCCCCAATCTAATGACCGAAACCATCGGTACGGCCGCGTTGATCTGTGTTGGCCTCACGTTCGGCTCCAAGGCGGTTTCTCACACTGGTTTGGCGGCCGGTTACGGGCCGCTTCTATGGGGCCTGCTGGTGTGGGGCATCGGCCTGTCCCTAGGCGGCCCGACCGGCTATGCCATCAACCCCGCCCGCGATTTCGGGCCGCGTCTGGCCCACGCCATCCTGCCCATTCCGGGTAAAGGCGCTTCGGACTGGAGCTACGCCCTCGTGCCCATCGTGGGACCATTCCTCGGCGCCGGCATCGCCGCGGCGTTTCTGAAGGTTTTTGCGTTGGCCTAGAAAAGACCACCAGGCGCGCGAGAATGCGGTCACCGCCCGTGCTTGTAGATCTCGCCACGCGGGCCAATGTCCGCAACGATGATCTCAAGGCCCTGTACCTGAAAAAGGACTCGGAGACCCCCAACTCTCGCCGATCTCTGATCGTTCCGGCCCTTCAGCGGTTTTGAGTTCTGCGAGTCGAACGGATCGGCCCTCAGCTTCTGAAGTTTCTGCCGCAACCTGTCACGGGTCGACGCGTCGCATTGCGTTAAGTATTTTGCGGCAGCCCCGGATAGCGAAACGCTGTAGCCGTTCACTCAGAGGATCGACTCCAGCGGAACGGTCTCGCCTCGCCGGTGCTCCTCCATGGCCGCGGTCATAACGCCGTCAAGCTTCGGGTCCAGCATGGACTCCAGCGCTACCATGCAGTCCTTCACTTGCTCGTCACAGGTTTCCAGCCAACGAAGGGGCTCGGCTGCGTCTGGATCGTCGAAGTAACCCTGTTGCCGGGCCCGGACGAGCACTCCATCAACCATGCGCTCGATCGGAAGCAAACTGGAGTGGAGAGCCTGAACCGATTCTCCGTTGAACGTGGCGGTTTGCAGGACGCGTTCGGCAAGGAATTTCGCCGCAGAATACGGCCCAAGCATCGCGAGGATAACACGTGGAAGCGACTGCTTCGCGTTCGTGCCGGCGTCAACGCCAGAGATACTTTTGAGAGCAGCGCTAGCCAGGGCCGCCTGCCTGTCGATCTCTTCGCCAATGATTCCGGCGGACGTGGACATCCGTGCTTGCCCCTTAGCCATCATGACACATGACGAAACCTTCTTGTGGCCCGGCCAGACGTGGATTGACCCCTGCTGGTACCGGCACCGTTGCTATTGAGTTCGCGGTGTCATAGAGTAGTGCGATTGGAGGTCCTATGGCATTTTGTACGAATTGCGGCGCCACAATAAACGGCGTCTTCTGCACGCAGTGCGGCCGCCCCGCCGGGGCCGCGGCGCCCCCACCGCCCGCCGCGCCGCCGGCACCTCCCGTGGCCGCTTATCAGCCGCCGCCGATGGCCCAACCTCCATTCGCGCCTGCCCCGCCGCCTGGAGTTCCAGGCCAGCGGAGGACCAGCCCCATTGTCTGGGTGCTGGTGATCGTTCTAGGCTTATTCGTGCTGGGCGGATTGGTGGTCGTGGGAGCAGGCATCTTTTTCGTTCACAAGGTCAAACAGGCGGGGCTCGATCCGGAGTTGATGCAGCGCAATCCCGGGCTTGCGATCTCGAAGCTGGTGGCCGCCGCCAATCCCGACATCCAGGTGCTGAATACCGACGACAGCGCCGGCACCATCACCTTGCGCGACAAGAGAACCGGCAAAGTCACCACCATGACCTTCGATCAGGCCAGGAACGGCAAGTTCAGCTTCACCGCTCAGGATGACCAGGGCAAGAATGCGACCTTGGAGTTCGGCGGCTCGGCCAAGGGCATTCCCGACTGGGTGCCGTCCTACCCGGGCGGTTCCGCGCCCAAATCCACCTTTTCGGCTTCCGCCGGCGACGGCAACGTCAGCGGCAGCTTCACCTTCACCACGACGGACTCCCAAGACCGGGTGATGAGCTTCTATCAGGATAAATGCAAGGAGCTCGGGCTCAAGACCACCAATATCACCAGCCCCGGCGGCGGTTCGGTCATCGGCACGGACGACGCCAACAAACGGTCGCTGCTGGTGTTTGTGGGGACCGGCTCGCCGGTCACCGTCAGCGTGACTTACGGGTTGAAATAGCGTCCCGCCGTCATCTGTGGCCGAGATACATCAGCCAGCCCAGGCCGAATAGCGCCACCATAAAGCAGGCGAAGGTGTAGATGCCGTATTCCAGACGCTCGCGGTCGTTCCGCTTGGTCACTACGCCGAGCACGATGCTGACGAACAGAGCGAACAGGAACGACGCCTCGAAATGCGAAAGGTTCATTTTCGGCATCAGTCCTTCCTCCCGGCCGCGATTTCAAATGCATCCGCCATCGCCAGAATGTTCAGCAAGCCGGCCGTGACCAGGAACTTCGTTCCGTAATCGTGTACGTGGCCGGCCATGTCCGGCTGGCTGTAACCCAGCCAGGCGCTCAGCAGGTATAAGATGCCCGAGCAGGCATCGCCGATAAACCCGCCCACGTTGATGAGGACGGTCAACAAGTCTCCCGTTTGGGGCTGAAACATGCTGCCGCGCATCATCAGGCCGAGCGAGAACATCAGGGTGATGGTGATCCCCAAAAGCGCGCCGCGGCCCGGACGCTTGAGTAATAAATGCCCGCCGCCGGGCACCAGCCATCCTAACGCTACCGCCGGCAGCCACGACCCGATGGGCGGCGGGGCCTGTCGTTGTTCCTTGGTTTGAGCCATACCGTGCTTCTATGAGTTTACCAGCTTGACACGGGGCTGCCCCGCCCCGGTAGTGTCCAAAATCCGACCAATACGCCCCGGCGGGCCGCGGCCATGCACAAAAATGCACAAAATGCCCGGGCGGAAGTTGACGCTCGAAGCTTCGGAGGGCCGACCGAACGAAGCCATTCTGGATAGATAAGCGTCTTAATTCCAGTCGCTTATGGCTCCCCGTGGGAGCCTGTTTCGGATCCGAAAGGGCTTTTGGCGTGATGCACAAAGATGCACAAACAGACCGGTTGGCGACGGGCTCAAGAGCGGAATTGTCGGCGCATCGGGAGTAGCTACGTGACCGGGCCGGGATTGAAGGGAGCCATGGCGTTCGCCAGGCCCCAGTGCTCGGCCCAGGTCTGGCGGCCGCTCGAAACCGCCAGGATGAAGCGGAAAAGTTCCCAGCCGACTTCCTCGATGGTTGCCTGGCCGGTGGCGATGCGTCCGGCGTCGAGATCGATCAGATCGGGCCACTTTTCGGCCAGGGCGGTGCGCGAAGAAACCTTCACCACCGGAACCAGTGCCAAGCCATAGGGGCTGCCTTCTCCGGTGGTGAAGACGTGCAGATTCATGGAGGCAAGTTGCCCGGTGCCGCAGATGAAATCGCTGGCCGGGGTGGCGGCAAAAACCAGGCCCTTGGAGGTGACCTTTTCTCCGTGCGAAGCGACGGCGCGCAAGGCCGTGGTGCCGGCCTTGGCCACCGACCCCAAGGCCTTTTCGACGATATTAGCCAAGCCGCCGCGCTTGTTGCCAGGGGTAGTGTTGGCGCTGCGGTCGGCTCCTCCCCGCGCGAGGTATTCGTCGTACCAACGCATTTCGCGAATCAGGGCGCGGCCCACGTCCGGAGTGGCGGCGCGGGGGGTGAGCAGGTGTACGGCGTCGCGCACTTCGGTGACTTCGGAGAACAGGACGCTCGCGCCGGCGCGCACCAGCAGATCGGCGGCGAAGCCCACGGCCGGGTTCGCGGTAACGCCGGAGAAGGCGTCGCTGCCGCCGCATTGCAGCCCTACCACCAGGTCGGAAGCCGGGCGGGTGGTGCGCCGCCTCTGGTTCAACCGCGCCAGGCGTTTTTCGGCCGCGCTCAGAATCGCCGCCACCATTTCCGCAAAGCCGCGCTCGTCCTGCAGGCGGATCACGTTCGATCCGTCCAGAATCGGGAGCGACTGGGGGAGCGAGGCCGGCGACGGTTCCGACGCGCCAAACAACCTGGCCGGCTGCAGCTTTTCGCAGCCCAGGCTCACCATCAGCGGATCGGCCGCGAGGTTGGCGTGCAGAGCGATGTGCCGCAAGGTGCGAATGGGAATCGCCGCGCCGGGTGCATCGATGGCCACGCCGCAGCCGTAATTGTGGGTAATAGCAACCACGCCGTCCACGTTGGGGAACCGCGGCAGGAGTTCCGTTTCGATCCGGCGTACGGCATAATCGACGGTCGGAGCGACGCACTGCACCGTGGTGCCGATCCCCAGCAGGTTGCGGGTTCCCACGCTGCCGTCGGGATTTGCATAGCCTTCGAAAGTGTAACCTTCGAGCGGGGGTAGAGCGGCCGGCACGGCAGTGGCCAGCGGCAGTTGGTCGAGAGGCCGGGCCGCCGGCATGTCGATCAGCTCTTCCCGCACCCAGTGCCCGCCCAAGATGTCGCGGTTGGCGTAGCCGATGACTTCGCCGTAGCGCAGGATCGGCTCACCCGCCGCGAGCTTCCGCAAGGCTATCTTATGACCCTGCGGGATGCGCTCGCGCACTACCAGGCCGCCGGCCTCGGTGGCACCGGGCGCTACCCCATCGGACTCCACGACGATGGCGACGTTATCGCGCGGATTTACGCGGATGTACATGGAAGGGGCAGGGGGCACAAGCTTCAGCCTGTGTGAATCTCCGAATCTCCCACCAAAACGCCGAAGGGGCCGGCGATGAGTCGCCCGCCCCTTCCAGCTTCGAACTATTCTTACGCGGCATCGGAATTCTCACAGGCTAAAGCCTGTGCCACCAAAGCCGAGCGTTACTTTGCCGGTTCGGTGGTGATACCGCCGCCCTGCGACTTGGCGGCTTTCTTCTCTTCCTTCAGCTTCTTGGTGGCCAGCACCTTCTGCACCCAGCCGTCGGCCACCTGGGTTTCCTGGTCATATTGCGCTTTCGAATCGGCCAGGTCCGCCCGTTCCCGAATCAGCAGGTTTTCATAAGCCATCGCGTCATCGTACTCGGGATCGATCTCGAGCGACTTGTCGAGATTCTTCAGCCCGGAGTCGATGATGGCGCCATACTGTTCTTTCAGCTCCGCTTTGACTTTCTTGTCCTTGATGGGACCGGGATCTTCCGGTTTCATGCCCAGTTTGGCTCGCTCGGTCCCCAGCGCGGGATACCATTTCGACCAGGCAATAAAGCCCAGGCTATAGTAGGCATCCTTGTTTTTGGGATCGACGGCGGCCAGCTTTTCGTACCATTGCTCCGCTTCGTCCAACTTCTTCTCGTTCAGGTAAAGAGACGCTATGGACGCAATGGCTACGGAGTTCTTGGGGTCGGTCTCGAGAACCGTGTTGAACTGGTCCATGGCGGCCTTCGCCATTTGCGTATTCTCCGGTGACTCGGCTCCCGGAATATACTGCTGCATGTACGCCGTCGCCAGATAAAGCCGCGCCGTGACAAACCCGGGATCGAGATCCACCGCCTGCTTGAAGTGCTCCACCGCTTCCGGGTACTGAGCGCCCTTGAAGGCGGTGACGCCCTGGTTAATCTGATCCCGCGACTTCAACTGCTTACAGCCCGAGCCCACCAGGGCCAGCGAGCCGACGGCCAGGAACAACGTCAATATCCGCATCTGTCTCTCGAAGCTCCTATTGTCCCAGGTCTTTGAACGGCATCAGTCCGACCTTGTCGATACCGACGCCGTGGGCGATGTCGATCGCCTGAGCTACCCAATTGTATTCCAGAGTGGGATCGCCCTTCACGAAGACCACCCGCTCGGCGCGGGTCTTGAAGATGTCCGCGAGCCGTGGTCCCAGACTGTCCATGTTGGTCGGTTCGGCATTGATCAACATGGAGTGATCGCCATTGATGGTGATGATCACGGTTCGCTGGTCAGCCTGGCTCGCTTGCTGACCGGGCGGCGGCGGTTGCGGCACGAGCGCTTCCAGGCCCTTCGGCGTGAGCGGAGTGATGACCATGAAAATAATGATCAGCACCAGCAACACGTCGATCATGGGGGTCATGTTCATGTCCGATTTCAGGCCACCCGACCCGCCAACTGACATTGCCATACGATTGCTCCTTTTTTTCGGCTTCTACCTATTGGGCGGCTGGCGCCGCGGTTGAGCCGGCACCCGCACCCTGCACGGCCCGGCCTTTGGCATCCTGGAGTTGATCGGTTAGAAGCCCCAACTGGTCAACACCGGCGGCCTGCAGATTCTGGACGACCGTTAGAACCACCTCGTACTTCGCTCGCTGGTCGGCCTTGAGAAAGGCCTCTTTGTCCACGCGGCTGCTCAACGCGTCCCTGACCTTGGGCGCCAACTCGTCGGGCGCCACTTTGTCGTTGCCCAGGTACGTGCCGCCATCCCGAGTGATGGCGATCAGCACGGCGTCGCTTTTGTCGGCGGCCTGCATCGGAATCGGGTTGCGGGCCTTCACCTTGTCAACGTCCTTGCCCTTGGACAACATGGGCGTGATCACCATGAAAATGATGAGCAGCACGAGCATCACGTCCACCATGGGAGTGACGTTGATATCCGCAGCCAGAGGCGGGGCTTTTTGTTTCAGCCCTTCGTTGGTTTTGCGTTCCCGTTTGCGTGCCATGTTCTTATCTCCATTGAATCCGAGAGAGGCCTGGGGAGGCCGTTGCGCCTCCCCACGCTCCTACTCGCCGGATCCCAACTGTTCGCTCGATATCGACTCGCCGTGCCCGGTTACTTGCGGGCCGTGCGCTGCTGGCTGCGTTTCAGGAAGTAGTCGATCAATTCCGAGCTGGAATTGCCCATCTCGACGTCGAACGCTTCAATCTTGTTAGTGAAGTAGTTGAACGCCCACACCGCCGGCAGAGCGACGAACAGGCCGATAGCGGTAGTCACCAAAGCTTCCGAAATACCGCCTGCCACGGCGCCCAGACCAGTCGACTTGTTCTGGGAAATGCCCTTGAACGCGTTGATGATGCCCACCACCGTTCCGAACAGTCCCACGAAGGGGGCCGTCGAACCAATCGTCGCCAGGCCGCTGACGCCGCGCTTCAATTCGGCGTGCACGATCGCTTCGGAGCGGTCCAAAGCACGCCGGGAAGCTTCGATCTCTTCACCCGGAATTTCAGTCGACACCTGGTGCGCCTGGAACTCCTGCAGACCGGCCACCACTACCTTGGCCAGGTGGCTCTTCTTGTAGCGGTCGGCAATCTTGATCGCTTCATCCAACTTCCCTTCCCGCAACGCGCCCGCCACCAGCGGCGCGAATTGCCGCGACTGTTTCTTAGCCGCGCTGTACGCCAAAGCGCGATCGATCATGACACCGATCGAGTACGCCGACATGATGAACAGGAGGATAACCACCAGCTTGGCGGGAACTCCCATCTGGTTCCAGAGATGCACCGGATCCCAACCTACGGCTTCGCCTTCCTGCAGCAGGAAGAGTGACATTGCATGCAAATGCGCGAACATTTCTTATAATCTCCTGCGAGTTGATTTGGTACTTCTTTACCGACGTCCGGCGCACAACGCCGGGTTACTACTGACTTAACGTAAAGTTCACGTCAATGGTGGTGGAGACCTCGACCGGCTCCCCGTTCAGGAGTGTTGGACGATACACCCAGTTCTTCACCGCATCGAGCGCCGCCTGCACCAGCAGCGGGTGCCCCCTGACGACCTTCAAGTCCTGCACGCGGCCGTCTTTACCGATGATCGCCGATAATTCGACCACGCCCGAAATACGCGCCTGCTTGGCGAGCGGCGGGTAAACCGGCCGAACCTGGTTGATCAGGTTGGCGGCCTGCACGTTGCCGCCCACGCGGATGCGCTGCGGAACTACCGCCTTGGGAGGAGGTGGTGGTGGTGGAGCAGCCGAGGGCACCGAACCGATGATGCCACCCAGCACGCCGCCCACCGCACCGCCGCCAACGCCGCCAGCAATACCACCCACAACGCCGGAACCGGCCGAAGCTGGTGGCAGTTCTTCTTCCCTGATCATCGCGATTTCCTTTGGCACGGCCTTCGGCGTGATCAGCTTTCCGGCATCGAACTGCCGCGGAATCACTTTCACGATCTTGGGAACGGCATTCGGTGGAGGAGGAGGCGGTGGCGGTGGCGGTGGTGGCGGCGCCACCAGGAAGCTGCTCAACTGGGCCGCGGGCAGCACATCGAAATACACCATCGGCAGGATCACTGCGACGACGAGGAGAAAGCACTGGACGAGCAGTGACACCATCACCGTCCATCCCTTATTGGTCTTTCCCGTCATGACGAAAGTTTGCTCGAACATAGGCGCTTCCTTTCAATAACTTCTGCCCGTTACTTCACCGCCCGAACGGTAGGCTTGGACACGGGCCCCGTGCGCGGCGCCGTCGAGGGCGCGGTGGGCGACTTCCCACGGTCGGCGTAGTTATGCCAGAACAGCACGATCGGACTCGCAATAAACACGGAAGAATACGTCCCGACAATAATGCCACAAACAAGGGCAAAAGAGAACCCGTTCAATACCGGACCGCCGAACAAGAACAGAGCTATAACCGTAAGGAACGTCAATCCCGACGTCATGACGGTCCGGCTCAGCGTCTGGTTCACCGCGCGGTTCATCACCGATTCCAGCGGTTCCCGGCGCGAAAACTTCAGATTTTCGCGAATGCGGTCGAAAATCACGATGGTGTCGTTCATCGAATAGCCCACCAGCGTGAGCAGGGCCGCGATGACGGTCATGGTGATCTCTTTGTTGAACAACGAGAACAATCCGATCGTAATAATAGTGTCGTGGAACACGGCGATCACCGCGCCCAAACCATAAATCCACTCGAATCGAAAGGCGATGTACACCAGCATGCCGCCCAAAGCGTAAAGGGTAGCCAGAATCGCTTTCTGGCGCAACTCCGCCCCCACCTTGGGCCCGACCATCTGGGCTTGCATAATGTGGAACGGCGCCAGATAAGTCTCCTGCCGCAAGGTCGCAGTCACCTGCCCGCTGGCGCCTGGCGCCACCGACAACTGGCCGAAATCGGTAATCAGGCCGGAGTGCTGGGTATCGCGCGCGCTGAGCAGCGCCGTCACCAGGCCCTGCAGTTGCTGGTCGGTGAGCGGGACGCCGTGCTCGGCCAGGGGCTGCCGCAGGCGGTTGACCAGGGCGTCGTGACCGGCGTTATTGAAGTCCAGCTTGCCGCTGCCAGGCTGCCCGAAGGTGGCGTACAGTACGTCCATCATGTCCTGACGGTTGACGTTGAGCTGGCCCTCTTCCTGCGCTTCCGTACCGATCTGTACAGTGTTTTCCGACCCGCTTCCCGTCAAATTCTGAACCGAAACCTCGCCCTTTATCTTGGGGCTCGAGGACATGGCCGCGCGGATTTTATCCAGCGGAGGCGCGGAGGTGAACTTCACCGTCATCAACACGCCTTCCTTGAAATCGATTCCGTACTTGAGACCACCCTTGGCGGCGATACTACCCAGCCCCGCAGCCGTCAAAATCAGTGAGGCGATAATGAACGGCCACTTCTTGCCCAGAAAATCGTAGTTGGTGTGCTTAAATAACTCCATTAACCTTGCCGTGCATGGTATCGCTTAAAACAATTGGACACCAGCCCTTCCGATATTGTTCCCGCAACCCGTCCCCAAACCGGGAGAAACGAATCGCCCGGGCCAAGCCCCTCCGGCCGGCCCCCGAGCCGCTTAAATACTTAACGTTACCAATCCACGGCGGTGGGACAGCTCATAGTCGAAAATGGTCCGCGAGACGAAAACCGCGGTGAAGATGTTGGCTATCAACCCGATCGTCAATGTAACCGCGAAACCCTTCACCGGCCCTTCACCGAACAGGAACAGAAATGCGCAGGATACCACCGTGGTGACGTGCGTATCCACAATTGTCCACCATGCCTTGCCGAAACCCGTGTCCACCGCCGCCACCACCGATTTGCCGGTCCGCAACTCCTCGCGGATTCTCTCGAAGATGAGCACGTTGGAATCCACCGCCATACCGATGGTCAAAATCACACCGGCAATGCCGGGCAGCGTCAGCGCCGCCGAAAAATAGGAAATCGCCGCCAACAAAATGACCGTATTCAGCGCCAGCGCCAATACCGCATTGATACCGCTGCGCTTGTAATATACCAGCATGACGGCCACCACGGCGATGAGACCGGCCAGGGCGGCGGAGATCCCTTCACGGATCGAATCCGCGCCGAGCGACGGGCCGACGGAATTTTCTTCCACCACCGTCACCTTGGCCGGCAGGGAACCGGAGCGCAGATAGCGGGAAAGATCTTCCGACTCCTCCTCGCTGCCCAGGCCGGTGATCCGGCCCGAATCCTCGATGCGCGACTCGATGGTGGCAACGCTCACGATCTGATCGTCCAGCACCACCGCCAGCTTGTTGCCGATGTTGGCCTCGGTGAATATGCCGAACCGCCGGCCGGCTTCCGGCGACAGGGTGAAGCTGGTTTGCCACTTGCGGAAATCGTCCTGGCCGGGACGCGCGTTGCGCATCTCGCTGCCGTTCACTACCGGGGGCCGGCCCACCAGATACCACTGCACGCCTTCCGCACCGGCGCGCGGCTTGGCGCGAACCAGCCTGGTATTGAGCGGCAACACTCCGCCGTGCTGGCCCTGCGCCTCTTCGCGGCTGGCAAACGGACCTTCCTTCACCGAGTCGATTTCGAGGACCGCGGCCGTGCCGATCAACTCTTTCACGTGCGCCGGGTCGTCCACGCCGGGCAGTTGCACGAGCAGCTCATAGTCGGCGCCGGCGCGCCCGTACTGCTGCACCGAGCTTTCGGCCACGCCCAGCGCGTTGATGCGGTTGTCGATGGTATCGATGGTGCGCTGCACGGTGTCGCGCTTGAGCGCGATCAGGTCCGAAGGCTTCAGCCGCATGGAGTAATCGCCGGAGTTCACCGCCGCCAGCACGTAGGTCGGATACTTCTCGTTCACGATGTTGCGGAAGTCGCTCGACTGCGTCGCCGGCACGCCCTTAATGGCGACCAGCACGCTATCGGCGTCCTTCACGGTCTGGGGATCGTTGCGATCCATGCTGATCCAGGTGATGTTCTGCTTCTTCAGGTCGTCCTTGAGCCGCTCCGTGGTCTGGTCGGCATCGGCCTTGATGGCGTCTTGCACCTCGACTTCCATCACCAGGTGGCTGCCGCCTTTCAGGTCCAGCCCCAGCCGGATATTGTTCTTCAGGTTCTGCGCGAGCTCCGCTTTGGATTTGGGCAACCCGACGATCCCGAAAATGCAGATCAGGATGGTCACCACAATCACGACGGTTCGCGCCGTCAAATTCGTCTTCATGTCGCTGCCTTAATGTCCTACTTTTTCCCTTCGGCCGCCGCCAGGCTCGAAACCGAGGCGCGGGTGACCTGGATCTTGACGTTGTCCGGCTTGACCCGCAGCACGAGAACGTCGTTATCGATGGCCACGACGGTGCCGACGATGCCGCCCGAGGTAATCACCACCTGGCCGTTTTCGAGGCTCGCCAGCATTTTCTGCTGCTGCTTCTTCTGGCGCTGCATGGGAAGGAATAAGAGGAAGTAGAAGATGCCGAAAATAAGAAGAATCGGGACGATTCCGAGGAATGACGAAGATCCGGACGGCGCCGTTTGCACGAATAAGTTCAGGTACACGTTGCGACCAATCGATTGTTGAGCTGCTACCCGGCGTCCAGAAACTCCGCGGACGCACACTTCAAGTATTCCAGATATGAATCTGATATTATAGCCTGCCTGATTCCCCGCATGATGTCAAGGTAGCGCCGCAGGTTGTGGCGGGTCGCCAGGGATGCGTACAGAATCTCCCCGGCCTGGAACAGATGGCGGAGATAGGCGCGCGAGAAGTTCCGGCAGGTATAGCACGAACAGGCTTCATCCACGGGACGGGGATCGTCCTTGTAGCGGGCATGCTTGATAATCACCCGGCCCCGGGAGGTGAACAGGCAGCCGTTGCGGGCGTTGCGCGAGGGCAGCACGCAATCCATCATGTCCACGCCGCGGGCCACGTATTCCGGCAGTTCCTCCGGCATGCCGACACCCATGGCGTAGCGCGGACGCTGGCGCGGCAGAATGTCTTCGGTGGCTTCCACCATCTCCAGGCTGAGGGGCCGCGGCTCGCCCACCGAAAGGCCGCCCACCGCGTAGCCCGCCGCGTCCAGATCGAGCAGGGCGCGGGCACACTCCCGCCGTAAGTCCCGGTACGTACTCCCCTGCACGATCGGAAACAGCGCGTGGACGGTTTCTATTTCGCCGATGCGCCGTAAATAGTGGCCGTTCGCCTGCCGCGCCCAATCGAGCGTGCGCTGCATACTCCGGCGCGCCGCCTCATGGCCGATCGGGTACTCCGGACATTCGTCCAGCGCCATCAGGATGTCACTGCCATACGCCAGTTGCGCATCCACCGTGGAGCGCGGCGTGAAGGTATGAGAATCGCCATTCAGATGGCTCCGAAACGTCACGCCCTCTTCCGTGATCTTTCTGAGACCGCTCAAGCTGAATACCTGGTACCCTCCTGAATCCGTCAGTACCGCGCCCGGCCACGACATGAACCGGTGCAATCCGCCCAGGTTTCGGATCGTCTCGGGACCCGGCCGCAGGTACAGATGATAGGTGTTCGCCAGCAGAATCTTCACGCCCAGATCCTCGGCCAGGTCGCGGGGCGATAATCCCTTCACCGTGGCCTGTGTGCCTACCGGCATGAATACCGGGGTTTCAATGGTTCCGTGCGGCGTCGCGAGCAAACCCGCCCGGGCACGGGTATGCGAACACTCGGCCACCACTTCAAATTGAAAATCGCCCATGGGTCCACTTTTATTGGCCGTGGGGCGGACCATGGTTTTTGGTGGTCTGCCCTACACCCGGCATTCGACCATGTCCGTCCGTCCTGGGTCTTTTGCTATCGAAAAAGAGCCCAGGGTGGCAGACCACCAAAAAACGATGGTCTGCTTCTCACTAAAACACCTTCATTCGCAGGTATTTCCGTGGGTCCTGGCGGAAATCCCGCAGCGTATCCCGCAGCGTCTGCGCCATTCCATTCAGATTGTCGTACGCCGCCGAGGTCTCAAACGCCGGGTTGGAATTGACATCGTCGACCGTGGCAATCCATTGGCCCAGCTTGCGGTTCCAGTCCGTATACAGCGCGCCCGAAGCCAACAGCGGCCCGCTCCTCGCCTCGGCAATGCCTTTTCGCAAGTCCGCCATCTGGCTCTCGAGATTTCGATATTCGGCGTCGTCGCGCAGCAGGTGTCCCGCCGTTCCCTGCCCCTCCTGAATCAGCTCGATACCGTGGTCCAGAGCTTCCAGCGGCTCGGCGATCCGCTGGTAAAGGTCCCGCCCGTAAATCGCCTGTCCCAGCGTTCCGCTCACATCGACGGCGCGCCGCAGCCCCTTTTCGAGTCCCGTCAGCCGGTCCCGCAGGTCGTTGTAGAGATCCTCGCTCAGCACCAGTTGGCCCACCGCATTGCGTCCGTTCTCGATATCGCTGAGCACCGCGTCGATCTGGCGCAACTGTTCGGCAAACTGCACCAGATCCAGGGTGCGCATCAGGTCGGTCTGCTCCTTCAGGCGCAACTCCCCGCCAGGCCGGATCCCGGTAGCGCCGGGGCCGCTCGCAATATCGACGAACTTGTCTCCAACCAGCGTGTCGGCGCTGATCTGTGCGGTCGAATCGGTGTGGATGGAGGGCAATTGCGCGCGCTCCACCTTCAGGCTGACGCGGATGATCCGGTTGGGTTGTTTCGATCCGCTCAGCCCGACCGCCGCGACTCTTCCCACGTCGATGCCATCGACCCGCACGGGCCCGCCCGGCTCGATCCCGGTGGCATCCGGCACGTACAGGTAAATCACCACCTTGTTGGTGAATAGCCCGCCGCCCGACAGCAGGTACATGAGGGTCCCGAGAATCAGCAGCGAAACCAGGGTCACCACCGTGACCCGAAACCTGGCCCAACTTACCTGCCGCATCCGCCGTAACGATGCCATTCAACAGGGATTGTACCGCGTACCTCCGCGCCCCGCGCTACCCCGTTGCTTGCCGCGGCAGAGCGACCGCCGTCCGGAACGCGGGTTATAATAAGGAAGTCGATTCTTTGGAACGAGGTTCTACGATGGAAACGATTGGATTCCCGGAACTGCTGGTCATCCTCGGAGTGGCTGTGCTCCTGTTCGGTGGCAAGAAAATTCCTGAAGTGGCCAAGGGCTTGGGCGAAGGGATCCGAAACTTCAAGCACGCGCTGAAGGGCGAGCCGGAAACCAAAGAAGTCGAAAAAGTCTGACCCCCGCCCCCCTTGAAGATTCGAAGCCGCAAGTTTAACGGACGCTGTTCGCGCCACAGGCGGTACAATCCCGCCATCGACGGCCTCGGCGGCATTAAGGGAGGGTGCCCGCGCTGCACTCTAATGCTCGAGATTTGGGAAGCGTCGCTGCGCATCAACCAGCTCATCCGACGCTGGGATCCTAAGCATGACGATCTGGAAAAGCCTAAACCGGAACAGCCCTGGGCGGACCCTCGCCAGCTTAGCCTGATTCCGGACTGAATGAAGAAATATCGCCACCGATGAACGCCGATAGAGAATATTCTCTGTGGAACAAGCGCTCGTGGCGCAGGCACTCCCGCGTGCCGGTGCGTCTCGCGGCTCAGGCGACAACGTGTCCAGTCCTTCAGCCCGCTACCGCGCCTCTACCCCGGTTCCGGAGAACGCCCGCAAGACGATCCAGCTTTTTTCCAATGCGGTGAGCCGCACCCGGTGGCTGAAAACGTCGAAGTTGGTGCGGCGGATACGCTCCAGCAGGCCGGAGTAGATCGCGATCAGCGCCCACAGCGAAGGCCGGCTGCGCGGATGAATCAGGTCGAGCAGCGGCGCCGCTTCGTCGTAGTAGGCGCGCGCGCGGTCGGCTTCGAATTGCATCAGCCGCAGGAATGCTTCGCCGCGGCGGCCCGCGCGCAGATCGTCGTCGCTCACCCCGAACCGCCGCAGGTCTTCTGCCGGCAGGTAAGTCCGCCCCCGTTCGGCGTCTTCGCGAATGTCGCGCAGGATATTGGTAAGCTGGAAAGCCACGCCGCACTTTTCCGCCAGCGGTAGCGCCCGCGGCGTGTCGAAGCCGAAAATATGAATGATGGTCAGACCCACCACCGAGGCCACCTGGTAGCAGTAGCCGTAGAGCTGATCGAAGCTTTCCACTTTCCGCGGCTCCAGGTCCGAGACCACGCCCGCGAGCATCTCCCGAAAATACGCGTGCGGAATCGAAAACCGCCGCACCGTGTGGTGAAACGCCGGCCATACCGGGTGCCCGCTGAAGCGGCCTTCGAGCGCGTCTTCGAGCTCCGCCCGCCAGCTCTCGAGAGCCGCCCACGACGCGCCCGCCTCGTCGCTCAAATCGTCCGAGTGCCGCATGAAGGCATAGATGGCGCACATGGCCTTGCGCTGTTGCCGGCTCAGCAGCAGAAACGAATAGTAGAAGTTCTTGGCTTTGCCGCGCGCCACCGAGCGGCAATAGGCGTAGGATTCGTCGATGCTAGTCATCACGCGGCTCGCGAAAACGCGACCCGCGTCAAAGCGCCCAATAGCAAGGTCAGCCGTTCTCCCTTCGAAATCGCCGGGCGCCGCGCGAGCACGTTATAGTCCAGCCCTTCGATCTTGTCCAGCACCCGCAGGCCGCCCCGGCTGAACAGATCCAGATCCAGCGCCAGCCGGCGGCCGACCATCCCCACCAGCGGCAGGCCCTCCAGAAACAGCACCCGCGCGCGCTCCACGATTTCCCGCATGGCATGGCGAAACGCCGCATTGTACCGCCGCGCCGCCAGATCGTCGAGCGAGTACCCGTGACGCTCCAATACTTCGAGCGGAATGTATACCCTGTCCTTTAATAGATCCACCGTGACATCCTGCCAGAAATTGGCAAGCTGCAGCGCCGTGCAGGTGGCGTCGGAAAGCCGCTGCCGTTCGGCGTCCGCGTAGCCGCAAAGATACAGCACCAGCCGGCCCACCGGATTGGCCGAGAAGCGGCAATATGCGAACAGGTCTTCCCACGTCCGGTAGCGGGTCACGGTCTGGTCGGCGACAAAAGCCCGGATCAGATCGGCAAACGGCTGCTGAGGGATGGAATGCCGCGCCACGGTGTCGCGCAGGGCGACGAACACCGGGTGCGTGGCCCGCCCCGCATACATCTCATCGAGCGACCCGCCCCACCACGCGAGCAGGCGCAAGCTTTCCGCCCGGTCTCCGATTTCGTCGCCAAGGTCGTCCGCCCAGCGGCAGTAGGCATACACGTTGAAGAAATCCTGGTGCAGCCGCTTGGGAAGCAGAAAGCTCGCCACGTGAAAGTTTTCGTAGTGATGGGTGGCCAGCCAGCGCGTGTAAGCTTGCGCTTCGCCGGGGGAATATACTTTGCCGAGCGCTTCCGGGGAGCGGACGAACTCGGCTGGCGCGAGCTGTACTGTGCCGGCGTTCATGTCGATCCTCCCCGGCTGAATCCGGCAAGGAGTGAAGAAATATAGCCGCCGGCTGTCAGGGAACGATCGCCGTCTTCAGGTGCCCGTTGTGGCTCATGAGGTGGCGCATCACTTCCAGCAGATTGGCCAGCGGCTCCTCCCGGTTCACGAAGAATGAAGCCGCAATGTGGCCGTTCGACACCAGGTCCAGAGCCTTGCGAATGTAGGCCGGCGTGTGATGGAAGCTGGCTTTGCAGGTAATCTCCGAATAGTGAAGCAACTGCGTATCCAGGTTCACCGTGGTGTCGTTGGGACAGCCGCCGAAAAAGTTCACCGTGCCGCCGCGCCGCACCATGTTCACGGCCCACTGCCAGGTCTGCGGTTTGCCCACGGCTTCGATGGCGATATCCACGCCCCGCCCGCCGGTCAACCCGCGCACCGTCTTCACCGGATCGCTGGCGTCGTCGCCCACGATCAGTTCGTCGGCTCCCAATGCGGCCGCGCGCTTCAACTGCGTCTGCCGCCGGCCCACCGCCACTACGCGGCAGCCGGACAGTTTGGCAATCTTGACGAACATCAACCCGATCGGACCCAGACCGATGATCGTCACCACGTCGCCCGGGCGCGGCAGCGTCTCTTCCCAACCCCGCAGCACGCAGGCCAATGGTTCCACCAGCGCGGCGTCATGATAACCGACGTGGCGGGGAATGAGATAGGTGTTGCGCTCCACGATGCGCGACGGAATGCGGATGTACTCGGCGTAAGCGCCATTGTTGAACAACAGGTCTTCGCACAGGTTTTCCAGGCCGCGACGACAAAAATAGCATTGCTCGCAGGGCGCGGAATTGGCGGACACCACCCGCTGGCCCACGGAGAACCCTTTGACCGCTTCGCCCACCGCTACAACGTCGCCGGCCAGCTCGTGGCCGAAAACCGCCGGCGGAACAATCATGCGGGCATGGTATCCACGGCGAAATACCTTGACGTCGGTGCCGCAGGTCAGCGCCACCTTGACGCGAACAAGAATGTCCCCGCTATCGATAGTCGGAACGGCTACCGGCTCTACCTGCAAGTGTTCTTTGCCGTACAGCACGGCAGCCATCATCTGGCTGTTCACTATGACCACCTCTGTGGCTGAACGATTATTTTCAATGATTTAGATCCTGGATGCAATGCCAAATCCATTCCTGAACGGATTTTAACCAAAGGATAACGATGACTGATCAATTCATCCAGCGGCAACTCGCCGCCAAAAACAAGACGGGCCGACTCGTGCTGCAAGTCCACCGAAGCACTATAACACCCGGAAATCGTTCGCTCTCCCACACAGATGTCCGCTCCGGAAATTTCGATGCGTTCGGTGGCCGAAGTTTGCGCGAAGAGCAGTATCCGGGCTCCCGGACGGGTACAGGCAATCGCCTGATCCACGATTCCCGGAGCCGAAACAGCCACAATCGCCAGGTCCGCGCCGCGGCCCCCGGTCAGACGTTTCGCTTCCGCCGCCACATCCGCCGACCGCGGATTCCAGGTGAATTCGGCGCCGCACCGCGCCGCCACGTCCAACCGGTCGCCGATTGTGTCGGTCGCCGCCACGCGCGCTCCGGCCCGCTTCACCAGCATGGTAAACATCAACCCGATGGGCCCCTGGCCCAGCACGACTACGAAATCCTCCGGCCGAGGGCCGCACTGCGTCACGGCCTTGAGACAGGTATTGAACGGCTCTACCAGGGTAGCCCGTTCAAAACTCACTCCGTCCGGAATCTTCTCCACGCCGCGCTCCACAATCCAGTCCATTACGCGCACGTATTGCGCAAACCCGCCCCCGGCCGGCTCGAATCCCGCCGTGATTCCCACCTTCTTATAAACCGGACATTGCGCATATATCTTCCGCCGGCAGTAGTAACAGTTCAGACACGGAATGTGATGGAACGCCACCACCCGATCGCCCGGCCGAAAGCGCGAAACACCCGCGCCCACCGCTGCCACCACTCCGGCGGTCTCGTGTCCGTAGACGCGGGGCGGCGCCAGCAGGTTGTATTCGATTTTCTTCAGGTCCGTGTGGCAGATCCCGCAGGCTTCCACGCGAATCAGGATTTCGCCTGAACCGATGGGCGGAGTGGGGATCTCTTCCACATTCACCATGCTCGCCCCGCGATAAACCGCGGCGTGCATGATTCCCGGTATCGTCATCGACTCAGAATCGGCAATCGGCAAAAAATACTCCCAAGGCACGTGAGGCGCGCGCGCACCGCCACCCCAGGCGGACCAGTTCTGGTATCCGCGTCAGGGGCTTTCGTAAACCGGACTCTAGGATTCCTATTGTATCGAAGTGCCCGTCCGGGCGCAGGACTCGTTGAAAGTCGTTTTCCATTGTCTCCCCCGCCAGGTCGGTTACCGCCTTGATTCCCACAAACGGGACGCCCATGCCGCGCGCCCGCTCCGCTACCCCAGCCGCCTCCATGTCCACCACTTTCGCTCCGTTGGCGCCCAGAACTCGTTTCTCCTCGGCGGTTCGCGCCACGTGATCCACCGTAATCAGGCCGCCTCTCAGGAACCGGCCGCCACCCGACACCGGCGCCGTTCGGTACGTTTCCGCCCCGCCGGCCGCCTGGTCCGCCACCACCACGTCGGCCACACCCAGTTCCGGCGCCAAGGCCCCGCAGTAGCCGACGCTGGCGATGGTCTGCGGCTCGAACCCAACCGAGACGGCAGCCTCCACCGCCGCCGCCGCCCGCCGCCTCCCCGCGCCATTGGTCACCAGCAGCACGTCGTTTCCGCCCAATTTCGCGCTGCGCGCCCAGTGCGCGCCCAGCCCTACGGCACGCGTCTCGCGCGCCCGCTTCAACACTCCACTGAATTCCCTCGGTTCGGCGGCCACCATGAGAAGCTTCATTAAGCCGCCGAACCGGTTGCCGTCAGACCGCCGAACCACTCCACCGCCCGCTCCAGCGCGGTTTCGGCCGGCGACGGGTTCCATCCCAGCTCGCCGCGCGCCTTCGCGTCCGAAACCCACATCTTCTTGCGCGCCATGCGCACCGCTTCCATCGGCACCCGCGGCGGCGCTCCCGTCACCTCCGCCCATGCCGTGCTGCAAATCCCGGCGCAATAGGCGGCCGCGTAGGGTAGCCGAAGCCTGGGCGCCTTCCGCCCCGTAATCTTCGCCAGCCGTTCCAGAATTTGCGCCAGCGTCATGTTCTCCGAGCCCAGAATGTACCGTTCGCCGGCGCGCCCGCGTTCCAGGGCCAACAGGTGCCCCTCGGCCACATCGCGTGCATCCACCACGTTCAATCCCGTGTCGATGAACGCGGGCATCCGCCCGAGCAGAAAGTCCAGCACAATCCGGCCGGTGGGCGTCGGCTTCACGTCATGGTCGCCGATCGGCGCCGTCGGGTTCACAATCACCACGTCCAGTCCGCCGCGCGCGAAATCGAGCGCCACCTGCTCGGCCTGAAACTTGGAGCGTTTGTACTCGCCCGCCATGTCGTCGAGCGACACCGGCGTCCGCTCGTCGCCCAACTCCCGTTCGCCGGCGCCCACACCGCCCGGCGCATGCACGGGAATTCCGATCGTCCCCACCGTGCTGGTGTAGACGACTCGCCGCACACCGGCCCGCCCGGCCGCCGCCAGCAGGTTGCGTGTGCCCTCCACGTTGGAGCGATAGAGTTCGGAAGCGTCCTTGGCCCACAAACGGTAGTCCGCCGCGACATGAAATACCAGTCCGCAACCGGCCACCGCCGCGGCCAGCGATGGCGGATCGCGCAGGTCGCCCGTGACCGCTTCCACCGCCAGCTCCCGCACCCGGCTGCCCGGACGCACCAGCGCCCGCACCGGGTAGCCGCGTTCGATCAGCACTCGCGCCACGTGCCAGCCCAGGAAACCGGACGCCCCGGTTACCAGGACGGGTTTGCCTATCGCAGCGTCCATGCCAGCATTTTCAGATTGTCGGCCAGGCCGACGTTGATCCCCAGCGCCGCCGAAGGTTCGTACCCGCAGTGCACCATGCAGTGCTCGCAGCGCGGATCGTTGCCATGCCCGTAAGCCTCCCAGGGCGTTTCGGTCATCAGCCCTTCGAAAGTCTTGTAGTGGCCGTCGGTGATGAGGTAGCAGGGGCCTTTCCAGCCCTTCACGTTGTAGGTGGGATTTCCCCAGGCGGTGCACGGCAGCTCGCGCTGGCCCTTCAGAAACTCCAGGTAAATCGGCGTCTGCCGAATGGCGTATTTCTTCGCCAGCCGGCCGATGTCTTTGAATTTCTCGTGGACGTCTTCCCGCGTCAGAAAGATCTCGCGGTCGTTCACGGCCGAGTAGCCGTAAGCCGGCGCGATCTGGTGGCCGTCCACCTTGAGCTGTTTGAGATACTCGAACAGCTCTTCGATCTCCGCCATATCGGTCTCTTTGTAGACCGTGGTGTTGGTGCACACCTGGAAGCCGGCGGCTTTGGCGGCCTTGATGCCTTCGATGGCTTCCCGGAATACGCCCGTCCGCTCCACCGCAATGTCGTGATTCTTCTCCATCCCGTCCAGGTGCACGTTGAAGTAGAAGCGCTTGTCGGGGGTGAACTCCTTCAGCCGCTTCTTGATGAACATGCCGTTGGTGCAGAGATAGATGTGACGGTCGCGTTCCAGAATGCCCGCCGTCAGTTCGCCGATCTGCGGATACATCATCGGCTCGCCGCCGCAAATCGAGACCACCGGCGCGCCGCACTCATCCACCGCCGCCAGGCACTCTTCGAGCGGGACCCTCTCGGTGATGCTGGATTCGTATTCCCGAATGCGGCCGCAGCCCGTGCAGGTCAGATTGCAGGCGTGCAGCGGCTCGAGCATCAGCACAATCGGAAACCGCTTGTGGATCATCGGGTGGGGTTGGCGCTTCTCCCCCGCCTTCGGGGAAAGAATGCGGAACGGGTTGGCGGCATTGGCTTCCGGAGCAGCGGTCTTCTGCCACTCCGGACGCGGCCGCATTTTATTCTTCAGAATATATCCCGCCAGGCCGGCGGTCATGGAGATCGGAAATTTCATAACCTATCCATTCCAACTTGGGCGGGTCTTCGCGTAGGAAGCAAGCGCCAGCAGCGGGAAATAATCCTTATAGAGGTGGTAGTTCAGATAAAAGACTTTGGGAAAACCGGTCCCGGTGGAAAGTTCTTCGTCCCAGCTTCCGTCGGCGCGCTGCGTTTCCACCAGGTATTCGATACCGTGCTGCACGCTGATCGAATCGGCGTCTCCGCCGGCAATCAGCCCCAGAATCGCCCACGCGGTCTGCGACGGCGTGCTGGGCGCCGCCGTAAAGGTGCCGCGGTCGTAGCTGGCGCAGCTTTCGCCCCAGCCGCCGTCGGCATTCTGAATCGAGCGCAGCCACTCGCCCGCGCGCAGGATATGCGCTTCGCGGTCGCTCTCGCCCGCTTCCGCCAGGCCGCGCAAAGCGAAGCAGGTGCCATAAATGTACGCCACGCCCCAGCGCCCGTACCAGCTTCCGTCGGCTTCCTGATGCCGCACCAGCCAGTCCACTCCGCGCCGCACCGCCGGGTGATCGCTCCCGACCCCGTGCGCCGCCAGCGCCTCCAGCACCCTGCCGGTAATGTCCGCGCAGGTCGGGTCCAGAATCGCGTTGTGATCGGCGAACGGAACCTGGCTCAGAAACGCCCAGTTGTTGTCGGCGTCGAAGGCCGCCCAGCCGCCGTCCTTCGACTGCATGGCGAGCAGCCAGTTCAGCGCCCGCTGATGACACGCCCGCTGCCGCGCCCGGTCTTGGCTCGAAACGTGCCGCAGCGCCAGCAGCACCATCGCCGTGTCGTCGATATCCGGGTAAAACTCGTTCGAGTATTCGAAGGCCCACCCGGAGGGCTCCACGTCCCGCCGCTTCACCGCCCAGTCGCCCTTGCGCCGGATCTCGTGATCCAGCAGCCAATCCGCCGCCGCGGCCAGCCCCGCCCGCTCCCCGTCCCAAGACGCCAGCGCGTAACTGATAATGGCCGTGTCCCAAACCGGCGAAAAGCACGGCTGCAGGAAAAACCGCTCGCCATCGTCTACGATCAAATCGTTAAATTGGCTCAGCGCGCGCGCCCGCAGCGGATCTTCCGGCTCATATCCCAGCGCGTCCAGCGCCATCACCACGTACATCATGGAGGGAAAAATCGCGCCCAGTCCGTCGGTGTGCTCCAGGCGGTCGACCATCCAGTCCCCCGCCTTCTCCACCGCCCTCCGGCGCACCGCTTTCATCCCGCGCCGCTCCCACCACTTCAGCAGCCAATCCGTCGCCAGGAAAAAATTGTGCCACGAAACCGGCGACTCGTCCTTGCGGAATCGCGGACTCACGTCCGCAGCCCACAGCTCGCCCAGGTCGAATCCGGCCGGAACCGGCTTGCGCGGGTTCGAAGCATGCACGATTCCGAGCGGCAGCACAATGTCCCGCGACCACGCCGACATCTGGTACAGGAACTTCCCCGGCAACAACACCACCTCTGGTGGAATCGAAGGAGTATACTGCCGCGGATAGAGATCGAACAGGCTCAGGTTGACCTTTACGTAGCTGTTGGCCGATTGAATCCCACCCAGCGCCAGAATCCGCTCCCGCAGCCGCCGCAAGGACTCCCCATCGGCGTCCACTCCCGCCAGTTTCAGCGCAAAATACGCCTTCACCGAGGCGCTGATCTCCGCCGGCCCGTCGACGTAAATATTGAACCCGCCGTCCGCCAGTTGCCGCGCCAGTATCGACCGCACGGCTTTGTCGATCAATGGACGAGTCGGCGGATCCCAGTTGCCCGCCACCGGTGGATACAACCACAACTGGAACAGAATGTAGTCGCTTTCGAGCGTGGTGTCTGCCGTCAGCTCCGCGCACCAGTGGCCATCGTGAGCCTGCAACTCGGCCAGGTACGAAGCCGCGCGACGGGCCGCATGGGCCGCCGCCGTTTCGAGCGCATTCCCGACCTGCGCCGGCGACATCACTTGAGCGCCACCAGCAGTTCATTGGGCAATGAGAAACGCACGTCTTCTTCCACCAGTTCGATCTCTTCCATGCGATGAAATCCTCGCTCGCGCAGAAATTCGATCATGTCCTGCACCAGGTGCTCCGGCGCCGACGCCCCGGCCGTCAGACCTACGTTGGTCACGCCCTCCAGCCAGGAAGGGTCCACATCGCTCCGGTCGTTCACCAGATGCGCCGCTACCCCCACGTTGCGCGCCACTTCCACCAGGCGCTTGGAGTTTGAGCTGTTCTGCGAACCTACCACCATCAGCAAATCGATGGCGCGAGACACTTCTTTCACCGCCATCTGCCGGTTTTCGGTGGCGTAGCAGATATCCTGCGCTGGAGGACCCTGAATCAGCGGAAACCGTTCCTTCAACCGCTCCACAATGTCCCACGTTTCATCCAGGCTCAGCGTGGTTTGGGTCAGGTAGCGGACCCGCGAGGGGTCCGGCACTTCCAGCCGGTCCGCATCCGCCACCGTCTCCACCAGGTAGCTGCGTTCCGGCACCTCGCCTAGCGTGCCGATCACTTCGTCGTGGTCCTTATGTCCAATCAGCACGATACTGAATCCGTCACGGGCGAATCGAACCGCTTCCAGATGCACTTTCGTTACCAACGGGCAAGTCGCATCGATTACGTGCAATCCCCGCTCTTTGGCCTGCCGACGAACCGGCGGTGCCACCCCGTGGGCACTGAAAATGGCACGCGCCCCTTCCGGCACTTCCTCCAATTCCTCGATGAAAATCGCCCCCGCGTCGCGCAATTCGTCCACCACGTGCTTGTTATGGACGATTTCCTTCCGCACGTAAACCGGAGGGCCATAAAGGTCTAGGGCAATCTTGACCACATCGATCGCCCTTACCACCCCGGCGCAGAAACCGCGGGGCTTCAAGAGATAAATCCGTTTCTCTGCTCCGCGATTCAACGCGAACGGTTTCAATGGCATAACAGATTGGAAGAACTAATTATAACAGGCGGACCCGGCCCTTAGCACCCGCGAAAATCTCGGCAGCATAAGCAGTTGCGGGCCTACCCCGCGTGTCCGGCGTCCGCCCGCCGCTGGCTGTCGATAACCGACCACCCGCGCCGGTTCATTAACGAAGGACAGCTTGTAGATGGCCACCTCGCGCCCGGATAATACCTTAAGGCCGTCCGAGAGAACGTCTCGCGCCCCGGTTTCTTTCTATGGATCTGCACTTTGCATCGCCCACCGATGCGATTCCCCGTCCGGAATCGCACCAATATGTTTGGGTCCCATCGGCCCTGGTGCTGGAACTGGCGGACGGCGACGACGAACTAATCGCCGATCTGGTAGCCGCCTTCACCGCCGACAGCCGCACCCGCCGGACCCTCATGCATCAATCCCTGGCAGCCGGCCAGCGAGACCAACTGCGTACCCAAGCCCACGCCCTCAAAGGCGGAGCGGGCCAGGTCGGTTTAACCGAGTTTGCCGGTATCTGCCAGCGCATCGAGCACGGCGCCCTCTCCGCACCGCTTCCCGAACTCTCCGCGCGGCTGGCGGAGATGGAAGCCCAGCTCGATCTCATCCTCCCCGCCATGCAGCGCTATTTAGCGCGGATGTGACATCGATCTGTCGATTTTTTCGTTTATTGCCTCCAGTTTTCCGGCAATTCTTCCGATGTGTTAGCTAGCTAAGAGATGAAACTCGACATGATGAGGTCCAAAATGGCGAGAGGGTCTATTCGGTCGGAGAAGCTGCCGTGGCTGGATTACCGGAACTTGCCCTGACCGCTCAAGCGATTCCGGCTGAATCGGCAGTTCGATGCCACCTGCCGGGCAACGGCTGGCCGGCACTTCCAGCCAGCGTCGACCCCACCGCCCTATTCGATGGCGCCCCCGCGCCGCTCGCGATTCACCACCTCGGTGTCATCCACTACCTCAATCCCGCCGCCCGCCGGACCCTCAGGATTTCGCTGGCGGCGAAGCCCAGCAACTCGCACTCGGCGCGATTGACGCGACGGACGATGCCCTGGGAGTCGATCTCATGATAGGCGATGGGCGCTTCAGCGAAGATGTCGCGGAAGCGTTCTTCCGCTTCGCGGCGAAGGCTGAGGTCTCCGAATAGGAGGACGGACAGCGGGCTGTCTCCAGCCAAGGGCCATTCGGTGGCTTGAACTTCGATGGTTTCGCCATCCGGCCGCAAAAGCTCGAAGGCGAAGGGCGGTTTCGGACAGGGGGCCTGGAGGTACTTTAAGGCAGTGCCGCGCTGGGGCGGGGCCACGCAGTCGATCAGGGAAAGGCCCGGGGGGCTGAAGCTTCCGGGGGCAGGCCCAGGCGAGCGCATCGAGCAAGTGTGCCGGACGGACTGGTTTGACCAGGCAGACGTCCACCAGGACGCGCTTCCGGCGGACCGCAACTCCACCCGATCCGCCTGTTTGCGCTCCCACTCCGGCCCTCAAGCGCCGTCCAGCCTCCGCCCCCGCCCTACGCGTCCTGGTCGCGGAAGATAACGCCGTCAATCAAAAGGTCGCCGTGCGCCTGCTCGAAAAGCTCGGCTTCGGCGTCGACGTCGCCGCCAACGGCCACGAAGCCGTCCGGATGGTCGGCCTTCTCCCCTATCCTCTGGTCTTCATGGATTGCCACATGCCCGAAATGGATGGCTACGCCGCTACCCGCGCGATCCGCCGCGCCGAAGCGCCCGGCCGGCACACGGCCATCATCGCCATGACCGCCGAAGCCTTCGAGGGCGCCCGCCAAGTCTGTCTCACGGCCGGCATGGACGACTATATCGCCAAACCCGTCCGCCTCGAAGATCTGGCCCAGGCTGTCCAGCGCTGGACGAATAGCGGTCAGCAATCAGCGCTCAGCCAACCGCCTGATCTTCGATTGCCGGTCACGCAGCAAGCGCCAACGCCTTAGCTGATGGCTGAAAGCTGATCGCTGAGAGCTTCTTTCACTCCATCAACCGCGCCGCGGCTTCGTCCAGAAACCAGATCACCCCACGCCCGTGATGGGAAGCGATTTGGGCGGGGTATTTCTTGGGATCGTATTCTTCCCGAAACACCGCCCGCACGGCTTCGGCTTTGTCCTCGCCAGCCACCAGAAACACCGTGTGCTTGGCGGCCAGCAGGACGCCTGGCAACAGGGTTACGCGCCATTGCTTGAATTTTTCCGCGTAGGTCGCCGCGGCGATGCCTTCCCGGTCGTCGATCAGCGGATCCCCTGGAAACAGGCTGGCGCTGTGCGCGTCCGGGCCCATGCCGCGATGCACGATATCGAAATGCGGCATTTCCCCCTCCTCCAGGCCGAAAAACTCCCGGATCTCTTCGCCGTAGCGGCGCGCCGCCAGCGCAGGTTTGGCTTCACCCGCCACGCGGTGCAAATTCCGGTGCGGAATGCGCGCCCGCGCAATCAGGTGGTCTTCGGTGAGTTTATAGTTGCTGGCCGCGTCGGTGGGAGGAACCGAACGCTCGTCTACCCAGAACAGATGTACCCGGTCCCAGCGCACCGGCTCGGTAGCCAGCCTGTCGAACATCGGCTTCGGGGTGGAACCACCCGACACGGCCAACGTGGCCAGTTCCTGGGCCGCCAACGCTTCCTCGATCAGCGCGGCAATCCTGCGGGCGCAGGCGTCCGCCGCCGCCCGCGCATCCGCGTAGGTGTGCCACTGTACGCTCATTTGTCTTCAGCATGCACCAGTTTGACGGCCGAAGAAAGGGTCGCTTCAAAAACCGCGTCGCGCCGCAGGATTCCCAGTTCCTCGCGCATCAGCGCATAATCGGTGGGCGCCGGCAGGCTGGTGCATTGCGCCAGCCCGTTGATCGTCGTCACCAGGCGCGCGCCCCACCGCTCCAGCGCTACGCTCCACCCTTCGGCTTCGAGCGTGACGCCGTTATGTTCGGAATGCGTAATCTCCAGGCGCGGCCGTGCGCCCGCCGCCGCCAGGGCGTCCATGATCCAGGCGGCCAGATACCACGACCACACCGTTAGCTGCTCCCCGCTCGACGCCACCCGCACCACCGCCGTCCGCGCCAGACCCTCCAGATAGCTCTGGTTTTCAAAAATCTGGGCCAGCGTTTCCCGCCACCGCGTGGTGCGCGTCCACGAAAGGTCGCCCGCCAGGATTCCCCGCGACACCAGGCCCGCCACCAACTCCAGCGCCGCCCGCGAATCGGCCATCGGCGCCGTGTCCACCACCACCTTCTGCGCCATCTGCGCGATACCGTCGAACTCCGGCATGCCCGCGAGGCGCGCGCTGCGGCACCACAGCACCACCGGCAGGTCCGGCACTTCCAGCGGCAGGATCACCGAGGCCAGATCGTCCAGCGCCGCATCCGAGGCCGTAATCTCCACCTGCTCGCAACAAATCTGACGCCGCTGGCCGAACGGCATCCAGCATTGCGCGTAGACCCGCTCGCTCAGCGTGCGCTCGCTCACGCCGCGCAGGCGTATGATGATCGTGCGCGCCGGATGCTCCGGCATCAGCGCCGCCACCGTTTCCCCCAGCGCCATCGGATCGTCGCTTTCTTCGGCGATCGCCACCAGGGTCAAGGTGCAGGCCCGCAGCACGCCCTGGCCCGCTTCTCCCTCGCCCTGTTTCCCCGTCGTGACCCAAAGCTCTTCCAGTTCCTTGAGAATATGGTCCGGCGCCACCGTGCTCATTACGGTTTCCTCCACGTATGGCCGCGCCGCGCCAGCATAAGGTCGGCCGCCGCCGGCCCCCACGAACCGGCCGGGTAATTGGGAAAGTCGCACTTGGTTTCGCGCCACACGTTCTCAATCGGCTCCACCACCCGCCAGCTCGCCTCCACCATGTCCTGCCGCGTATACAATGTGGCGTCGCCGACGATTGCGTCCAGCAGCAGCGTTTCGTAAGCCGACGGAGAGCGCTCCCCAAAACTCGATCCGTAGTTGAAATCCATCGACACCGGCCGCAACCGCATCCCCGATCCCGGGAGCTTGGACAGAAACTTGAGCGAAATGCCTTCCTCCGGCTGAATCCGCACGATCAGCAGATTCGGCGCACTGGTGGGCGCATCGCCATCGAACATCGCCAGCGGCGCCGGCTTGAACTGGATGGCGATTTCGGTCACCCGCTTGGGCAGCCGCTTGCCCGTCCGCAGATAGAACGGCACCCCCGCCCAACGCCAGTTCTCGCAGAAAAACGTGACCGCGGCGTAGGTATCCGTGCGCGATTCCTTGTCCACCCCCGGTTCCCCGCGAAAACCCGGCACGTCCTCGCCGCCGATGCGCGCCGCGCCGTATTGCCCCGGCGCCGTGTCCCGCCGGATTTCGTCCGGCGTCATCGCCTTGATCGAGCGCAGCAGCTTCGAGCGCTCGTCGCGAACCGAATCCGCCCGGAAGCTGGCGCTCGGTTCCATCGCGATCGTGGCCATCACCTGCAGCAGATGGTTCTGGATCATGTCGGCCAGCGCCCCGGCTTCCTGATAATACGCGCCCCGGCCTTCCACCCCGATCGATTCCGCTCCCGTGATCTGCACGTGGTCGACGTAGTTGCGGCTCCACAGCGGCTCGAATATTCCGTTGCCGAAGCGAAACGCCAATATGTTCTGGACCGTTTCCTTACCCAGGTAATGGTCGATCCGATAGACGTCGGATTCCTGGAAAACTCCGTGCAGGTCGTCGCTCAATTCCCGCGCCGTCTCGAGGTTCCTCCCGAACGGCTTTTCCACCACCAGCCGCCGCCATCCCGAGCCCTTGTTCATCCCCGCCGCGCCAATGCCCTGCGCCGCGCGGCCGTACTGGCTCGGCTGCGTGGAAAGATAGAAGAGCGCGTTGCCGCCGGTGGCCCGTTCGCTGTCCACTTGCTTCAATCTGGCCGCCAGCTTGTCGTAAAAAGCGGAGTCGTTGATGTCGCCGGCCACGTAATAGAGACCCGCGGCGAAGGCCTGCCACACGTCTTCGTCGAACTCGGTATCTTCCGAGAATTGCTTGACCGCCTCCAGCATCTTCTCGCGAAACTGGTTGTCGGACAGCGGACTGCGCGACGTGCCGACCACCGCGAACCCCGCCGCCAGCCGCCGGTCGTATGCCAGGCGATACAACGCGGGTATCAGCTTTCGCTTGGTCAGGTCGCCGTTGGCTCCGAATATCACCACGGTGCATTCCGGTACCCGCCGCTCAAACCGCAAAGGATCTTGAAACGGATTCTCCAAGGGCATTGGAACCAACATATCACGTGCGCTGTGAGCGGCCTGCCGTTCGGGCCTCGGTGGGGCAGACGATCGCTTTTTGTCGTCCGCTTAAGTGCCACGTTGCGCGGGCCGCATACGCGTGGGAATGAACTGGAAGGAAGTCCTTAAATCTCTGTCGGGCGCGTTTTTCGTCACGGCGGGTGCGAGCTGGTATCTCTCTTGGCGCCACATTGCAGTTCCGTTTTTCGGACTTACGATGGTGTGGTGTTCCACATAAGGTAGGTTTCGGAACGGGAACCGGACCCCCGCAAAGACCGGCCCGGCGCCGGTCCATTTTCCGCCCCAAATATGGCGCCACGGAACATGCCTGCGCCCCAGCCAAATCCCGGTCACGGACTTTCCCAAATTATTTGAGGCCCCAAAATCGTTTCCTCTCACCGCCTCACCACCGGCGGATCCAGGCACGCATCCGTCGTCGTGATACATCTCAAATAGGAGCTCGGCATCGCCGGCCAGCAAGCCGGCGCGAACCCAATTGGCACTTGACCAAACGAACCCAACCGCGACTCCAACAAAAAGAAACAACGGAACTTGTTCCACCTCAAATAGGCCGTTTCCGAGCTGCCCCGAACCCCAGCCCCAGGCTCCCGAATCGCCGCCGAAAACGCGCACAAAAATGCACAACGATGCACAAATCGCCGACCAGCCCACCAGCCACCCCGTCAGCCCGCCCGGGCATCCCGGGTTATCTCCGCAACGCTCCCGCACCTCCACCCCGCGCCTCCTTCCGTCACCCCCCTGTTAGAATGGGCCTCATGGCGGATCAACCGGCTGGCCCGGAGTCAGCCGCATCGTTCGAAACCAGTCTCGACGAGCTCGAAAAAGTCGTCAAGCAACTCGAAGGCGGCGACCTGTCGCTCGAACGCTCGCTGGAGCTGTTCGAGCGGGGCATGGCATTGAGCGGCCTCTGCCGCAAGCAACTGGAGGCGGCCGAAACCCGCGTCGAGATGCTCATCCGTAAGGACGGCAAAACCGTGCCCGAGCCCTTTCGTCCCGACAAGCAAGAGAACGCATGACCCTTCACGATTACCTGGCCCGCGAGCAGCGGCTCGTCGACGCGGAGCTCGACCGCCTGGTCCCGCCCGAAACCACCCCGCCCGCCACCATTCACCGCGCCATGCGCTACAGCCTGTTCGCCGGCGGCAAGCGCATCCGCCCCATCCTGTGTCTGGAAGCCGCGCGCACGGTTTCCGGCTCAGCCGACGCCGCCGACGCTGTGCTCCCCGCCGCTTGCGCCCTGGAGCTCATTCACACCTATTCCTTAATCCACGACGACCTTCCCGCCCTCGATAACGACGATTACCGCCGCGGCAAGCTCACCAACCACAAAGTGTTTGGCGACGCCATGGCGATCCTCGCCGGCGATGCCCTCCTCACCCTCGCGTTTGAGGTGCTCGCTTCCCTCGATGCGCCCCCCGACCGCAAAACCCGGCTGATCGGCGAACTGGCTGCCGCGGCGGGCACCGTGGGCGGCATGATCGGCGGCCAGGTGGCCGACCTCGAAGGCGAAGGCAAGCCCCCCGAAGCCGAGTTGCTTGGCGCCATCCACAGCGCCAAGACCGGCGCCATGCTGCGCGCCAGCCTGCGCATGGGCGTCATCTTCGCCGGCGGCACGGACGCCCAATACAGCGCCCTTTCCGCTTACGGCGAGCACATCGGCCTGGCATTTCAGATCGTCGACGACATCCTCGACGTGGAAGAATCCTCCGCCGCCCTCGGCAAGACCGCGGGCAAGGACGCCGCCCAGCACAAGATCACTTTCCCCGCGGTCTACGGCCTGGAAACGTCGCGCCGCATGGCCGAGGAGCAGTGCGCCCACGCGCACCGGGTGCTGGCTCCTTTCGGCGAGCGCGCCCTGCGCCTCAACGAGCTCGCCGATCACATCGTGCATCGCAAGTCATGAAGGCCAGGAGAGCATCCGACGGGTGGGACAGACCATCGTTTTTCGTGGTCTGTCGGGCCCTCGCGAGACCACAACCGCCTGACAGACGACAAGAGACGATCGCCTGTCCCACCAATTGTGCGGGCCATGCGGCCTAGGCTCGACCGCCTGCTGGTGGAACGCGGCCTCGCCGAGTCGCGCGAAAAGGCCCAGGCCCTCATCATGGCCGGTTCCGTCACCGTCAACGGCCAGAAGGCCGCCAAACCGGGCCAGCCGGTGGACCCTGCCAGCGCCGTCGAGCTGCTGGCGCGCCCGCCCTACGTCAGCCGCGGCGGCCTCAAGCTAGCGGCTGCGCTCGATCGCTTCGCCATCGCCGTCGAAGACAAGATCTGCCTGGATATCGGCGCGTCCACCGGCGGCTTCACCGACGCCCTGCTGCAGCGTGGCGCTCTGCGCGTCCACGCCGTCGATGTCGGCTCCGGCCAACTGGCCTGGAGCCTGCGCACCGATCCGCGCGTCGTGGTGCACGAGCACGTCAACGCTCGCGAACTCCGTTTCGAGACGCTCGGCGAAAAGGTCGATTTTCTCTCCTGCGACGTCAGCTTTATCTCGGTCACCCTGATTCTGCCCGCGGCCGTCCCCTTGTTACAACCTCAGGGGCAAATGGTTATACTAATCAAACCGCAGTTTGAGGTGGGCAAGGGTCAGGTGGGTAAGGGCGGCATCGTGCGCGACCCGGACCTGCACCAGGCAGTTTGCCAGCGGGTGGAGCGCGCGGTTCGCCAATTCGGATTTGAAACCAGCATCATGCCGAGTCCCATTCTGGGCGCCGAAGGCAACCGGGAGTTCCTTCTTCATGCCCGCGCTCCAGTAGAAAGTGTGTGAGAAATGCGGATTGACACCGTCGGCATCGTCTCCAAACCAAACTCACAGGCAGCCGCCGAAATCGTGCCCGCTTTGATTCGGTGGCTGCGGGCCCGCTCCATCGCCGTCCGTTGCGACGAGTTGACCGCCGCCTACGCCCCCGGAGAAACCGCCATCCCTCGCGATGACGTGCCGGAAGGGTGCGACCTGATCATCGTTCTGGGCGGCGACGGCACCCTGCTTTCGGCCGCCCGCTCCATCGGCCGCCGCGAGATTCCCCTCTTCCCGGTCAACCTCGGCGGACTCGGTTTCCTCACCGCCATCGCCGTGGACGAGATCTATCCCGAGCTCGAACGCGCCTTCCGCGGCGAACAGCGCATCGCCAAGCGCAGACTGCTCCATGCCCGCGTGGTGCGCCAGGAGTCGATCGTGGCGGAATTTGACGCGCTCAACGACGCCGTGCTCGCCAAAGCGGCACTGGCCCGCATGATCGACCTGGATGTTTTCGCCGACGAGCAATTCGTCGGCGCCTACAAAGCCGACGGTCTGATTATCTCCACCCCCACCGGCTCGACCGCGTACTCGCTTTCGGCCGGCGGTCCCATCATTTTTCCCTCCGTTCCCACCATCTGCCTCACCCCGATTTGCCCGCACACCCTCACCAATCGGCCCGTGCTGGTGCCGGAAACCATGACCATTCGCGTCATCTCGCGCAATGCCGATGAGAGCGTCTACCTCACCATCGACGGCCAGGTCGGCACCCTGCTCATGGATGGCGACACCATCGTCTGCCGCAGCACGGATTTCGCCCTGCGCCTGGTCCGCCCGCCCCACGCCATGTTCTTCGACGTCCTGCGCCAGAAGTTGAAATGGGGCGAACGATGAAGCGGATCTCGCTCACCGGCTGGATCTTTCTGGCCATGGTGGCCGGCGTAATCTTGGGAATCGCGGACCCCGGCGTGGCGCGTCAGCTTGCGCCCCTCAGCAACATTTTTCTGCGCCTGATCCGCTCCATCGTGGCGCCGCTGATATTCGGCATCCTGGTGGCGGGCGTGGCCGCCGGCGAGCTCAAACACATGGGCCGCATCGGCGCCAAGGCGTTGCTGTACTTCGAAGTAGTCACCACCATCGCCCTGTTTCTCGGCCTGGGCGCCGTCAACCTGGCGCGGCCGGGAGTTGGCGTGCCCATCCAGCGCTCCGCCGCTGAAACCCTGCCCGCGCCCGCGGCCGGGCAGAGCACCCTCAATACCGTGCTCGAGCATACCTTCCCCACCAGCATTGTCGACGCCATGGCGCGTAACGATGTGCTCCAGGTGGTGGTGTTCGCCTTCCTGTTTGGAGCGGCCTGCTCGTCGGTCGGCGCCAAGGCCCGTCCGGTGGTGGAGTTTGCGGGCGCGCTGGCCGAGGTGATGTTTCGCTACACGGGTTACGTCATGTACCTGGCGCCGCTCGGAGTGGGCGCCGCGCTGGCGGTCACCGTCGGCTCGAAAGGCGTAACCGTGCTGTTCGGGCTGGGCAAGCTGATCCTCACCATGTACGCCACTGTGGTCGTCTTCGTGGTAGTGGTGTTGGGCGCGGTGATTGCCCTTGCCCGAATCCCAATGGGGCAGTTCTTTCGCGCCGTCCGCCAGCCGGTTCTGATCGCATTTTCGACTGCTTCGAGCGAAGCCGCGCTGCCGCTGGCCATGGAAAACATGGAAGTTTTCGGGGTGCCGAAACACATTGTCGGATTCGTCATTCCGGCCGGCTACAGCTTCAACCTCGCTGGCACCACTTTGTACCTCTCCCTGGCCTCGGTTTTCGTCGCCCAGGCGGCCGGCGTGGCGCAAACCTTCGGCGGGCAACTCATCCTCATGCTGACCCTGATGCTCACCAGCAAAGGAGCCGCCGGCGTGCCGCGCGCCGCCCTGGTCATCCTCATCGGCACCCTCGCCACCTTCCACCTGCCGCTGGAGGGCGTGGCCATGCTGATGGGCGTCGATGCCCTGATGGATATGGCCCGTACCGGGGTGAATGTGCTCGGCAATTGTCTCGCCAGCGCGGTGGTGGCCCGCTGGGAAGGTTACCGGTTCGAAAGCGCGGTTCGCACGTTAGAGTAGAGGAGGAGCCAAGCCTGTGTTCAAATCTGCCTTTTTGAGTCTGCTGGGAGCCGCGGCCATGCTGGCGCAGACGCCCGCGCCAACCCCCGCCCCGCCGAGCCCGCTCGAATTCGGCGTCGCCAATATGGATACGTCCGCCGATCCGTGCGTGGACTTCTACCAGTACGCGTGCGGAACCTGGCTCAAAAAGAATCCCGCGCCGCCCGACCAGGCCCGCTGGGGCCGCTTCTCCGAGCTCGAGGAGCGCAACCGCGACGTGCTTCACCAGATTCTGGAAGAGGCCGCCAAACCCTTGCCGTCGCGCGATTCCGTGACTCGGCAGATCGGCGATTACTTCGCCGCCTGCATGGATGAAAAGGCCATCGACGCGCGCGGCCTCAAACCCATCGAATCCGAGATGGCCCGCATTCGCGGTTTGAAGAACAAGTCCGCCCTGGCCGGGGAGATCGCGCATTTGCACGGAATCGGCGTGGGCGCTCTGTTTTCCTTCGGCTCCGGCCAGGATTTCAAGGATTCCGACCAGGTGATCGCGCAGGCCGATCAGGGCGGTCTGGGAATGCCGGACCGCGATTATTATTTCAAGCAAGACGCCAAGTCCATCGAGCTCCGCGCCAAGTATGTGGAGCACGTGGGGCGCATGTTCGAGCTGCTGGGCGAACCGGCGGCGCAGGCCAAGGCCGACGCCGATACCGTCATGACGATCGAGACCGCCATCGCCAAAGGTTCCCTCGATCTCGTCTCCCGGCGCGATCCGTCCAAGGTCTATCACAAGCTCGGCATGGCCGGCGTTCAGGCTCTCAGCCCGCTGTTTGGGTGGAAGGAATATCTCCGCGCCAGCGGCTCGCCCGAGTTCCAGTCCATCAATGTCGCGTCGCCGGACTTTTTCAAGGCCGTCAACTCCGCCATCCGGGATTTCACCCTCGCGCAATGGAAGACCTACCTCACCTGGCAGCTCGTCCACTCCGTGGCGCGCTTGCTGCCCACCCCGTTCGTCCAGGAGAACTTTAACTACTTCGGCAAAACCCTCTCCGGCACCGAAACGCTGCGGCCCCGCTGGAAGCGTTGCGTGGATTACACCGATGCCGAGCTGGGCGAAGCTTTGGGCCGCAAGTTCGTGGAAAAAACCTTCGGCGAGGAGGGTAAGGCGCGCACCCTGAAAATGGTGGCCGCGCTCGAAAAAGCCCAGGGCCAGGATATCGACGGGCTCACCTGGATGACCGGTCCCACCAAACAGAAGGCCCTCGAAAAGCTTCATGCCATCGCCAACAAGATCGGCTATCCCGATAAATGGCGCGATTACTCCAGCGTGGTCATCCAGCTCGACGATCCGGCCGGTAATAATTTCCGCGCCGACAATTTCGAATTCCACCGCGAGCTGAACAAGATCGGCAAGCCCGTCGACCGCGCCGAATGGGAGATGACGCCGCCTACCGTCAACGCCTATTACGACGCGCTGATGAACAACATCAATTTCCCGGCGGGAATTCTGCAGCCGCCTTTCTTCGATAACCGCGAAGACGACGCTGTCAACTTCGGCGGCATCGGCATGGTGATCGGCCACGAGCTGACCCACGGTTTCGACGACCAAGGCCGCCAGTTCGATCCGCAAGGGAACCTGAAGGATTGGTGGACGCCCGAAGACGGCAAGGAGTTCGACAGCCGCGTGGCCTGCATCGATCAGGAGTACTCCAAGTTCGAAGTCGCTCCGGGCGCGCACGTCAACGGCAAGCTCACGCTGGGCGAAAATACCGCCGATAACGGCGGCCTGCGCATCGCCTTAATGGCCCTGCTCAATACCATCGGCGACGGCCGCAAGAAGGTCGACGGTTTCACGCCGGAACAGCGCCTGTTCCTGTCCTTCGGCCAGGTCTGGTGCGAGAACGCGCGCCCGGAGATTCTACGGATGCAGGTTCAGACCGATCCGCACTCGCCGGCCCAGTTCCGCGTCAACGGCGTGGTGCAGAATATGCCCGAATTCCAAAAGGCGTTTTCCTGCAAGGCGGACCAACCCATGATCAGTCCCAACGCTTGCCATGTGTGGTGACGCGGTCAGGTCTCTCTCGGATGGCGAAATACCGCTGCGGCCCCGGCGGCTATTTGCTGCCGGAGCCGGGATAAGCCGGATTCGGAAACTCTACCTTGGTTTCCTCGTTGACGTGGTTGTACCAGTCCCGCCCGTGGACCTGCTTCAGCGCGGTGAAGATTTCGTCGCGTACTTCCGACAGCGGCCGGTAACTGACTTCCTCGGCCTTAAAAATGTAGTAACCATGGGCCTGGCGCACCGGGTCGCTGATTTCTCCCTGCTTCAGGGCAAACACCGCCTTTTGCACCACCTCCGGAAGCGATTGGCGATCGTTCGCCCGGAGGGTGGCGAAATCTCCGCCCTTGGCCTTGGAAGTGTCGTCTTCGGAATACTGCGCGACCATCTTCACGAAATCGGCGCCGCCGCGGATCTCGGTGGCCACGCGGAAGGCCTTGGCCTTGACTTCCTCTTCCTGGGCGTCGGTAAACGGAAGATAGATCGCCTTCACCCTTATCTGTTGATAGTCGGCCTTATGCGCATTGTAGTAATTTACGATTTCCGCCGGTTCCACTTCGGCATTTCGGTAGGCGCCGTCGAGCTCGGCCTGAAACAGCGTCAGCAGGCGGGCGGATTCGATGGCGGCGGCGTAAGGCTCCTGTTTATCCAGCCCCTCTTTTTCCGCCAGTCGAGCCATGTGGCGAACCACGGCCCATTCGTGAAAGAACTCCTTGGAGTCCTGATTTACGGCCCGCTGCAGCGGCGGCGGCAGCACGGGATACAGCCTGCGCAGGTCTCCCGCCGTAAACTGGACGCCCTCACCGGAAAACACCGCGATTACCGCGGTATCGGGCACGTTGGGAGGCAGCACGAGCGGCTGCGCGGCGGGTGGCGCGTTCTGAGCCCACACCACGCCCCCGGCCAGTATTGCAAAAGACAAAAATGATTTCATGACGAGGTTCTGCGGCTCTTAACAGTGTAACATGTCACTCCCGGCGGCCCAGGCTGGGACAGACGATCGCTTTTTGTGTCAGGCGGCCGCACACGGGCGAGCCATGACAGACGACGAAAGGCGATCGTCTGTCCCGCCACGATAGAGTCGGACATGCACCGGCGAATTCTCCCGCTGCTATTGCTGGCCTGGCTCTCGGCCGGTTTTCCCGCCACGGTCAAGCCACCCCGGTCTAGCTGAATGCCGACTGCTGAATGCCGATAACTTTGCTTATTTCGCGCCGCCGCGGATGCTGATGCCCAGCTCCCGCAATTGGCGCTCGGGCACGGTGGAAGGGGCGTCGCACATCAGGTCGGTGCCGCGGGCGGTCTTGGGGAACGGAATCACGTCGCGGATGGAAGTCTCACCGGCCAGAATCATGACCAGGCGGTCGAGGCCCAGCGCTATGCCGCCGTGGGGCGGGGCGCCGTATTCCAGCGCATCCAGCAGGAAGCCGAAACGGCGGCGCGCTTCTTCGTCGCTGAAACCCAGCGCGGCGAAGACCTTCAACTGCACGTCGCGGCGATGAATACGAATCGAGCCCGAGCCCAGTTCGACGCCGTTCAACACCAGGTCGTAGCTCTTGGCGCGGCAGCGGGCGGGGTCGTGGACCAGCTTGTCCAGGTCCTCGTCGTGCACCGAGGTAAAGGGATGGTGCGCGGCGTTCCAGCGGTGTTCCTCTTCGTCCCATTCGAACATGGGGAAGTCCACCACCCACAGAAACTGAAAATTCTTGCTGTCGAGCAGCTTATGTTTTTCCTTGAACTTCTGCGCGCACTCCAGGCGCAACTGGCCGCAAGCCTGGTAGACGGTCTCTTCCGGGCGATGGCCTTTCGGCTCGCCCGCCCACGCTGCCACCAGCAGCAGGTCGTTGTCGCCCGCGCCGGTGCGCTCGCGCGCTTTGGCCATGGGCCCGGGGTAATCGCGGTCGAGCCGTTTGGGATCGTCGAACACGCGCAGGCCGCGCTCCTGGCCGAATGCCTTCAACTCGTCGCGCTCCCTGCGGCTGGGCGTGCCGGCGCCGGGAATAGGGATGGCCATCAACGGCAGGTTCCCGGCGGCCAGCTCGGGCAGCAGATCGCCCACTTCGTGCATGGGCGGAATGCGGCAGTCGGGCTTGTCGCTGCCGTAGCTGCGCATGGCCTGCGCATAGGTCAGGCGCGGAAACGGCGCGGACATCTGGAATCCAGCCACTTCGCCGACGCGCACCACCAGCGGCTCGATGACTTCGAAGATGCGCTCCTGCTGCGGAAACGACATTTCGAGGTCGATCTGGGTGAACTCGTGCTGGCGATCGGCGCGCAAATCCTCGTCGCGGAAGCAGCGTACGATCTGGAAATATTTTTCGTAGCCGCTGACCATCAGAAGCTGTTTGAAGATCTGCGGGGATTGCGGCAGGGCGTAGAAATGGCCGGGCTGCACGCGGCTGGGCACCAGGTAGTCGCGCGCGCCTTCCGGCGTCGAGCGCGTCATGAAGGGCGTTTCGATTTCCAGAAATCCCTGAGCGTAGAGCGATTGCCGGACGGCGAAAGAGATTTCCGAGCGCAGCACAATGTTGCGCTGCATGTGCGGACGGCGCAGATCGACGTAGCGATACTTCAGGCGCACGTCTTCAGCCACGCCGGCGTCTTCTTCCATGGGGAACGGCGGCGTGCGCGATTCGTTGAGTATCCAGATATTGCCGGCCACTACTTCCACTTCGCCGGTGGCCAGGTTGGGATTCACCGCACCGGCGCCGCGCGGGGTCACCGTGCCTTCCACCGCGATCACGTATTCCGGCCGCACCTGCTCGGCGCGCCCGTGCACGCGCTCGCCGACGTTTTCGTGAAATACCACCTGCGTCAGGCCCCAGCGGTCGCGCAGATCGACGAAGATGACTCCGCCATGGTCGCGCCGGCGATGCACCCAGCCCATGAGCACGACCGCGCGGCCCGCGTCGGCGGCCCGCAGCTCGCCGCAGGTGTGGGTGCGGCGGAGGTCGCCCAAAAAGTCCAATACGACGGAAGTTTCCATAATTCTCGATTTCGTCAGTTGCCGGCGCCGAAACGCGCGGCGATTTCCTCGCGCGTCACCTGCCGCTGCTCGCCGCTCGCCATATCTTTCAGCGCGTAGCGGCCCGCGGCCATTTCCTCTTCGCCCAAGATCAGCGTGAAGCGCGCGCCCAACTTGTTGGCCAGCTCCATGGCGCGCTTCAGTTTCCCCTCGGCCAGTTCCACCGAGATTCCGCCGCGCCGCAAATCGCGCGCCAGCACGGCCGCATGGCGCAGCGCCGGCTCGCCCAGCGGGGCGATGAAGAGGTCCAGCGGCTCGGCGGCTTCGGCGTCCGCCACCGACATGACCAGCCTGTCTTCGCCAATCGAAAAGCCGATGCCCGGCGAGTGGACCTTCGAGCCCAGCGATTCCGCCAGCCCGTCGTAGCGGCCGCCGCCCAGCACCGAGTTCTGCGCGCCCAACGAGCCATGCACCACTTCGAAGGTCGTGCGCATGTAATAATCCAGGCCGCGCACCAGCCGCGGCCGAACCTCGTAGGCGATGCCGCGATCCGTCAGATAATTCTTCACCGCGTCGAAATGCGCGCGGCAGGCGTCGCACAGGCAATCGGCGATGTGCGGCAGCTTGTCGATGATGGGCTGGTCAGCTTCCACTTTGCAATCGAGCACGCGCAGCGGATTGGTATCCGCGCGGCGCTGGCAATCGCCGCACATGGCGTGCGCCACCGATTTCAACTCCTGGCGCAGCCGCTCCACGTACTGCGGCCGGCAATTGGCATCGCCCACGGAATTGATCAGCAGTTGAAACCCGCTCAGGCCCGCGCGCGATAAAAGCTCCGCCACCATCTCGATCACTTCCGCATCCACGGCCGGCGATTCCGACCCCAGCGCCTCGGCGCCGATCTGGAAAAATTGCCGGTAGCGCCCTTTTTGCGGCCGCTCGCGGCGGAACATGGGGCCGATGTAGTACAGCTTCTGCACGCCGGGACGCTGGTCGAGACGGTGCTCGATGTAGGCGCGAATCACCGACGCGGTATTTTCCGGGCGGAGAGTGAGCGAAGTATCGTCGCGATCGACGAAGGTGTACATCTCCTTGGTGACGATGTCGGTATCCACGCCCACGCCGCGCGCGAAAAGCTGGGTTTCCTCGAGGATCGGGGTGCGAATTTCGTGATAGTTATAGGCTCGGAAAACGGCGCGCGCGACCGCTTCCACGCGGTTCCACGCTGCGGTGGCCGGAGGCAGTAAATCCCTGGTTCCTTTGACGGCTTTGATCAAGAGAGTCGGAAGATCCCATGCTAGCATGCGGCGGAGCGGGAACCGCGTTCGAGTGCGGAGCCATGGCGCAGGCACTCCTGATTGAGACGAATCTCCGAACTCCCGATCTCGTGGAATCCGAGTTGAGCCGGATTCTTCACTTGGTCCCTGGAAACTGCGTGTCAGGCTCCAGCCAGAATGAGCGGATCCTTGAAAATATCGCCGGCTGTTTCCAGGTTCGTCAGGGGCTGGTAAAAGGAGCATTTCTTACAGAATTCCGGCACGCCGTTCAAACGCCAGTCCCACAACTGGCGCGCCCGTTCGCCGCTGTAAAGTTCTCCCAGTGAAGATTCCGCCAGATTGCCGAGGTGGAGGCTTTCCGCTTGGTCGAAGTCATCGCACGGGCAGAAGGAAACGTTGCCATCCCAGAACACCTGGCAGCCTAAAATCGGAACCAGGCACTGATCTTTCTTGGCCGGCGTCTCGCGCCATGTGGCATCGGCCGGCAGCGCGGCGCCGATATCAAAAACACCCCAGTTGGAGTAACTGTAGATTGGGGGCTGCACCGTAACGGTTGCTTTGCAGTCGCGATAGGCATCCAGTTCTTCGAGCCACCGGCAAGCTTCCCCCGGCTCGCGGCGAATGAGGAGCCGGAATCCAAACACTACCTCGTTCTTCGCCAACCGGAGAATCCGCTCGATCTCCCTTACCACCCGCTGGTAGGTGTCCCGCCGTGTCATGGTCCGGTACTCGGACTCATTCAACCCGTACACGGAGATGTAAATGCGCCGCAGACGGCTCAGAACATATGCCAGCGCCTCATCGTCCAGCAGATCGGCTATGGCGGCATTGGTGGTGAAAGAAAGGCCGCCGATGGCGGGGAAGTCTTCACACCGCCGCACCCGCTCCACCAGGTGGCGGTCCAAGAGCGCGTCGCCCACCACCGGAGTGAACGACAGGTGCCCGCCCCCCATCGCCGAATAGTCCTTCAAGACCTTGTCGAAAAGCTCCATCGACATGGTCCCCTTGGCGCGGGTCTGCTGGTCGTAGGCGCAGACGATGCAGGAGTTGTTGCACAAGTTCACTGTCTCGCAGAACAACGCGATGGGGCGGAACCCTCCTGGATAGGTCAAGTACTTCCCGATGCGCCGCTTGTTCAGTATCTCGTGGGGAGAAAAAGGAAGGTGCGTATCTGCCGGCGTCCACCAGGGTCTGCGGTCGATATGCACCACCGTGCGAACTACCGGAATGCGCGCCAGGTCGTCCAGCCACATGACATGCTCCTGCACCATGGTGGCCTGGAAGCGGTAGTTCCCAGGCTGCGCCGGCGTCACTACCGTCAACTCATAGCTGCGGCGCGATCGCGCGGGAAGCGGGCGAACCAACTCCGTCCGGAGCCCTTCCCACACACGCACTTCTCCCGTGGCGGCGTCCAGCCAATGGTAGGAAAGATGCAAAGGCCCATTGGGATTACTGTCCAGCTCCACATCGGAGGCGTTGTCGAGGGTAACCCGCACTTCGCAGGGCGCTTCGGTTTCATCCACCGGGCCGAAATGGTCGACGGTAAGAGATAACTGGCGCGCGATATCCGCAGTGATGACTTGCATACCAACGGTGAGGGCGGTTTGGGAAACCGTCACCATTGTAACGCGGCGGTGCGGAGATCTCGCTCGCCCCGCGGGGCGGCAGGAATCGATCGCGCTACCGGGACATGGCCATGCTCACGCCGCCTGACCGGGTCTTTCGCGCCGGTCACTTGCTATGGCGCGCTACGTACAGCAGCAGGGTGAAAATTACCACTGGAATCGCGGCCAACATCAGGTAGAATAGCGCGGTGCGCAGCCAGGGCTTGCGCCGGCGCTTCCAGTCTTTCAATTCGGCGCGGTCGGCTACGCCGACCTGGTCCAGATGCGTCAGGTCCCACGCGAATTCCCGCGCGCGCGCGTAGCGGCTCTTGGGGTCGCGTTCCAGGGCGCGGTAAACCGCTTCCTGCAGCTCCGGGGAGATCTCGGGGACGAGCTGGCGCGGCGGTTCGGGGTTGTTCAGCAGCCGGTCGTTCATGATGGCAAACCCGTTCGGGCCGGAAAAAGGCGTCTTGCCCGTGAGCATCTCGTAAAGAATCACGCCCAGCGAGTAGATATCGCTGCGCGCGTCGCCCCGCTTGCCTTTTACCTGCTCCGGCGAAATGTACTCGGGAGTGCCCATCACCTGCGACAGGTTGGCGAAGGTCAGCCGCCGCGCGCCGGCCCGTCCGGCGATACCGAAATCGATGATCTTGATCCGGTCCCGGTCGTCGATCATGATATTCTCGGGCTTCAGATCGCGATGCACCACGCCATTGCCGTGAATGTACTCCAACGCTTCGGCCACGCCCACCGCGATGCGGATGGCGCGCTCCACCGGCAGCCTCGGGTAGTTGCTCATAATTTCGCGCAACAGCCGGCCGTTCACCCACTCCATCACCATGTACACCCGGCTGCGGTCTTCGTCGCCGAAGACCTTCATCACGCCCGGATGGTCCAGCGTCTTGCCGATTTCCTCCTCGCGGTGGAAGCGGTCGAACAACACCGGGTCACTTTCCATTTCCGGGTGCGGCACCTTGATGGCCACATCGCGGCCGTCGCGCAGGTCCACGCCGCGGAAGATCGAGGCCATGCCGCTGCGCGCCGCGACGCTATCGATCCGGTAATGGTCCAGTTGTTCGCCGGGATGTACGGGAGTCATGCGAGTGGATGGCTGCTACGCCAGTTTGTAAGGCCGTCCGCGGTACATGCCCACCCGTTCCACCTGGGAGACGTGAATGAGCAGCACGCTGACATTATCGCTGCCGTCCCGCTGGTTGGCAAGCTCCACCAGTTCGCGGACGGCGTCCTGCAATGAAACTTTCCGGGTAATAATCGCCCCAATATCGGCGGGCGTGACCGAGCCGTGCAATCCGTCCGAGCACATCAGCAGTGAATCGCCCGGAATCACCTGCCGTTCCGTGGTTTCCACATTGGCCACCAGCGCCATACCCAGGGAGCGGCTCAGCACGTTCCGGCTGGATGCCGCGGACGCCTCCAGCCCGCTCAAAAGCCCCATGCGGAACTGCTCGGCGGCCACCGTGTGATCGCGCGTCACCGCCTCCGCGCGCCCGAAACGCACCAGGTAACAGCGCGAATCGCCCACGTGCGAAATCACGGCGCGGTCCGCGCGCACGGCGCACGCCACCAGCGTCGTAGCCATGGGCGTGCTCCCCGGCCGCGTGGCCAGGCCCGCTTCGAAGATCCTGGCGTTGGCCTTCTGCACCAGCCGCGGCAGCAGGGTGAAATGGGAGTCGTCGGGCCTGGCCTGCCGGAAACCGCCCACCACGGTATCCACCGCCATCCGCGACGCCACTTCGCCTTTGTCCTGCCCGCCCACTCCGTCGGCCAGCGCAAACAGCCAGCCCCGGTTTCGGGTCTCCCCCGCGCTCGCCGGCGCGAAGTGCCCCAGGTAGTCTTCGTTGTGGTCTCGTACGCGCCCGCAATCGGAGGCTTGTGCGAATTCGATATTCAGCATTTAAGCGCGGTTGGGCTCCAGCGTGGTGCGCCCCGTCGTCCGGCTCGCGAGACCCAGGGTAGGCTTCATTCCTATTTCGGTGTCGTCAGACATAAATCGTTCGTAAGAAAAGAGTGGATAGCGGTAAGGCTACTGTACGCAGGCGATACATGCCAATAGATAATTTGGATAGGATGGATTTAGAATTCCTTGATAAATTCGGCCGCCACTTGGGCTATCCTCATCGAAGGAGATGGGAGTCCGCGATCCGCGAATGACAACGCGCCTCAGTCTATGAAATTGGCTGGCTTTCTGTTGGCCGTGGCGGGATGGGCGATCGGATTGGCAGCGGTTGTGCTGCTGAACTCGCCCGCGCCGCGAGATGGATTCGCCGCCGCCGGTATGGTGGTGCAATTCCTGGGCCTGGGTTTGGCTGCGCGCACACACCTGGGGAATCGCGGGGGCAATGCATGAGCCCGGCGGGCGGGCCTGCCTATAGCGAAACGACTTCCGCGCTCGCGATCTTCCTCATCTTCCTGGTTCCTCTCGCCGCGGCCGGCGTGGCCCTCATTCATACCGGTCTGACCCGTTCGCGCAGCGCGGCGCAAACCATGTTGGCGTCGCTATCCATCGCCGCCGTGGCCGCCCTGGTTTACGGCGTTTGCGGATTCGCATGGCAGGGAGCGGCGGGCGTACCGGGGCACACAATCCTGGTCGCGGGCAAGACGTGGAGTTGGATCGGAGGGGAGCGTTTCTTTCTGCGCAGCCTGACGGCATCGGGTTCGCCCGCCGGATTGGTGGCTTGCTTCGGCGTGTTTGCGGCCGGTTTGTGCGCTTTGATCCCATTGGGAGCCGGCGCCGACCGCTGGCGGTTGGGCGCCGCGCTGTTTTCCGCCGTATTTCTGGCCGGCGGCGTGTACCCGCTGTTCGGGCACTGGACTTGGGGCGGCGGGTGGTTGGCGGCGCTCGGCGGCAATTACGGCTTGGGCCGTGGCTACGTGGATCTGGCGGGCGCCGGCGCCATTCATGCCCTGGGCGGCATGAGCGCGCTGGCACTGTGCTGGATACTCGGGCCGCGCCGCTCGAAGTATACGTCGGACGGCATGCCGGTGGCCTTGCCCGGCCATAACACCGTACTGGTGCTAGCCGGATGCCTGCTCGCATGGGTGGGATGGTTGGGGCTGAATGGGGCTGGAACATTGTTGTTCGGCGGCGTTTCGGTGAACGCGCTGGCCCTGGTGGGCGTGAATACTACGTTTGCGGCCGCGGCGGCCGCGCTCACCACCGCCGCCGTCACTCGCGTCCGCTTCCGGCGGCCCGACGCCAGCCTGTGCGCCAATGGCTGGGTGGGCGGCCTGGCGGCATCGAGCGGCGGATGCGCATTCTTCAACCCCTTCGCCGCCGTATTCGTGGGTGCCGTGGCCGGTTTGCTGATTCCATTGAGCGTGGAGTGGCTCGACATTTACCTGGAGTTGGACGATCCGGGCGGCGCCATCTCCGTGTACGGCGTGGGCGGATTGTGGGGCGTGCTGGCAACGGGGCTACTGGCCGATATCCCGGGCTCCGGCGACGGGCAGTTTCTGGCGCAACTGATTGGCGTCTCCACGCTGCTCGGTTTCGCCCTGCCGGTTTTCTACGCCTGGCACTGGCTCCTGAATCGCATCTACCCCCAGCGCGTCTCCGACCAGGGCGAACGCCAGGGCATGGACCTGCACGAACTGGGCGCTGGTGCGTATCCCGAATTCGTCATCCATCGCGAGGATTTCAGTCAGCGATAAGGGGTGGGTTTCGTGGTTCGGCCAGGGCTCTACCAGCGGCGCTAATCTGTGTATGTGCGCTACGCTCTTCTGGTTTCGGTTGGCTGCATGACGGTGGTGATTTGTGCAACCGCGGCCGGCAAAGATACGGGCTCGCCCGTCTCCGATGAAGCTTTGCGACTTGCCGCCCTGCGAGCGATTTTCCCCAGGATGCAGGTTTCCGTCGATCAGGGCAAGAGTACTTGCTGGAGACCCAGCATCACGCCTCATTAGAGAAAGTCGAGTTGCTGGATCTGACTGGAGGCGGTGCGGACGAGCTTGTGATCGAGTCGGATGTCGGCGGGGGCGGGGGCGGAAGCATCGGCTTTCGCGTATTCGACTTGGGCCACGGGCGCTTCGAAGAGCTTCTACAGGCGTACTCGGACGTGGAGTATATGGATCAGGAGGGCTATACTCAAGCCCTGGATGTCGCCCGGACTATGCAAAGCCACGGCCAGCGGTTCTGCTTCTCGAAGACGACGCGGTTTGAGAAGGGCGAGTGGTTTAACGCACCGCGTGTCACTCACCCGTGTTATGAGCGCGGCCACGGCGTGGACGCCAAGGAGACGAGTGAGCGAAACAAGAGGCTGGGGCCGCCAGGGACGCGCTAGTTCATGGCGCCACTGCGAGGTCCCTCGGCACGGACTCTCAGCCTGCCGTGTCCGCACCCATGTGGACATTCCTTCGAGGGCGGCGCAAGGGTCCCGAAGAGTCGGGACGCGGCACGCAAGAGTGCGCGCGCCACGAGGCTACTCCTCCCGCAATGCTGTGAGCGGATCCATTTGCGCGGCGGCGCGGGCGGGCAGGTAGGCGGCCAGGGCGGCGACCAGCGTCAGTACGGCGCAGGCGGCGGTTAGGGTCAATGGGTCGTACGGTTTCAGCCCATATAATAAGCTCGCCACCAGCCGCGAGCACGCTGTCACCAATACAGCGCCGATGACGAGACCGGTCACGAGCAGGCTCGCAATATCCCGCAGCACGAGGCGTAGCACCGAACCGCGCGTGGCCCCCATCGCCATGCGGATGCCGATCTCGCCGCGCCGCCGCACTACCGCATACGCCACCACGCCGTATACGCCCACGCTGGCCAGCACCAGCGCCAGCGCCGCGAACCCGGCGGCCAAACCGGCCAGCAAGCGTTCCCGCACGAGCGAGTCTTCCACCTGTGCCGAGAGCAGCCGGAACTCGATCGCGATGCGCGGGTCGGTCTGCTTCGCTACCTCTCTTACGCGCGCGGTCACATCCGCCAGCCTGCCGCTGAATCGCAGCTCATAAGTGCCGGTCACCGGGAAGGGCGCCGGGTTCTGCGCAATCGGCAGGTAGACCGTGGCCGGCGCGGGGTCGCGCAGCCGCCGGTATTTCGCGTTCCGCGCCACTCCCACAATTTCCACCGTGTAGGGACCCCCGGCATTCCTGTCGCGGTAGGTCCTTCCCAGCGGATTCACGACGGGGAAAAGCTCGCGCGCAGCGGTTTCATTGGCGATCGCCACCCTGGGCGAGCCGGCCGTATCCTGCCCGGTAAAGGCGCGGCCGCGCAGCAGGTTCGTGCCGACCGCCCGAAAATATCCGGGCGAGACCAGCCGGCGCCGGCTACCAACACCATCGAGAGAGCGACCTGCGCCGCCACCAGCGTGCGGCTCAAGCTCCAACCGCCGCGCCGCTCTGTCAGCCCGCGGGAATTCCGCTTGAGGGCTTCCTGCGGCGACTGCCGGGTGGTGCGCAGCGCGGGAGCAAGGCCGAACAGCGCGCCCGTCAGCACGGCCACGCCCGCCAGAAATGCCAGTACCCGGAAATCCGGAGTGAGATCGAGAAACGGAAACCGATGCTGCGCGGGAGAGGAGATGGCTCCCACCAGCGCCGCGCTTCCCCATCTCGCGAGCGCTCCGCCTAACACCGCGCCGCCGAGCGAAAGCAGAGCCGAGTCGGTCAGAAGCTGGCGAATCAAACGCCCACGGCCCGCGCCCAATGCCAGGCGCACGGCGATCTCGCGCTGCCGCGCGCCCGACCGCGCCAGCAACTGGTTCGCCAGGTTGGCGCAGGCAATCAGCAACACCAGGCCAACCATTGCCATCAGCATCAGCAACGGCCGCGAGTAGCCCCGGCGAAGCTCGGACAGGCCACGGGCCGCGCTCTCGAGGCCCAGCACCGCGGGCTTGCCGACGGTGTAATGGAAGCCCGCAATGGGGAACAGTTCCGTGCTCCATATCGCCAGCCGCCGGGCGGCCTGTGCAGCGCCGATTCCAGGTTTCAAGCGCCCCACCACGGTTAGCCACTTAAACTCCGGCTCGGTTATCGGGTTGGGAGCAGCGGCGAACTGGCCGGCAAGACCGAGGGGCACCGCGACATCGAACCCTTCGCCCACGTCCAGGCCGAAGAAGCCCGGCGGAGCGACGCCAACGATGGTCAAAGAGCGATGTTCCACGCGAATCGCGCGGCCCACCACGCTCGCGTCGCCGCCGTACCGGCGCCGCCAGAAATCGTACGACAGCACTGCCGCGGGAGCCGAATCCGGCCGGTCGTCCGCTGGGCCGAGGGTGCGGCCGAGGCGCGCCGTAACGCCCAGCGTCCGGAAGTAATCGCCGCTTACGTAAAGTCCGCGCGCGGGAATTTTCTCGCCACCACCCGAAAGGTCGAAGGTTTCGGCGCTATACGCCAACGTGTGAGAGAAAGTATCCTGGCGGTCGCGGAAACGCAGCCAGAGGAGGTAATTGAAGGGCTCCCCGTCGGGGAGGGTCACCTGCAACAGCCGCCGAGGCTCTTCGACGGGCAGAGTCTTCAGCAGCAGGGCGTCGAGCACCGTGAAGATGGCGCAGTTGGCGCCAATACCGAGCGCCAGCGACAGCACCGCCGCCGACGTAAACGCGGGACTCTGGCGCAGAGCGCGCATCCCGTAACGCAAGTCCTGCAATAAGTCTTCGAGCCAGCGCGTGCCGCGCGCATCGCGGCAAGCTTCCCGCACCGAATCGCCGCCGCCGAAATCGAGCCGCGCCCGCCGCCGCGCGTCGGCAGCAGACAGGCCCTGACGCCGGTACTTCTCTTCCTGCGGCTCCAGGTGAAACCGCAGCTCCTCGTCGAGCTCCGCTTCCACCGCGGCACGGCCGAACAAGGCGCGCAGCCGATAGGCCAAGTCACTCCACATCGCCGTGCTTCCCTTTTGCTTCTACAAGGAGTAGCATAGGCCATCTCTTGTCGAACCGCAAGGTGTCGTGGCGGTCGCGGTAAGGACAACTTCACATCTCCCGCCTTCCCTCCATAGCTTTCGAAATCGTCACTTCGTCGGCGAATTCCAAATCGCTGCCCACGGGAACGCCCATGGCGATGCGGGTGACTTTGACGCCCAGCGGTTTGAGCAGCCGGGCCAGATACACGGCAGTGGCCTCACCCTCCACGGTGGGGTTGGTGGCGACGATCACTTCCTCGATCTCGCCCTGGCCGATCCGTTCCACCAGGCCTTTGATGCGCAGCGATTCCGGCCCGATGCCGCGCAGCGGCGACAACGCGCCCTGCAGTACGTGATAGCGGCCCCGATACTCGCGCGTGGTCTCGATGCCGATGATGTTATAGGCCTCTTCCACCACGCAAACGGTTTTGGGGTCGCGATTCGGATCGGCGCAATACGAACAGACGTCGCCATCGGAGATGTTATTGCACTCGCTGCAGAGACCGAGCTTCTCCTTGACGTCGAGGATCGCCTGAGCGAGGCGCGCGGCATCGTCCTTCGACGCGCGCAGCACGTGGAACGCGAGGCGCTGCGCGGATTTCTGTCCGATTCCGGGCAGGCGTTTGAATTCGGTGATGAGGCGGGCGAGCGGTTCGGCGAAATCGGGCATGACGCTGGCAGTCTAGAGCAAGCCCGGCGGCAAACCCATGCCGCCCAGCATCCCGCCCATTTTCTGCTGGATCTCGGCGTCGACTTTCTTGACGGCCTCGTTGGCGGCGGCCACGATCATATCTTGCAGCATCTCGACATCGCCGGCGACTTCGGGGTCGATCTTGACGCTGAGCATGTTCTTCTGTCCGTCCATGCCCACCGTAACCATGCCGCCGCCGGCGGTGGCCTCCACCTTGATCAGGGCGATCTCCTGCTGCATCTTCTCCTGCATCTGCTGCGCCTGGCGCATCATCTGCTGCATATTGCCGGGTAGTTTCACGGATTTCACTCCTTGAGGTTCCGAATGGTGCGGATCTCGCCGCCGAATACTTCGCGGAAGCGCTGCACTTCGGGATTGGTTAGGGCGCGCCGGGTGGCGTCATCGGCGGCGCCGCTGGACGGCGCCGGTATGGGCGCGGCAGCCCCGCCCGGCTCGCCGGCGCTGAACTTAACGTTCAGGGGGCGGCCAAATACCTGGCGCACGGCTTCGTTGAAGCCGCGGTCGTTGAAGTAGAGAGCGTAGGACTTGGCCGCCGCGACATTGAGGTCGCTGCCGGAAACGCTGACGGCAGCGTTTTCCACGGCGTCGGCCAAGTGGGTCAAACCGGCCGCCGTCAGGTGCGCGTGCAGGCGCGTCCGGGCGTCGCCCGCTGCTTCGGGAGCGCGCGCCGGCGCTTCCACGGAGAGCGGGGCGAGAGCGTTGGCGCCGGAGGATTGCGGCTCGGGCGGGCGCGATGCGGCCTTCTTAGCGCGATCCAGATCGAATGGCGACAGCGCGCCGCGTACCGGTGCAGGCGGAGCGGATGTCGGCGGAGGCGCGGTTGCGGACGGACGCGGCGCTTGCGGCACCCGAGCGGCGGGTTCGGAAGACGCCAAGCCGGCCAGGGCGTCCTCAATCTTGATGAGCCTGCCCGCGTGGACCAGGCGCACCAGCCCGATTTCCAGATGGAAGCGCGGCTGCAGGGAGAATTGCAGGTCGCGGAAGAGGTCGAGCGAAAGCTGCAAATAGCGGGTCAGGTCTTCCTCGGAGAATTGAGCGGCAATTTCCGCCATCCGTTCCCGTTCCGAGGGGGACGCAGCCACCAGGCGCGTATCCGAGCCGGCGATGCGCGTCACCAGCAGGTTGCGGAAGTAGCGCGACAACTCGCGGCTGAAATGCTGGAGGTTTTGTCCCGAACGCTCCAGATCGTCGACCACGTCGAGCATGCGGCGGGGGTCGGAGGCGACGAGCGCCTGGGAAACCTTGGCCAGGGAATCGATCGAAAACGCGCCCAGCAGCGCGCGCACCTCGGCGGCGACGAGCTTGGAGCCGCAGCAGGCGATGGCCTGATCGAGCGCGGAGAGGGAATCGCGCACGCTGCCTTCGCCCGCCACGGCCAGCACGGCGAGGGCTTCGGCATCGGCTTCAATGCCTTCCTGGGAACAGATCCACGCCATACGCGAGGTCAGATCGTCGAAGTCCACCGAGCGAAAACTGAAATGCTGACAGCGCGAGGCGATGGTGGCGGGAATCTTCTGGGCTTCGGTGGTACACAGCACGAACACAGCCCACTCGGGCGGTTCTTCGATGGTTTTGAGCAGCGCGTTGAAGGCTTCGTTGGTGATCTGGTGCGCCTCGTCGACGATGAAGATCTTGTAGCGGTCGCGAGCCGGCTGGTAGCGCACGTTTTCGCGCAGTTCGCGCATTTCATTGATGCCGCGGTTGGAAGCCGCGTCGATTTCGATGACGTCGGGCGAACCGCCGGCGGCGATTTCCTTGCAACTGGCACAAATTCCGCAAGGCGCAGCGGTGGGTCCTTCGATACAGTTCAGGCAGCGGGCCAGAATCCGCGCAATGGTGGTTTTGCCGGTGCCGCGCTGGCCCGAAAAAATGTAGCCGTGCGCGATCCGTTTCTGCGCGATAGCATTTGCCAGGGTGGTCTTGACGTGCTCCTGGTTGACCACATCATGGAAGGTTTGCGGCCGGTATTTTCGAGCGATTACCTGATACATGGGGCGGGTTTATCTGCCAGGCCCCGGGTAATCCGCGGCACACGAACCGCACCGCTACCGTTGCTTCCTTCCGGACCTGGCGGGGTTTGCAGCCGTCCATTGCACGGAGCCCGAGACCTGACAAGACCTTATCGTAGCATGGGGACAATCCGGGTCTGCCGGGCGATGACAGGCCACAAAAAGCGATGGTCTGTCCTACCGAGTCCCACTCAGGCGGGTATGCGCTTTCCGCCATTGCCGGCTGTTTGCGTTTGGGTAAAGTCGCCGATGGAGGCAATCAGCAATTGCGGATCGGGCAGACATTGGAAGATAGACCAACGAGCCGCAATCGGGAGCAGAATGGCCCTCTTCGCGCTGGAAACGGTATGTTCCAACGGTTCGTCGACCAGGCGGGCAATCTCGCCCCGGACAATCTCCACCCTACCTCGCCGCTCGAGCACGGCGGCCAGGGTCGGGCCGGTCCAGCGGAAAAGCGGATCGGCTTCCGGCAGCCGCTGGCGGAGAAAGTCGGCGTAGTGGCGCAGGACGTCATCACCCACTTCGTATCCGAATCGCAGGCTGATGGTTTGGACGCGATCCACACAAAACATGGCCACAAAATGATCGGCCGGGCTTTGGCACGCACGCTCGATTGCCTCCTCCGCCGTCTTGCGCGGAGCCAATCCGGTCACGGGATCGTTCCGGTTCGCCTGCGATTCCCCTTGCGCCCGATCGAGCTGCCGGCTGAGGCTCTCCACGGCTTTCTCGGTCTGGGCGCGCTGTCGTTCGGTCTCGGTGCGAATCGCCCCCAGGCATTCCGACAGGCGCTGCCGTACCTGCCGCACGTCCTCCAGCACACTGGCCGAAACCAGGTTCTCCTCGATTTCACGCAGGTGCGACGCATTCTCTTTCCCGGCAGCCGCCAGCGTACTGATCGCCGACATAAGCATTCGAGCCATGGCCCGGAATTCCGCCCCGGGCATTTGCAGATACTCGACTGTACGCTGGTTATAGTCGTCCAACATCTTCAGCGCCGCCCCTGCCAGGCCGATCACGTCGGCGGCGGGCATCTCCTCGTCAAAGTGCGCGGCCAGGGCGTTCAAGCTGTCGCAGAAACGCGTGTATTCTGTGGGTCGCCCTTCGACGGCGTGCAGGCCCATGCCCTGCAACAGCAAGCCCACCGCGCGGCGAAGTACGGCTTCCCGGTTGGGATCGTATTGAAGATAGTCCTTGAGTGAAATCACGCTCTCTAAACACGACAGCCTTTGGCAAAAGGGCGATCGGCCTTACAGACTTAAGGATCGGCCGGGAGCCGGAGAAACTTTAGCGGTGATCTCCCCCGGCGCCGCGGGCTTTACCAAACTACTTGACGGTATCGCCGGCTCGCAGAAGTGCCTGCCGCCAGTGTCCTGCCGGAGATTACCCGCGGGTAGTCGGGCAGCGTTTACCGATATGCCGCTCCGGTCGGATCGCGGCCCACGCGGAAATAGCGGGCACCGGCCCGCTACCCCATCGCCCCTTCCATTTCCGCCGCATCCACGGTCGCCGTCCCAAGCTTCCCTACCACAATTCCGCTAGCCAGGTTGGCGAGCTCGGCAGCTTCCCGCGGGTCGGCGCCGGCGCACAACCCCAGCGTCAAAAGGGCCATCGCCGTATCCCCGGCGCCGGAAACGTCGAAGACAGCCTGGGCGCACGCGGGCACGTGGTAGCACGCCTCGCCCGCGCGGAACAGCATCATCCCCTGTTCTCCCAGCGTGATCACCAGGTTTTGCGGTTGCCAGCGTTCCAGCAGGCGGTTCCCGGCTTCCAGCAAGGCCAGGTCGCGCTCGACCGGTTCCACCGGGTCCGAAGGCGGCAGGCCGGCGGCGCGGAACGCCTCGCTCCGGTTCGGTTTGACGGCGGTAGCGCCTTTCCATTCGAGCGCGGGATGCGGATGCGGGTCCACCGTCAGAATCTTGCCGTGATGTCGCGCCGCCGCCAGAATCTCGTCCGCCAGGGCCTGGGTGACAAAACCCTTGTCGTAATCCGACACCACTATCCCATCCACTTCGCCGGCCGCGCGCCCCAGCGACTCGATCGCCCGCTCCAGGCACGGCCCTTCGGCGGATATGCGGCAGTCCCGATCCACCCGCACCACCTGCTGGTGGCGCGCGATGATGCGGGTCTTCACGATGGTGGAGTACATCTTATCCTGAATCACTCCGGCCGTGTCCATGCCGGAGTCTTTCAGCAGCGCCAGCAGCCTGTCGCCAGCCTGATCCTCCCCGGCCGCTCCCAGCACCGCCACGTGGCTGGTGAATTCGCGCAGGTTCCGCGCCACATTGGCCGCTCCGCCCGGATAGTAGGATTCCGAAGTCACGTCCACCACCGGCACCGGAGCCTCGGGCGAGATTCGGGATACCTTCCCCCAAATGAACTCGTCCAGCATCAGATCCCCCACCACCAGCAGGCGCAGGTCTCGGAATCGGGCGGCGATTTCGCCAAATCGTTTCTTGTCCATTCTCACGGCTTCCCCAGCGAGCAGAGCGGATCTCCCAACAACACTCCCTGCCAGCTCAAAAACGCGATCGACATGTAATAGCTCTCGGCCAGGTTTCGCCCTTGGTAATAGGCCGGCAGCAGGTAATCCGGCCGCGCGCAGCCTCCCAGGTACGGCTCATACGTATTGCCGGTAACGGCGGTCGCGCCTTCGGAAATATAATCCGCGCTCAGGCTCTGCGGCGTGCCCGCGAAAAAGTGCGCCCGGTCCTCCCAGGTGGTCGGCAGCCATCCCGCCGGCGGCCGCTGGAAGGTGCGCGCATTGGTCGAAACATATTCGGTAGCCACCGCGCCCGCGAGCCAGGAGTAGCCCAGCAGGCGCGCGATCCGCCCGTCGTTCGTTCCCCAACTGGCATAGCCGATAACATCTTTAACATGTAGCGGCTGGCCGGTGGTTTCGTCCAGCAACACCCGGTCGCGCGGCAGCAGCATGGCGGCGTTGCGCAGCCAGTTGTTTCCCTCGGCGCTATTGGGACCGCTCAGGTCGATCACGAACTTTCCCCGGTTGCGTGCCGCCAGCGCGCGGTCGATCATCGCCTTAACGTCCTCTACCGAGAACGCCGCCAGGCGGGTCACCATGTAGATGGGCACGCCGGGATGGCGAAACGGCATATCGCGCTTCATGAAGAACGGGTTCCTGACCCCTCCAGCGCGCCCCACTTCGGCCCCGTGCATCTTGTCGTAAAGCAGGCTCAGCTCGGAATCCACCGAAGCGTGCTCGGCCGTCTGAATCGACCCGCCGCTCCCATCCACCTTCAACGGCACGCCCTTGGTCAGCACGATGTACAGGATTTTCTCCTCCAGTCCGCCCTCCTGGAGGCAGCGGGCAATCGGCTCTTCCACCTCGCGCACATAAGTCCCCCATTGGATTTCTTCGTCCGAGGTAGTATCCAGGTAACATACGTTGTTCACCGGCACCGCCCGGCGAGGCCGGTAGTAATTGCCGATCGCCCGCGACTCGCCGTCGCGGCGGTTCACCACCACCAGCACGTTCGCCCCGCTTTGCGCCAATAGCCCCGAGACCGCCAAAAACATCCACAGCCAGAAGCCCGGGTTGACCAAACCAGCGCCCACCATCTCAGATTATCAGCACCCTGTGGCAAAGAACGCGGCGCAGCCATTCCTGGCTGCAAGGGCCGGGATTCGTCTCGGCGTTCTCCCCGGCCGTGGGTTCTCGGGCTCTAACCCTCCCCGTGCTAATCCTCAATTAGGCTGTGAACCATCACCCGGAGTCAGAGCCGCGACGGTAAAGGAGCGGTCCGGCCCGCGCAATCGAACGTTGCGCCAAGTTGAAGAGACAGTGCAATGTGATGAGTCGGTTGATGTAGGATGCGGTCGCCAGCGGCGGCATTGGCGCGAGAGCCCGGCGTCCGCCGCAAGCGGCTCTACCAGTGGAGAGACGAGGCGGCTGGCGGCCGGCAACTCACTGCGTATACATTCTTGCGTTAAGAGCCGCTTTGCCGGCGAACGGGCTTCCCGACAGTTCGAAGGTTCCGTTGCGGCGCGTCAGGTCAACTTTTCGAAGCGTCTCATCGGAGGGAAGACACACGAGTCCGTGCGCCGCATTGGCGTTACTTGAAAAAACCACCACATCGAGCTTCGACCAATCCATCGCAATGGTCGACTGCGCCAGCTCGATTTCGGGAATTGCCGCGCCGTCACGGACCAGCATCACCACGGGAATCCGGCCTGCCTCGATTTTATGCCAGCCGCCCGGGTAGGACTTATGGCTCTGGTAGTCGATCCACTGGCCTTGAGGCAAATAGACGTTGCGGCCCGTGGTTCCCGATTCCATCAGGGGCGCGACCAGAATGTCGGAACCGAACAGGTACTCGTCATCCACCTCCCAAGCGCCGGGGTCGTCCGGATATTCGATGAACAGCGCACGCACCATGGGCAGGCCGCGCTCGCTGGAGTCCTTGGCTTGCGCATACACATAGGGCATGAGCCGGTATTTCAACTCTACAGCGCGCCGGAAATCCTCCATGAACGCGGGACTGAAGAACCAGGGCTCTTTGGGCGGCCTGCCATGGCTACGGCTGTGTGAAGACAACATACCGAACGGCATCCAGCGGCGGTACAACTCTTCCGGAGTCTTCAGTGCGAACCCGCCGATGTCGTGGCTCCAGAAGGTAAAGCCGCTCAATCCCAGGGACAATCCGCCGCGCAGCGTAGCCGCCATGGCAGTATCCGTATTTCCGGCGTCGCCCCCCCAGTGGATGGGATAGCGCTGGCTACCGGCCCATGCGCTGCGGGCCCAGATGATGTTATCGCCGGTGGTTTCGCGGGTGATATCGGCGACCGCTTTGTTATAGCGGAGCGGGTAGAGGTTGTGCTCATAGAACCCGGTGAGCCCGGACGCATATACTCCCGTCATAGGCGCCGATTCGCCGAAATCCACCTTAATCGCGGCCGCCCCCATACGCAGCAATTCGGAGAGCTTACGCCGATACCACTCCACCGCGGCGGGGTTCGAGAAGTCGAGGATAGCATCCTCGAAAGCCACATTGCCTTTGCCATCCCGCACGGACAATCCGTTCTTCACCAGCTCGGGGAATACCGAATTGACGGGTGAAAAATATGGCACCTGCCAGAGGGAGACGTGAAAGCCGTCGCGCTTGAGATCGGCGAATAGCTTTCCGGGGTCGGGGAAGCGTTCGGCGGCGAATTTCAGGTCGTTGCCGCGCTTGAGATCGTACCAGCCGCTATCGATGTGGATCACATCGGCCGGAATGCGGTTTTGCCGCAGCTTGGCCGCCACCTCGCGCACCTCGGCGTCGGATTCGTACGCCAGGCGGCTCATCCAGAAGCCGAACGACCACAACGGCGGCATCGGCGGCCGGCCGGTTAGCGCGGTGTACTCGCCCAGGATTTCCTTCGGCGATCCGAAGAAGAAAAAAAGGTCCAGTTGATCGTCGCCCAGCATGAGCGAAGAGAGGCCGCCAAATCCCGAGCCAAGGTCGAAGGTGGCGGGCGCCGTGGTGTGGACGAACATTCCGTATCCGCGGCTGCTCAGAAAGAACGGGATGGGCTTGTACATCCGCGAGGTCTCGACGCCGTTAGCGTTGTTCACCCATAGCACCATTTTCTGGCCGCGCTTATCCAGCCGGGTGAAGGATTCGCCGCACCCGAACAGCTTTTCGCCGGGCGCCAACGTGAACACGGCCGCCAGGCTCTGGGAGTAATCGGATGGCCGCCGGATGAAACCAAACGGAAGCACGGGGTCAATGGAGTTTTCGTTATCCGACGAATGGTCGGTTTTGGTAAGAAGAGTTCCCTGGGGGTCCCGGAACTCGACGTGCCAGGGTTTTTCGAGCACGGTTACCGAGCCCGCTGTGTTGGTGTAGCGATAGCCCCCCTCCACGCGCGAGAGTTTCCAGGAAGTGTCGCGCGGGGGCTCACCGACCAGCATGAGCGAGGGCTCCAGGTTCTTCATCGCCGTCTTGGTTTGGATGCGGATGCGCACGGTGCGCGAGGTGATGAATTCGAGCGAAAACGGGAGCGTGGGATTGACCTGGTATTCCTTTTCGGAAATGGTGATGCCGGCGAACGGCCGCCAGACGTTTTCCATGTTGTCGAACGACATGCGCGGGTAGATCCGATTGCGCAGCCAGGCGATTTCACCTCGCCCCGTGCCGGGGTCGAAGCGCGTCAGCCGATCGGCCAGAAAATATTCGTTCGAATTGCTGCGGAAGTCGCTACTCACATCCACCAGGTCGTTCAGCAATCCGGGGGGCTGATTGGCTGAAGCCGCGCACCCAATGCGCGCCGCCACCAGCGCCATGACAACCCAAACGGCAAGCCGCAAGCCGGCGCCATTGTGGAGCATCGTTTCTTCTCCTCGGTCCATGTTGGATCTTCTGGCTCAGACGGAGACTTTTCCATCCGGGCCCAGCCTGGCCTGGCACTGCTTCTGGAAGGCGATGTTCGCCAGGTGAGGGCCGCAGACCGCACTGGCGCCCACTTCCACAGGGGCTGCGGGTTGCTGGCGGGATTTCATGCAGTCCAGGAAATTCCGCACGTGCGGCTCGACGAACAGGCCTTCCTTCACTACCTGGGCCGGCTCCCGGTTCTTGGTTTCCCTCCAAGGCTCGCGGTATAGGAGGAAGCCTTCGTCGTCGATGACCAGAGTGCCTTCGTCGCCCCGGAACGTGAGCGACCAGCCGTTCTGGTAAGAGTTGCAGTAATCGAGGGTCCACTGGACCATGTGCTGGGGATACTCGAAGACCGCGGAGAAGACGTCCGGCGCTTCGGCGCCCGCGGACTTCTGAACCTGCCCGAAACATACGGCCGAGAGGGGATGGCTGGTGTTGGTGAGCCACTGGGTGACGTCCATGAGGTGGGTGCCCTGGTCCGTCATGTTGCCGCCCGAATAATCCCAGAACAAGCGCCAACTGCGGAAGCGCATCGGTTCGAGATTGCGCTCGGCGGCGGGGCCGAGGAAGCGCTTCCAATCGAGTTTGCCCTCCAGCGGCGAATTGTTCAGGGGCTTGGATACGTTCCAGTTCCACATGGGGCTGACCAGCGAGATCCTGCCGAGCGCGCCGCCATCGATAAGGGCCTTGGCGCGGCTGATGAGCGGGGCGGTGCGGCGCTGCATCCCGATCTGGACGATACGGTCGGTTTGGCGCACGGCCTCGACCATGAGCCGGCTCTCTTCGAGCGAGTGCGACATGGGTTTTTCGAGGTAGACGTCCTTGCCGGCTGCGAGCGCGGCCAGCAGGTTGGGACGATGCTGGTGGTCGGGCGTGGCGATCAGGACGCAATCGACGCCCTTTAGCGCGAGCAGTTCATTGGAGTCCACGAGAGTCCTGGCTTGGGGCGCATCCTTGCGGGCCAAGTCCAGATGCGGCTGGTAGACGTCGCAGAGCGCCACGCACTCGGCTCCGAGCTTCTGAAACAGCGCGCTGACGTAGCGCCCGCGGCCGCCGGTGCCGATGACGCCGTAGGCGGGGCGATCATTGGCGCCCCAGGCTTTGGCCGGAACGAACAAGGGGGCCGCGGCCAAGGCGCCGGCCAGGAATCCCCTGCGATCTGTTTTCATCTGTACACCATCTCTTTCCATTGTGCGCATCGTCTTTCAAGCACGAAGGATGCCGCGCAAGTTACGCAAGCTTGCTTCGAGATCCTCGCACTGCTGCTCACCGGGGTTTTTGCCCGGGGTGGGCGGAGCCGCAGGCGACGGCTTCCCCTTCGCGGCTATGGCCAGGAAGCGGCTGAATTCCCAGGCGGGCATCTTGGGGTAGGCGTCCCAAAACTGGTGATCGTAGATCGCGGCTATCTGGGGCTTCGGCGACACGATGTTTTCGACTGAAACGACCAGGTCGGGACGCATCTGGCGGAACTTCCGGATCCAGGCAGCGATATCGACATTGCCGTCTCCGATGCGCACCCAGCGGGTAGCGATGCCTTCCGGCTCGAGCCACACGGCGGTGTCGCGGATGTGGGTGGTGGCGGCATAGGGCGCGAGGGTTTCGAGCGTAAGGTGCGGGTCTTCGAGGTTGTAAGGTGGATTGCCGGAGTCCAGACATACATAGAGAACGCCTTTGCCTGCCTCTTCGACAAGCGTCTTGAGCTCGCGCGCCTGGAAATCGCCGCCATGGTTTTCCATGGCCAGCTTGACCCCCGAATCGAGGATGCGGGAACGCGCATTTCGGAGGACGCCGAGCACGTTCTCCATATGGGCCTCAATGGGCATGGCCTTGGTGCGCTCACCCGCCCCGCCGAGAATGCACCGCACCACCTCCGCGCCGATGATGCGCGCGGCATTAAGTATACGCGCGATCTGGACCTCGGGAGTGCCGAGACTGGCGTTGTACTCCCTCGCCGAGGCGCAGATAGACCCCATCGACAGCTCGACTTCGACGCCCAGTCCGGCCGCGTGCGCCTTCACCCGCTTGAGGGCCGCTTCGTCGGCGAGCATTGCGCTCAGCTCGCGCACCGTGGAGAGGTGCGCGAGCTGAACGCCGAGCTTATGGAGGTAGTCCAGGTACTGAAATGGCGTCCAGTTATTCAAACGGATGCTGTACAGATCGACGCCGATCTGCACTGGACCGCCTTGCGCCGGTGCGGAGGGCTGCCAGGCGGCGGCCCCCGCAGCGGCCAGGAAACCTCTTCTGCTCATGTGCATTCGCAGCCTCGTGCGGCTCGGTTTCGGTCAGAACGACAGCTTCAACGCCATCTGCATGATCCTAGACGGATAGGTGGCGCTGATGACGCCCGCGCTGGAGGAACCGATACTGGCACTCGGATTGTTGAAATTGGTGTGGTTGAACGTATTGAACATCTCCGCCCGGAAGATGAGCTTGAACCGCTCCTTGATTGGGAAATTGCGGTGAATGCCCAGGTCGAAATTGAAGTAGCCCGGTCCAACCAGGATGCCGGTGCCCGCGTCTCCCCACGTATACTGCGCCGGAATGGAAAACGCGGCGGTGTTGAACCAATGGGTGATGGTGCGCTGGTCCGACGGCAGGTTGCCGGGGCCGTTGAGGTTTGGCCGCTCCGTGGGAGAGACGTTGACGCTGGCGCCGGTCAGCACGTTGGAAACGGAGGTGGCCATCGAGGGCCCGAAGTGCATGCCCGTGTACATGGTCCAGATGCCGGAAACGTCCCAATTCCCGATGAGGTAGGACGCAGGCCCCTTCTGCACGAACTGGCGGCCGGTGCCGAACGGCAGTTCGTAAACGTGGTTGATCACCACCATCTGCCGCCGGTCCTCGGGCAGATCGCCCCACTCGCAGGCGTAGCACAGGCTGTTCTGAGGCCTGGTGGAACTGCCCGGTCCATTGGTCTGGCCCATGTTGTGGGACCAGGTCCAGGCGAGAGTCCCCGTCAATCCTCGGCTGTACCGTTTGTTGGCTTTCACCTCCAGGGCATTGTATTTCGCCATCCCCCAGTTGGTCCGGAAATCGATGTCTCCCAGCACCGGATTGATGGAGTAGAGCGGCCGCCGGGGGCCCAGCGCTCCGGGGCCGGGCAGAGCCTGGTTCCCGACTACCGAATTGGTCATATCCTCGGTCAACGTGCGCACGTAGCCGACGTCCAGCAGGAAGTTGGGGAGCAGTTGCCGCTGCACCCCAGCGTTCATCTGCAACGAGCGGTTCAGCTTCATGTGGGGATTGTAGTCGTAGTACAGGCCGATCAACTGCGTCGGGTCGCTGAGGTTGGGTATGACGGGAAGGGGAATGCCCTGCGAGAGGAGCAGGCCGGGCGCGCCGTTCTGGTCGTACGTGAACTGCTGGATCACGTTCATGGGCGGATTCGATTCGAGCATCTTGCCGGCGTTGAAACCCTCGAAATACGACATGCCGAAGCCGGCGCGGAACACCGTCTTTCCATCCTTGGTAAGTTGTTGAGCGATGCCCAGCCGGGGCGCGAAGTCGTGCTTGTCCAGGCACACCAGGGAGCGGCCGCAATCGCCGTTCAAGTTCTGACTGGAGGTGCCGGCAACGGCGAACTGGCCGGTGACGGCGCTGATGTCGGCCCACCGGTTGTGAGCCTCATAGGGAGGCGCCTGAAGCTCCCATCGCAGTCCATAGTTGATCGTCAGCCGGTTATTCACGCGCCAGGAGTCTTCGGCGAAGGCCGCTCCTTCCCAAATGCGCATGCCGAAGACGCCAAACTCTTCGCTGCGCACGACGACGGTGCTGGCGCCGAGGGCGAAATCCGCCAGGGCCGATGCCGCCGAACTGGTCCCTATCTGGCGCGTGAACTGCCCTCCGAAGCTGTACTGGCCCTCCGGAGCGGTCGTCGTGTGCCCGTCGAAGCGGTGGCGGGTGTACCCGCCCCCGAATTTCATCGTGTGGCGGCCCTTCACCACGGTGAGGATGTCTTCGAACGGGATGGAAACCGAATGCGTAAACTCGGGATAGGAGTTGCTGTCGCCGATGGCCGTGTACGCGCTGACAGACAGATAGGGGATGCCTTGGTTGTAATTGCTGATGTCGATGTTGGGTATCCCCAGGCTGGCGGCAGTGCTGTGCCCAGTCTCGCTGTTGAAGATATTCAGCCAATCGCGCACAACGCCGAAATGAAACTCGTCCACCATGGTGGGGCTGATCACCTTGGTGAAGTTCCCGGTAACCGACCAGTTGGCCGTGCTGCTGGGGCCGCCGTTGCTACCTGTCTGGAGATATTCCCCCACATTGACGCCACTGGTGTTGGGCCCCACGGGCAACACCCCCGCTGCATAGCCCACCGCATTGTCGTAGCTGTACTTGAGGAAGAGCCGGTCGGCCTTGCCGATGTTCTGGTCCACCCGGATATCGTACTGGTCGTCCCGCTGCGAGCCATCGGGGCTGAAGACAAAATTGTTGGCCGCGCTCGCGTTGGTGGGCACCGGCAGCAACCCGACGATCTTGCCGGCCGCGGGGTCCAGGAACTGGCTGGGAATGATGTTGCCCGCAAACGGCACCCGAACCGTGGTGCCACCGGCACCCACGGTGGTCTGGTAGGGGTTGTAAATGGTTGTCGGGAACTGACTGAAATTGCCGGTCTGGATCATTTGCTGCTGCGCCAGCGAGGGGATGGTGTCCACCTGGGTGGTGGGTTGGATAAGGCGGATTCCCGCGTAATCGGCGAAGATGAAGGTCTTGTCCTTGCGGATGGGCGCGCCGATGGTGCCGCCGAATTCGTTGCGCCGGTAAGGCGCCTTGGGCTGGCCCGCCTTGTTGCTGAAGAACGTGTTGGCGTCGGTGGCATTGTTGCGGAGATATTCGTAGGCGCTCCCGTGAAGCTGGTTGGTGCCGGATTTGGTCAGTACGATGGTCACGCCGCCGGCCGAGTTGCCGTACTGCGCGGAGTAGTCGTTGCCCATGATGCGGGTTTCCTGGATCGCCTCGACCGGCGGATTCATCACCAGGGTGCTGATCCAGAGCTGGCGATCATACAGCCCGTCAATCAGGTACGAGTTGTCGTTGGCCGTGGCACCGTTCATGCTGATGGCGTTATTGGCTCGCATGGTGTAGCCCGTGAGAGAGGCCGCCATACCGGGGGTCGAGGGCGAAGCGCCCGCGGTGAGTTGCAGCAAGTTGGTGAAGGAGCGCTCGTTCAAGGGCATCTCCATGGTCTGGATGCTGTCAATGAGCGTGGAGACGGTCGCGGTCTGGGACTGCACCAGCGCCGCCTCGGCTTGCACCTCGACAGTCTGCTGGACGTCGCCGAGGGAGAGCTGCAAATTCACCGTGATGGTGTCCGCGGCGGTCAGGTCCAGACCGGAACGGACGAGTTTTTGAAACCCGGCGTGCTCGGCAGTCACGCTGATGCGTCCCGTGGGGAATGAATCGGCCACGAACTGGCCGTTATCGTTGGTGGCGATGGTGCGCGCAAACTGCGTGCCGTCGTTGACGACGGTCACCGCCGCTCCAGGAACCACGGCGCCGCCCTGATCGGTTACCGTGCCGACGACGTTGCCCAGAGCCTGAGCGGAAAGGTGCAGTGCCGCGTACAGCAATACGACGGCACAAGAAGCCGCGCTTCTTCCAGACATTAGACTTCCTCTCTTTCGACGCCATAGCGTGTCACGATGCCGCCGCAGCGTCAAGTAAACTCAGGACAACGGGCAGTAACAGACCTAGTCATTATCTGGATCCGGCGCCGATCAACGGTTAGTCTTTGCAATAACTTGCCAAGGATGATCGAGCGGTTCCGCGGTTCGGGATGGTGGGGGATAGTGCTAGAATATCTAAACGTCCATGGCAGTCAACCAGGATGATGAAGCCGCCCGTGCTGAGATTCAGCGTGTATTGCTCAGCAAGACGTTCGAGACTTCCGAGACTCACCGCCGCCTTCTGACGTACCTTTCCGAGAAATCCCTCGCGGGTCAGGCCGACCACCTGAAGGAATACACGATCGGCCTGGAAGCCTTCGGGAAATCTCCGCACTACGATCCGCAAGAGGACTCGATCGTACGGAACCAGGCAAGCCGTCTGCGGCTGAAGCTGCTGGAATACTACCGGGACGAAGGGCGTAGCGACCCGATTATGGTGGATTTGCCAAAGGGCGGATTCCGGCTGACGTTCCAATCCGCGGCTCAGGCGCCGCCCGCTGCCGTTCCGGTTCCGGCACAGCCGCCCAATGGCGTGGAAGCGACCAGACGGAAGCCGGCGCCGCGCAGTTCCCTGCCCTGGGTGCTGGCGGCGATTCTGGCGGCGGCTTGCGCCGTCCTTGGATACCGTCTGTTAGAGGGCCAGCGCAATCCGGAGCAGTTCGCGCGAGTACCATGGCCATTGTCTCGAATAGTGAACGGCCGCCAGCCACCCGTGATTGTGCTGGATGATTCCAAACTGGCGGTGCTCCGGTATCTGATCGATGGGCACCATTCGCTTCAGGAATATCTCAGCAAGGATTATCCGCGGGCGTTCCTGCCCCCGGATTCGACCGCGCGCGAATCGAAGATGCTGGACTATTTGAGTTCGTCCACATTGGTTTCCTATGCCGACGTGGCCAACGTGAAGATACTGACCGCGCTGGCCGGCCCGCTCGGCGCGAACTTCGTCATCCGTTTCGCCCGGGACTTTCGGTCACGCGACCTGCGGGACGGGAACTACGTATTCCTGGGTAGCCCGATTGTGAACCCGTGGGTCACTCTCTTTGAAGGTTCCCTGAATTTCAAGGAAGACGACGAAATGGTGAACCGGGGCGAGAAGTACTTCTTCAACAAAAACCCTCAACCGGGCGAGGAGGCGCGGTATCGTTGGAGCCCCACCGTCGGGACCAGTTACGCCACCATCGTCCTGTTACCGAATGAGGCCCGCACGGGCAATGTTCTGATCCTGCAAGGTCTGGACCAGGCGGGCACCGAGGCCGGCGGCATGGTCCTTGCGACAGTGGAATCGCGGAGAAAGCTCCGGGATACGTTACTCAAGGTAACGGCCCATCCGGAAGATGTCTGGTTCGAGGCGTTAATCCGGGCGGAATCGATCGCGGGTGCGCCCCGCAGCACGGACATCATCGCAGTACGCCTGATCAAGTAGCATAGCGCCGGTGGATGCAGATGCCGCCGATGTACAGTTGCTCGACAGCGAGGGACGAGAGCAAGCTGCCGAATAACCAAAACAATCCGCTGGTTTCCAGCGAGGTCCCCAAGCAGGCCTCGCAAGGCGCCCAGAAAGCAGCGGCACCTTTGGTCGCGGCTCGGTTAGCTTTTTAGGTACTTGGCGAAGAAGTCCAAGGTCCGTTTCCAGGCGAGCTTGGCGGCAGCTTCATCGTAGCGGGGGGTGGTGTCGTTATGGAAACCGTGGTTGGCGCCCTCGTAGACGTAACCGGCATAGGTCACGTGGTTGGCCTTCAACGCGGCTTCATAAGCCGGCCATCCGCCGGTGATGCGGGTGTCGAGCGAGGCGTAGTGGGCCAGGATCGGAGCCTTGATCTTGGCGACGTCGTCGGCCGGAGGCTGCGTGCCGTAGAACGGAACCGGCGCCGCCAGGTCGGCGCCCATCCGAACCGCCAGAGTGTTGGCGATGCCGCCACCGTAACAGAAGCCCACCACGCCGATTTTGCCGCTCGAGTCCGCGCGCGCCTTCAGCCAGTAAGCCGCAGCCACGAAATCCGCGGTCATCTTCGCCTTGTCGACTTTTTGAAAGAGCTGCGCGCCCTGTTCGTCGTTGCCCGGGTAACCGCCGGCGCTGGTCAACCCGTCCGGGGCGAAAGCGATGTAGCCCTCGGTGGCGAGGCGCCGCGCCACGTCTTCTATATAAGGATTCAGCCCGCGGTTCTCATGCACCACCAGCACGGCGGGCAGTTTTCCGGCGGCATGGGCGGGTAGAACCAGGTAGCCGCGGATGGTTCCGTTGCCCTGGGGCGAAGGCACGGTCGTGTATTCGGTCTTGATTCGAGGGTCGTCTTTGGGGACCTGCTGCGCCCAGGCGTAATTCGGGCGCAGGCTCTCCCAAAGGGCCATCGCCGTCACTCCGCCCACGGCAAACTTCTTCGCCGAATCCAGGAAACCGCGGCGGTCGAGCTCGCCGTGGACGTACCGGTCGAACAGATCCAGCAGTTCTTGGGGATAATCGGATGCTTTCTTACGTTCCATGTTGCGGCGGTTCCCTCCCAGGCTTGCCAGAATATCATACTCCCGACGAGGTGTCGCCCGCGGCTGCCGCGAGGGCCGCGAAGTGCGCGACATAGAAGCTGGGGAAGTGTGGAGTGCGCGCCAGTCGACAAAATCCAAAGAAAGGCAGACCCGGAGGCCCGCCCCACCAAGCACCCGAAGCCGGATCACGATAAGCTGGAGAGAGTGTCACCGCACGGAATCGGAATCCATGGGAAGCGGGCCGGCGACCCTTCGGACAAGGCCAAGCTTTCCGCCTCCAAACGCCTGCGCAGTGTCTGGCCGCTCCTCATGGACCTAGTGCGCCCGCGGCGCGGCAAGCTGGCGCTCGGCTTTCTGCTGATGCTGGTGAACCGGGCTTCGGGTTTGGTGCTGCCAGCTTCCACCAAGTACCTGGTGGATAATGTGATGGTCGCCAAGCAGACGCTCCTGCTGGAGCCGCTGGTGCTGGCCGTATTTTGCGCCACGCTGATTCAGGGCGGTACGTCCTTCACCCTCACCCAATTGCTCTCCAAGGAAGCGCAGCGGCTGATCGCCGACTTGCGCCGCCGGGTGCAGGAACATATCGGCCGCCTTTCGGTGGCGTACTACGACTCCAACAAGAGCGGCCTGCTGGTCTCGCGCATCATGAACGACGTGGAGGGCGTGCGCAACCTGATCGGCACCGGCCTGATCGATTTTGTGGGCGGCATTCTGACCGCCCTGTTTTCGCTCGTGTTCCTGCTGCGCATCAGCGTCGTATTGACCAGCGCGGCGCTGCTTTTCATCGGTGTCTTCACCATGGTGCTGAACCGGGCGTTTCGCTTCATTCGGCCCATCTTCCGCGAGCGCGGCAAAATCACCGCCGAAGTTTCCGGCCGGCTGACTGAATCCCTGGCCGGCGTGCGCGTGGTGAAGGGTTATCATGCGGAGGCCGCGGAGGCGCAGGTATTCTCGGGCGGCGTCCAGCGCCTGCTCGATAACGTACTGAAGTCGCTCACCGCCATTTCGCTGATGAGCTTTTCGGCCACGTTTCTGATGGGGATCGTGGGCGCCACCGTGATGTATGTGGGCGCGCGCCAGATCCTGGCCCCGCACCCCACGCTCACTCTGGGCGGCTTCACGAGCTTCACCGCCTTTATGGCGTTCCTGGTGGCCCCTATGTTCCAGGTGGTGGGCATCGGGACCCAGATCACCGAGGCCCTGGCCGGATTGGACCGCACCCAGGAAGTGCTGCACGAACGGCCCGAGGATCGCGACCCCAAGCGCACTTTCGCCATCGGACCCGTCCGAGGCCAGGTGGTTTTCGATCGTGTGAGCTTCGAGTATTCCCCCGGCAAGCCTGTGCTGCAGGACGTGAGTTTTGTGTCCGAACCCGGTACCGTGACCGCCCTGGTGGGGCCCTCCGGCGCCGGAAAATCCACCGTCATCAGCCTCATTGCCGCGTTCCACGAACCCATCCAAGGCAAGATTCTGGTGGACGGCGTGGACCTCTCTACCGTGCGCCTGGATTCCTACCGCACCCAATTGGGAGTGGTGCTGCAGGACACCTTCTTATTCGACGGCACCATCCGTGAGAACGTGGCCTTCGCCCGTCCCGCCGCCACCGAGGAACGGATTCTCGAAGCTTGCCGCATCGCCCGCGTGGACGAGTTCGCGGAGAAATTCGAAACGGGATACGACACCGTGGTGGGCGAGCGCGGCGTCAAGCTTTCCGGCGGCCAGCGCCAGCGCGTCTCCATCGCCCGAGCCATTCTGGCCGACCCGCGCATCTTGATCCTGGACGAAGCTACCAGCAGCCTCGATTCGGAATCCGAAGCCGCCATTCAGGCCGGCCTGTCCTATTTGATGAAAGGCCGCACCACTTTTGTGATTGCCCATCGGCTCTCCACCATTCGCCACGCCGATGAGATTCTGGTGGTGGAAGACGGACGCATCCCCGAGCGCGGCACGCACCACTCCCTCTACGCGCTGGAGGGACGCTACTACGATTTCTACACCCGCCAGCATGGCATCGACGCCAACCTGTTTCTGGCCCCCGGTGAATGCCCGCCGGAGCCCGAGCAGGATTCCAAGCCGCGTCTTCCCGGCGCCCCCGCGCCAACCGCCGCCAACCTCCTGCGCGGCAACGTGGTGTAAGCTTAGCTGAAAACTGACAGCTCTCCTCCCCGCCGTCCTACTCCCACCGCACCCCCATGCGTACCCCGTCCTTGCCGTCTTCGTAGTACTTGGGTACGATGCGCTCGCGCCGAAAGCCGAATCGCAGGTAAAGCGCTTCAGCCCGCCGGTTTCCCACCCGCACCGTCAGCGCTACCCGCCGGATGCCGCGCAACCGCAGGCGCCGGAACGTGTTCTCAAGAAGTTGGGAGGCCACGCCCTGCCCTCTGGCAAGCGGCTCGACGGCGATCGAGACCAGTTCGGCGGCATGGCGGAAGGCTCCTCCACGCGCGCAGGCAATCGCATACCCGCAAATGCGCCGCCCCATCCCCGCCACCAGGAACAGACCGCCCTCGCGCCTGGCGTATTCTGCAAACAGGTTGCGATCGTAGGCGAAGCGGCCGAAACAGGCGTTTTCCACGCGAAGAATATCTTCCATATCTTCAGCGCGAAAGCGGCGTATCGAAGAGGAGTGAACCATTCTGTTATCCTTATATATTGAACCATTGGCAGCCGCGGAGGCTCCGTTGGGCCACAAAAAACGCCTAAAAAACCAACAGCCGCTTGACAATTATTTCGGACTTTTGCATACTGAAATTGAGATGCAACTCAGTGGCAATAGCGCGGTTCTGGAAAGCGCTTCTCCGACTTTGCTCGACCTGCGCCGCGGCGACGCGGCCATCCTCGAGCGCATCGACCTTCCGGGCGACGACGCCCGCCGGCTAATGGAGTTGGGCTTCCTTCCGGGCACGCGCGTAACGGCCGGTTTGAGTGCACCTGGGGGCGACCCGCGGGTCTTCCAGGTGGATGGCTCCGAGATCGCCCTGCGGCGCGAAACCGCCCGCCGGCTCAAGGTTCGCAAAGAGGGCGGTAAACCGAGGAAGTCATGAGCCAGGGCGGCGATTGCCACGGCTGCGCACGGGTTGCGCTTGCGGACTTCACCGCTGCGCCCGGCTTGGCCACGGCGGTCGCTGTCATCGGGCCTCCCAATTCCGGTAAGACCACGCTTTTCAACCGCCTCACCGGCCTGCGTCAGAAAGTCGCCAATTTCCCCGGCGTCACCGTCGAGCAGCACACCGGCATAGCCCAGCTCCCCGATGGGCGCCAGTTGCAGCTCATCGACTTGCCCGGCGTCTACAGTCTGAACCCGCGCTCGGAAGACGAAGAGGTCGCCCGCGCCGTGCTCACCGGCGAACGCACCGGCGTCGCCAAGCCCGAGGCCGTGCTGCTGGTGCTCGATTCCACCAACCTGAACCGTCATCTGATGCTGGCCGCGCCCATCCTGGCGCTCGGCCTGCCCACCCTGCTGGTGCTTAACATGGCCGACGATCTGCGCCACCGGCACGGCAAGGTGGATACCAAAAAACTGGCCGCCGAAATCGGCGCCCCGGTGGCGCTGGTCAGCGCCCGCAACGGCGAAGGCCTCGACTCCGTCTGGGATTTCCTGGCCGGAGCCATGCCCAAACCCGCGCCCCGGCAGCTTCCCATTTTGCAGGACGTGCCGCAGTGCCGCCAGTGGGCCGGCAACGTCGGCGCCCAGGCCAGTTACCGCGCTCCCGTTCCGCCCGCCTGGACCCGCCGCCTCGACACCATCTTCCTCCACCCGGTGGCAGGACCCGTCATATTCCTGCTAGTGGTCGTGGGTGTCATCCGTACCATCTTCGAAGCCGCCGCCCCGCTCAACGCCGGCATCGACTGGCTGTTTCAGGCCAGCGGCAACTGGATTGCATCTACGTTTCCGCCGTCGCTGGTTCGCGATCTCGTCGCCGACGGCATTTGGAGAGGCGTAGGCTCGGTGGTCGTCTTCCTGCCCCAGGTCCTGCTCCTGTTCCTGTTCATCGGCATCCTGGAAGATTCCGGCTACCTGGCGCGCGCCGCCCTCATCGCCGACCGCACCATGGCACGCGTCGGCCTGCAGGGCAAATCGTTCATCCCCCTCCTCTCGGCTTACGGCTGCGCCGTGCCGGCCATCCTGGCCACCCGCACCATCGAAAACAAACGCGACCGCATCGCCACCATCCTGATCGCGCCCTTTATGACCTGCTCGGCGCGCCTGCCGGTCTACGCCCTGCTGATTGCCGCCTTTATTCCCAGCCGTCCGCTGCTCTGGCGCCTGTTCACCACCCAGGATGCCGCACTGCTGGGACTCTACGTGCTGGGCTTTCTGGCCGCATTCCTGACCGCCTGGGCGCTGAAGTCGTCGGTGCTCAAGAGCGGACGCACTCCCTTCCTGCTCGAGATGCCGGCCTACCGCCTGCCCACTTTCAGTTCCCTGGGCCTGCGCCTGCTCGATCGAGGCAAAGTATTCCTGCGTCGCGCCGGCACCGTGATTCTCTTCGCGATGGTGGTGCTGTGGGTGGCCGAGCACCTGCCGCTCAACCATGGCCACGCCCCCGCCATGGAGCACAGCGTAGCCGGAATGGCGGGCCATGTTCTCGAGCCCCTGATCAAGCCGCTGGGCTTCAACTGGAAGATCGGCATCGGCCTGATCACCTCGCTGGCGGCCCGCGAAACCATCATCGCCACCCTCGGCGAAATCTACGGCATGGACGAAAAAACCCAACGGGCCAGCCTGGAAACCGCCCTGCGCCACGACCTGTCGATCGGCGGAGCCTTCGCCCTGCTGGTCTTTTTCGCCTTCGCCATGCAGTGCTTCTCCACCGTCGCCGTCGTCCGCCGAGAAACCGGCGGCTGGAAATGGCCCATCCTCCAATTCACTTACATGGGCGCATTGGCCTACGCCGGCGCCTTCGTAGCCTACCGCCTCTTCTGACGTGGCGCGGACTTCTTAGTCTGCAGCGCGGAGATTCGTCTCGGCGTTTCCCGCCTGGCTTAACTGCCCTCGACTATCGGCAGTCTTCCCCGCCGGTACGCTCGCCCGTTCCCGCCCTGCGCCGGGGCCGATGATGCCGCGGCCCCGCTATACTTCCTCTATGTCGCGGTACCCAACGAAACTGGTTCTTGCCGCAGCGCTTCTGCTGCTTCCGGGCGGCGCCGCCGATTCACGCAAGCCGGCCGAGGAAGGACTGGTCTATGGCGAGGCCGATGGCCAGCAGCTCACCCTGGACTATTACGCCCCGAAGGGGCCGGGCGTTCACCCCATCGCCATCGTCATCCACGGCGGCGGTTACCAACGCGGCGACAGCAAGAGCGGCAGCGAGGCCTATTGCGCGGACTTCCTGGCCCCGGCGGGATACGCCGTGTTCTCCGTCAATTATCGCCTTGCGCCCAAGTACCCGTATCCCTACATGGTCTACGACGTCGAACGCTCCGTTCGTTACCTTCGTCATCACGCCGCCAACTGGAATGCGGACCCCGGGAAGATCGCGTTAGTCGGCGGCTCCGCCGGCGGATTCCTCAGCAACATGGTGGGTCTGGTGGGCGCGCCCGGCGATCCCAAAGCCACCGATCCGGTGGACCGGGAAAGCGCCAAGGCCCAGGCCGTGGTCACTCTATTTGCGCAAAGCAGCTTCGCCAGCGTCCCCTTGAATGCGGATGTGCATGCCCTGCTCGATCCCTTGATCCGGCAAAAAGGCGAGCGCGAAGCTCTCAAAGAGGCGTCTCCGATTACCTACGTGACGAAGGATGCGCCGCCGTTTCTCCTGATCCAGGGCGACAAGGACGAGTACATTCCATTCACCGAATCGACCAATCTGCAAGCCGCGCTGAGGAATGCCGGGGTCGTTTGCGACATCATCCGTATTCCGAACGGCACACACGGTACCGGTGCGTGGCACACTATTCCGAACGTCCCCGATTGGGAACGTGAAATGACCGAATGGCTGAACAAAACCCTGCGGCACGAAGGCCCGGTGGGAGAGGGCATCCGCCAACGCCAGCCCAAATCCCAGGTGCAGTGACATGGCTGCGAATCAGCCATATATGGCCAGGGCATGCTTTCCCTGAGAACCGTCGAAAGACGACAGCCGTCCGACGCTCTTCAGTGTTTGCCGAACATCGCCTGCGCGTCTTTGCGCAGGGCCGCCTGGCTGCCGGGACGGCTGTAGAACATGTGGCCCCCCGGATACTCATGCACCGCGACGCGCGCCGGATCGCCCATCACCGGCATCTGGTCCACCGTCAGCACCGAGCCCATGAAAGGGCACGAGAGGTCGTTCCAGCCGTGCGCAATAAGGACGCGCAACTTCGGGTCGGCCGCCACCGCCTGCCTCAGATCGGGCACGGCGCCCGTGCGCAGGGCGGTGCTGTCGCCATCCCACTGGGAGCCCACCTCGGAGCTGAGCGTGTTGTAGCGCGCATCCGCCTTCCAGCCCACCACGCGAGTCACAAAATCCACCATCGCCGTGGTGGTCGGCGCGATGATGCTCTCCAGTATCGGATCGTCGGTGCGCTGCTCCGGAGCGAAAGGAAACGGGTCGTACGCGGTCACATTCGAGTCGTACACGCTGCCGATCTTACCGTTCTCGCGGAAGACCTCGCGCAGATAGGCGCCGATGTCCAACCGGCCGCCGGCCCGCCGCACAAACTCCTCTTCCAGGCCGGTCATCTCGGTTACGTGTTTCACGATCCGCGGCGTCGCCCCCGGATCAGACCGGCCCTTCAGCAGGTCGGCGGCATACTCGCCGCGAGTGTACGCAATTACCGGCGCCATCGCTTCCGGCGTCAGTTTCCGCTCGCGCTCCAGGTGCGCCGCCGTAATCGATGGCAGCGTCAGCATCCAGGGAACCGGAGAGACGTCGCCATTGTCGTCCAGCCCCGGATTCAGGTACGGCGAGACCAGCACCACGCCGTTCATCGCCACGCCGAGCTGCGTCTGCAGGTAATGCGTGATCCGCGGCCCGCGATAGCCGCCGTAGCTTTCTCCCACCAGATATTTTCGCGAGCTCATGCGCCCGTTCTTCAACAGCCAGTCGTAAATGATGCGCGAGAGGTAATGAATGTCGGCGTCGGTACTGTAAAACTGCTTTTTGGTCTCCTCCGCGGGAACCAGCGACCGGCTGAAACCCGTGCCCACCGGATCGAGGAACACCAGGTCCGTGAAATCCAGCCACGTACCCGGATTGTCGGTTAGCTTCGCCGGATCGGAAGGACTCTCTCCCTCGTCGCCGAAGGCGAGGTGCTTCGGCCCGATGGCGCCCAAATTCAGAAATACGGAAGCCGCGCCCGGACCGCCGTTGAGCGCGAAGGTGACCGGCCGGTCCTCGCCCTCGACGGTGTACGCGGTAAAAACCACCTCTCCAATCTTTTTGCCCTTGTCGTTGACCGGTAGCGCGCCCACCATCACCGTGTAGCGCAGCGTCTTGCCATCGAGTTGAATGCTCTGCGCCACGTGTGCGTCCGCCGGCAGCGGAGCCTCCTTTTCGGCCGCTTTATCTTTATCCTTCGCGGTATCCTTCACATCCGCGGGAGCCGCCGGAGCCGCCGGTTTCGCTTCCTGTGCCCCGGCAAGGCCAGAGCCCAAAGCCAGTAGCAGCACGGCCAGCATGCCCGCACCGGCACGGTTATGAATTGAGTACAGGGAAATGGAATCCATGTGGCTACAATAGCGTAACCCGGCCCTTTTGTGACCGGACCGACATGCAGTGGGGCGGCCTTTGCTGCCCCCGCTAACAAATCCCATCGCCCGTCGTCCACCTTCATAAGGGTGCGTGTATTCCGCCGGGCGTGCCCAGCAGTATTTTGAACCGGCGCGCGGGCGGCTTCGTATAACCCAGAGACGCAAGCGATAATAGGTGATTCGAGGTTTTCAACGTCATTATGTTTCGTCTGCAATCCCTTGTAGCGGTTGTTTTGAGCGCGGCGATGGCCGTGCCTGCATTCGCCCAGAACCAGAGCTTCACGCTCGATTCGGGCCAGGGCCTCTTCTACGGGCTCACCAAGCCATACCGTCCTCATCCGGTGGCCAAGGTGAGCTTCGACGATTCGACCCGCATCGACAAGCTGATACGCGCCGGCGTACTGTACCTGTCCTTGCGCGATGCCATCGCGCTGGCTCTCGAAAACAATCTCGATCTGGAAGTGGCGCGCTATTATCCCAAGCTGGCGCTTTCGGATTTGCAGCGCTCGTCGGCCGGGCAGTTGTTGCGCAACGTCTCCTCCGGCCTCTCTTCCGGACCGTCCTCGGCGTCGCTGGGCGTCACCGCGTCGGCCAGCCAGGTAGGCACGACGGGCTCGTCCTCGAGCAGCGGCAACAGTGGGGTGCTCAGCGGCTTGAGCGTGCAACTGGCCGGATCGGCGATTCCCAATATCGATCCTACCCTGTTCCTCTCCGGCACTTTCGCCCATACCACCAACATCGAGACCACCACCATCCTGACCGGCACCACCGCTCTGGTAACGCAGTACAAGAGCCTGATTTACGGCATCCAGGAAAGCTACTGGACCGGGACGACGGTTTCGGTCGGGCTGCAAAGCACACTGGGCTTAACCCAGAACACCCCGACCGCGATCTTCAACCCGGTGGATCAAGCGTATGGACAGATCCAGATTACCCAAAACCTGCTCAACGGCTTCGGCATGGCGGTGAACAAGCGCGCATACCACAAAGCCAGGAACAATCTGCGCGCCAACGATCTTTCCTTCCAGGCGCAGGTGATCGCCACCGTCGCCAACGTGGTCAACCTCTACTGGGACATGGTCTCGTTCGACGATTCCCTGAAGGTGCAAAAGCAAACCGTTGAGCTGGACCGGCAATTTTACGACGATACTAAGCGCCGCGCCGAACTGGGCGCCATCGCCCCGATCGACGTGATTCAGTCCGAAGCCGACCTGAAGAACGCGCAGCAGGCCGAGATCGCGCAGGAAGCCCAGGTGTTGAAGCAGGAAATGATTCTAAAGAACGTGCTCACGCGTAGCGGTCTGGACAGTCCGGCCATCGTCGCCGCCCGCATCGTGCCCACCGATCACATCGATGTGCCGGCGCAGGATCCGGTGGTTCCGCTGCAGGACGAAATCGCCGAAGCGCTCCACAAGCGCGTGGAAGTCGAACAAAATAGTATTACCCTGGAAAACGCCCGGCTGGACCTGCTGGGCACCAAGAACAACCTACTGCCCTCTCTTCAGGCGGTGGTCACTCTGACCAACAACGGCCAGGCCGGGCTGGTCAACGCGGCAAACCCCGACCCAACCTTGTACGGTCCCGTCAACGGCTTCCTTTTGGGCGGCTACGGCACCGCGCTCGGCCAGGTGTTCAATCGCAATTATCCCAACTACACGGTTGGAGTGACGCTGTCCATCCCCTTGCGCAACCGCTCGGCCCAAGCCGACATGGTGACCAACGAGCTGCAGTACCGGCAATCGGAAATTCAGCGGCGCCAGCTCCTCAACACCATCAAGCTGAACGTCATCAACGCCGTCACGGACCAGCGCAACGCCCGCGCCGCCTACGAAACCAGCGTGGTGGCTCGCAAGCTGCAGGACGAAACCCTTTCCGGCACGCGGCGCAAGTACGATCTGGGAACGGCCACCATTCTCGACGTGGTGGTTGCCCAGCGCGACGACACCGCGCGCCAGCTTACCGAAATCGAGAACCTCCGCCAATACCAGGACGCCAACACCAATTTCAAACAGATGATGGGCACCATCCTGGAAGCCTACGACGTCAGCCTGGACGAGGCCAAAACCGGCCAGGTCGGCCGCGAGCCGGACCTCCCGGTCGCGCCGCAGCAGCCGCAGCAGAAATAGAAGTCAGAAACCAGAAGCCAGAAGAAGACGCCACACCGCGCGCTTCTGGCTTCCGTCTTCTGGCTCCTGCTATTCTGGTTCTTGGCCCGCATCTTTCCTTTTCAACCCTTTCGCTACAGCCCAAAAGCCGGCCCGTTGGCCCATCTGGTCACCCAGCCATACGACAAGATTTCCCCGTCCATGCAGGCGCGCTATCTGGCGCTGAGCCCTTATAACCTGGTGCGCATCATTCTGGGCGAGCGCAAGCCAGGCGACACCGAAACCGACAACGTGTATACGCGCGCGGCCGGGTATCTGGAGAGCTGGATCGCCTCCGGCATCCTGGCTGCCGACCGCGAACCCTCGGTCTTCGCCTATTTTCAGGAGTTCACCGAACCCGACACCGAGGAGCGCCTCACCCGCAAGGGCTTCATCGCCCTGGGCGCGGTGGAGGATTACTCCGCCGGCGTGGTCCACCGTCACGAGTGGACTCTGGCCGGTCCCAAGAAGGATCGTCTGGAATTGCTGCGTCACACCCACGTTCAGGCGGAGCAACTTTTCCTGCTCTATCCCGACCCGGAGGGCGCGATCGACCGTCTCTTGGACGAAGCCGCGCAATCGGCCCCGCTGGGCGAGGTTACCGACGAATATGGCGCCATTCACCGCCTGTGGCGCATCTCTCCGGCCGACCGCATCCGGCAGTCGATGGCCGACAAGAAGCTCATCATCGCCGATGGCCATCACCGTTACGAGACCGCCCTCGCGTTCCGCCACGAGAACCCTGGCCTTGCCGGCGCCGATCGCGTGCCCATGACTTTCGTCAACATGTACTCGCCCGGCCTGCGCATTCTGGCTACCCACCGCCTGGTGAACGGTGTCGATACCACCCAATTTCTGGAAAGAGCGGCCGCCGATTTCTTAGTCGAAGCGATCGACTCCCCCGCGCCTCTCCGCGCCGCCTGGGCGGAAACGGGCGACAAGGTGGTTATCGGCGCGGCCATCGGCAATCGCTTGTACCTGCTCGAGGAGCTTGCCGCCTTGGGCGATTTAGACGTTGGCGTGTTGCACCGGAAGTTGCTCGAATCGAACCTCGGCATCGACCCGGCCGCGGTCCGCGACGAGAAACACCTCCAGTACGTGCGCGGGCTCGATACCGCCATCGCGGCCGCGCGCGAAGGCGCCGCGCAGATCGCTTTTCTGCTGAAGCCTACCTCCATCCGGCAGGTGGCGGATACGTCCTTCGGCGGCGGCGTCATGCCCCAGAAGTCCACCGACTTCTACCCCAAGCTCCTGAGCGGCCTGACTATTTACAAGCTGTAGTGGAAGTTTCTGCATTTATAGGAGAACATCCCGAGTTTGGCCGCGCTCCTTCTTCGTAGCGCGACCCTTCGCAGCGGCGGCGCCACGGGGACGAGCTTTTGCGGCACAGGCTCCAGGCTGCGTTCGGCTGGGTCGATTGAAATCGGTTCTGGGCAGGCGAATCTCCGGCGAATCACCTGCCCCACGATTCAGCAGCGGGCGCGAAGGCAGACTACGGTGCGGTCGTCGGAGGGGCTGCCAGGGCTGAAGACGCGCACGGCGTCGAGGATGCGGCCGGGAATGGATGGCAGAGCGCCACGCATGAGGGCCGGCAGGCGGTTTTCGCCGAACTCGTCGCCGGCGGGATTGGCCGCCTCGGTGATGCCATCTGAAAAGAGCAGCAGGGTGTCGCCGGGGCTGAGGTCGACGGACGCTTCGGTCAATGCCATGCCGGCAAAGAGTCCCAGCACGGTGGTGGTGGGCGCGAGGCGCTCGATGCTACCGCCGGAGCGAATCAGGACCGGGGCGAGGTGGCCGCAGTTGACGTAGCGGACCTGCCGCCGGCCCTCGTGGTACACGCCATAAAAGAGGGTGGCATATTCGTCCAGCGCGGTGGACTCCACAAACAGATTGTTGACCGAGCGTATCGCGGCCGCGGGCTCGGCCAGAGTGGCGGCCGACTGGCTATGGAAGCTGGCTCGCAAGTGGGCCATGAGGAGCCCGGCCGCGACGCCCTTGCCGCTGACATCGGCCAGCAGGAAAGCCACGCGTCCGCTGCCGGCGTCGAGGAAATCGTAATAGTCGCCGCCGATCTCCGCGGCCGGTACGCTTAAAGCCGCGCAGTCGAGACTGTCCAGACCGGGAGCGGACTTGGGCAACAGCCGGCGCTGAACATCGCGGGCGCGGTCGAGGTCGTGACGGGCTACGGCTTTGGTGCGGAAGGCGCTGGTCTGCCGGTCGATGACGCTCAGCAGGCGACTGTTGTCCCACGGTTTCTGGATGAAATCGACGGCTCCGCGCTGCATGGCTTCGACGGCGAGGTCGACGTTGCTCCAGGCGGTCATCACCACGACGGGGACTTCTCCGCGGCCGGCTTCGAGGGAAGCGAGCAGATCGAGACCCTCCCTGCCCGAGGTGGTGTCGCGCGAATAATTCAGGTCCATGAGGATCAAATCGAACGGGCGCGAGCGCGCCACTTCGAGCAGCTTGGCCGGGGAGTTGGCGGTGGTGGTCTCATGGCCGGCGGATTTCAGCAGGAGGCGGATGGCTTCCAGGACGTCGGGCTGATCGTCGCTCACTAAGATGCTGAGGTGGTCGTGGTCCATACGGGCCTGTAGAGGCAAGCGCATGGCCAACTGGAAGCGGCTGATTCTATTGGGAGTAGGTGATCGTGGGGTGTTCGGAAGTGGGACGGATGGTGCAGTGGTGAGGGGCAGCTGACTTTGACCGCTAACAAGACCGGTTCATGGAGCCGCTAGAAAGGCTCGAAGGACCATAGGAAGGAACCGGCGGAGCTACCGGGCCGAGAAGCATCGGCGACAAGACGGCGCCGGCGCCACCGGCAAATCAATCCACTACCCAGTCGTCAGGCACACCCCCGAAAAAGCACCCAGCCCGGGTGCTATAATTACTATTAAGCACCTTTTATCTCCAATGCAAAAACATCCAAAAGGCTCGCAAGCTCAAATTCTGCTGACTTCCGTCTTCGGGCCGTATGCTCAGAACGACGAATTCGGCAGCCGCGAGATCAACCCCATGGAGCTGTACCACAACCAGGTGACCAGGGAGCAGGGGCCTTTTTCCCTACGCATGTTCCACCGTTCCTGGGGCATCCTCATGATCCAGCGCAACGTCTCCGCGCCTACCACGGTGCTGGATTTCCCCACACGCGAGGCATTCGAAGCCGAGCTCGCGGCGCACGATTACGACGTAGTGGGCATTTCTTCGATCATCGTAAACGTGGGTAAAGTGCGGGAGATGTGCCGCATGGTGCGGCGGCTCGCGCCGCGCGCCACCATCGTGATCGGCGGGCATGTGACGGCTACCCCGGACCTGGAAAAGATGGTGGACGCGGACCACTTCGTGCGCGGCGACGGCATTTCCTGGATGCGCCGCTTTCTGGGAGAAGATGACAAGGCGCCCATCCGGCATCCGGAAATAGTTTCCGGCTTCGACGCCCGCACCCTGGGAGTCAAACTGCCACAAACCAAGGGCACCGCGGCCGCCACTATCATCCCTTCGGTGGGCTGCCCCATGGGGTGCAATTTCTGCACTACCTCGGCCTTCTTCGGCGGCAAAGGGCACTATCTGAATTTTTATGACACCGGCGAAGAACTTTACGGCGTGATGAGCGAGATGGAGCGCAACCTGGGGGTGCGGTCCTTTTTCGTGATGGACGAGAATTTCCTGCTGCACAAGCGGCGCGCCATGGAACTGCTCGATTTCATGCGGCGCAACGACAAGGCGTGGGCATTGTACGTTTTCTCTTCCGCCAATGCGATCGCGCAATACACCATGCGGGAACTGGTGGAACTGGGCGTTTCGTGGGTGTGGATGGGGCTGGAATCGCCTCACTCGGCCTATTTGAAGTTGCAGGGCGCCGATACCATCGCGCTCACCCGCGAATTGCGGCACCACGGCATCAAGGTGCTGGGCTCGACCATCGTCGGCCTGGAGCACCACACCCCGGAGAACATCGGCGGCGAAATCGAGCACGCCGTGGCCCACGATACCGACTTTCATCAGTTCATGCTCTACACTCCCGTGCCGGGCACGCCGCTGTACGCCGAAATGACGGCGCAGGGCAGAATGCTGGACGGCATCGACCTGGCGGACATTCACGGCCAGGATCGATTCAATTTCCGCCATGCCGCCATCAGCCGCGAGGATTCCAAACGCTTTCTGGACGGAGCCTTTCGCCGTGACTTCGAGCGCAATGGGCCCAGCATCTACCGTATCTGCCGCACCACTCTGGAAGGCTGGCTGCGGTACAAGAACGACCCCGACCCGCGCGTGCGCTCCCGTTTCGCCTGGGAGGCGCGCTCGCTGGGAACGGGCTACGCCGCCGCCCTGTTTGCCATGGAAAAATACCTGCGGCGGAGCAATCCCGAAGTCGCCGAGAGGATTCACGCCTTGCGCCGGCAGGTGGCCCGTGAATTCGGGTGGTTGAGCCTGGCGGCAACCTGGGCGCTGGGACCGGCGCTACTGTGGGCGGCGCGCCGCGAACGGAAACGCCTCGCCGCCGGCCACACCTACGAGCCGCCAACCATCATCGAGCGCCGCAATTGGGACCTTCCCGCAGCGCGTCTCGATGCCCTGTCCGCTCTGCTGCCTGTCCCCGAAGAACCTTTAGCAACTTAGCGTTCAGCGATCGGCGGTCAGCCACGCCGAGCCGGCCGCTGGCCCCTGAAAGCTGACAGCCGGCCGCTGCAAGCGTGCCTGCCGGCTTACTGTCCCAGCAAGACCTTTAGCAACTTAGTTTCGTCGTTGCGGATGTCGATATCGGTGGTCTTCGCCGCGCCGTCCTTCTCCACCGTGACTTTGTAAGTGCCCGGCGCCAGCGAGAGCTGCGCCGGGGTGAGCCGCCCGACGGTTTTTCCGTTGACGCGGATTGTCGCCCCCGGCGGCACGCTGCTCAGCATGAGGGTTCCCGCGTAGGCGTGCAGGATGACCGCTTCCAGTTCGAGCGGGCTGTTGCCGACGGTAGTCTCGCGGCGTTCGATCTGGTAACCCGGCATGGCGATGGAGATGGAATGTTGGCCAGGTGAGGCGTCCAGTTCGCAGGGAGTTTTGCAAGCTGTCTCGGAGCGCCCGTCCAGAGTAGCCATGGCGCCGGCGGGGCTGCTGATCACCGTGACCGGTTGGGCCGCCGGCATGGGGGTGTGCGGCGAAGCGGAGGCCGGAACCGGGCGTGCCGGATTGGTCGGAACGGGGGCGGGCGCGGCAGGTTTGGTGGGCACAGCCGCGCCACCGGCGTCGCCGCCGGGCTTATGTACCGGCTCGGTGCTGGAAGCGGTGGACGGCGCCGGGGCCGAAGAGTCGGACGCCGCCGGCTGCGTGCCCGAGGATGCAGCGGGCGCGCCTGGAGCCGACCGCGCGACGGAGGCGGGCATGGGGCTGGGCTTTCCCCCGGAAGGGTTGGCCGGCTGGGCTGGCTGGGCGTTGTCGGCGGCGTTGCCGGAGTCGGGGACACTCGGACGCCCGTGCCACGGCGACGCTTGCCAGCCGATCAGCGCCAACAGCGCCGCTGCCAGCAGAATGGCCGCCAGAAACGGCAAAAACCCGAATTTACGCGGCCGCTCGCGATCGCGCGTAACCGTGGTTTCGCCGCGCCGCGGGCGCCGCGCCGGTGGCAGCGCCGGAGTCGCGCCCGGCGCGCCCACCCCGGCGGCCTCCGCCATGGTGGGCTCGTTCAGGCTGCCGCCGCGCGGCATGGTTTTGAAATTCTTGACGCCGGCGCAGGCCTTCTCCAGCGCCTCGACAAATTCCTGGCAGGTGCGGTAACGGCCGTCGGGCTTCTTGGCCAGCCCTTTCTTCAGCACGCTCTCGATTGGGCCGCCTAGGGACGGATTCAAACGATGCGGCGCCTCCGGCTCTTCCGCCACGATCTTGTACACCACCGTAGTCAGATGCTCGCCCGTGTAGGGTTTCTCGCCCGTCAGGATTTCAAAGGCCATCACCGCCAGCGAGAACTGGTCGGAGCGGCCGTCCAGGCTCAGGCCCTGCACCTGCTCGGGCGACATGTAGTGGGGCGTGCCCACGATCGAACCGGTCATGGTGAACTGCTCGGAGGCGGTGACCTTGGCGATGCCGAAATCGCTGATCTTGGCCGTGCCATCGGCGGCAATCATGATATTGGCCGGCTTGATATCGCGATGCACGATGCCTTTCTGGTGAGCGTAATCGAGGGCCGTGGCGGTCTGGCCGAGGATGGCGAACATGCGGGCGGGCGGGAGCGGCTCCGGGGCGCTCAGCAACTGATCCAGCGTCGGCCCGTCCACATATTCCATGGCAATGTAGGCCAGGTCGCCCTGCTGTTCCACGTCATAGACGGTGACGATGCCGGGGTGTGACAGGATGCCCGCCGAGCGCGCTTCACGGAACAGGCGCTCGCGCAAGCGCGCCTGCTCCTCCGGCGCACGCGCACCGGTCAATTGAATGGTCTTGATCGCTACCGGGCGGCCGATGTTGGGATCGATGGCATGGTAGACCACGCCCATCGCCCCGCGGCCCAACTCCCTGACGATCTTGTATCGCCCGATACGATCCATTACTGTCTACAGATAGCATAGCCAGCAGAGAAAGGCTGGGCGAATTTGGTGCGCCGTATTTTACAATGGTCAGTTAATGGCCAATTCGGCAAAAGACCGCGACTCGCACCGCAACCTGGCGCCCTGGACTCGCGTTTCCCTGCGGGCGCAGGGAGTCGCCGTGCTCACGTTTCCGATCGCAGCGCTGTTCGTGGCGTTGTTTTCGGTGTACTGGTCAGATGGTGACGTACGTTACGCGGAAGCGGTGGTAGGCCACTCCTACGACGTTCGGGTGGCTGTGCTTCGGCTGCGCGGCGCGCTGGCGGACGGAGAGAACGCCGCCGATGCCTACGCGGCGACCCACCAGGATGCTTATCGCCCGGTCTATGTGGCATCGCGCACGGAAGCCGGCCGGGCCATAGCGGATCTCTCGACGCTTCTGGGGGAAGACAACGCCGACGTCGCTCAAATTCGCCGGCTTACCTCCCAGGCACTGTCTCTGTTCGCGCAACACATGGCCGGCGGCGCGCTCGGCAACCAGGTTCGGGTTGTCGGCGACGTTGAGGCTCGGCTGGCCCGGCTGGCCGACGCCGAGGGGCGTATGTCCGCTGCCGCCGGAGCCGCCCGCGACGAGACGCGCCGGCGCCTGTTCCGGACCGTGGTGGCGTGCGGCGTAGCCGGACCGCTGGGAGCGCTTTTCATCCACCTGTTGCTTGCCGGCCGCATGTCACGGCGCCTGCGCGGCCTGGAAGAGAATGCGCGCCGCCTGGCGCACCTCCTGCCGCTCGAGGACCTGCCCCACGGAACCGACGAAATCGCCGACCTGGCAAGGCTCTTGGAGGAAGCTTCCGATCTGCTGCGCAGCCGTGAAAGAGAGCTGCGCGACGGCGAAAGCCGCTACCGCAATTTCTTCGATCAGGCCCCGATTCCCTACGAGGAAACCGATCGCGCGGGCGTCGTGCGGCGCTTCAATCAGGCCGTGAGCAACCTGCTCAAGACCCCTCCCGATCAATTGCTGGGCTATCGCGCGTGGGATTTCGTGGCTCCCGATCAACAGGAAAGTTTCCGCGCCGCCATGCTCGGACGGATCGCCAGCGGAGAAGAAGGCGGCAACTTCAACTGTGACCTTTTGCTAGAGGACGGCACCCGCATCGGCGTGGAAATCCGGGAAAGCTTCATCCGCGACGATAACGGTAAGGTGACCGCCGTGCTGCGCTCGCTAACCGACGTCACCGAGCGGAACATCGCTGCCATGGCGGCGCGCAAGGTGGAGCAATACGCGCTGGAATTGCGGAATCGCAACGAGCAGTTGGGCCATGCCCTGGAAGCGGCGCGCAACGCGGTGGCCGCCAAGGGACGGTTTCTGGCCGGCGTCTCCCACGAGCTGCGCACGCCGCTCAACGCCATCATCGGTTTTGCCGAAATCCTTTACGACGGCCGGGTGGGCGAAGTATCCGACGACCACAAGGAGTGTCTGAGCGACATTCTGGTGAGCGCCCGCCACCTGCTGCAGCTCATCAACGACATTCTGGATCTGGCCAAAGTGGAAGCCGGCAAGATGGAATTCCGGCCGGAGGTTTCGAAAATCACTCTGCTGGTGGAGGAAGTGCGCGACGTCATCCGCCCGCTGGCGGAAAAAGGCGGGCAGCAGTTGGTGTTGGACGTGGTTCCGGGCCTGACCGCATTTCTCGATCCGGCGCGGTTCAAACAGGTCTTGTACAACTACCTTTCCAATGCCGTCAAATTCACTCCCGCCGGGGGCGTAGTCACGGTGCGGGTTCAACTCGAAGATAACGACGCCTTTCGACTGGAGGTGGAAGACACCGGCATCGGCATCCCCGCCGAGGAAGTCGCTCGCCTGTTCCAGGAGTTTCAGCAGATCCCCAACAGCAGGAAAGCCGGTCAAGGCACCGGGCTGGGCCTGGCATTGACGCGGCATATCGTGGAAGCCCAGGGTGGAACCGTTGCCGTGCGCAGCACACCGGGTGCCGGTAGTGTGTTTTCTGCAATATTCCAATTACATTATCGTTCGGCAGGGGTAACTACAGCCGCTTAGTAATTGTTCCCTGCAGGCACGGCCTAAGCTAGAATAAACTCAACATGCCTGGTGAGCCGATATTGGTTGTCGACGATACTCCGGTAAACCTGAAACTCACTCGTATACTGCTCGTCAACGAGGGATACAAGGTGATGACCGCGACTACCGCGGAAGAAGCGCTGGAGCTATTGAAAAGCTTTCATCCATACCTGGTGCTTACCGATATCCAACTCCCGGGTATGGACGGCCTGGAGTTGACCCGCCGCATCCGCAAGGATCCGAATCTGAAAGACCTGGTGGTGGTGGCGCTGACGGCTTTCGCCATGAAGGGCGACGAGCAGAAGGCCATCGATGCCGGTTGCGACGGTTATATCACCAAACCCATCGATACGCGCACGTTGGGCACCCGGTTGCGCGAGCACCTGGGCCGGCGTAACGAAGCCGCGGCCGCACCGCCGAGAGGCGAAGTGGCGGCCATTCCGGAAGCGGACATGCAGGCGCTGCGCCGCGTATTTCTTGGCGAGGGGCGGGACAAGTCGCGCCAGCTCCTGCTCGACCTGGACGGCCATTTTAGCGCCAACGACGCTGCCAAGCTGGTTCACCAATGGGTGGGAACCGGGGGACTGTTGGGTTACACGGCCATCAGCCGGCTGGCGCGGGAAGCCGAAGCGATTCTACTCGATCGGCCCTTGGACAATGCCCAGTTGCGCGAATCTCTTACGGCGCTGGCGCTGGCTTTCTCCAGCCCGCGGGAGGCGCGCGATATACCCGTTCCGGAGTACGTTTCGCACGCGCTTGCCGGGAAGCGGGTCGCAGCCGTGGGCTTGCCGGCCGCCGAAGAGGAGCGTCTGGGCATCGCCCTGGAACGTGCGCGTGCAGTGGCCACGTTTTTCGAAGCTGCTTCGGAGCCCACCGACGAGGACGCGCTATCCGCCGACCTGGCAGTGATCTTCGTGGCGCCGGAAGTGAATACGGAAGCATGGCTCGACTCGAACGCGCCGGTATGGAAGCGGATGCCGGTGGTGCTGGTGGGAAGCCGCGATCACCTGTTGGCGCTGGACCCGAAGGTGCAGGCACTGGCACGGGAATTCCTGATGGACGCCTGGCAACCGGAGGAGGCCCTGGTGCGGTTGAGCCTGGCACAGATCGAAAAGCCGGCCGCGGGCGCACGCCCCATTCCGTTATCTCCCATGGCGCCCATCGCGCGGGCGCGCGTGGTCATCGCCGACGACGACCCTACGGTGCGGGCGCTGGTCAGTACCACGCTGAAGAATTTCGGTTTCGATATCGAGGCCGTGCCGGACGGCACTGCGGCGCTCGAAACCATCCGCCGCCTCAAGCCCGATATTGCGGTCTTGGACGTCAGCATGCCGGGGATGGACGGCTACGAGGTGCTGGCGGCGTTGCGCAAGGAATCCATTCCGGTGCGGGTGATGCTGCTGACCGCGCGCCAGCAGGAAAGTGACGTCATTCGTGGTTTTTCGTTGGGAGCCGACGACTACGTGGTCAAGCCGTTCGGCCCCATGGAACTGGTTGCCCGCCTAAAACGACTTGTTTCGCGATGACCGCGGTTCTACGCATCGTCTCCGCCCTGCTGGGCCTCTACGCACTCTGGGTGGCGGGGATGTTCGGTGTGTCGTTGGCCCGGGCCCGGCAATCCCGGAAACGGAAACGGCGCTATGCCGAGATTGAGCCGCGGATTCGCCAGTTGCTCATCGAAAATATCGCGGGCAGCGACAACGTGGACCAGATTCGTGAGCTGGCGGGGCCGGATCGCGCCGCAGTCGACCACGTCCTGACGGAATTCGAAGGGAAGGTCGCCGGAACCGCCCGAGACCGCTTGTGCGAGGCCGCCATCGGCCTGGGGGTGGTGCATGGCTGGATCCACGACACGCGCTCGCGCGACCCGATGGATCGGCGCAGAGCGTTCAAGGGCTTGGCGTTTGTGACCTCGTTCGAGCCGTGCCGGCGGCTGAGCGGCGAGATGCCCCTGCTGGCCCTGAACGACGCCGACCGGGAGGTGCGCGTGGCTGCCGCGCGCGCTGTGCTGCATTCCGGGGTCCCGAAACAGTTCGAACAGGTCTTCGATATGGCGATGGAGAACAACCTGCTATCGCGTATCCGCCTCACCGAGGAATTACGCTGTCAGGCGCTGCCGCTCTGCGAGGGGGCGATTCCCCGTGCGCTGAACGGAAAAGATCCGGGGCGGACCCTGGTGGCGCTGCAGTTGCTGGTTGCCTGGGAGCGAGCTCTGCCCGTCGAAAACCTGCACGCTTTGCTGATGCACGCGGACCCGGGCATCCGGGCAAACGCTCTAGCCCTGGCGCCGCTGGTCCCGGCTTCCGCGGATCATGAAGCAGCCATCCTCGATTCCCTCCGCAACACCGACCCGGAAGTGTTCTGCGCCGCCGCCCGCGCGGCGGCACGCATGAAACTCGCAAATGCCATTCCGCTGCTGGCTCGCGCCCTGCGGGTGGGGAGCGCCGAGCAAATGCGCACAGCGGCCGCTGCCCTGGCTGAGTTGCCTCCCATGGGATTGAGCGCGTTGAGCGACCTGGCGTCCAGCGAAAACGAAGCTACGGCTGCCGCCGCCGCCGAAGCCCTGGAACGGTTCGAACACGGAGCGAGGCTCGAATGAACCTGCCTGCGGACTGGGCCGCCGCCGCCCTGACCGCGGTGGCACTGCTGCTGACGCTGGCCGGAGTGGCGGCTTTCGGGACACTCGTCAAGGGCTGTTTGGTGCTGCGGCGGTTGCAGCGCCGCAATCCGGACGAGAGCGGCAACGTGCTGCTGAAATCTCCGTTGGTGCCCGCGGTCTCCGTGCTGGTGGTGTGCCGCGACGCCTCGCCGGCCGCACGCGCTTTTGTGCGCCGTCTGGTCTGCCTGGACTTCGGCCGTTTGGAAACCGTGCTGGTGCTGGAGAACCCGGGAGAGGCCGACCGGGACACCTGGTCCGACAAATTTCGTCTCCGGCGCTCTTCGCGCGTGCCGGGAACGCTGCCATCCGCCAAGGTTCGCGCCGTCTATCAATCGCTCGATCCAGTGCGGATGGTGGTAGTGGAAACCGAAGGCGGAAGGCGATCCGAGGCCTGGAACGCGGCGGCTAATGCGGCCCGGTCCCCCGTGCTGGCGCTATTCGAGCCAAATAGCGAGTTCCCGCAGGATGCGTTGCTCACCCTCATCCGGCCCATGTTGGAGGATCCGGCCGGCACGGTGGCGGTTTGTGGAGGCGCCCCGGGCCCGCTCGGCGAGTCCTGGGCAGCCCGCTTTTGGGGGTTGGAAGAAATCCGTATCCGGCTGGGACGCGTGGCAGCCGCCGCCGGCTGGGACCGGCTGGTGCCCTTTCCAGGCAGCGCGTTGCTGGTGCGTGCGGATGCGATCGTCGAAGCCGGCGGTTTTCGCGACGGTCCCCTCGACACTGTCCTGGCCCTGCGGAAGCGTCCGCCAGCCGCCGGCAAACCGGCGCATGTGGCGCTGGTCCCCGATCCGGTCAGCTACTGCCTCTCGCCGCGGAGCTTGGCGGAACTGCATCGCACGGTCAGCCGCGATCAGCACGCGCTGGCGCATGCGGTGCGCATGGAGGGGTTGGGTGGAATGGCTTGGGTTCTGCCTGCCTTGGTGGGTTGGCGCCTGCTCCTGCCGCTGGTTGAAACCGGTGCGTATCTGGTGTTGGCGGCAGCGGTCGTCACCGGCCACGCAAGCAGCACGCTGATCGTGCTGGTAATTATGGCCACATTGGGAACGGGCGCGCTGGTATCGATGGCAGCCGTGGTGCTGCGGGAACTGGCTCAGTATGAGGCGTCGGATCCGGCCGAACTAGTGAAGTTATTTGCCGCAGCCATGCTGGAAGGCTTGGGATACCGGCAACTCCGCAATTTGTGGCTGATCGCCGGCTTCTTTGGGAACTAAACCCGGGGAAAACCAAGGGGAAAAGTAGCCCGGAGACCGGGTTTGGCCGGCCTCCGAGCGCAAGACCCTGAGGCAACCTCCCTCCGCCATGGCGGAGGTGGTGGCTTGGCGATCCACTAGGCGATCCACTAGCCTAGGGATTCAGCGTAACTTTGGTTTTCGTGCCGCCGAGTTCGATTTCGGCGATGTTCTGTTTGTCTCCATCGCGCGTCAAACGCACTGCGGTGATATCAAATTTCTGGTCTACGCTTTCGATTTTGGCCGGTACAACAACCGACTGCTTGCCTTGCGTGAGGGTGGCCTTCGAATCCACGAAGTCGAGGCTGAGGACGCAGTCGCCCGCTTTGAATTCGGTGCCATTGAGCACGGCGGGCCGGAACAGGGTGATCTTGTAATTGGAATGCCCGGTGGGCAGAGTTCCCGCGACCGCCGCTGCGATCGCCAGGACGGCGAGGATCAGGACAAGTTTCTTAACCATAAGCAACTCCTAAACGGAGTTTAGCACCACTTTATCGTGGTTGCCAATACCCTCATTTACGGGGAACCGCAATACTGCCGGGCCCGCGTCAGGAACTCAAAGGGCCGCCAGGAGCTTGGCCAGCAGGGCCGTGCGGTCGGCGATGCGATTAATGAGGATGTTCTCATTGGCCGCGTGTGCGCCCTCACCGGCCGCTCCCAGGCCATCCAAGGTCGGCACTCCAAGTGCCGCGGTGAAGTTGCCGTCGGAACCGCCGCCGGAGTGCGACTCCTCCACCGTCACTCCCATCCCGGCTCCCAGCTCTTGCGCCAGGCGAAACAGCCGCACCGTGCCCGGGGTGCGTTCCATGGGGGGACGGTTCAATCCGCCGCTAACCTCGACGCGGCATCGCGTGTCGAAGGCTCCGAGACGATGGAATTTCCGCTCCAGGGAGGCGGCGTCGCGCAGGCGCGGCACGCGCACGTCCACTTCGGCGCGCGCGGTTTCGGCAATTACGTTGGAGCGCGTGCCGCCGGCAATCACACCGGGATTGACGGTGATGCCGCGTTCCGGATTGGTGAAGCCGGCGATGCGCTGGATCTGACGCGCCAGTTCCAGTACGGCGCTGGCGCCGGCCGAAAAATCGACGCCCGCGTGCGCCGCCCTGCCATGTACCGTCACGGCGAACACGCCCACGCCTTTGCGCGCGGTCTTGAGTTTGCCGGACAAGCCGGTTCCGGGCTCCAGAACCAGCACGGCGCGGCTCGCGCGGGCGTTGGTTTCGGTCAGTGTGCGAGAACTCGGGCTGCCCACCTCTTCGTCTGAATTGAGCTGCAGCAAGACGCGCGAAGGCACGGGAATTTCCAACTCTCCGAGGGCGCGGACGGCGAAGACAAAAGACGCGATGCCGGCCTTCATATCGAGCACGCCCGGTCCCCACAGCCGGCCGCGGGCGCGGCGAAACGGCATGCTGCGCAGCGTGCCCAGCGGCCAGACCGTATCGGAGTGCCCCAGCACGAGCACCTGCCCGTTTTTCCGGCGTCCGGGCAGACGCATTTCACAGCTCAGGTGCGGGCCGAACGTGCCGCCGGCGTGCTTGCGAATGCTCCCCATCGGCGCCAGCGTATCGGAGACCAGTTCCACGAAACGCCCCACCGCGGTGGCATCGTCGCTCGGCGACTCCACTTCCACCAGTGAGGCCAGCAGCGCAATGAGAGCTTCCCGCTGGTGCCGGATATGACGAAGGATTGGGTCCACGGAGGCTATCTTAGTACACCGCTTGAGAGATTCGGCGGCGCATCGGGGGCTTTCAGCGGTCAGCCAAACCGGGCTGAGCCGATGGCCGATCGCCTATCTCGATCCCCAGCGCACGGCAATCGTTCGCCACCATCTCGCGCACAATTCCTTCAAACCCGGTCTGAAATTTCCAGCCGAAAACGCGCTGTGCTTTGGAGGCGTCGCCTTGCAGAATGTTCACTTCCGCCGGGCGGAACAACTGCGGATCCGGCACCACGTATTTCTCGTAGTCCAAACCGGCCAGGCGGAAAGCCAGGTCGACGAACTCGCGGACGGAATGGGTTTCCCCGGTGGCGATGACATAATCGTCGGGTTCGGGCTGCTGCAGCATTTGCCACATCGCCCGGACATACTCCTTGGCGTGGCCCCAGTCCCGCTTCGCCTCCAGGTTGCCCAAGGGGAGCTTATCGGCTTTGCCCGCCGCGATCCGCGCCGCGCCGGAGGTAATCTTGCGGGTCACGAATTCGTAGCCGCGCCGCGGGGATTCGTGGTTGAACATGATGCCGCTGGAAGCGTGCATGCCATACGCCTCGCGATAATTCCGCGTCAGCTCGAAACCCGCCACCTTGCTGATTCCGTAACTGGAACGTGGGTGAAACGGGGTGCGTTCGTTCTGCGGAACGTACTCGGCTTTGCCGAACATTTCGCTCGACCCGGAAAAGTAAAAATGGCATCGGGGAGCCAGGTTCTTGAGCGTGGCCAGCAGGTAATGGGTGCCGTTGATATTGGTCTGCAAGGTAGAAAATTCGTCGTCGAACGAGTAACTGACGAAACTCTGGGCGGCCAGGTGATAGCATTCGTCGGGACGCACCTTGTCGACCACCTGGTGCAGGCTGGCGTAGCTTTCGAGCGAAGCCGCGTGGAACTGGATGCGGTCGCGAATTCCGGCGAGCCGGCGGAGGCGGTTCTCCGGATCCTCGAGCGCCACGCGGCGCACGATACCGTGCACTTCGTAACCCTTGTCCAGAAGGAGTTCCGAGAGGTAAGAGCCGTCCTGCCCGGTGATGCCGGTAATCAGGGCGCGTTTCGCCGCCATGAGCTATTGATGGTAGCACCGGAAAACGGAACCGGAAAATGCCCTGGCCCCAAAACCTCCAAGCCGGCGAAAGAAAACGCCAAGCGCTCCACTTGGAGCCGCGACCCGGATGGGCGCATTTCCTATTGCAGGGTAACAACCGCAACGCCTAAGCCGCCCAGCGTATATTTGTTTTCCGACAATTTCCGCGACACGGGCGGATTACTTTTGGTGGTCTGGTCGACGAATTCAACCTTCTTGCCGGGCTGAGGCAGGGTCAATTCGACGTCGCGATCCCGCTTGTTCACCAGCAGGAGCTTGTGCTCCCCATCCCCTCGCCCGATAAAACCGAGCGCGTACACTGCAGGCGTACCGGACGAGGCGCTTACAATCTTGTCACCGGGGCCAAAATTATTCTTCAACAATTCGAGTACACGAAAGCGAGCATTGGGCTCTCCGGTGTTCCAGTCCACCATGGAAACGCTCGGAAACTGGGTGGGGTAACCCACGAGCTGGGACTCACCGGCGACGTCGATACCCAGCGTGGCAAGCTGCCCGAAAACGTAAGCATAGGTAGCTCCCGAAAGAGCCCAATACGAATCTGGAATCGCCGCCGTGACATGGCCGGGCTTGTCCTGCAAACCATCGTCCGCCGAAATGGACCCGATTTCATCCACGGTGGTTCGTGTTGCGGGCGACAGCCGCTTACGGATTTCCTCTATGAACCTCACGGTAGTCAAGAAACGATCCGCCTGCTCAAAAAATGTGAACTGCTGGACCTCGGCGGTCTGGCCGGCGCCAGGCGAGGCGTAGAAATGATACGAGATCATATCCATGGGAATACCGGGCTTATGGTTGGCTCGATTCAGGAAATATTCGAACATGCGCGGGTTGTCCGAAGGCATCGCCAGCGCCAGTCCGACGAACTTCATTTGCGGCGCCACGGCCTTGATCGCGGAAACAATGGCGTCGTAGCACAAGGTATATTGTTCCGGCGTCATTTTGTGTTCAAAATCAGGCTCGTTCAGCACCTCCCAATACGGAATCTTAAAGCGATGGCCGGATTCATGCCGCTTGCCGTACTCATCGGTGAATCCACCGTTCACGTACCAGCTCACGAGTCTCGCATAGTAGTCGCCCAGTTCTTTGCCGGATGGATCGCGCAATTGCGTGCCTTGGGTGTAATTCCAAATCGCCTGGTCGGGGTCGCTCGGATACGCCACCGGCTGTGGCGTGACCCACATCCACTGTGGTGTGGTGCTGAAATTCACGATAACGGAGTGGCCGCTGGTGGCATTCAAGAAATCCTCCGTCATGGGATCGATCGACGAAAAATCCCACGAGGCGTGGCCATTGGCGGGCGGTTCCAGTTCAGCCACGCCCAGCCTGGGATACGGCAGCCAGGGAACGTATCGCACGTACTCGGCGCCCAGCCGCCGGACCGCGGCATAGGCCCGGTCGTGAACGGCGGACCGGGGCCGCAGGGGAGGGTTCACCACTACCTGCAAGGTTGGCGTAGTCTTGGAAACGCTTTGAATGTTGTCCCAGGGAACTACAACGTTTTGGCCGAACGCCGGCACGGCGGCGGCGCACAACATCAACACAAAAGAGATATTGCTCATTCTCATAGTTTCTCTCGCTAACAGGCGCTATCGCATGTAGAACAAGCTCAGACGAGGCAAGCCGGCCTGTTCGAGCAGGTTGCGGTCCAGGTACTGCTTTTCGAGTAACCCCAGTTGCGCGGCGGTCATCTTGGAACGATAGGGGCGTAACTGGCGGTCCAGCTCCTGGCGCGAGGCCAGGGCCCGTTCCTCCGATTGACCGGCGCGCGCGTGGGCGATCATTTTCTCTTCCAGCACGGTCAGCCGCTGTTCCAGGGCTTCCAGGTCGGTGGCCAGCCGTTCGACGTCTTTCGCCAGGCCGTCCAACACGGCGGCAATTTCCTCGTATCCGGGCGGCATGGCCCGCGCGTTGGCCGACAGGTAGGCGCGAAGCTCTTCGGTGGCGAAGGCCGGCGCGGCGGCGCGTTCCGGCCGGGCATCGCCGCCGGCCATTTTCTGCGCTTCGCTCAGCACTGCCTGGGCGCAGAACGCCAGCGAGTTCACCATCTGGGTCTTGACTTTGCGCGACCGCCATTTTTCGAAAGCCGTCTCGATGCCGCGCAGCACCGCTTCGAGCGGCACGTCCTGGTTCTTCCAGCTTTCCGCCAGCGCCCAATCGAGAGGCGACAGCAAAAACAGGCTGGTGCCGCGCGCGCGCTGGAAGTGCTCTTCAATTTCGGTGAAGTAGTTGAAGTAGTTCACTGGCCGTCGGCTGCTTTTCCCTGGTTGCGTTCCCAGATCATGCGCAGCCCTTCGAGCGTCAGGTGCTCGTCGACGATCTTCAGATAGCGCGAACCGCTGACGATCATGCCCGCCTGGCCGCCGGTGGCGACGATCTTGGTGTCGGCGCCCAGCTCCGCCACGATGCGCTCCACGATCCCGTCAATCATCCCGATCGCGCCATAGTACAGACCCGATTGCATACTGGCGACGGTGTTGGTGCCGATAACCTGTTTGGGTGCGCCGAAATCGACCAGCGGCAGCCGCGCCGTTCGCGCGAACAGGGCTTCGATGGCGATGCCGATGCCCACCGCGATGGCCCCGCCAAGGTATTCGCCGTCGCGCGAAATCACGTCGAAATTGATGGTGGTTCCCATGTCCACCACGATGCACGGACCACCGTATTTGTAGAATCCGGCCACCCCGTTGACCAGCCGGTCCGCGCCCACTTCGTTGGGGTTGTCGTAGCGGATGGCCAGGCCGATGTCGGTGCGCGGCGTCACAAACATCGCCGCGGTGCCGAAATACCGCTCGGTCATGAACGCCAGGGTGGAATCGATGGGCGGCACCACGCTGCAAATAATGATGCCGTCGATGGCGCCGATCTCGAGGCCCGCCGGCGAGAACAGGTTCCGCAGCAGGATGCCCCACTCGTCGGCGGTCTGCTCGTGCACCGTGCGCAGCCGCCACTGGCTCAGCAGCCGCTGGCCCTCGAATGCGCCGATGGTGATATTGCTGTTGCCCGCGTCAAGTGCCAGAAGCACGTACGCCTCCCGCAAGGATCAAGGTAACCGTTCCGTCGTCCTGCCGAACCCTGAGAAAGCCCGCATCGTCCAGACCGCAGGTGGTGCCGGCGATGGTCCCGTCGGGCAAGTTTACCACCACGCGCCGTCCGGATGCGTAGCTGGACGCGTGCGTAAACAGCCGCAGGATGGTGGGCGCATCTTCGCTGGCGAATTCATCCACCGCGCGGACGAGCGCCAACAGAATTTCCTCCCGCGAAGGGAGTGATCCGGAACCCGTCCAGGCGAGGGCGAGCGAGGTAGCTTCGGTTTCCAGACCGGGCGGAAACCGGCGGTGCGCGATGTTGATGCCGATGCCGGCAATCGCCCGTCCGTCGACCAACTGCACCAGGATGCCCGCCAGTTTTCGGGTGCCCAGCATCACGTCGTTGGGCCAGCGCAGGTCGCAGGCGATGCCGGCGACGGAGACGATCGCCTCGGCCGTAGCCAGCCCCAACGCCAGCGTTAGCAGCGGCGTGGGCGGCAGCACCATGGAGCAGTAGATGCCGGCGCCCGGTTCGGAGTGCCAGGCGTGTCCATGACGGCCCTGGCCGGCGGTCTGCTCATCGGCCAGCACGACCGACCCGGGCTCCAGCCCGGCGGCGGCACGCATGGTGGAGTCGATGGAGGGGTAGTAGTCGATGCGTCGCGCCGGGAACGCGCGCCGCAGCCGGTCGATGTCGAGAGGGATCATGGCAGTAACTTCCAGGGTGACCACGTGGCGCGCGCACTCTTGCGTGCCGCGTCGGCACTCCTGCCGACGCCCGGCTTCCGCACTGTGTAACGACTGCAAAGACGTGTCGAGAGGAGTCTCGACACGGCACGCAAGAGTGCGCGCGCCACGTCTGCCATCCACCTTCGAGATGTATGCCCTGGCGAGGCAGGACAGACCACAAACAGCGATGGTCTGCCCCACAGCGTTTCTCTCACGCCAGCTCCAGCCGGAAACTCAGGTCTACCGCCGGCGCGGAATGGGTGATGGCGCCGCAGGATACGAAATCGGCGCCGGTGTCCGCGTAGGAGCGCACGTTGTCGAGCGTGATGCCACCGGAAAGTTCCACCGCCGCCCGGCCGGCGATCTCTTGAATCCACGCGGCAGCTTCGGCGGGGGTGAGGTTATCCAGCAGAAGATGGTCCGCGCCGCACGCCAGAGCCTCCGCCAGCTCTGGGCGGGTGCGCACTTCAATTTCGATTTCGAGGCCGCTCCGCCGCGCGCCTTCGATCGCCTGACGGACGCCCCCGGCGGCGGCGATGTGATTGTTCTTGATGAGAACGGCGTCCCACAGCCCGAGGCGGTGATTGGTGACGCCGCCGGCGCGGACCGCGGCTTTTTCCAGCATGCGCATGCCGGGGGTGGTTTTGCGCGTATCGAGAACGCGGCAGCGAGTACCGGCTACGGCATCGGCGTAGCGCCGCGCCAGCGTTGCCACTCCGCTCAGCCGCTGCAGAAAATTGAGAGCCACGCGTTCGCGTTCGAGCAATTCCCGCGCATTGCCGGAAACCGTGGCGATGATCTCGCCATCGGCACAGCGGTCGCCGTTCCGCTTGCGCAGTTCGAGGCCTTCCGGATAAATCTCTTCGAGCACCTCGAGACCGGCCACGATCAGTTCCTGGCGCGCCAGGAAGCAGCCGCTGGCGCGCCGCGACGCGGACACGCAGGCGCGGCTGGTGACATCGCCCGAGCCGATGTCTTCTTTGAGCGCCAGGCGGACGATGGCGAGGCTCATAGGCCGGCGAGTTCGTCGTCTATCTTGCGCAACTGGGCTTCGTACTCCACCAGTTTCTGCCGGATCGATTCGACGACGTGGGTGGGAGCCTTACCCAGAAATACCGGATCGTTCAATTGCCTCGTGCCGCTGGCGACATTTTTCTGAAGCTGAGCCTTGTCTTTGTCCAGACGTTTTCGGAGCGCGTCCTGCTGCGATTGGGGAACGTTCAACACCAGGTCGAATTCGGCGGTGGAGCGCTTGGCGACAGCCGCTTTGGGAGCCTCCCCGGCGCGAAATTCCAGCGCCACATTGGCCAGTTTCTGAATGGCCGCGGCATGACGCTCGGCGACGGCCAGACCGGCGTTGCGCGAATACAGCGTCCCGGAAAGTTGCTGTTTGGGATCGAGCTTGGCCTCGGTGCGCAGCGTGCGCGCCAGCGTCACCACCTCCTGCAGCACTTCGATTTCGCGCTCGGCTCTGTGGTCGGTGCCCTGCTGGCTGTATTGCGGGTAAGGGGCCAGCGCGATCGAAACCGGCCGTGCCGCGCCTTTGGCCAGCCGCTGCCAAAGCTCCTCGGTAAGAAACGGCATGGCGGGATGGAGCAGGCGCAGCGCGGTTTCAAACGCCGCCAGCGTGTTTCGCCACGCGGCGGTCAGTCCGCTGTTCTCTTCGAAGCGCTGCTTTTTCAGCTCCAGATACCAGTCGCAGAATTCGTGCCAGAAGAAGTGCCACAGCACTTGCGCGGCCTCGTGGTAGCGGTAGGTTTCGATGGCGCGGTTGGCTTGTTCCGCGCAACTGTTCAGGCGGCTGAAGATCCAGCGGTCCTCGATCGGAACGGCCAGGGTGACCGGGTCGGCCTCGGGCCGGAATTCCTCCAGGCTGACCGGGACCCAGGGCTCGACGCCGGAGCGCTCCATATGGAGGAACAGGAACCTGGCCGCGTTCCAGATCTTATTGGCGAAGGCGCGCGAGCTTTCCATGCGATCTTCGGTCAGGACGATATCCGTGCCGGGTGCGGCGCCTTGCAGCAGCGCCATGCGCACGGCGTCGGTGCCATACTTTTCGGTCACCACCAGCGGATCGATGGTATTTCCCCTGGTCTTGGACATCTTCTGCCGTTCGGCGTCGCGCACCAAGCCGTGGATGTAGACCTGACGGAACGGCACGTCGCCCATGAATTCGATGCCCAGCATGATCATGCGGGCCACCCAGAAAAACAGGATGTCGAAGCCGGTGATGAGCAGCGAGGTAGGGTAATAGGTGGCCAGGTCTTCGGTCTGTTCCGGCCATCCCAGGGTGGAAAACGGCCACAGGCCGGAGCTGAACCAGGTATCGAGCACGTCGGTGTCCTGCCGGATTTCGCCGGAGCCGCAATGCGCGCAGACCGCCGGCGCCTCCCGCGCCACCGTAATCTGTTTGCACGTGCCGCAGTGCCAGGCGGGAATCCGGTGCCCCCACCAGAGCTGGCGCGAGATGCACCAGTCGCGGATGTTGTACATCCACTCGAAGTAGGTCTTCGACCAATTGGCGGGGATGAAGGCGATGCGGCCGCTTTCCACGGCTTGAATCGCCTTCTCGGCCAGCGGCTTGGTCCTGACGAACCATTGCGTCGAGACCAGCGGCTCGACCACGGTCTTGCAGCGGTCGCACCTGCCCAGGTTGAGCTTGTAATCTTCGGTCTTGACCAGCACGCCCAGTTTTTCCAGATCGCTCAGGACGCGTTTGCGGGCTTCGAAGCGCTCGAGACCGGCGTAGGGGCCGGCCGCCGCGGTCATGGCGGCGTGCTCGTCGATCACCTGGATCTTGGGAAGGTTGTGGCGGCGGCCGGCTTCGAAATCGTTGGGGTCGTGGGCCGGCGTGACCTTCACCACGCCGGTGCCGAATTTCGGATCGGCCAGCTCGTCGGCGATGATCGGAATCTCGCGATCCATCAGCGGCAACCGGACCGTGCGGCCGTGCAGATCCGCGTAGCGTGGATCGGTGGGATGAACGGCTACCGCGGTATCGCCCAGCATGGTCTCCGGGCGCGTGGTGGCTACCACGACGTACCGGTCCATGAGGCCGTTGACCGGATAGCGCAGGTGCCACAGGTGACCGGCGGCCTCGCTATGGCTCACTTCCAGGTCGGAGAGCGCGGTCTGGCAGCGCGGGCACCAGTTCACCATGTACTCGCCGCGATAGATCAGTCCTTTTTCGTACAGGCGCACGAATACTTCGCGCACCGCGCGGCTCAGACCGGGATCGAGAGTGAAGCGCTCGCGGCTCCAATCGCAGCTCGCGCCCAGCCGAATCATCTGCCTCTTAATGGTGTCGCCGTATTGGACTTTCCACTCCCAGACCCGCTTCTCGAAGGCTTCCCGGCCCAGGTCGAGACGATTCACGCCCTCTTCGGCCAGCTTACGCTCCACCACCATCTGGGTGGCAATGCCGGCGTGATCCGTGCCGGGCAGCCAAAGCGTGTTGTGCCCCAGCATGCGATGCCAACGAACGGTGACGTCGATTTCGGTATGTTCCAGCATGTGGCCGATGTGCAACACTCCGGTCACGTTGGGCGGAGGAATGACCAGCGAGAATACCCGCCCGGACGCCCGTTGGGAGGCGCGGAAGATACCGGAATCGATCCACCACTGAGCCCACTGCGGTTCGAACCGCTGGGGCTCGTACACTTTCTCAATTTGCATGGGGAAATAACTACTATAACGCGCGCCGGCAATGGGATTGGGGCGCGGAGACAGAAAGGGCGGGCGCTCACAGAAAGGCGCCCGCCCTATCGAAACCAAAGCTTCCAAAGAAGGAACAGCATCCCGGCAGCAAAACCCGCTCCGGCTTGATACTCCTGGTTGTTTAGATACAGAGAGAACGAAAAAGGATCCGAATTATTTTGGAGCGTGGGCCGAACCCGCGGCCAGAGTGCCGGAACCTGAGCGGCGTACGCGGCGTAGCCCGGAAAAATCTCGCGCAGGTGTTGCTCCTCCAGTCGAATCACCGGCAGATAAACGAAAACAAATACCAGTACGAATAGAATCGCCAGCCCCGGGCTGCGGGCCGCGATGGAGAGCCCGGCCGCCACCAGCAGCGTGCCGATGTAGAGCGGATTGCGGGTGTAGGCATACGGGCCGCCGGTGGCCAGTTGGCGGTTCTTGGCCAGGCAGCCGGCGGCCCATCCGCGCAGGGCCAGGCCCGCCAGCGACAGCGGCAAACCGGTCCACAAAGAGGGTGCGGTGGGATGCGAAAACCAGGCGAACACCAGCACCAGCAGGAATCCGGACGGCACGCGCAGGCGCGCCACGGTATCGGCATACAGTTTGGGAAACCGCGGCATCAGCCGACAAACCCGAGCGCTTCGCGCAGTGTCTCAAAAACCTGGCCGGGTGAAATGCGGCGCATGCTGTCGTCTATGGTATCGCCGCGCTTATAGGTTGTGACGGCGCCCGCGTCGCGCAATACACGCAGGCCGGCGTTGGCCTGGTAGGGGCCGTTGCGCGCCGGGTCGGTGGGGCCGAAAATGGCAACTCCCGGTTTGCCCAACGCGGCTGCCAGGTGCATGGGGCCGCTGTCCACGCCGACGATGGCTGTCGCCCGCCGCGTGGCCCAGATCAATCCCTCCAGCGACGAAACGTGGATCCCAACGCCCTCGACCACAGGCACCTTCCCGGTGGAGGGGACGTTCCACACCAGCGGCAGGCCCAACTCACGGCGCAAACGCTCTGCCAGTGCGCCGTAAAACTCCAGCGGCCATTGTTTGCCGCGCCATCCGGCCACCGGCGATGCGAGCACGAAATCGCCAGCCGGGAGTTCCCCTTCCGGCCGACCCTGGGGCAGCGAGAATTCGTGAAACCTGGTGTTGGTGCCGGGCACCGCCGCCGCCAGGTCGAGGCACTGATCGGCGCGATGCGAAGCGCTGGAATGAACCGTATCGGAATAAAACAGCGTAGCTGCCGGTTCGCGCACTTGCGTACGGTCGAAGCCGAAGAGCCGGCCTGGCCGGGCCGCTTTCGCAACCAGCGCGGACTTCAGCAACCCCTGAAAATCCACCGCGCAATGGTAGCGTTCCGAGCGCAGTTCGCGCCAGGTTTCGCGGAGTGACGCCAGGCTGCCGCGCCGCACCATCACCAACCGGTCCAGGTAGGGATTGCCTTCGAGAAGCGGTGCCCACCGCGGCTCGATCGCCCAGGTGATGCGCGCCGCGGGATGGCTGGCCTTCAACGACGCCACCGCGGGCAAAGCATGCAGAATGTCGCCCATGGCGCCCAGGCGGACAACCAGAAGCCGGAGATCAGGCATGGTGACGGCGGCGGACATCTTCGATCAGCTCATGACGGCGGCGCAGGTCGGCCGTTTCCAGGCGCGCCACCCGGGAAGGCCGCAACACATCGAGCAGCGCGGAGGGATCGGGATCGTCCGCTGCAACGACGTAATCCACCGCGCGCAGCGCCGCGACCAATTCCGCGCGTGTACGCTCGGCCAGAAGTTCACTCTCCAGCGGTAGAACCACCACCACCAGCGGCCCGGCGCCGGTGAGCGCATCCAGTTCGGCGACGTGCGCGGGACCGAGAACGTCGAAATAACCGACGGCAACCGTGGGCGCGGTCAGGCCCAGCGCGGGGAGTGCCTCCGGCAAAACGATCTTGTTGCGACTGTCCATGGAAAGGTGCCGGCTCAAGACCAATGTAGCGCAGGCATGGAGCGAGCCAGGCGGGTCGGGTTCCTTAATACGCGCTCGATGTGCGGCGCAGGATTGCGCTGACTGCTACTGCATTGGAGCTCGGCGGCATCTTTGACGGTGACGGTCATAGCCGAAGCAATTATGCGTTGCTTCCGCCAGAAGCATAGCAGACGGGCCGAACGCGTGCGCGGTCAGCCGCCGATGGGGCTGCCTCTAACCCGGCGCGCCGGCACAAAGCTTCCCCGCAGCTTCAATCACCCGTTCCGCCGAGACCCGTGTCATACACCGATGGTCGATGGGACACTCGCGCAGCAGACAGGGACTGCATTCGGCGTGTTCCCTGACGACCATGGCGAGCGAGCCGGTGGGGCCGGTGGTTACGTCGTCGGTGGCGCCGAAAACCGCTATCGTCGGTACGCCTAGCGCGGAGGCCACGTGCATCGCGCCCGAATCATTGCACAGAAACAGCCGGCAACAAGCGGCCAGGTCGATGAACTCGCGCAGCGAGGTTTCGCCGGCCAGGTTGCGCGCGCCGGGGATTTCCCGAGCCACGCTTTCCGCCAACTCCCGCTCCGCGGCGGCGCCGAACACCAGCACGGTGCCGTCCGCCGGCCGCAACGCGCGGCCGCATTCGGCAAAGCGCTCGCTCATCCACCGTTTGGCGTTACCGTAGGCAGCGCCCGGGCTGATGCCGATCACCGGCTCGGCAATGCCCAGCGCCGCCAGATGTTCGGCTCCCGAGCGGCGCGCGGTTTCCACGTTTTCCAGAGCAATCGCGTCGCAAGGCGGAAACCGGTCGATCACTCCCGCGCGGCGCAACAGCTCCAGATAATAAAAGCGTTCATGCCGCGGGATGTCGCCGGACTCAGGAACGGGGATGGCGCGCGTCAACAGCCAGCCGCGGCCGTCGCGGTTGTAGCCGATCCGTTCCGGAATGGCCGCCAGCCAGGCGACGAGCGCGGCGTCGAACGCGTTCTGCAGCAGAATGGCGCAATCGAACCTTTCTTCGCGAAGCTCGCGGGCGAAGGCGCGCCGGGCCGCGAAATTGCGTGGCGCGGGATACGGGATGACCCGATCCACCGCGTCTTCGCGGGCGAACAGATCGGCCAGCCCGGGCCGCGCCACCAGCGCCAGTTGCGCGTGCGGCAGAGTATTACGAATGGCGCGAATGGCCGGCAACGACATCACCGCATCGCCCAGCCAGTTAGGGGAGCGGACGCACACGCGCGCTACCGAAGATGGGTTGAAGTCCACCGCAGCCTCCAGCATATCGTGGGGCAGACCGGCGTTTCTTGTGGTCTGCCAACCGATCGCCGAATCCCGCGGCCTCCAGCTTGGCGAGCCTGACAGACCGCGAAGAACGATGGCCTGTCCCACGGTACCCTGGAAGCATGAGCTTCCAGCTTGCCGTGACCTACCGCCCGCGCGGCGACCAGGAAAACGCCATTGCCGAACTCACGCGCGGGGTCCGCGACGGCGAGCCACACCAGGTGCTGCTGGGCGTTACCGGCTCCGGCAAAACCTTCACCATGGCCAAGGTGATCGAAGCCGTCAATAAGCCGGCCCTGATCCTGGCCCACAATAAGACTCTGGCCGCCCAGCTCTATCACGAGTTCAAAGTATTCTTTCCCCAAAACGCCGTCGAGTATTTTGTCAGCTACTACGACTATTACCAGCCCGAAGCCTACATTCCATCGAGCGACGTCTATATCGAAAAAGAAGCCACCATCAACGATGAGCTCGACAAACTCCGCCTGGCGGCCACCAAATCCCTGTTCGAGCGCCGCGACTGCGTCATCGTCGCCTCGGTAAGCTGCATCTACGGCCTGGGCTCGCCGGAAGCCTACTACGGCATGTTGCTGATGCTCGAAAAGGGGCAGAACATCACCCGCAACCAGATCGTTTCGAAGTTGGTCGACATCCTCTACGAGCGCAACGAAACCGATTTCAAGCGCGGCACCTTCCGCGTGCGCGGCGACGTGATCGAAATCTATCCCACTTACGACGACTACGCCTACCGCATCGAATTGTTCGGCGAGGAAGTGGAGAGCCTCTCGCAAATCGATCCGCTGCTGGGCCAGGTGCGCCAGACTTACACCCGCCTGCCCATCTATCCCAAGACCCACTACGTGATGAGCGACCAAACCAGGGACAGCGCCCGCGAGAGCATCCGCCAGGAGCTGGAGTGGTGGCACAAAGAACTGGAAAAGCAGGGCAAGCTGGTGGAAGCGCAGCGCCTCTACCAGCGCACTATGTTCGACCTGGAAATGATCAAGGAGATCGGCTACTGCCACGGCATCGAAAACTACTCGCGCCATTTTTCGGGCCGCCTGCCTGGCGAAGCGCCGCCCACCCTGCTCGACTACCTGCCGCACGATTCCATCATGTTCATCGACGAGAGCCACCAGACCATGCCCCAGATCCGCGGCATGTATCACGGCGACCGCTCGCGCAAGGAAGTGCTGGTGTCGCACGGCTTCCGCATGCCCAGCGCGCTCGACAACCGGCCGCTCACTTTCGAGGAGTTCGAGCACCGCGTCAATCAGGTGGTCTATGTGTCGGCCACGCCCGGGCCGTATGAGCTGACCAAGGTCAACGGCGTGGTGACGGAGCAGATCATCCGTCCCACCGGCCTGCTCGATCCGTGCATCGAAATCCGGCCGGTGAAGGGCCAGGTGGACGACCTTCTGGGCGAGATCCGCAAGTGCGTGGCCTTGAACCAGCGCGTGCTGGTGACCACGCTCACCAAGCGCATGTCCGAGGACCTGGCCGAGTATTACGCCGAAGTGGGCGTGCGCTGCAACTACCTGCATTCGGAAATCAGCACGCTCGATCGCATGCGCATTCTACGCGATCTGCGGCGCGGCGAATTCGACGTGCTGATCGGCATCAACCTCCTGCGCGAAGGCCTCGACCTGCCCGAGGTGGCGCTGGTAGCGATTCTCGATGCCGATAAGGAAGGCTTCCTGCGATCCGCCGGCTCGCTCATCCAGACCATGGGCCGCGCCGCCCGCCACGTGGAAGGCCGCGCCGTGCTCTACGCCGACGTGATGACCGACAGCATGAAAAGAGCCATCGACGAAACCACCCGCCGCCGCCAGGTTCAGAGCGAATACAACCAGCTCAACCACATCGTGCCGCAATCCATCGTCAAGCCCATCGATATGAGCCTGGTCGCCATAGCCGAAGCCGACTACGTCACCGTGCCGATCGAAAGCGATGAAGAGTTCGATAGCCTGGAGCCGGCCCAGCGGCAAAAGTTCATCGACGAGTTGGAAGAGAGAATGCGGGAGGCGGCCCGGAAGTTCGAGTTCGAGAAGGCGGCGCAGTTAAGGGATCGGGTGAAGGAACTGCGGATGAGTGTGGTGTGAGCCCGACAGCGCTGCTGCTCAACTGAGGTGTTGAGCGGTGGTTCTCCTGCCGCCACGCTGGCTGCTTTCCGAGAAGCCAGGATAGCGCCCCGTGGCGCAGGCATTCCTGCCTGCTGTGTCGAGAGTCGTCTCGATACTTCTTCGAGGCCGCGGCACAGCGTAGGAGGCGCACGAAAAGGACCGGCGACATGAGTCACCGGCCGCGCTTCATCTCGTCCTCGACAATCGGCGCGATGGCGTTTACCTCGAACACACCATTGAATTTCTTGCCGTCGATGAAGAACGTGGGCGTTCCTTCCACGCCGGCGACTTCGCCTTCCTGCTCCTCGGCGTGCACGCGCGCGGCGTACTTATGGCTATCCAACTCGGCGTGAAAACGTCTCATGTCGAGGCCGGTTTCGGTTGCCCAGGCCAGAATTCGCGCGTAGTTGATCTGGCGGAAATTGGCGTACATTCTGTCGTGCAGAGGCCAGAATTTGCCCTGCGCGTGCGCGGCCAGCGACGCTTCAGCGGCCAGCGCGGCCTGCGAATGATCCTCCAGCGGGAACTGCTTGAAAACCAGCTTCACGTCTTTCGGGAATTTCTGCACCAACTGCGCCGCCTCAAGCTCCGCTTTGGCGCAATAGGGGCACTGAAAATCGGAGAACTCCACGATGGTGACCTTGGCGTTGGCCGGTCCTTTATATGGCGCGCCGTCGATGGCGAGCTTCACTGCGGGTTCCAGAACCGGAGGCGGCTTCTTGGCGTATTTGTCGAGCTCGGTACGAATCGCCGCTTCCGATTTTCCGGAGGCGGCGGCGCGAACCGCGAAGGAGGCTAAACGGCGGCTGACGCCGCATGCCGGATCCTGCACCCGGCACTCAGCGACCCTCATCCGGCAACCGCAGGCGCACGGCTCCGAGCGAAGTACCGCCAGCACCGCGTCGCGCTGAGACTTCGAGAGCCCCGAAAAATCGACTCCCGGCAGCGCGTCGATCTTCTTCCAGTCGGACCCCTGAGCCAGGCACATCAGAGCCACGGCGAGAAACAAAATGCTTCGGCGAATCATGCAACTTTATTGTCTCTTACCTTGGCGGAGGAGTGCTCCCGGGGCGAAAAGACCGCTCCTTGCGGGCGCGGCTCGGTACGCGCGCCACGGCTCCGGAGCTTCCTGACGGCCCGCTGTTATCATCTAGAGATATGCAGGAAGTTCGAATCGGCATCGTGGGCCTGGGCAACGTCGGCTCGGGAACGCTGGCCATTCTTGCCGAAAACGGGGACCAGATCGCGGATAAGCTCGGCTTTCGGCTTCGTGTCACCGCCGTGTGCAGCCGCTCCGTCGATGCAAAAAAACTGCCCGCCGGCTGCGGCGCGGTGCTGAAAACCGCCGACTGGCGGGAAGTGGTGAGGCATCCGGAGGTCGACATCGTCGCCGAGTTGGTGGGCGGCACCGGCGTGGCGGCCGAAATCATCGACGCCGCCATCGCCAACCGCAAGTCCGTGGTCACGGCCAACAAGGAATTGATGGCCTCCTGCGGGCCGGAAATCTGGGACCGCGCCATCAAGGCCGGCATCAACCTCGCCATGGAGGCCAGCGTCTGCGGCGGTATTCCGATTCACACCGTGCTGCGTGAAGGCATCTCCGGCGACCGCGTCACCACCTTCTACGGCATTCTCAACGGCACCTGCAACTACATCCTGACCGAAATGGAAAAGCGCGACGCGCCGCTCGATGAAGTGCTGCGCGAAGCGCAAGCCAAGGGCTACGCCGAAGCCGATCCCAGCGCCGACATCGACGGCTACGACGCCCGTTCCAAACTGGTCCTGCTTTCGGCCCTGGCGTTCGGCGAAAAGATCACGCCCTCGGACGTGTTCATGGAAGGCATCCGGCGGATTTCGCCCATCGATTTCCGCTACGCCCGCCAGTTGGGCCACACCATCCGCCTCATCTGCGGCGCGCGCCAAACGCCGGAGGGGCTGTTCCTTTTCGTCCGCCCCGCGCTCATCCCCAGCGACACCATTCTGGCCAGCGTTCAGGGCGCCTACAACGCGGTTTGGGTGCGGGGTAAGTACGGCGCCGACACCTTCTACTACGGCCGCGGCGCCGGCTCGTTGCCCACCGGCGTGGCCGTGGTGAGCGACCTGATGCGGGTGGCGCGCGAGATCCGCAACGGGAGCCCCGAACGCGTGTCTCCATTCGCCCACCAGCAATTGGCCGAGAACAAGCCGGTGTCCATTACCTTGCAGAAGCGCGCCTACTACCTTCGCTTCCGCGTCGAGGACCGGCCCGGAATCATCGCCCGGCTGGCCGGCATCCTCAGCAGCAAAAATATCAGCCTGGAAGCGGTGCTGCAGGAACCTTGCGACACCAAGCACGATCTGCCCTTCGTCATCACCGTGGAGCCGACCTCGGAACAATCCGTCCGCGAGGCGGTCGAGGAGATGGCGCGGCTCGACTTTCTCAAGGAGGCGCCACTGGCGCTGCCCATGGAGACGGCACTATGAAAATGCGCGCTTTTCCCGCCGCCCTTTTGTCGATCGGTTTGCTGCAGGCCCAGGTCGCTCAGCAGGCCAATTCCAACTATCAGACTGAACAGGGCCGCAAGAATATGGCCGCCGGCCTGGGCGATCCTCAACGCGACGAGACGCAGAGGCCCGGCGTCCTGGTCCGCGATATGGGCCTCCAGCCGGGCATGACCGTGGCGGATGTCGGAACCGGCGTCGGCTACATGCTGCCGTTCTTGAGCAAGCGCGTCGGGCCAGACGGAAAAGTCGTCGCCGAGGATATCTTCGACGACTTCCTGGCCGCGGCTAAACAAAAGGCCTCCGCCGCCAACCTCGCAAACGTGAGCTTTATCAAGGGCACGGAAACCGATCCCAACCTGCCCGAAGGCCAGGTGGATATGGTGCTGGCGCTCGACGTCTATCACCATTTCAATTACCCGGAGAAGATGCTGGCAGCCATTCACAAATCGCTGCGCGACAGCGGCAAGCTGGTGGTGGTGGAGTATTACAAAAGGCCGACAGCCATGGAGGGAGGCCGGGCCATGACCCACATACGTCTCGACATGCCTGACGCCATTAAGGAGATCGAGGCCAATCACTTTCACCTCGTCGAGGAGAAAGAGTTGAGCCGCGACGTGCAGTACATGCTGATTTTGGAGAAAAACTGAATATGCGCAGAATGGTTTATGGTGCCCTGGCGCTGGCTCTGCCGTTGGCCCTGGCGGGCCAAGTTCAGCCTGTCCCGGAGCCCGGCATCACCCGCCAGCAGGCGGATGAGATTCTCACCGAGCTGCGGCAGATCCGCCAGTTGCTGGAGCGGCAGGCTCAGGCCCAGGCCAAGGCGCCGGCCGAGGCGGCCCACGCCAAAATCAATCTGGAAGGCGCCGAAATGCTCGGCTCCAAAACCGCCCCGCTGACCATCGTCGAGTTCACCGATTACCAGTGCCCGTTCTGCCAGCGCTTCCACGTCAGTGTATTCGGCGATCTCAAAAAGGAATACATCGATACCGGCAAGGTGCGCTTCTATAGCCGCGACCTGCCGCTCGATTCCATCCATCCCAACGCCCGCCGCGCGGCCGAGGCGGCCCGTTGCGCCGCCGACCAGCACCAGTTCTGGACCTTCCGCGACGCCATGGGCGCGCATCCCGATAAGCTCGACCTCGAGAGCCTGCTGGCCGACGCCAAGGGTCTGAAAATGGATGTGCCGCAGTTCCGCACCTGCGTGGAAAGCCACAAGTATAAGGAAGCCATCGACGGCGACCTGCTCGAGGCCATGCGCATCGGAGCCGACGGCACGCCCGCCTTCGTGATCGGCAAGAGCACGCCCGAAGGCGTGGACGGCGAGTTGATGGTGGGCGCGCAGCCGCTCATCGAATTCGAACGGCGATTGAAGGCGTTGGAGACGAAGTAGCGGCCTCCACAGACTGATGAAGTCTGTGCCGCCTTCGATCGGTAACCCGCCGGCAGAATGGTGGCACAGGCTTTAGCCTGTGAGAATGTTGAAACTTATCGCGCCGCCAGATCTTCGGCGAAGATGCGGCGTGCGCTGGTGTAATCCTCCGGCAGCATAGGGCCCAGTTTGGCCGATTGCGCGGCTTCGCCGAACTCCTCGGCAAAAATGCCTTCCATCGTGCGGAACGCCAGCAGGCACGCTTCCACCACTTCGCTGCCGTAGCTTTCGGCGCCGTCTATCAGACGGTTGGCGCGCTCCAGGACGTTGCTGGCCGAGGCCACGCGCGCCTTGGCCTGGCTGACGATCTCCGGCCGGCGCATCAGCGAAAGGTGCCCGCCGAAAGTCTCCACCAGCCGAAGCCAGCGGTCGAGCACGATCTGCGCCCCGTAGCGGTGCGCGTCGAGCGCCATTTCGAAGGCGAAGGCAGCCCCTTTGGAGCGGCCCTCCAGGCGGCGCAGCGCCGCCGCGGCTGCATTCAATTCGCCTTCGAGCGAATCCGTAAACGCGGCTACGCAACCGAAGAACTGCGACTCGCCGATGCTGGGATAGTGGATGATGCGCACGGTTCTCAGGCGACGTGGTCGCCCAGCGCCCGTTCGATTTCCTGAGGGTCGATGCGCTCCCCGCTATTCAAGCGATCCACGATTCCACCGATGATTTCCTTGGCTTCTTCCTTGCGGTAATTGCGAATAAAACCGTCGTAAACGTGCTCGCCCGCCAGGGCGTGGTTGATTTCCGATTCCTTGTTGTGATCTTCGAGTTCGGTGAAGTAGACCACCCGGTATCGACCCGTATATTCGGTCTCCCGGTAGATCTCGAACATCACCTTGTCGGCTTCAAACAGCATAGAATCGAGGGTAGCACAGGCGGCTTTAATGCAGTGTCGCGGCGATGATCCAACCCAGCGCCAGCGCCACCCCGGCCGCCAGAATCGCCGCCGCCACGTTGCGCTCTTCCACGATCTGCTTCCAGAGGTCGAGCGGAGCCAGGCGCACCGCCAGCGCGAACGCCGCCAGGAACGCCAAAACTCCCGCGGCGGTGTAGAGCAGCCCATTGAGGAACGGGAATTCGGTCATCGGGTTTCCATCTCTTACTCTACCGGAAGGCGACGCCGCCCCGCGCCGCCGATGTATTAAAATGAAAACGGTGAGCGGGGTTGGCCTAGCGGCTGGGCGTCAGCCTTCCAAGCTGATTTAGACGGGTTCGAGTCCCGTACCCCGCTCCATAATCCGGCTTTATCGATGTGATCCCGCCCGGCTCGCCCGCCGGCGCCAGGCCGGGACCAGTATCAGGCCGATCAGAATCAGCGCGGCGCTCAGACCTACCCAAATTCCCGCCGCTCCCCAGCCCATCGGGAAGCATAGAATATAGGCCACTGGCAGACCGACCACCCAGTAACCCGCCAGGTGCGCCAGCATCGCCGTGTGCGTATCGCCCAGGCCGCGCAGCGCTCCGGTGGCCGTAACCTGCAGCCCGTCGAAGAGCTCGAAGAATGCGGCGATGCGTAGCAGCATGGCGCCGGTCGAGAGCACCGCGCGATCCCCGCTATACAGGCGGACGATGGAGGCAGGCGCCGTCCACAGCGCTACGCCGCAGACGGCCATGAAAGCGCCGCTCAGCAGGATCGCCGTCCAGCCGCGCGCCGCCGCCCCCTCGTAATCCTGCGCGCCGATGGCCTGGCCTACCCGCACGGCCGCCGCCGAACTCACCCCCAGCGGCACCATGTAGGTCGTCGAAACCACGTTGATGGCCAGGCTGTGCGCCGCCAGCGAGGCTTCGTCCAGCCGCGCCGCCAGCACCGTCACTAGGCCGAACACCGCGCCTTCAAACAGAATCTGCAAGGCCGCCGGCAGCCCCAGCGTTACCAACCGCCGGACCAGCGTCCACTGCGGCCGCCAGGGGAAACGGGCCGCCCCGCGCTCGTGCCACCAGACAGTCGCCAGCAGCACGGCTGCCATGTATCCGCGCGCAATCGAAGTCGACCACCCGGAGCCTTCCAGCCCCATCGCCGGCGCCCCCCAATGCCCGAACATCAACGCCCAGTTGCCGCCCAGATTCACCAGGTTGGCGCTCACCAGCGCGAACGTCACCGGTTTCACCACGTTGACCGCCTGCAGGTAGCGGCGAAACGCCGCATAGAACAGCAGCGGCGGCAGCCCCCACACCAGCGCCTTCAAATACGGCCCGCACAGCTCCAGCACGCGCGGCTGCACGTGGGCCGTTCTCAATAGGGGAATCAGGCCCAGAATCGCCAGCGCCACCAGCGGCGTCAACACGATCCCGAGCCAGCAGCCATTGGCCAGCGCGCGGCGCGCATCTTCCGGTTTGCCCGCGCCAAATGCCTGCGCCGCTAGCGTATCCATGCCCAGAAGCAAGCCAGTGCCGCAAATGGCGATGGGGTAGAACAGCATTGTTCCCAGGCTGCCAGCGCCCATCGCGGCGGCGCCCAGGCGGCCGGCCATGACGATGTCCACCACCCCCATGGCCATCCATCCCAGCTCGGCCAGCGCCAGCGGCACGCCCATCCGCAGGGTGGGCGGAATTTCGCGCCGCAACTCGCGCCACCCGGTCGTGATCATAGTCTGGTCGAGTCGCGCTTCGCTCGCGATTTCGGGTGCGCGCGGTCGTACACCGCCATCAGATCCGTCAGCGCCACTTGCGTATATTTCTGCGTGGTGGAAAGCCGCGCGTGCCCCAGCAATTCCTGAATCGCGCGCAGGTCCGCGCCATCCGCCAAAAGGTGAGTGGCGTAAGCGTGCCGGAAGGTGTGTGGATGCAGCGACGAGTCCTGTCCAAGCTGCGTGGCGTAGAACTTCACGATGCCATGGATGCCCCGCGTGGTCAGGCGCACGCCGCGGTGGTTCAAGAATACCGCGGCGTCGTCGCGCACCACCGGCCGTTCGCCCAGATACCGCTCCACCGCTTCGGCCGCCTGGCGCGGCATCGGCACCTGGCGTTCCTTGCGGCCCTTGCCGCGAACGCGCATCCAGCGTTCCGACCGGTCGATGTCCACCAGGTTCAACTCCGCCAGCTCGCTTACCCGAACGCCGCAGCCGTACAGCACCTCGAAAATGGCGCGGTCGCGCGCTGGAAAGGGCCGCTCCAGCTTATCGGCCGCCACCGCGTTCAGCAGCTCGTTGGTCTTTTCCGCGGTCGGCACCTCGGGCAGCTTTTGCGGCGCTTTGGGCGTGCGCAGCAGGCGCGCCAAATTGGCGGTGACCACCCCTTCGCGATGCAAAAAGCGAAACAGCCCCCGCACCGCGGCCAGCTTACGCCGAATGCTGACCGCGCTCAAATGTCGCCGATACAGCCACAGCATCCACTCGCGCAGCGTCAGCAGATCGACGGCTGCCGGCGCCGGCGGCGCCATATCCGGGGGCGACAGGAACTCCACGAACTGCCGCAGATCGCCCGCATAGGCCCTCAACGAGTGCGGCGACGAGCCCTCTCGCACCAGCTCGTCCAGGTAACGGCCGATCGCCTGCTCCAGTTCACACATCGGCGTGACTGTACTCGGCCCTGCTGTACCCACTCAGCGCCTCCAGTGCGCGCCGGCACACTTCGGCGTGGCGGGCCTTCTTGTCCCTCCGCAGCCGCTCGCGCGTCGCTTCGTCCAACTGCGGCAGAAGATCGAAAGTGATATTGGCGGGCTGGTAGTTGCTGCTGTCGGCGGCGGAAATGTAATGTGTCAGAGAGCCTAGCGCGGTCGAGCGCGGCAGCGGGCGCGGCCGCTCGCCCGTGGCCAGCGCCGCCGCGTGCATCCCGGCCACCAGCCCCGTGGCGATGGCTTCCACGTATCCTTCCACGCCTGATATCTGCCCCGCGAAGAAAACTTCCGGCCGCGCCCGAAGCTGCAGCGTGTCCGATAGCAGCGCCGGCGCGTTGATGTACGTGTTGCGGTGAATTTGTCCGTAGCGCAGAAATTCGGCGTTGGCGAGCCCCGGTATCAACCGCAGCACGCGCCCCTGCTCGCCGAATTTCATGTGGTTCTGAAACCCCACCAGGTTGAAGCTGGATGCCCGCCCCGTCTCCTGCCGGAGCTGCACCACCGCGTACGGACGCCTGCCCGTGCGCGGATCCGTCAGCCCCATCGGCTTCATGGGACCGAAACGCAGCGTCTCCCGCCCGCGCCGCGCCAGCTCCTCGATCGGCAGGCAGGCTTCGAAATACGGCGTGGCGTCTTCGGCGATGTGCGCCGTGGCCGCTTCCGCCGCCAGCACCGCGTCCACGAAGCGCTCATATTGCTCCCGATTGAGCGGGCAATTCAGATAGTCGGCGGTTCCATCGGTCGATTTGCCGTAGCGCGATTCCCAAAAGGCAATCCCTGTATCCACCGTCTCCGCATCCACAATCGGGCTGATACTGTCGTAAAAGTACAATCGTTCGGAACCCGTCAGCCGTGCGATGGAGTCCGCCAGCGCGCCGCTGGTCAACGGACCGGACGCCACAATCGCGATCCCATCGGCCGGCACCTCGCACACTTCCTCCCGCCGCAATTCGATCAGCGGTTCACCAGCGATGGCGTCGGTCACCGCCGCCCCGAACCGTTCCCGGTCCACCGTCAGCGCGTGCCCGCCTGGTACCCGCGCCCGCCCGGCCGCCGCGATCAGCAGCGAATCCATGCGCCGCAATTCTTCCTTCAGCAGCCACGGTGCGGTGGATTCCTGTTCGGATTTGAGCGAGTTGCTGCACACCAGTTCCGCCAGGTTGCCGGTCTGGTGCGCGGGCGTGGGCCTGGCCGGACGCATCTCGTACAACACCGCGCGGCAGCCCCGGCGCGCCACCTGCCAAGCCGCTTCCGCCCCCGCCAGCCCGCCCCCGATGATGATGACCGTTTCGCGCAATCCCCACTCACTGTCTACGTGGCGCACGCACTCCTGCGTGCCGCGTCGAGACTCATCTCGACGCCCGCCGCCCCAAGGCGAACAATCGTCGAGTAGAGACTCGACGCTGCACGCACTCCTGCGTGCGCCACGCCTACAAAACCCCGCCCAGCCCCGCCGCCGGCACGCGCAACCCCACGTAGAACGAGCCGAACAGCGCGTACACCGCGCTCACTTCGTCGAAGCGCATTTCATAAATCAGCTTCTTGAATACCAGCGGATCTTCGGCGAACAGGTCCACGCCCCACTCCCAATCGTCGAAACCGATCGAGCCGGTAATGATCTGCCGCACCTCGCCCGCATAGCGCCGGCCCACCAGCCCATGCTCGCTCATCATGCGCTGCCGCTCCGGCATGGTCTCCCGATACCAGTTGGCCGTCTCGCCCCGCCGCCGGTCCATGGGGTAGAAGCAGATGTATTTCGCCGGCGGAATCTCCGGCCACAAGCGCGTCGCCATGGCGTTGCGCTGCCGCTCCAGCACTACGGCGATTTCCTTCTTCCACTCGTCCGAATGTGGTTCGATTCCCTTGGCCGCCAGCCCCGCATAGGTCTTCGCCGTGGATTCGTAAAGCCCCAGCTCCACCACCGAAAGATACGACCCGGTGGGCTCGAGGTAATCGCTCAATTCCAGCCGCGCCAACCCCAGCTCCACCTGCTGCAGCTCTTCAAAGCTGCGCCGGAAGTGCACCGCGAGCAGGTCCCCCTTGTGGCCCAGCAGCGAATACAGCGCGCTCTGCCGGCCCTCCGCCGGACGCTCCATCTCGCCCAGCCGCGCCGCCGCCTCGTCCAGGATTTCTGCCTGCGCTGCCGGCGTCAGAGCGCGCCACGCCGCGCGCCGGAATCTCATCATCTGGTGCAGCACGCTGGCCCCCTCCATCGTCAGCGGGACGGCGGGCAGCGCCGTTGCGGCAATCTTTTCGGGCGTCATACGTTTCATTATAGGGAGCCCCGCGCCGATCTGCGCCGCAGCCCGCCGCGGTCTTCTGATATATTTGTTTCGAAGCCAAATCGTTCCGCCGAATTCGGTGCGCCCCGCGCGGAGGCGCGAAAGGAAGGTGTTCGGTGAAATCGAAGAAGAAGGACCCCGGCATTCCCGCCGGGCCCAAATCCGGGTTTTCCCGGCGCGGATTTCTCGGCGTCGGGCTGGGGTCGGGCGCGTTGGGCGCCGGCCTGCTGGAAACACCCGCCATCGCGGAACCGGCCGGAGCCCCAGTCGTCGGCCCCCAAGCCGTTCCCGTTACTCTCAACATCAACGGAAAACCCGTCAACCTCACTTTGGAGCCGCGCGTTACCCTGCTTGACGCGCTGCGCAACTACATCGGCCTGACCGGCGCCAAGAAAGTTTGCGACCGCGGCACCTGCGGCGCCTGCACCGTCATGCTCAACGGCAAAATCGTCTATTCTTGCACCGTGCTGGCCATCGACGCCCAGGGCAAGGATATTCAAACCATCGAAGGGCTCGCCGCCCCCGGTGAGCTTCACCCCGTATCCGCCGCTTTCTGGAATAACGACGCCCAGCAGTGCGGCTACTGCACGCCGGGCTTCGTCATGGCCGCTACCGGGTTTCTCAAAGAGAATCCCAATCCCACCGACGCCGACGTTCGCCACGGCCTGGGCGGCAATTTCTGCCGCTGCGGCACCTATATGGGCATCCGCAAAGCCGTGCTCGAAGCTGCCGAAACCCTCAAGAAAGGAGGGACGAGCAATGGCTAACACCCCCGATTACAGTTGGCCGCCCATGGAAACCCGCCAGGTGATGGGCCAGCCCATCAAGCGCCTGGACGGCCCCCAGAAATCCGCCGGACGCGCCAAGTATACGTCCGACTTCACCCGCAAGGACCTGCTCTTCGCGGCCTATCAGACCAGCCCTTACGCCCACGCCCGCGTCACCAAGGTCGATACCGCCCCCGCCGAACGGATGCCCGGCGTCAAGGCCGTCCAGGTCGTCTCGCCCGCGGGAACCGAAGTGCAATGGGAGGGCACCGAGATCGTTGCCGTCGCCGCCGTAACCGAAGAAATCGCCCAGGAAGCCGCCCGCAACATTAAGGTGGAATACGAAGTCCTGCCCCACCTGGTGCGCGAGGACGATCTGACCAAGGCCGGCCCACGCGTCAAAGCCGCCGGAGAAAAAGTCGTCGGCGATCCCGATCAGGCTTTCCAGCAGGCCGAAGTGGTCTCCGACGGTCATTACGGCATCCCCGTCGTAACTCACTGTTGCCTGGAGTCCCACGGTCAGGTGATCGAGTGGCGCGGCGATCGCGTGAACGCCTGGCCTTCCACCCAGGACGTCACCCGCTATGCCGGCACTCTCGCTCCCAACCTCAAAGTTCCGGTCCCCAACATCAATGTGCAGATGGATTACGTCGGCGGCGGTTTCGGCAGCAAGTTCGCCCCCGATTCCTGGGGTGAAGTCTGCGCCCGCCTTTCCCAGAAGGCCGGCGGCGCCCCGGTGAAACTCTTCCTCGACCGCGCCACCGAGCAGTTGATCGCCGGCAATCGTCCCTCCGCCTACGCCAAAATCAAACTCGGCGGCAAGAAAGACGGCACCATCACCTCTTGGCAGTCCGAATCCTGGGCCACCGGCGGCGTCACCGGCGGTGGTTCGCCGCCGCTGCCGTACATCCTCGCGAATATACCCAATCAACGGCAGAACCATTCCTCCGTGTCCGTCAATTGCGGCCCGCAGCGCGCCTGGCGCGCTCCCAACAATCAGCAGGCGTCTTATCTCACCTGCTGCGCCATCGAGGATTTCGCCGCCAAGGCCGCCCTCGATCCGCTCGAAGTCTTCAAGACCAATATCAACCTCTACGCTCCCGAGGCGCGCCGCGCCACCTACACCTGGCAGCTCGACAAGGCCGCCGAGTTGGCCGAATGGAAGAAGCTCTGGAAGCTCCGCGGCCAGGGTCAGCCTGGCTCCGTCAAGCGCGGCCTCGGCATCGGCTTCAACGCGTGGGCCGGAATGGGCCACAATAGCCAGTGCCGCGCCACCATCCACGCCGATGGCTCGGTCGAAATCGAAATCGGCACCCAGGATCTCGGCACCGGAACCCGCACCATCATCACTCAGGTGGCCGCCGAAACCTTCGGCCTTCCCATCGGCGCCGTCGGCCTCACCATCGGCTCCAATCAACTGCCTCCCGATAGCGCATCCGGCGGTTCCACCACCGTGGGCGGCGTCTCCGCCTCTACCCGCAAAGCTACCGTCAACGCTCTCGCCAAGCTCTACGAAGTGGCCGCTCCGGCATTGGGTGTGGACCCCGCCCAACTCGAAGCTCGCGGCGGCAAGATTCAAGTCAAAGGCGGCGGCAAAAGCCTCGCCTGGGCCGAGGCCTGCCGCAAGATCGGCGGCGGCGGCTCCATCTCCGAAACCGGCGCCAACGATTCGCGCAATCCCGGTGGCTTGATCGCCGCCGGCGCCTCCGGCATCCAGATCGCCGACGTTTCCGTGGACACCGAAACCGGCGTGGTCAAGGTCAATCGCTACGTCGCCGTGCAGGATTGCGGCCTCATCATCAATCCCCGCCTGGCCGAAAGCCAGGTCTACGGCGCCATCATCATGGGTATTTCCACTGCCCTTTATGAGCAGCGCGTGATGGATGAGCAGACCGGCAGAATGCTCAACGCCGACATGGAGTTCTATAAACTCGCCGGTATTTCCGATATCGGCGACATCGTGGTGCACATGGATATCCGGCCGGAAAACGACCGGCGCGGCGTCATCGGATTGGGCGAGCCGCCCGCCGTTTCCATCTGTGCCGCCATCGGCAACGCCGTGGCCAACGCCATCGGCATCCGCGTGCCGCGCATCCCCATGACTCCCGATCATGTCCTCGATGCACTCGATGGGAGGGCCGTCTAAATGCAGAATTTCGAATACGCCAATCCCACGTCCTTGCAGCAGGCCACCGCGCTGCTGGCTGCCCACTGGGGTGAAGCCGACGTGCTCGCTGGCGGCACCGACCTCATCAGCTTGATGAAGGAGGAACGCCACACCCCCAAGCGCGTCGTCAACATCAAGAACATTCCCGACCTGGCCGGAATTCGGAAAACCGGCGCCCTGGTCACCATCGGCGCCCTGGTCACCATGGACGAACTGGCCAGGAGCGGCGACGTGCCGCACGCACTCGCCATGGCCGCGGCCGGCGTTCCCAGCCCGCAGATCCGCCATATGGGAACCGTGGGCGGCGACCTCTGTCAGCGGCCGCGCTGCTGGTATTTTCGCCAGGGCTACGGCTTGCTGGCTACCAAGGACGGCAAGCCGCTCGTCCCCAATGGGGAAAACCAGTATCACGCCATCTTCGGCGCCGGCCCGGCTTACTTCGTCAGCGCCTCCAGCCTGGGCCCCGCTCTCGTCGCCCTGAACGCGAAAGTCAAGCTGGTTTCGGCTAAGGGCAGCCGCGAGCTACCGGTCAAGGAGTTTTTCATTGCGCCCAAAGACAATGCCACCCGCGAAATCGCCCTGCGTCCCGATGAGATCCTGACCGAAATCATCGTCCCCGACGCTACCCACTCCTCCACCTATGAAGTCCGCCAGCGGGAGGCTCTCGATTGGCCCCTGGCCACGGCGTCCGTTTCTTTGTCGATGAAAGGCAATATCGTTGCCGCGGCTCGCATCGTGATGGGCCACGTCGCGCCCACTCCCTGGGAATCTCCCGCCGCCGCCAAGGCGCTGGTGGGCAAACCCGTCAACCAGGAAACCGCCGAGGCCGCCGGCAAAGCCACCGTGGCCGGCGCTCATCCCCTCAGCCATAATGCCTACAAGGTCCAACTGGCAAAGGTAGCCGTCAAACGCGCGCTGCTCGATGCCGTGCAAGCGAGGGCATAACCATGGAACCTATCGGAGAAAGGCCCGGCGTCACCCGCGTCTCCGCCAGACGTTGTGAAAAGCTTCGCTGGAAAGGCATGTTCATTGAAGCGCCCTGGGATCCCACCGTGCAGCGTTCCAACGATCAGGCCTTCTGGTGCCAGCATACCTTCAAGCCCCTCGGCCCCGACGGAAAGTTCGTCGACGAGTTCGAGTGCAGCCCCGCCCGGAAATGCTACGAAGAGCTGTAACCATGAGTAGACAGGCCTCCTGGCCTGTCTCTCACAGACTAAAGTCCGTGCCACCGGCAACGGGTAGCACAGGCTTTAGCCTGTGAGGGTTAGACTTTTAGTTAGGTGCACTTGCCTTATCTATTGCTCTCCTTCTTCCTCTGTGCCCTCGTACTTTCAGCCCAGGAAGATCCCGACGTTCTCCGTGCGCGCATGGAGGTTCAGCGTGTCGAGTCCCTGGTAACTTCCGGTGTCGCGCCCCCTATCGAGCTCGACAAAGCCCGCGCCGCTCTCGCCGACGCCCAGGACGCCGTCATCCTCCGCCAGAGCGTCTCCCGCCCCGATCTCACTGAAAAACAAGCCGATGAGTTGATCGCCGCCGCCGGCCGCCTCTTCGATCGCCGCAAGCTCGCCTTCGACGATGCCGAGAAACTCGTCAAATCCGACCTCGCGCCCAAACTGTCGCTCGACACTTACTTGCGCGACCTCGAATTCGCCCGCAAACAGTATGACTTGGCCGAAGCCCGAGCCCGTCTGGCCCGTGAACTGGCGCGCAGTGCCGAAGCCGAAGCCGCCCTGGCCGCCCGCCTCGCCGAATCCCGCCCGCCATCCCCCGACGTGGTCGAGCGTTTCGACGGCAACGGCATCTTCACCGACGAAATCTTCCAGCGCACCAATGCCGCCTTCGAGGCCGAGTTCGGCAAGCCGCTGCCCGTTTCCGCCATGGGCCAGACCGAAATCCACCGCGAGTTGGGCTTCGATCACCGCGGCCGCGTCGATGTGGCCCTCCATCCCGATCAACCCGAAGGCCAGTGGCTCATCCGCTATCTCACCCTCCATCGCATCCCGTTTTTCGCCTTCCGCGAGGCCCTCCCCGGCAAAGCCACCGGCGCCCACATCCACCTGGGAACCGCCAGCCCTCCTCTAACCGGCCCGTGATCCCGCCCCGAATTGAGCCCCTATGAGAATTGGTACTATAGAAAGATGGTTAAACCGGCTCTCATCTGCTGCCCCGTCGCGGCTTTGATGACCGTCCTGGCGTGGTCGGCTGCCCCGGCGCCGCAACCGCAGAAGAAGACCGTCGCGCCCAAGGCGCCCACGACGCAGGTAAAGAACGTAGCTCACAAAGCGCCCACAACGCAGGCAAGAACCGCAGTTTCAGCCCACAAAACTACCGCCAAGGCTGCCTCAAGAACCGGCGCCAGCCGCCAGATCGCTCACCGCGCCGGGACCAGACAGGTTCACACCGCGACCGCGTGGCATCCGCGCCAGGTGGCGCCCTCCCCGGAACGCTACAAAGAAATTCAGGATGCATTGGTCTCCCGCGGTTACCTTCAGCCCGAACAGGCCAACGGCGCCTGGGACCAGAATTCGGTGGATGCCCTCAAGCGCTTCCAAGCCGAGCAGAAACTGGAATCCTCCGGAAAAGTCAATTCTCTCTCTTTGATCGCCCTCGGCCTAGGCCCCAAGCACGATAACCTCCCTGCCAAACCCGTGGCCGATCCGGGCCCTCTCCAGATTCAGTAACTCCTTCCAGCGGTCACCGAATCAGCCGGTCAGTATCTTCTTTGTTTACATCGCCGCAGGGGGTGAGGCGCACCGGGCTATCCCTATCGCCATGCTATTTCTCTAAGTGGGGCAGACCCTTGGTCTGCTCGGGTATGCACAAATATGCACAAATATGCACAACGCCGCCAGATCGGTTCGCCTCGCACGGAAATTGCCAAGCGAACCCAATAACTTACTGAAAATAAAGGAACGGGAGAATTGAGCGAACCCAATTGCCTCAGGAAGGTGAGCGCGCCGCACACCGTCCGCAGCCGAAGGCGGCCCGCATGGCCGATGACTGTCGGCGCCGCACCGCTGCCTAAAATGGAAGAGCGTGACGTTCCCGATTGACCCGCTGGTTCCGGCCATTATCGATCATCTGCGAAATCACGCCTGCCTGGTATTGGAAGCGCCGGCGGGGGCTGGGAAGACTACCCGCGTGCCGCCGGCGCTGATGGATGCGCTCGGAGGGCGGGTGTTGGTGCTGGAGCCCCGGCGGCTGGCGGCCAGGCTGGCGGCGAGGTTCGTGGCGGCGGAGCGTGGGGAACGGGTGGGCGAGACGGTGGGCTATCAGGTGCGCTTCGAAGAGGTGGCCGGGCCGAAGACACGGCTGCGTTACCTGACCGAAGGGGTGCTGACGCGGCGGCTGCTGAGGGACCCAAACCTGGACGGGGTTGGAGCGGTGATCCTGGACGAATTTCACGAGCGGCACCTGGAGGGCGATCTGGCGCTGGCGCTGCTGCGCCGACTGCAGGCCAGCGGGCGGCGGGATCTGCGGATCGTGGTCATGTCGGCAACCCTGGACGCCGCGCCGGTGGCGGAATACCTGGGCGGCGCGCGCACCATGCGGAGCGAAGGGCGGGCGTGGCCGCTCGCGATCGAATACACGCCGCAATCGCCCGTTCCGCTGGAACGGCAGGTTGCCGGCGCACTGGAGCGCCTGGCCGCGGGCGGCCTGGACGGCCACGTGCTTGTATTTCTGCCGGGCGCCGCGGAGATTCGTAAGTCACAAACCGCCTGCGGGGCGCTGGCCGGGCGGCATGGCTGGATCGTTCTCCCGCTTTATGGCGACCAATCGCCGGAAGAGCAGGACCGCGCGGTGGGCCCGTCGGAAGGGGTCAAGATTATTCTGGCCACCAACGTGGCGGAAAGCTCGATCACCATCGAAGGCGTGCGCGCGGTGATCGACAGCGGGCTGGCGCGGGTGGCCGGGCATTCGACGTGGTCGGGGTTGCCCACGCTGGAGGTAGCGCGCATCAGCCAGGCATCCGCGCAGCAACGGGCGGGGCGCGCGGGCCGCACCGGACCGGGCCGCGCGATTCGGCTCTACCCGCTCGAAGACTTCCTTCGCCGGCCACTGCAGCCGGCGCCGGAAATTACGCGCGCCGATCTGGCGCCGGTGGTGCTGCTGGTGGATGCAATAGGGCTGGCGTGGGAGCAACTGGGGTGGCTCAATGCGCCGCCCGCGGCTGCGGTAGAGCAGGCGCGGGAGTTGCTGGCGCGGTTGGGCGCAACCGGCGAGACGGCACGCGAGATGGTCCGCTACCCGCTGCATCCGCGCCTGGGGAGATTGATCGTGGAGGCGCGGCGGCGCGGGGTAACGGAAGACGGGGCCACGGTGGCTGCGCTGCTGAGCGCCGGCGAGCGTCTTCCGGCGCGTCCTTCGCGGGCTTCGCGCTCCGACCTGGTGGAGTTGCTGGAAGGCGAGTGGCAACCGCGCACGGCACAGCCGGTGCGCCAGATCCAGCGGCTGGCGGGCGCCAGCCGCCGGGTGGCGAGGCGCGATGAGAACGCGCTGCTGGAATGCGTGCTGGCGGCATTTCCCGACCGCGTGGCCAAGCGGCGGCAGGGCGACCAGTTGCAGATGGCGGATGGCGGCTCGGCGCAACTGGCCGCTTCGAGCACGGTGATGGAGGCGGAGTTTCTGGTGGCCGTGGAGGCCGAGAGCCGCGCGGAGCAGAAACTGCCGCTGGTGCGGATAGCCAGCGCCATCGAACCGGAGTGGCTGCTCGACCTTTATCCGGAACGCGTGCGCGAACGCTCGCGACTGGAATGGAACCGTACGGCCGAGCGGGTGGAGGCGGTGGAGGAACTGCTGTATGGCGAAGTGGCGCTGGAGACGCGGCAGGGCGAGCCGGAGCCCGAAGCCGCCGCGGCAATGCTGGCCGAGAAGGCGCTGGAAGCGGGCCTGGAACGATTCGCGGATGCCGAAGAGCTGCAAAATCAAGCCGAGTTCCGGGAACGCCTGCGCTTCGCCGCCGATCACGGCGCGCGTTTCGCCGTTACGCTGGATTGGGCGGACGTACTGCGCCGCATGGCTCACGGATTGAAGAGCTTCGCCCAACTGGAAGCCGCTGCGCGCGACGGCGCCCTGTTGCGGGCGGCGCGAGACCGGATGCCGGCGGCGGAGCGCCGGGCGCTGGACGAGGTCGCTCCCGAACGCATCGGATTACCCGGTGGGCGGCAGACGCGGGTACATTACCAGGCCGGACAGCCGCCGTGGATCGCTTCCCGCCTGCAGGATTTTTTCGGTATGACCCAGACGCCGGCTATCGCCCGCGGCGGCGTGCCGCTGGTGGTTCGCCTGCTGGCCCCCAACCAACGGCCGGTGCAGACCACCACCGATCTGGCCGGCTTCTGGCAGAGGTTGTACCCCCAGGTGCGCAAAGAGCTCGCGCGGCGGTATCCGAAGCATGGCTGGCCGGAAGATCCGGTGGCAGGTAGAACCGGGCGATAGGCGGAGCACTGTTGTTCCCGCAACTGCTACGATGAAGCAAAGGCACTGCGATGAAGTTGACCATTGACCTCCCCGACGAACGGACCGCAGCTCTCTCGGCCAAGGCGGAGGCCTGTGGCGTGTCGCAGGAGGAATATGTGCGCCAAGTGCTGGAGCACGAGCTTGCGGCGACCGCTACGCTGTTCGAGCAGGGATTGGGTTTGTTTGGAAGTCCGGAGGATTCGGCGCTCTTGGACGAGGTAGTTTCCATCGCCTACGCGGAGCGGCGCCGTCCGACCAGCCCCGCAGAGACGATCTGAATGATCGCCAAGTCGATTCTGGATACGGACATCCTCTCCGAATATCTCAAGGGTCGCGATCCGGCCGTAGCCGGCCAAGCCGCACGTTACGCCGCGGAGCATGGTGTCTTCACGTTCACCAGCGTGACCGTTTATGAGATCGCCTACGGCCTCGAATTGAAGGGCGCGTACGCTCAACTGCAAAGAGTAATGGTCTGGATGAATCGGAACGAAGCGATCACGCCGGCAGCGGGAGACTATTTGGCAGCCGCCACCATTCGCGCCAAGGCTCGGAAACAGGGCTCGATTCTGGAACTGCCCGACTGCCTGATTGCCGCTGTCGCAGTTCGGTGCGACCTGCCGCTGGTGACTGGCAACACTGACGATTTCCGAGCGATCCAGAGAACCGGCGTCGGCCTGACGTTGGACAACTGGCGGGAGCCGAAGAAACCCTAGACTCAGAAGATTGGCCTCCGAACGCGCTCCACCCCCGCATGTTGGGGAGGCGTGGGACGGACGGTCGCACTTTATCGTCGGGCGGGCGCCCCGGCGAGGCAACGACAGACCACGAACGGCGATGCTCTGTCCCACCTGACAGGCCAGGAGGCCATCCTACTCCTCTGCCATAATCGAAACAGAAGGGATTGATCGATTGCGCGTCGCGTTGTTGCAGATCAATACCACGGCGGGCGATCTGGCCGGCAATGCGGCACGGATCGTCGCGGGAACTCGCCAGGCGGGCGAGCGGGGGGCGGATCTGGTGGTGACGCCCGAGTTGGCGCTGCTGGGCTATCTGCCGCGCGACCTGCTGATGCGCGAAGGGTTCATTCGCCGCGGCGAACAAACCCTGGCGGCCATGGCGCGGGAGCTGGCGAGTGCACCGCCGCTGCTGGTGGGAACCGCGACGCTCAATCCCTGCGACGTGGGCCGGCCGCTATTCAACAGCGCCGTGCTGCTGGGCGGGGGTAGCGTCGGCCAGCAGTTTCACAAGACCCTGCTGCCCACCTACGACGTGTTCGACGAGGACCGCTACTTCGAATCCGCCCGCGGGCCGCAGATTTTGGATTGGGAAGGGCACAAGCTGGGGATCGGCATCTGCGAGGACGTGTGGAACGACCGCGACTTCTGGCAGCGCCGCCGCTATCGCCAGGACCCGATCGAGCTGGTGGCGGCCGAAGGCGTCAATCTGCTGCTCAACCTTTCGGCCTCGCCCTTCGTGGTGGGAAAGCAGATGCTGCGCGAACAAATGCTGAGCCACATGGCGCGGCGTCACCGGCTTCCGGTGGTCACCGTAAACCTGGTGGGCGGCAACGACGATTTGATCTTCGACGGCCGCAGCGCCGCTTTCGACGCGGAAGGCCGTTTGTTTGCGCGAGCCAAAGGCTTTGAGGAAGACCTGATCGTGGTGGATGTGGACGGCCGTACCGGGCCGCTCTGGGAGGACGACTTCACCGCCGAAGCCGAGATCTGGAACGCGCTGGTGTTGGGCGTGCGCGATTACGCCCGCAAGACCCATTTCCGCAACGTACTGCTGGGCCTCTCCGGCGGTATCGATTCGGCGCTGACGGCGGCGATTGCAGCCGACGCTTTAGGCGCGGAGAACGTGCTGGGGGTGCTGATGCCATCGGAATACTCGAGCGCGGGCAGCATCGACGATTCCCTCGCGCTGGCGCGCAACCTCGGCATGCGAACCCTCACCCTGCCCATCAACCCCATGGTGCACAGCTACGATACGGCTCTGGCGGACGCCTTCCGCGGCTATGCCCGCGACGTGACCGAAGAGAATATTCAATCGCGGATTCGCGGCAACCTGCTGATGGCGCTATCGAACAAATACGGCGGCCTGCTATTGACCACGGGCAACAAGTCGGAGATGGCGGTGGGCTACTGCACCCTCTACGGCGATATGAACGGCGGCCTGGCGGTGATTGCGGATCTGCCCAAGACGATGGTGTACCGGGTGGCGCGATGGCGCAACCGCCGCGCGGCGGATATTCCGGAAGCGATCTTCGCCAAGGCGCCATCGGCGGAGTTGCGCCCCGATCAGAAGGACCAGGATTCGCTGCCGCCCTACGACATGCTCGATCAGATTCTGGAGATGCACGTGGAGCAGTCCTTGTCGGCCGACGAAATCGTCGCCAGAGGGTTCGACGAAGCTACCGTGCGGCGGGTAGTGAAACTGGTGCGCACCGCCGAATTCAAGCGCCGGCAAGCCGCGCCGGTGCTGAAAGTGACCTCGCGCGCCTTTGGAACGGGCTGGCGGATGCCGATCGCGGCGGGCCCGGCTTAGAACGAGATGCTTACCAGAAGCTCGGCCTGGTTGGGAATCGTGGGCGGCGCAAAGTAATTGTAGTTGCGATCTTGCGCCCAGCGCAGGTAGCGAATCCGGGGTGCGATCTTGAGCTTCCATACACGCGCCTCCGCGCGCAATCCCGGTTAAAATGAAATCGCTATGCAACTTCCGCGCATGATGATTGTCCGTCAGAAGTTTCCCGACCGGCGCATTGCCGACATAGGCGGCGAAGTCCGCCAGCAGTTGTCCTCGGCTGGTTTTGCCTCGCGCCTCAAACCCGGGTCGCGTGTGGCGATTGGCGTTGGCAGCCGCGGAATTCATAACATCGCCTCGATCATACGAAACGCGGTCGGCTACTGGAAAGATGCCGGCATGCAGCCGTTCCTGTTCCCCGCCATGGGCAGCCACGGAGCCGCTTCCGCCGCCGGGCAGTCCGACGTGCTGGCCCACTATGGCATCACCGAAACCGAAATGGGATGCCCCCTCATCAGCCAATTGGAAGTGGTGTCGCTCGGCAAGACTTCCGATGGCATCGAAGTCTTCATGGACCGTGTGGCCTACGAGTCGGACGGCGTCATGCTGGTGGGCCGCGTCAAATGGCACACCGATTTCGCCGGCAAGATCGAAAGCGGTCTCTTCAAGATGATGGCTATCGGCCTCGGCAAATTCGCCGGCGCCCAGCGCTACCACGCCTACGCCTACAGGCTGGGCCTGGAGCACGTCATCCGCACGGTCGGACGCCAGGTTCTCGGCTCGGGCAAGATTTTGGGCGGACTCGCCATCCTGGAAGATGCCTGGCACAATACCGCCAAGCTGGACGCAGTGCCGGTGGAAGTCATGGAGCAGCGCGAAGAAGGGAACCTGGCCCTGGTGAAATCCTGGATGGCGCGCATTCCGGCCGATGCCGATATCCTGATCCTGGATGAAATCGGCAAGAATATCTCCGGCGCCGGCATGGACACCAAGGTGGTCAACCGCAACCCCATCGGCGCCTACAACCCTTGGCCCGATACCCCCCGTTTTGAGCGCATCTTTCTGCGCGACCTGAGCGAACTGACCTATAACAGCGGCGTGGGTCTGGGCATGGCCGACGTGGTCACCGACCGGCTGGTGAACCGCATCGACTGGGAGCCCACCTGGATCAACGCCCTCACCGCCAATACTCCTGCCGCGATTCGCACCCCCATCCATTTCCCTACCGATCGCGAGTGCATCGAGCGCATCGCACCCACCGTCGGCAAGCTGGATCTCGACCAGGTCACCTTCGCCTGGATCCGGAACACCATGGAACTCGGCCGCCTGGCCGTCAGCGAAAACCTGAGGGCCGCCATTCAATCCGACCCGCTCGCCGAAATCGAAGCGGTCGTCGATTTCGAATTCGACGGTGCGCAGAACCTCATCAGCCCGTTCGCTCCGGCCGTCGAAACCGCCGGCGCGCGCTAGCGCGACGACAGCGTTCGCAATCGCGTGCCGGTGCTGAACCCCGTCGGCTTATTTCCCGCGCGCCACCGGCGCGGCGTAGCGAACGCCCTGGCGCCCGCTATCCACCGCCAGGTCAAGCACGATGCTATAACGGTCTCCGCGCATCACGCTTTTCACCGGAACAACCCTTATTGGCCGCCTTTGAGATGCATATCCATGAACTCGAGGAAGTATTGCCAATCCCCGGGCATGGTGCCGTGAGGGCCTTCGTGCATGTAGTAGCCGATGGTGTGGAAAATGGGCTGGCCGGCGGCGGGCATTTGGCTGGTGCCCAGGCCTTGCTTGCCTAAGAGGCGAAAGACCGGTTCGGCCGCCACGGCCGCCAGAAATTCGCCTTTCGGATCGGACCAGTAATCGGTGGTTCCCGTCTGCAACAGCACCGGGCGCGGCGCCATCAGCGCGACCAGCAGATTTGCGTCTACCGGCAATTGGTCCACGTGGGCAGCGTAGCGGGCGTAGTTGGCGCAGAACTGATACGGGAAGCGGTTGGGCGCGGTGAGGTGGGCGATGGTTTCGCCGTAGTTGCGGCGGCTCAGGGCCGCGCCGCCTTCACCCGAACAACTGGCGATTACCAAGGCGAAGCGGGTATCGCGCGCGCCGGCCCACATCACCGTCTTGCCTAACCGCGAAACGCCGTAGATGCCGACGCGTTTCGCGTCCACGCCTTTGTCGGTTTCGAGATAATCCATGGCACGGCTCATCCCCCATCCCCAGGCGGCGATGGCGCCCCACTCGTCCGGCGCAGGTTCCGTCTGGCCGGGCTTGAGGTAAAGAGCGCGCACGCCGAACGGCAAACCGCCCAGGAAATCCGGCTCGATGTCGCCGTAGTAGATGGCGGCGACGCCGTATCCGCTGGACAGGAGGTTGTCGATCTTCATGTGAAACATGCCGCCGCCGCGCTCGGCCGGTACGCGCTTATGGTCACGATTCCATATCTCGCCCAGCTTGATGCCGGGATCGTCGAACGTGCTGGCGTTGGGCGAAAAATCGATCGACAGAAGCAGCGGCACCGGCTTCGCCGCGGCCGCCGGGACGTAGACGACCAGATCTTCCTTGGGGCCGTTCTTGTTTTTCGAAAAGTAGATCGTGACCTGTTTGCGGATGGCCTTGCCATCCATCGCCGGCGTGCCGGTATCGAACACGTCGAAGGTCATGTCAGCCGGACGTCCGGGAGAGCGGCCATATTGATTTTCTTCGAAGAGGCGGACAATTTCTGGCCGGCGTTTCTCGGTCCAGATGCGAGCACCGCGCACCGGTTTGCCGTTGGCCATCTTCAGCGGATCGGGAAGCTGATAGGTTCCCACCAGCGCTTCGTCATAATTCACAGGGATGCCGGCGGTCACCCTGGGCAGCGACGCCGGCGCGGGCGGCGGATTTTGGGTCTGGGCTTCGAGAGCGAAGCAGATCGCGAGGATGGCGAAGCAGAACGGGGTTCGCATGGGAACATCCTAGCGCCTATTCAGCGGGAGTGGGCATGGCCGGCGTCTGATACCGAGCCGCGACCGCAAGGAAGCGGACATATGGGGCTTCGGCCAACCCAAGAGAATCACACTTGCTGCTGGAGGATACGCCTCATCGTCTGCAGTTCCTCTTCGACGAGCGGCATCCGATGCTTGGGCATGATCCACTCTTGCTCACGCCCGCGGCTTCGGGAACTCCTCGATGTGCTGTTCGCCTTTCCGGCCGAAGTAGATCACCCTTTTGCCGGTCAGGAACGCCCAATAGCCAATCACGCCTGCCGCGGTCGACCGCTTTACAAACTCGGGGTACCGCACCGTGTCTGCCTGGGCGCCACGAATTGCCGCGACCAAGCCAGCACTGTCGAACTCCGCCGCTACCCGGCCAGGGTCCAGGATCATGGGCACCGTGTGCGTGGTTCCGTCCGTCAGGTAGTGAGTCTTCTGCTTTGCCGCGAAGTCCACGAGGTACGATTCCACGCCGACTTCGAGCAGCCCTTTGACGACCTGAGGGAAGGTCAACTTGCCTTGCTGTGTTGCGATCGCCAGTTCGTGAATTACCTGCTTGCTCATCTCTTCTCCTTTACTCGGTTGGTAGTGTCTCGAGGCCGTGCGCCTGCACCAGCTTCTTCATCATCGCAATCAGCGCGGCACGCTCTCCGGCGAGGAGCGGATGAAAGAACTCCTCGTCGTTCCGGTCGGCCAGTGCCGCCAGTTGCGGCACCAGCCGCCGCCCTGCCGCCGTCAGCGCAATCGACTGGAAACGGCGGTCGTCGCCGCGTTCCCGGCGGGCGATCAGCTTCTTGCTTACGAGCCGATCGACCAGCTTGGAGACGCCGCCGCGCGTCATCCCAATCCGCTCCGCCAGAACGCCCGGCGAAGTCTCCCCGTCGTCGAACATCTCCCGCATCACCACCCACTCGGCCACGGTCGCTCCGCTGGCCAGGAGCTTGCGGGCAAAGGCGTGCGAGACGTGATTGGAGACGAAGCGCAGCCAGAATCCCACGTGCTCTTTCAGGTCGCTGACGGCCGGATCGGGTGCTTTGGCGTCTTTCATGGATATTAGTTTGTATGGAAACAGTTTCCATGTCAACTATATTTTGAAAAACTGAGCGGCTGCTCCCCGGTCCCTGATCCGCACCATCCCGCTTGATAAGTGCGAAATCGCTGTCCCGCCGGCTGTGCGTGCTAAGTACCCGGTTTCGCAATTACGGTCACGCATCCTGCAACCGCTCCCTTGCGGTTCCACGGCCGTGTTGTGTCCCAAGGCCCTCGCGCGGTAAGATATTCTTACCGTGCAAACCCGCATTTCCAGCAAGGGGCAGGTCGTTCTTCCCGGTCCCATCCGGCGAAAGCTCGGGCTTGGCCCTGGCGATGCCCTCGACGCCAGCGTGAAAAGCGGGCAAATTGTCCTCACGCCCCGCCATCCACGGCCCGCGAAAGCGAGCATCGGGCGCGATGCCGCTACCGGTCTCCCGGTTCTCAGTGCCGGACCGCGGGCGGCGCAACTCACCAGCGAGCAGGTCGAGGACATTCTGTCGAATCTGCCGTGAGATATCTGCTGGATGTGAATGCACTGGTCGCGCTGGGTTTTCTCGAACACGAGTTCCATGGGCGCGTTGGCCGGTGGCTGCTGAGTCTCGGGAAGGAAACGAGCTACGAAATCCTCACTTGCGCGATCACGGAATTGGGGTTCGTCCGCGTTCTGTCTCAGGCTCCGCAATATGGACTGACCGTGGCACAGTCGCGAACCCTTCTGGTGAGACTCAAGAAGCAGGGAGTGGTCCGCTTCCGGTTCATCGCCGACGCTCTCGACATCGCGCGGCTTCCTGCGTGGGTCAAGACCGGGCGGCAAACCACCGACGGCCATTTGGCGGAGTTGGCACGGGCGCACGATTCCGTCCTCGCGACGCTGGACGAACGAATCCCCTCGGCGTTCGTCATTCCGGTCTAGCTGCCCTTCCCGACGGTGTACCCGGGCGGCGTGTATTCCCGTCTCATAACCTACCCGTTTCGGGACGGATTCCTTCGCACTTGGTCGTACCGCGTCCGACCCGTCGATGTGCGCTGAACGACGCGGGCCTGAAGTCCGGATCCGGGACACGGCGTCGCCTGCCGGGTTGGAGTGTCCCGTCGGCCGTGCGTGCTACGCTGTGGCTATGAAGCTCACAATCGAGCTCGATCGCGAACTCGATGGCCGTTGGATTGCCGAGGCGCCGGAACTGAACGTTCTCTTGTACGGCGACTCCAAGCAGGATGCAATTCAACGGGCGCAGTCCGCGGCGCGGGAGATTGTCCTGGACCGAATCGCCCACGGCGAGTTGCCTCCCGATTCGGCGGATGCTGTGTTCGACACAGCAGCATGAGTTCATGGCCCGCGGCGAATGCCCACGCTGCGCCCTCCCAAGTCCCACGACGGCGCGGATCTGCATGGGGATTACGTGATGGGCGCCGAGGGCGGTGCGCTCGGGCGCCAGCGGGGTGGCCCCGCCGGGACACGGCCGGGCTGGCGCCCGGCTGGACCGATTCACAATCGGTCCGCAGGTTGAACAACCTGCCCCACAGCTACTTCGAGAGCCCGACCCATCGAGCCGCGCCAGACGCAAGCCGGAGGTATAGCAGTCCCAACGCCAACGCCACGACCAACTCAAGCAGGTTTCGGGCGAATTTTGCCCGGTGCCACGACATGAGCAGATCGTAGCGTCTGAACAGCACCGGCGAATTATTCAGCAAATCCGGGGCAGTTGTTCCCCGATCTGCATGGGGATGACGCGGTTGGCGCCGAGAGCCGTGCGCGCGACCACGAGGCCGGCGTGCTCTTTGGTTACTCGGCCGACGATGGCGGCATCGTGGCCTTTGGGATGGTGGCGCATGGCCTCGAGGACGGCTGGGGCGGCGGCGGATTCGACCACGGCTACGAGCTTGCCTTCGTTGGCGACGTAGACCGGGTCGAGACCGAGCAGGTCGCAGGCGGATTGGACTTCGGGGCGGATGGGAAGCGCGGTTTCGTCGATCGAGATGCCGACCTTCGAAGCCTGGGCGATTTCGTTGAGGGTGGATGCCAGGCCGCCGCGGGTGGGGTCGCGCATGGCGTGAACGGCGGGGCCGGCGGCGTCGAAAATGGCCGCGGTCATTTCATGGAGCGGGGCGCAATCGCTCTCGATCGCAGTTTCGAATTCGAGTCCTTCGCGTACGCTCATGATGGCCATGCCATGGTCGCCGAGGAAACCGCTGACCAGGATGGCGTCGCCGGGGCGGGCGAGCGAGGGGCCGATCTCGATGCCGTCGATGCGCACGCCGATGCCGGCGGTGTTGATGTAGCAGCCGTCGCCGTGCCCCTTTTCAACCACCTTGGTATCGCCGGTGACGATGACGACGCCGGCGGCGCGGGCGGCCGCGGCCATACGATCGACGATGCGGGCCAGCTCGGCGAGCGGGAAACCTTCTTCGAGAATGAAGCCGGCGCTGAGGTAAAGCGGACGCGCGCCGGATACGGCCAGGTCGTTGACGGTGCCATTGACCGCCAGATCGCCGATGGAGCCGCCGGGGAAGAACAGCGGGCGCACCACGAAGCTATCGGTGGAAAACGCCAGGCGGCCCGAGGGCACATCGATGAGCGCAGCATCGCCGAGATCGGCCAGGGCGGTATTGCGGAAGGCGGGCAGGAACAGATGCTCGACCAGCTCGGAGGAAAGCTTGCCTCCGCCGCCATGGCCGAGCACGATATTGGGGTAATCGCGCAGCGGGAGGGGGCAGGACCAACCGGAAAAATCGGGCTGGTCAGGCATGGGTCAGCTCATCGGCGGAAAGGAAGCGGCCGTAGTCGAAGTAGGCGGCGCAGGCCCCTTCGCTCGACACCATGGTGGCGCCGAGCGGGTGGCGCGGGGTGCATTCCTTGCCGAAGGCGGGGCAATCGGTGGGCTTGATGGCGCCGCGAAGCACGTCGCCCGAGCGGCACAGAGGCGATTCGCGGGTGTGGATACCGGTAACCTGAAAGCGCAGCTCCGCATCGAAATCGCGATAGGCCGGGCTGAGCCGCCAGCCGCTTTGGGGGATGACGCCGATGCCGCGCCAGGCCCGGTCGGTGACTTCGAAAACCTGGCTCAAGAGATCCTGCGCGGGGCGGTTGCCTTCGAATGTGACCACGCGCGCATAGCCGTTTTCCACTTCGGCGCGACCGGCTTCAAGCTGGAGGACGGCGCGGCGGATGCCATCGAGGAGATCGAGCGGCTCGAAACCGGTGACCACGATGGGAACGTGGTAGCGCTCCGCCAGCGGCGGATATTGCCAGTAGCCCATCACGCTGCAGACGTGGCCGGCGGCGAGGAACGCCTGCACCTGGTTGGAGGGCGATTGCATGATGGCCTCGATGGCGGGCGGCACGAGCACGTGCGAAACCAGCACCGAAAAATTGCGGAGTCCTTCGTTCCTGGCCAGGTGGGCGGCCATGGCATTGGCAGGCGCGGTGGTTTCGAAGCCGACGCCGAAGAAGACGACTTCCCTGGAGGGATTGCGCCGCGCCAGGTTGACGGCATCGAGAGGCGAATAGACGATGCGGACATCGCCGCCATCGGACTTGACGCGGAACAGGTCTTTTTCGCTGCCGGGGACGCGCAGCATGTCGCCGAAGGAACAGAAGATGACGTTGGGGAGGGCGGCGATGGCAAGCGCGCGGTCGATCAACTCCAGCGGCGTGACGCAGACGGGGCAGCCGGGGCCGTGCACGAGCTGGAGCGAAGAGGGCAACAACTGATCGATTCCATGGCGAATGATGGAATGCGTCTGGCCGCCGCAGACCTCCATAATCTTCCAGGGCCGGGTGACAGCGCGGTGGATTTCATCGGCGAGTTTGCGGGCAATCGCGCCATCGCGGAATTCGGTGAGGTACTTCACGGCGGGTTCCTTACTTCTTGGGCTCGCGGGACTCTCTGGACTCGCACGACGCGCTGCCCGATTCGGCGGGAGCTAAAGCGGCGGCGCTGTCGAAGGGCTGCTGTCCGGTGGCGAACTCTTCGTCGAGCATGCCCAATTCGCGGAACATGTCGAGGGTCTCGCGGGCCTGCGCTTCGTCAATTCTGGAAATGGCGAAACCGACGTGGACGATGGTGTAGTCGCCGACGGCGATTTCGGGGACGTAGGCCAGGCAGACCTCTTTGACCACGCCGCCAAAGTTGACTTTTGCCATGCGGGAGCCGAAGCCCTCGTAAATCTCTTCAACACGTCCGGGAACCGCCAGGCACATACAGCCTCCTTTGCCTCCTTTGCCTCCTCGGTCCTCACCTGGGCAGGTCTCGACTGGCCGGGGAGGGGAGGGCCGGTCAGCGTCGCTACAGACGACCGTCAGAATACCACGGCGCATGGAGGCAGACCAGTGGCTGAGTGGATGCAGATGCCGCCGATGTACAGTTCCTCGACAGCGAGAGACGAGAACAAGTTGCCGGCCAACCAGGTGACGCAAGAGAGGGAGCGCTTCTTCCCACGGGCGGCCTAATTCAGCAACCGCCCCTGGCGCAAATACGCCGGGGTATCCAGGTCGTCCAGATCGATGACCGGTTCCGCCTCGGCCAGAATCGCCGGTTCCGTCATGACCGGCTCGGGTTCCAAAACCGGCTCGGGTATCCGTACCGGCATAGGTAGCGGCTGCGGCTCGGGTGCGGCGATCACCGGCGGCGCAACGGCTTCCACTCGTTTGGGGCTCTCCGCGGCAACCGCGCCGGCCGGCTGAAACCCGGTGGCAATCACGGTCACTTTCACCTCGTCCGCCATCTTTTCGTCCAGGATGGCGCCAAAGGTAATCTCCACCCCGTCGCAGCGGGTAGCTTCGCGGATCAGGTTGCAGGCATCATCCACGTCCTCGAAACTCATCTGACGGGAGCCGGTGATATTGATCAGGATGCCGCGCGAGCCGGCGATTTGGACACCTTCGAGCAGGGGGCAACTGATGGCCGCACGGGCCGCCTCCACCGCCGCGTTTTCGCCCCGCCCCGTCGCGGTGCCCATCATGGCGTAGCCCATGCCGGCCATCACCGAGCGGATATCGGAGAAATCGCGATTGATGACGCCAGGCGTATTAATGATGTCGCTGATGCCCTGCACCGCCTGGCGGAGCAGATCGTCGGCCACCTTGAACGCCTCGAAAAAGCTGACGCCTTTGGGCACCAGCGCGCGAAGGCGCTCGTTGGGAATGGAGATCACCGCGTCCAGGGCGGAAGCGAGCTGGGCCAATCCATCCTCGGCCAGGCGCATACGCGCAGCGCCCTCGAAAGCGAAAGGTTTGGTCACCACGGCCACGGTCAGCGCACCCAGTTCCTTGGCCAGGTTAGCAACTACCGGCGCGGCCCCGGTGCCGGTGCCGTAGCCCAGGCCCGCGGTGACGAATACCATGTCCGCGCCCTGCAGCAACTCCACGATCTGATCGGTGTTCTCGAGCGCCGCCTGGCGGCCGATTTCGGGCTTCGACCCGGCGCCCAGGCCGCGCGTGATTCTGGCTCCCAGTTGCACCTTGTTGGGCACGGGACACGCGGCCAGCGCCTGGCGATCGGTGTCCATGCAAAAGAATTCCACGCCGCCCAAGCCCGCCGCCACCATTCGTGCCACCGCGTTCGAGCCCGCGCCGCCCACGCCAATCACCTTGATTTGCGTTCCGCTGCGCGCTTCTTCTTCGATTTCGTATTTCAAGCCGTCCAGGTCCGTGTCCATCAGTGTCATAGATTACCTCTTCCGCCGCTGGATTTGGTCTACCGTAACATGCGCCCCAACCAGCCTGCCGCTTCGCGTTGCGCCCGCCCATGGTCTTTCAGTTTGGCCGAATACATGGCCAGCCCCGAAGCGGTGCACCATTCGCGATCCTTCATCTCGGCGGGACCGCCTTCCACACCCAAAACCAGGCCGAATCGCGCCTGGCAGCCCAATTCGCGGTCCGCGACATCCAGAATCTCCGGCAGTTTCGCGCCGCCGCCGGTCAGGAACACCCCACCCAACAAGGACTCGTGCATGCCGATCCGAATCAGTTCCTTGCGCACCTGCTGGAACAGGTCGATGGCCCGCGACTCCAGGATCAGGTTCACATTGCGCTTGCGCGTCTCGGCAGGCCCGCGGCCCTCCGGCGCCGGGAGCTCCACCCAGATGTTGTCCGGACATTCGGCGTAGCGCGCCCGCCCGTAGTCGCGCTTCACGATTTCGGCCTCCGTCGGGCTCAAGCGGAATGCCTTGGCCAGGTCGGCCGTGAAGGTATCCCCGCCGATGGGAATGCTGGAAGCCTGGCACATGGCCTCGCCGTTGTACACCACCAGTTCGGTGGATTCCGCGCCGATATCCACCACGGCGATGCCCTGCCGCCGGTCTTCCGGCACCACCGCCGCATAACTGGCCGCCATGCCTTCGAAAATGCTCTCCTCCACCATCAGGTGAGCCTGATTGACCGCGCCCACCAACGCATTATGTTCCTGAATGGAAGTCGTGACCAGGTGAATGTTGGCCTCCAGGCAGGAAGCCAGCATGTTGCGCGGGTCGGTGTGGCCGGGATGATCGTCCACCACGAAATCCTGGAGTAAGAGCTGCAGGACCATGCAATCTTCCGGCAACTGGCGGCGGCGGGCGCGGGCCACGGCGCGATCGATGTCCTCCGCTTCCACTTCTCTCACGTAGCCCCAGTTGTGAATGCCGTGCACGTTGGTGCCGCGCACGGCCGGGCCGCCCAACCCCACTACCGTGTTCTCCACGGACAGGCCCGAAGTCGCTTCGGCTTCCCGCAACGCCGCCAGCACGCTGTCCGTCACCGCCGCCTGGTCGGCGATCCGCCCCTTCGCCCAGCCCGCGGACTCGGCTTCTCCAGCACCGACCAGCCGTACGCGGCCCCGATCCACCACGAGCACAACCATCCTCGTCTTGCTGCTGCCCGGATCGATCCCCGCGCCGATGATATGTTGTCTTGCCCCCATGCCTCCGACTTATTCCTTTGCCGTAATGCGGTCATCCAGGCGAAGATCGAACGACCTGGCGTCCGGAGCCGCTTGCGCCATCTCCGCGTAATGCCTGGCGAAATTGCGATAGCGCCGGACATAGTTGGCGTCGCCCATGTGCAGCGATACCGCCCTGTCCCCCATCTGCGCCACCACCAGCAGATCTTCCGGATCGGCGGCATCCACCTCGGAGATCGATTTTGCGTCCCGCCCCATGTCCCGCTCGAAAGCCAGAAAGGCGCGCACCCGCTCGCGGCGTTCCGGCTCGGTGAAATCTTCCCGAATGCCGCTCAACACCGGAAATGAAAACTCCGCCTGCGCCGGCGGATCCAGCAAAACTCCGTTGGCATCGATGAGCAGCAGCAGGCCCGAGCCCGGCATTACGAACGCCACCGGTTTGCGCTCGCGGATGCGCACGGTCAGCCGGCCCGGCCATAGCCGCGAAACCGAAGCGTCCTCCACCCAGTCGATCCCTAGCAGCCGGCGGCGCCGCTCGGCCAGCGGAATGGAAAAGACGCTGCGGTTGAAATCTCCCGCGAACACGCGTATCACCAGGGAGCGCGGCGCGTAGCGCAGCCCTTCGATCGCAATCGCGTTGGGATCGTCGCGGGAGAGCGTGAACTGGGAGCTGGTGGCCAGGTACGCCCGCACCTTCAGGCCGGCCCAGGCCGTCGAAACACACGCCGCGCCAAGCACCGCCAGACCGGCCCAGCGCCGCCATCGAGCCGTTTTTTCAGGTTTCTTAGCTTGTCGTGCCATCCGGATCGGCCACCGCCGTGGCGCGTAGCGCCGCCAGCACTTTCTCTCCCGCCTGCCACACGTTGCCCGCGCCCAACGTCAGAACCAGATCGCCTTCCCGCGCCACGCTTACGAGCGCCTCCACTCCCCGTTCGATCGTGCCCACATATTCCACCGCGCGGTGCCCCGAGCGGCGAATCCGCTCGACCAGCGTCTCCGCCGTCACGCCTTCAATGGGCTTTTCCGACGCGGCGTAAATATCCATCACGAACACGCTGTCGGCGCGGTGGAAGGCCCGCCCGAATTCCTCGGCCAGATGCAGGGTGCGGGTGTAGCGGTGCGGCTGAAACAGCACGTGAATTCGCCGGAAGCCGCACTGCCGCGCTCCCTCCAGGGTGGCCTGGATTTCGGTGGGGTGGTGGCCGTAATCGTCCACCACCGTAATTCCCCGTTCCTTGCCGCGCACCTGAAAGCGCCGCTCCACGCCGCTGAAAGTCTCCAAGGCTTCGGCGATCGCCTTGGGCGCCACATCCAGTTCCATCGCCACCGCCGCCGCCGCGGTCGCGTTCAGCACGTTGTGGCGCCCCGGTATCCGCAGGTGAAACTCGCCCAGGTCCGTGGTCCGGTGGCGCAGCCGGAATCGGCTTGAAAAACTGCCGCAGACGATATCGGTGGCTTCCACTTCCGCCTGTGCGGTGGTGCCGTAGGTCACGATGCGGCGCTGGATGGCCGGCAGGATGCTCTGCACGTTGGCGTCGTCCAGGCAGACGATGGCGGCGCCGTAAAACGGAACCTTGTTCACGAACTCGATAAATGCGGCGCGAATGGCCTCCAGCGTCGGATAGTGGTCCAGATGCTCGCGGTCGATATTGGTGACCACCGCCAGAATGGGCGCCAGCTTGACGAACGAGCCGTCGCTTTCGTCCGATTCCGCCACCAGAAAATCGCTGTGCCCCACGCGAGCGTTGGAGCCGCCCATGGTTCCCACCCGGCCGCCCACCACCACCGTGGGGTCCAGCCCGGCGTGGCTCAGAATGGTGGCCGTCAGCGAAGTCGTGGTGGTCTTTCCATGGCTGCCCGCCACCGCCACTCCGTACTTCAGCCGCATCAGCTCCGCCAGCAGCTCGCCGCGCGGAATCACCGGCAGTCCCAACCGCCGCGCCTCGCGCACTTCGGGATTCTGTTCGTCCACCGCCGAGCTCACCACCACGATGCGCGCGCCTCCAAGGTTCGCGGCGTCGTGCCCTTCGAAAACGACGGCGCCCAATCCGGCCAGGCGTTCGGTGATGGGCGACAGCTTGAGGTCCGATCCGCTGATCTTGTAGCCATTGTTCAGCAGCACCTCGGCTATGCCGCTCATTCCGATTCCGGCGATACCGACGAAATGAAGATGTTGCGGTCGTAAAAACATTTCAATACTGTATTGTTTCGGTTGTGGAGCGCTATGTCAAATGGCCCTTTTCCATCGAGCCCCGCGGCGCCGCCCTCGGGCCGCTTCCTCCAGGATCTCCGCCGCTCTTTCCGCCGCGCCCCGCCGCGCCAGCTTGCGTGCCGCCGCGCCCATCCGTTCGAGCAAACCGTCTTCCGCGGCGAAATCCGACACCATGTCAAACAACCGCTTTCCGTTCATCTCGCCGTCGGTTGCCATGCGCGCCGCGCCCGCCCGTTCGACGGCTTCCGCGTTGCGCGTCTGATGATCGTCGGCCGCGAAAGGAAACGGCACCAGGATGGCGGGCTTTCCCGCCGCCGCCAGTTCCGACACCGTGCCCGCGCCCGAGCGGCACACCACCAGGTCCGCGCTGGCGAACGCACGCGGCATGTCGGCGATAAAAGGCGTCACTTCCCCCTCCAGACCCGAATCGGGAAAAGCCTCGCGCAGTTCCTCGTATCCCCGTGCCCCGGTCTGGTGCACGATCCTGACCTTCATCCCCGAACGGCGAAACAGCGGCCAGCTTTCCCGCCCCGCGCGATTGAGGGTGCGCGCCCCCTGGCTGCCGCCGGTCACCAGAATCTCCAGCGCCTCGCCGCGCGGTTTGGGCGCAATGGCAAAAAACTCCTCGCGCACGGGAAGACCGGTGATCTCGCTTCGCCCGGCGGGAAAGCAAGCGGCCGTCTCCGCAAAGGAGATCAACGCCCGCGACACCCGCCGCGCGATGGCGCGATTGGTGAAGCCCGGCACCGCATTGGGCTCCATCACCACCACTGGCACGCCCACCGCCAGCGCCGCCAGAACCGGCGGCCCGGCTGCATATCCGCCCATGCTGAATAGCGCGCCGGCGCCGCGCACCCACCGCCGGCATTCGAGCGTGGCAAGCGGCAGCCGGGCCAGCGTCGCCAGCTTCCGTCCCACGCCCACCCCGTTCAATCCGCCGATTTCGATCTTCTTCAATTCGAATCCTTCAGCCGGCACCAGCCGGGCCTCCAGCCCGCGCCCGGTCCCGACAAACGTCGCCTCGTGCCCCCGCCGGCGCAACTCGCGCGCCACCGCCAGAGCCGGAATCACGTGCCCTCCGGTGCCGCCGCCCGCCATCACGAATCTCCACGCCACCCGCTACCCCACATGCTCCGCAACATTCATGAGCATCCCCAGCATTGCCAGCGAGCTCACCAGCGAGCTGCCTCCATAGCTGATGAGAGGCAGCGGAATCCCTTTGGTCGGTCCCAGGCCCACCGCCACGCTCATATTAATGAATGCCTGCACCACCAGCACCACCGCCACGCCCAGCGCCAGGTACCGCCCGAATTCGTCGCGCGCCAGCACCGCCACCCGCAGCCCCCGCCCCCCAATCACCAGGAAGCACCCCAGCAAACCCACCGTGCCGATCAGTCCGGCTTCTTCGCCGATCACCGCATAGATGAAATCGGTGTGCGCTTCGGGCAAATACAGCAGCTTCTGCCGGCCGTTCATGAGCCCCACTCCCAGGGGACCGCCCGCGCCCACCGCAATCTTCGACTGGTCCTGCTGGTAGTTGGGATCGTGGGTGCGCAGCGTCTCCTCCATGCGTTCCCGGATGCGCCCGTGCGGATCGATGCGGGAGATCAGCTTCAGCTCGGGGTCGTAGTGCTTCACCACCCGGATCAGCCGGTACGGTTCGGCCGCGATAGACGCCGCAAACCCAAACAGCGCAATCAGCGCCGCGATCAGGCAGTACCGGAATTCGAGGCCCGCCACGAAGAACACCGCCGCGGCCGTAAAGCCCAGCACCACCGCCGTGCCCAGATCGGGCCTCACCACCGCGCCAATCACCAGCCCCACCGCGCACGCCGCCGGTACCAGCGTATACCGCGCGTTATTTATCGCCCGCCCTCGCCAAGTCACGAAGAACGCCAGGAACACGACCAGCGCCGGTTTGGCCAGCTCCGAGGGCTGCAAACCGACCGGACCCAGCCGCAACCAGCGGTGATGGTCCGGGTCGAGAAAATACACCCCGAACAGCAGCACCATCGCCACGCCGATCGCTCCGAACGCCACCCCCGGGCTTCGCAGCAGGTGGTAGTCGGTCTTCTTCAACAGCATCATCGCCACCACGCCCAGCACCGCGAACTCCAACTGCCTGATCACAAAGTGCCAGCTCGACTGGATTCGCGGATCGAGCCGCGCCATGATCGAAGAAGAACTGTAGATCATGACCGCCCCGAACGACACCATCGCCAGCACGGTGAAGAACAGTATCCAATCGGTTTTCAGGCGCTGCGACATAGCTTAATTCCTCGCCTCCAGCCGTCCTACTATTTCCTTAAAAGTCTCGCCGCGATGTTCGAAGCTCCGGAACTGGTCGAAGCTGGCGCAGGCCGGCGCCAGCAGCACCGTATCGCCCGGCTGGGCGCGCTCATACGCCGTCCGCAACGCGCGCTCGAGCGTGCCCGCTTCCACCAGCGGCGCGGACCCTGCCAGCGCGGCCGCGATCTTCGGCGCGGCGGCGCCGATCAGCAACGCCGCCCGCGCCTTGGCCGCCAGCGGCGCGCGCAGCGGACCATAGTCCAGCCCCTTGTCCTTGCCGCCCAGAATCACCCACAGCCCGCCCCCGAACGCGTCCAGCGCCTTCAACGTGGCATCCACGCTGGTTGCCTTGGAATCGTTATAGAAGTCGACTCCGCTCAGCTTGCGCACGAACTCCAGCCGGTGCTCCACCGCTGGAAAGGTCCTAACCGCCGCCGCGATCTCCGCGTGTCCCACGCCCGCCTGCGCCGCCGCCACTGCCGCCGCCAGCACGTTCTCCACGTTGTGGCCGCCGCGTAGCGGAATCTCGCCCACGCCCATCAGCCGGCGGCCCTCCAGCACCAGCTCGCCGCCTTGCCGGTACGCGCCCGTCTCCACCGCCCGCGCGCCGCTGAACCATCGCAGGGTGGCCGCGGTGTGTTTGGCGAAAGCGGCGCAGACGGCGTCTTCGGCGTTCAGCACCGCACAATCGGCCGCAGTCATGGTTTCGAATAGACGGCGCTTGGCCGCGGCGTAATTCTCGAAGGTATGATGCCGGTCCAGGTGGTTCTGCGTCACATTGAGCGCCAGCCCGATGTCCGCCCGAAATTCCGCGATGGTTTCGAGTTGAAAGCTGGAAAGCTCCAGCACATTCCAGCCATCCGCGCGCGAGCTCGCGACCATGGCCGTCACCGGCGTGCCGATGTTGCCTCCCACCTGCACCGCCCGGCCCGCCGCTCGCAGAATGTGGCCGATCAGGCTGGTCGTGGTGGTTTTGCCGTTCGAGCCCGTGATACCAATGGTGCGTCCCTTTAGAAACGGCGCCGCCAGTTCCACTTCGCCGATCACCCGCGCACCCCGCCGGCGCGCCGCCTCCAGCGCCGCCAAGTCCGCCGGCACGTCCGGAGAAAGCACGATCAGTTCGGCGTCTTCGAATACGGCGTCGGTCTGCTGCACGAAGGGAATGCCGAGCCGCTTTATGAGGTCTTCGGCCGGCCCCAGTTCGGCCAGCGGTTTCAGGTCGGTGACGCGCACATCGGCCCCCTTCCGCGCCAGCAGTTCCGCCGACGCCATCCCGCTCAGCCGCATTCCCACCACTAGCGCCCTGATTCCTTCGATCTTCATCTTCACCGCAGCTTCAACGTGGTCAGCGCGAACAATGCCAGCACCAGGCCCGCAATCCAAAACCGCGCAATCACTTTCGATTCCGCCCATCCCAACTGCTCGAAATGGTGGTGCAGCGGAGCCATCTTGAAAATCCGCTTGCCGTGCCGCAGCTTGAAGCTGCCCACCTGCAAAATCACCGACAGTGCTTCCAGCACGAAAACGCCGCCGATGAACAACAGCAGAACCTCCTGCTTGATCAGCACCGCAACCGCCGCCATGGCGCCGCCTAATCCCAGCGCCCCCACGTCGCCCATGAAAATCTCGGCCGGATGCGCGTTGTACCACAGAAATCCCAGGCTCGCCCCGGTCATCGCCCCGCAGAATACGGTCAACTCGCTGGTGCGCGGGTTGCGCGCCAGTTGCAGGTACTCGGCAAGCTGGGCGTGGCCGCCGGCGTAGGTCAGGATCGTCAGCGCTCCGGCCGCTATCACCATCAGCCCGATCGCCAGGCCGTCCAGCCCGTCCGTCAGGTTCACCGCGTTGGAAGAAAACACCACCACCAGCGCCACGAAAAGGCAAAACGGCCCGACCCCCAGCGCGTAGGTCCAGGGGTTCGCCAGCAACGGCGTGATCAGCAGCGACGGTTTGAACTGCTTGAAGAACGGAATATTCATCTGCGCCGAATAATCGCCGTACCCGCGCATGACCAGCAGCAAAATCGCAAACGCGAATCCCATGGCGAACTGGTAGATCAGCTTGCGCCTGCCGCTCAGCCCCAGGTTGCGGCGGTTGGTCACCTTGGCGTAATCGTCTATCAAGCCGATCCAGCCGTACCCCAGCAGCGCCCCCATTGCCGCCCACACGTACACGTAGCGCAGGTCCGCCCACAAAAGCGTCGGCACCACGATCGAAATAATGATCAACACGCCGCCCATGGTCGGCGTTCCGGCTTTCTTCCGGTGCGACTGCGGCCCTTCCTCGCGGATGTATTGGCCGATCTGAAATTCCCGCAGCTTGCGAATCAGCCACGGCCCCAGCGCGATGCACAAAAACAGCGCCGTAAGGCTGGCAAAGGCGGTGCGAAACGTGGTGTAGCGGAACACCCGGAATGGGGTCGCGTAGCGGAACAGCTTTTCGTAGAGCAGGTAATAGAGCATCTCTCAGGCCATGAACCTTTCGATCGCCCGCTCCACGCGCACGCCGCGCGATCCCTTGAACAGAACCGCGTCGCCAGGCCGCGCCAGGCCGCGCGCGTACTCGCCCGCCGCGGCGGGGTCGTCCACGAACTTCGCGTCCGCGGCCGCCATGCCGCCATCCACCGCCGCCTCCACCATCAGCCGCGCGTCGCCTCCCACCCCGATCAGGTAATCGACGCCGTGCTCCGCCGCGAATCGTCCCACCCCCCGGTGCAGTTCGCGGGAACAGTGTCCCAACTCCAGCATCTCTCCCAGCACCGCGATGCGCCGCGCCGCCGGCGTTCGCCCCAGCACCTCGATCATGGCCTTGGCCGCTTCCGGATTGCTGTTGTAGGTGTCATCCCAAATCACGATGCCGTTGTGTTCGATCTTCCGGCCGCGGCGCTCGCCCGCCGAAAAGCTCCGCACCGCGTCCCGCAAGCGCTCCGGCGCAATCCCGAATTCGCGCGCCACCGCGATCGCCGCCAGCAGATTCAGCACCGCGTGCCGCCCCGCCAGGCCCGTCTCGAATTCCACGCCCAGCGCCGCAAACCTCGCCCCGCTCCCGCTCTCCTGGTAAGCCTCGGCCCGGACCTCGGCGTCTTGGGCAAATCCAAAGGTCACCGTGCGGCCCGCATGCAAGCGGCCGAACCGGCGTACCCTGGCATCGTCGGCGTTCAATATCGCCACCCCGTCGGGCGGCAGCGATTCGACCAGTTCCCGCTTGGCCGCCGCCACACCCTCGATTCCGTCCGCGAAGAATTCCACGTGCGCGTAACCCACGTTGGTCACTACTCCGATCGACGGCGACGCCATGCGCGCCAGCTCGCGAATCTCACCGGCGTGATTCATTCCCATCTCGAGCACCGCCGTCCGCACTCCGTCCGGCAGTCGCAGAATCGAGAGCGGCACTCCCACGTGGTTGTTGAAATTGCCGATGGTGCGCCCCACCGCGCGGTCCACCTCCAACAGGCGCGCAATGGCGTCTTTCGTGGTGGTCTTGCCCGCCGAGCCGGTCACCGCCACTACTTTCCCGCCCCACTCGCGCCGGGCCCACACCGCCGCCGCCTGCAACGCGGCCAGCGTGTCGCCCACCACCATTTCCCGCCCGGCATCTAAATCCACCGCGTGATCCACCACCGCCGCCACCGCGCCCTTTTCGAGCGCCGCGGCTACAAAGTCGTGGCCGTCGTGGCGCTCGCCGCGCAGCGCAAAATATACCCCTCCCGGCATCTGTGTCCGGCTGTCCACACTCCATTCCGCCGCGCTTCCTTCGAAATCGTACCCCATGGCTCCCATGGCGCGCGCAACTTGTTCCAGCTTCAGGGTCATGGCTCAATTGATCATCGCCGCGGCTGATATCCATAACCCTTCAGCACTTCTCTCGCCACCACCCGGTCGTCGAACGGGATGGTCTTATCTTTCAAAACCTGATAGGTTTCGTGTCCTTTTCCCGCCAGAATCACCATGTCCCCTTCGCGGGCTTGCTTGAGAGCGCGGGCGATGGCGGCGGCGCGATCCGGTTCCACAATGTGCGCCACGTCGGTCCGCCGAATGCCAACCAGGGCATCGTTCATGATCGCCAGCGGGTCCTCCGAGCGCGGATTGTCGCTGGTGAGAACCACCAGGTCGCTGCCCTCCGCCGCCGCCTGGCCCATCAGCGGACGCTTGGCCCGGTCGCGGTCGCCGCCGCAGCCGAACAGGGTCACAATGCGTTTCGGGCCGAGACCGCGCGCCACCGCAATCACGTTCCGCAAGGCATCGTCGGTATGCGCGTAATCCACCACCACCGTGAACGGCTGCCCTTCGTCGATTCGCTCGAACCGCCCCGGCACCACCCGCAAGCTGGCGATCCCCCGCGCGATCGTCTCCGCATCCAAACCGTAACTGAGGCCCGCGCCGCACGCCGCCAGAATATTGTAGACGTTGATCTTCCCAATCAGCGGCGACTCCACCGCGAAGCGCTTCTTTTCTACCTGCACGTCGAAGCGCAGCCCTTCGATGCCCGACGAAATGTGCCGCGCCCGCAGCGTCGATTCCGGCCCCAGTCCATACCGCCAAACCCGCATCTGCGGCAATAGCGGAAGCTCTCGCGCGCGCGGGTCGTCCTGGTTGATTACGGCGCAGGCCGGCGGCGGACCGCCCGGTCCCGCGAACAGCTTTTGCTTGGCGGCGAAATACTCCTCCATGGTGCCGTGAAAATCCAGGTGATCGCGCGTCAGGTTCGTAAACACCGCGGTATGAAATCGAAAACCATGCACTCGCCCCAGCGCCAGCGCGTGCGACGACACTTCCATCACCGCGTCGGTGCCGCCGGCGCGCTCCAGCTCGGCCAGCAACCTCACCGTATCGAGCGATTCCGGCGTGGTATTCGCCGCCGGCAGAAGCCGTCCCGCCAGATGGTAGCCGATGGTGCCGATCAACGCCGTAGTCGCACCCCCGGCCCGCAGCACGGCGTCGGTGAGAAGAGCCGTCGTGGTCTTCCCGTTGGTCCCGGTAATGCCCGTGAGCCGGATGCGCTCGTCCGGATGTCCGTAAAAATTGCCAGCCGCCAGCGCCAGGGCCTGCCGCCCGTGCTCGACTTCAATCCATTTCCCGGCCAGTCCGTCCGGCGCCTCGTCTTGGGATGCCACCGCTACCGCCCCGCGGCCGAGTGCGTCCGAAGCGAACCGCCGCCCATCCGTCCGGCTGCCTGGAAATGCGAAAAACAGAAACCCCTCGCCCGCCCGCCGCGAGTCGTAATCCAACCCCTTTACCGTCTTGAGGGCAAGCTCCGGCGAGATCGGCTGCCGCAGACCAACTCCCGCTAATATCTCCGCTAGAGTCATCGCGCAAATCGGACGCGGATGCGCTCCCCTTGACGCAAGGCTGCGCCGGCTGGGGGGAATTGCACCCGGGCAATCCCGCTGCCGTCCGGCAGTACCGTCAAACCCATCGATGCAGCCTGCGCCAGCACCGCGCGCATACTCTTGCCCCGAAAATCCGGAACTTTGGGTCCTGCCGCCGCTGGCGGAACGTCGCCATCCTCGTCGCCTTCTTCCTCCAGAATATTCGGTTCCAGCGAGCCCAGCTCCGCAATCGCCAGGTCGCCCGGCGCTTGCTTTGCCGCCGCCAGCTCGACAGGCGCCTGCTCCGGCAGGTCCTTGGGAATGTCCAGCACGCGCAACGCTTCCTGCGCCACGGCATGGAACACCGGCGCCGCCGCCCGGCCGCCGTATCCCAGGTTGCCGTGCGTTCCGTTGAGCGTCGCCACCACGACGATAGCCGGGTTGGTCAGCGGCGCGAATCCCATGAAGGAGCCGTTATAGTTGTGTGTGTAGTGCCGGCTGGCGGGATCGTAGATTTGCGCGCTCCCCGTCTTGCCTCCAACCGAGTAACCCTCCAGCCGCGCCTCGGGATACCCCGTCCCACCGGGCATCACCACGCCCTCCATCATCTGGCGCATGGTGATCGCCGTCTCCGGCCGCACCACTCGCACTGGCGGATCGCTATTCACCACCTGGTCGCCGATTTTCAAAACCAGCCGCGGCCGCACCAACAGCCCGCCATTGGCCACCACGCTCGCCGCCTGCGCCAGTTGCACCGTGGTCACGCTCACCTCTTGCCCCATCGATACGGATGCGAGCGAAACCTTGCTCCATTTCGACAGCGGCCGCAATCGTCCCCGCGCTTCCCCCGGCAGCGGCACCCCCGTCTTCTGCCCAAAACCGAAACGCCGCATGTATTCGTACATGTTTTGCTGCCCTACCGTCATGCCGATGCGGATCGCGCCCACGTTGCTCGACCTCGACAGTACCTGGGCCATCGGAAGGGCGCCGAAGCCGCCGTGAGCTTCGTGAATCGTGCGTCCGAACAAGGTAATGGCGCCCCGCCCGCAGTCGATAATCGACTCCGGCCGCAAACGCGTGGTTTCGAGCGCCGCCGACAGCGTGATCACTTTGAATACCGATCCCGGCTCGAATGGGACGCTGGTGGCGTGGTTCTCGCGCTGCGGCGGATTGGCGGCCTCCGGCGGCGCGTTCGGGTCGTAGGTGGGGTAGCTGGCCAGCGCCAGGATCTCGCCCGTGTGCGGGTTCATCACCACCAGGCTGCCGCTGGCCGCGCCGTGGGCCGCTACCGCTTCCGCCAACTCGCGCTCCGCCACGAACTGCAGCCGCTCGTCGATGGTCAGGGTAACCGCCACGCCCGGCTTGGGAGCCACTGCGATTTCCGTGTCGATCCCACGGTGTTGCACGTCCGTCAGCACCCGTTCCTTGCCGGGAGTGCCGCGAAGATACTGGTCCAGCGTCTGCTCCACTCCCGCATCGCCCTTCCCGTCGAAGTTCACGGTTCCCAATACGTGCGCCGCAAGCATGCCTTTGGGATAATGTCGCTGCGATTGCCGGTCCAGTTCAATTCCATCCACCGGCAGGTGGCTCAGGCTGTCCCCTTCCTCCCAACTCAGATTGCGCGCCACCACCAGATATCCCCGGCGGTTGTCGCGCGCCGCCACGATCCGCTGGTAAAGCTCGTTCTTATCTTGATGGAGTTTGGCCGACAGGATCCCAGCGGCAATCACCGGGTCGACCTTGCGAGGATTGATGTGGACCGTATCGACCGGAACGCTCATCGCCAGTGGCGAGCCCGTCCGATCAAAGATGCTCCCGCGCGGAGCCGGTATGTCCACCACCATTTCCTGGCGCGCCCGCGCCATCGCCGCATACTCGCGATGGTGCACGACCTGCAGCTTGACAAGATTGTAGAAGATCGCCGCTGCCCACAGCAGGACACCGCCCACCAGCACTGTCAAACGCCGCTCTGCCATATCCTGCTACGTGACGCAATCACGCCTCCCGAAAACTACTTCACCATCGCAACCGAGGCGTCCGGCCGGTCGCCGTCCAGCCGCTGTACTTGGCCCGACTTCGGCGTCACCAGGTTCTGCCGGTCCGCCAGCCTGGCCAGGTGCTCCGGGCTCAAACGCTCCGCCACCGCCAGTTCCAGCGTCCGCCGTTCGTCCAGCAGGCGCCGCTCCTCCGCCCGCAGGCTCTGCAATTTGTATCCCGACAACGTATCGGCGACGCTGGGCGCCAGCACTCCGAACAGCAGAGCCACCAGGAGTCCCGCCGCGCCGATCGCCGACCAGCAGGCGCCGCGCGATTTCGGATCCGCTTCCCTTACCAGCCGCGAATTGTCGACTGCCTTGCGATAGAAGAACACGCTCTCGTACGGCAGCGCGCGAAGCTCAAAAGGATGCCGCACGGTCCGCGGAGGCCCTCCGGTTGTCCCGAATCCGGTTCCGTATGCGTAGGTTGGTTGCGTCGCCATGGTTCCTCCTTCGTTCAAATCCATTCAATTGAGCGCATTTTGGCGCTGCGTGAGGGTGGGTTCGCCGCGGTCTCCGCCTCGCTCGGCTGTAACGGCCGCCGCGTCAGGATGCGGGCCCGCCCGTCGCGCCCCAGTTCCCTAAACTTTTCCTTCACCTTACGGTCTTCGCCCGACATGAAACTGATGACCACCATGCGGCCCCCGGTCTTGAGCAAACCCGGCCCGCTTTCGAGCAGACTGTCCAGCTCCTCCGGTTCGTCGTTCACCACCATGCGCAGTGCCATGAAGGTTTTGGTGGCCGGATGCAGCCGGCCCGTTCTGGGCACGGCCCGCTCCACGACATCGGCCAGATGCCGTGTGCTCCGAATGGGCCGCGCCCTCACGAGTGCTCTGGCAATCCTTCGCGCGCTCCTTTCTTCTCCGAGCTGAAAAATCCAGTCGGCGATCGCCTTTTCGGCGCTTTGATTGACTAACTCGGCCGCCGTCATGCCTTCCGTTGCTGTCATTCGCATGTCTAACGGCCCATCCACCATGAGTGAAAACCCTCTCTCCGCAGTGGTGAGTTGATACCGGCTTACGCCCAGGTCGGCCACCAGGCCATCCACTTTGGCGTAGCCCGCTTCCCGAACCGTTTCCGCCAGCTCGGAAAATTTCGCCTGCTGAAACCGGATCCGGCCGGCGCAGTCCGCCGTGTTCCGCCGCGCCAACTCCAGCGACTCCGCGTCCCGGTCGTTCGCAATCACCAACCCTGTCGACAGGCGCCGCGCAATCATGCCCGTATGTCCACCCATACCCGCTGTCGCGTCGACGAAAATCCCGTCGGGGCGAATCGCCAGAAGCGATAACGCCTCCTCGCTCATAACTGGAAAGTGCTCCATAAGGCATCAAATCAGCCCCGCCATCTCCAGCTTGTTGAGATCTTCGCGCGTCACTTGCCGAGCCTCGCTTTTCAGCTCGTCGTACATCGCCTGGTTGAGGATTTCGATGTGCCCCCGGTTGGCCCGCACCCGAACCGTCTGTGCTTCCAGGTTCAGCTCCCGGCGCAACTCCGGCGGCAACTGGACACGACCTTGCCGGTCCATCGCGGATTCTCCCCCCAGGTCCGACGCATTGAACGCCAGTTTCCGGACCGCCTCGGGATCCTCGCGGTACTTGTCCAGGATCTCCTCTACCTCTCGCCATTTTTGAAGTGGGTAGATCCGCGCGGATTTCCGGTCGAAACTCGTACAGAACAGTTTCTTCTCGGCCAGCGCATTCAAGAAACTCTGAAAATCCACTGGCATCTTCAGGCGCCCGTCTTTGTCACAGAAGGCCGGATACATGCCGCGCGGCGGTTCCACCATCTGAATTGACTGCGCGATTAACATTGATGCCCGATTATATTCCAGGTTTTGGCCTGATTTTGGCCAGCCACAACTAATAGTGGCACGGAGCTTCATCCGTTGCAATAGTTTTTTGAGGGAAGTTAATGAAACGCTGAGGGTTATACTGGGATACAACCTGATCTACACAGATCCGCAGGACTACTACATATTGATTATATGGCGAACAAAAAGAGAAGAAAAGATGGGAGCCGGTATAGCCAGCTCCCGAAAAAGGAATGGACTTGCCGAGCCGCGACCAGCGGGAGCGGTCTTTGCGGTGCGCTGACAGGGCGGGCACCCGTTACCGATGCCCTGTCCCTGCCCGCCCGCCTTTCGGCTCCTACTGAATCGGGATTACAGTTCCCGCGCTGTAGTACGTCGAGCTGCCACCGGCCGGCAGGAGCCCGATCGAAAACGGAATGCTATTGGGCGAACCATTCGTCGATGCCAGACTGGATGGAACCTGGAACGATACTTCGAATACGCCAATCAGGTCCGCGGAGAGCTGCGCCGAAATCAGCGAAACACCGGCGTTGTTCACGCCCACGACGATCGACCCCGTGGGAGCCGCTGTACTCCCCGGAATGGGAAGCGCGTCGGTCCCGACCGACGGACTTGTCGGCCCGAGGCCGGTGACGAAAGCGGTTACCGTCTCCCCCGCCCGCGCCGGATTCGAGGGGCTCACGAAAGACCCGTCGGGGCGTTCGATCACCGCAATGCTGCCCGTCGAAAGAGCCGTCTGAAACACGCCCGGGCTGGCCGGCAAAACCGTAATCGAAGAGGTTGCGCTAATCGAGCCCACCGTCACCGTCACCGGAACGCTCGATCCCGGTTTCACGCTGCACGGCATTTGGAAATTCAACTGTTGCGTGCCGTTGCTATTATTCGACACCGAGTAGATCGGCGCCTGAGCGCCATTGACCGTCAGTGTGTCGCCGCCTAATGAGTACGGCAAGGCGCCGATATCGGAGGCCGCTATCGTGCCCTGAATGGCAGGTGCGATGCCGCCCGCGATCAGCGACGCGATGCCGCATGGCGAGACGGAGCCGCGCTGGAAATCCGCACCGTTGTAGAGGTTGGCGGAGGTGAAGACCGGCGCCGCGGACACCACAGCCAGAGTGAAGGTCGCGCTGTAGGTGGCGACACTCGCCGTCACGGTTATATTGCCGATCGTGGATCCGGCCGTAACCGTGACCTGCGCCTGGCCGCTGCTGTTGGTCGCTACGCTGGAACTCGATAGCGAGGCATAGACGCCCGTTACGCTGAACGTTACCACTGTATTGACCGCCGGGGCGCCGGTGCTGCTATTGACCTGTACAACCAGGGGGTTTGCGAAAGGAGCGGCGGCTAAGGCGTACTGGCCGTTACCCGACACAACCGTGATTCCCGTCACCGTGATCGGCGCGGTCGAGCTCTCGATGAAGCTCGCGAATGCCGTGGACTTGGTCGCGGCAGCGGCCATTATCGTGAACCCACCGGTATAGGACCCCGAGATCGTGAACGTAGTGCTGGTCTGGCCGTTCGTGCCCGTGCTCGTGGACGTCGATCCGAAAATACCCGCCGTGGCCGGCGAAACCGTCCAGTTCACAGTCTGCCCGGCCAGCACGTTCCCGCTCGGATCGCTCACCTTCACCACCAGTGGCAATCCCAGCGGTTTACCCGGGTTGGCCACCTGGGCGTTCCCGCTCACCACCGTCACCGACCCGACATTGGCCGGCGACACGTTCATCTTGACAAAGTTCGATTCGATCCCGACGGGCAACTCACCGCTGTATAAGCTGGTCCAGGTGCTGTAGTTGTTGTTTTGTGCGATACCGCCGAGGAGTACGGAGAATGTTCCGTTTGCACCAGCCACTCCTCCGAAAACCGCGGCGCAGGTCGCATAACCGTCGGATTCCGTCAAAACGGAATAGGGGTCGGCGCCGGCTGCCGTGGGGCAGTAGAGAGAAGGAATCGTCGACGACGGCCCGGAAGTGCCATCCGCGTTGACCAGCCGCAGCGAGACGTTAGGAATGCCCCCGCCCGAGGTCGGCTCCACGCCTGCCGTGATCGACGCCGAGAAAGATGCCGCCGAACTCGCCTGCCCCGTGACCGTGTTGCCGAACAGATTCGCGAGAGCGCTGAAATCGAAAACCACGGGCGGCACCGCGTTGGTGCTGATGTAGTCCGGCAGCGCTTGGGTGAGTGTGAACGTGGCGGAATAGCCTCCGGAGCTCGCGACAATGGTGTTCTGAGAATAGTTGAAGCTCAGACTTCCATACTGCGGCGTCGCATAGACTGCGGCGAACGCCAGTCCATTGCTATCGGTGACGCTGGTCTGGGTGCCCAAGGTCGCCAGGCCGGAAGCCATCGTCCAACTTACCGCCGTGCCTACAATGGCGTTGTTGTTGGCGTCCGCCACCCGCACCGTCAGGTTATCGAAAAACTGAAAGGCGCTGTTGACGCAGCCCTGGCAGATGAGCTGCCCGTTTCCACTCACGACGGAAACGCTCGCCACCGTTTGCGCGGAAGCCAGCGGCGCGATCGGAGCGCCCATAATCATGGCAAGGGCAAAAATCCGGATTTGGTTCAAGAGTTACCTCCTTGTTCACGAACGAACACGATGACTGTAGGGATGGACGCGGGGAAATAATAGTGTACCACGGCCAGAGCCCGTGTCATCCATCGAAACAACTGTTTTGCAGAATTGACAATATAGTGGGGCAGCCAATCCTGGCTATGGCCGGCTCTTAGCCGGCGCTCGCCGGGCAGGAACACTCTCCCCTCGCCCGGAAAAACTGCCTAAAAAGGCGGCTGCGCTCCCCACAATCGGCGACGAGCGCCAAAAAAAAAGGGGGAGCCGAAGCTCCCCCCTTTTCATTACTTCAATCGAACAGGTTAGTTCTCGAGGTTCTCACCAGTCGGGACCGGCCGATAAGCACCGGAGGGGGCGTTCAGGACCAACGCCAGGTAGCCCATCGCCAGGTTGCGCGCGCCAAGGTCGCTGACGAACGCAAAGCCGTGAGCATACTCAAAGTTACAAGTCGCAATCATGTAACCGTTGAAGCCTGGGGCCAGTAGTGAAGTTAGACCCGTCCAGATCGTGCCGGCGGCGACCGCGGCCGTTACCGTGTTCGCCGGAGCTGCGGTTCCATACCAGTACAGAGTGCAAGTACCGGTCTGAGCCGCCGTCCCAAACGGATCGCTGCTGGTGTTGGCGATCGACAGACCAGTGTCGAACCCTGCAATCTCCGTCACGTAGGGGAACAGCAACGAAGTCGTGCAGAGGGTGGTCGTGAAGACGCTATTCGCCGACGAAGTGTCGATGAAGCGCGGAATCGGCTGCGACGAAGAAGCTGTCGTGTCCGCTGCGCCGATATCGGCAGCGTCCGGAGCGTACCGCATGTTCACGGTCGCCGTGCCGATTGCAGGCAGGTTGTTGGTCGGGTTGGCCACGTAGAGGATTGCCACCGGGATATCGACGTTCTCAAGAGTCGAGGTCGATGTGGTGGTGATTTCCCATGTCGCCATGGCGGTACCGTTGGTGACAGCCAACTGAACTGCCGGGTACGTATAGGCGGGTGCGGGACTGCCCACGCTGGAGGTGGTCGCGGTAAGTCCAACCAAGGTGCCTGTTCCGTAGAGGTACGTTGCGCTGGGAAGCAGGGTCACTGTTGTGCTGGACGAGCCGGAGACGTTTCCGGTACCGACGTAGACGCTGGCGCCGGCCGGGATGTTGCTGAACACGGCCGCAATGCGGGTGCCGAAATCGGCCAGGCCCGGAGTCACTCCCGAAAGGGGATTCACTACTGAAGTAGCGTCATACGGAGTGAAGCCGGACTCGGAAGTGTAGATATAGCCGGGAATATTCTGCTCGGCATTGGCCGATTGAGGGCTATAGGAGCCAGGCACCGAGGTGTAATAGTAATACGGGTTTACGCGGGTCTTGAAGGCCGAGGCGAACAGCTCGCTGAAACGCAGTTGACCCCACGCCCACGGCTGGCTGGAACTGGAGCCGTAATAGTTCACGCACTGCAGCGTTGAAGTCGAGCTCAGGCTGCCGCTATCGTTGTAGTTACGCAGCGAGGTTTTCAAGCTCTGTGCCACATAACCGGTGGTCAACGCGGAGTTGTTGACGTTAACGGAAGTCGAACCGCTGATCGCCACGTCGCCGATAATATTACCCGGCAGCGTGCCGCCAGTGATTGCGCTGGCATTCACGCGCACGTTCGTGATGCGGTACACGCGGTTGGCAATACTTGACGGCGCCAGAACCGGGACGCCGTTGAACGTGACGGAACTCCCGCTCACGATGCCGAAGTACATGTTATCGTATGCCGCGTTACTGTACGCAGCCGGGTAGGTGACCGTATAAGCAGCACCACCCGTCGGAGTGAACGTTGTTTGAGCGGCGTACGACGGGCAGCCGGAGAGCGGCGTCGCGCACGCGGTGATTGGCTGCGCTGCGCCCCAGGTATTCAACCCGGAACCGGGCTCGTCGATGAGCAGCAGGGCTTCGGAAGCGGATCCGCTCAACAGCCGGCTCGTAACTGTCGTATTCGTGTACACCACGAAGTTAGCCTGCTGGATGGTCTGGCCGACGGGTGTCGCCGTGCCGCCGGCGCAATTGAGAACGATATCGCCCATCAATTCCGTGATGCCTTCGGACCGGAGCTGAGGGGGAACCGTGGTCGCATTGCATTGCAATACTGTTGACTGCGCACCGGCTAGCCCGGCAAACAGGGCCAACACGGCGAGCACAAGAACTATTCTGCGAAAATCTGCCATTTCCTTCTCCTTGTAATTTTGCAAATGTTGAATCGGTAGAAGTTTACTTCCAACCTGAGCCTCTTCATGCAACTTCCAAACCGTTCAGACTACCGGAAACGCCCCCGTGTCGGGCGGAGGTTGCTCGCAGCCACCAAGCTTGGCTGCTGTTCCCGCTTATGCTACTTGCACTGCTGAACCCGTATTGGCTGCCCGTGGCCTTAAATTTTGTTGTCTTCCGGGCAACTCAGATGATGAACACAAATGCACACTACCCACTGACGCGGTAAACTACATAGTGAACTGCCAGCCCGCCCGCTGTCAAGAGAAATTCTTGGCAGCTAGCGCTAAATCCAATCTTAACCGTCATTCGACACCATGTACGGATGGGAACCGACCCGCATTACATCACGATTGCGCCCGCGAGTCAAGAGTTTCACACCAAATGGTCTCATTTCTTTTGTGGGGCTTCCGCGGCTCATGGAATGGCGACCGTAACCGTATTGCTTTCAACATTTCCCTGCTGCCGCATCGCCAAATATTGGCTCCCGGCGGGGTATTGAAGGAAATCGGGATATTCACCTGATATAAGCCGATATTCCCGGGGGGAACCGGTGGCGCCGCTTGTCGAGGAAGGGGACCCGGCCGCCGGATTGAGCGCCCACGTCACGCTGGTTTTGCTCGTGCCGCTGACCAGCGCCGTGAGCGCCGCCCTGGAATGTGTTGGCCGTGCTGCCGAGCGAGATATCGTAGCGCGCCTAAAATGTTCAAAATTGAAAATACACGAAGGGCACCGGCCGGTCCGTAAAACCGATCAATTCCAGACATAACAGGCACACCGCGAGGACGCCCGAATAAACCCAGGCGGGCGTTTCCGGCAGCCGCTCGAACCACTCGAAGCGTTCCTCGGCCACCGCCAGGACAAGACTCGACACGGCGATCCAAAGCTGCCAGTGCGGCCAGATCAGATGGCCGGCCGGTCCATGAAACAATCGCCATAGAATTTCCAGACTCGCGTGCAGCGTAGCGGCGCGAAAAAAGACCCAACCGATCGATGCCAGGGCGAACGTAAGCAGCACGCGCAATGGGTTCAGGCTTGGCTTGGGATCGAGGCCGAGAGCGCGTTCGGCGGCGAGCAGGCCCCCATGATATCCGCCCCAGATGACGAAATTCCAACTGGCGCCGTGCCACAGCCCGCCGAGCAGCATGGTCAGCAGCAGGTTGCGATAGGTTTTCAGGCGCCCGCCGCGGTTTCCGCCCAGCGGTATATAAAGGTAGTCGCGCAGCCAGGTGGAAAGCGAGATGTGCCAGCGCCGCCAGAACTCGGTGATGCTGGAAGCCAGATACGGCCGGCGGAAATTTTCCGGGAAGCGGAAGCCCAGCAGATGGGCCAGGCCGATAGCCATGTCGGTGTAGCCGGAAAAGTCGAAAAAAATCTGAATCGAGAAAGCGACCACCCCGCTCCAGGCGGCCAACCAGCCGGGGAATGCGGCGGGGTGCGTGAAGTAGGCGTCCGCCAGGCGCGCAAACTGGTCGGCGACGACCAGTTTCTTCACCAACCCGAAAACCACCAGCCAGACGCCAAGCAATTGCTCTCCCGCATCCGGTGCGCGCCAATGATACAAGTCCCGAAAGAAGTCGTGGGCGCGCACGATCGGGCCGGCCACCAGTTGCGGGAAAAACGCTATGTACAGCGCATAGTCGACGACGTTGGCAACAGGCTCCTGCTGGCCGCGATACACGTCGATCACGTAAGACATGCTCTGGAAGGTGTGGAAGCTGATGCCCATCGGCAGAATGATGGCGAGCGCCCAAGCATCGGCCGGCTTGCCAATTAGCAGCCCCAGATTCGACGCCAGGAAATTGTAGTACTTGAAGAAGCCGAGAAAACCCAGATTGGCGGCCAGGCTGGTTACCAGCGCGGCCTTTCGCCGGGCTCCGGTGGCCGCGCGCCGGATCCATCGCGCGGCCGTATAGTCGATGGCCGTGAGCGCCAGAATCAGCAGGACGAATTTGGCGTTCCAGCACATATAAAAGAAGTAGCTGGCCGCCAGCAGAATGTATTTGCGGAAGGGCCTGGGCGAGGCGTAGAACAAGGCCACCACCACCACGAAGAAGAGAAAAAACTGCGGCGTATGAAACAGCATTACCGGGCGGGCTCCTGGGCCGATCCGAGCCACTTGCCGGCGAGTTGCGCCAGGGTGCGGGAAAACTCGATGCCCCCCGCTTCATTCAGGTGCATGCCATCGCCGAACAATTCCGGCCGCTCCAGCGTGTCGAAGGTATGTTCGTCGATCAGCACCACGCCCGGCCTCCGTGCCAACTGGCGCACCGAGCTGTCGGCATCCTCGGGCAAGCCGGGCCGCACCACCGGGCCGCGCGGCAAACGATAGAAGACGATTCGGGTGCGGGTGCCGCGATAGCGATCGACGATGGCGCCGATCCAGCGCAGCCGATAGGCCGCGTAAGCGGGCGTGATGGGCGGAACGGGCCGCAGCAGCAGCTCTTCGGCTCCGCGCCGCCTCTCCGCATCCATCCAGTCGGGGAACGCCGTCACCCGGTTGCCGGCCCAATCTACCTCAATGCCTTCCAGGTTGCGACCCTCCCAGACGGAGTTGTAAATCCAGGTCGCGCCCATGCGGTGTACCAGCCGCACGTTTTCCTCGCGGGCGCGGCGATGCGCCAGGTACGCCTGAAAGTCCTGCTGAAACGCCATGCCCTTCAGCAGAACGGTTCGCGCCGCCAGCGCCCGTAGCGGCCATTCGGTGTAGGACATGGAGAAACTCCAGAGGTCGGTGAGGCGAACGAGCGGCGCCAGGTAGCGAAGATCCAGCTCGCGGTCGGCCACCGGCTCGAACTCGCGGTCGTTGTAAGTATCGAACGGCACCAGGATGGCGGCATAGCGGTTGCAGCGAGGATCCACCTCGCGCAGCATGTAATACCAGCAGCGCGGGGTGGTGCCGGGCACGGCGATGGTGGCCAGGGTGTAGCCGGTTTCAGGCGCGAGCAGGTTCGCCACGCGGGTCTTCAGCCCCACCCGCGAATCTCCCACCGCCAGCACCTGGTACGGCCCGCGCAGCGGACGATGAACCTCGTTCCACACAAACTGCTGGAGGTATCCGGCGGTGGAATCCGGCTCGAGGATGGAGGTATAGCCGGTGCGAAAGGCCAGCGAATCAAGCGCCAAAAAGAAGATCAGAGCGAGGCCGAGCCGCAGGGAGAGGCGAGTCACCAGCCGCCATTATAGCGGCCCGCAATCAAATCGAATCCGCTTCTTCGTAGCGCCGGCGATCTTGTCGCCTGGTGTTTTTCGGAGTTTCAGCCGCCAGCCAACACGGCAGCCGCCGCAAGCGCCCGGACGTATCGAGTCCGAGACCTTAGTGAGCGGTTGCCGGCCGCATCCAGTCAGTGGAGCCATAAATAGTGGTAGTCCCGCGTCCTTTTGCTACAATTGCTTACGATTATGCGAGTGCGGGGCCCGTGCCTCGGGGTCGTCACACTGGCGTTGACGGGCGGCCTTTTGGCGCTGCCGGGCGAGCAGAAGAAAAAAACCAAAAAGGACGAGACCCAGACCCTGCAGTTGCCCAGGGACCTGCCGGCTTCGGTGGCCGGGCCGACCCATCGGCTGGTCTTTCGGGTCACGCCGCTTTCCGCCAAAGGTCTGCTCTCCGCCCAGGTGCGGGATAGCCTGCACGCTCTGCTGCGCCAGGCGAACGGCGAAACCGTCTTGAAGGTTCGCGCCTTCGTGGCCGGGTCCGGCGATCTGCGGCGCGTGCGCGACCTGGTGAGCGAGGTTTTCGCCGACCGCAAACAGCCCTTGCCCGCGCTGAGCCTGATTCGCGCCGGAGGATTGCCGCTGGAGGGCGCGCAGGTGGTGCTGGAAGCGATTTCGGCCGCGCGCAAGGAAGTAGACCCGTTCGGGCTGGCATGGATTTCGGCACAGGTGGAAAAGTCCGATAATCCGCTCGATCCGGCGGCGCCGCTGGCCGCCCGCTCGCTGGCCCGTTTGGGCAAGGCGATCGCCACGGCGGGCGCCGCCCCCGCGGATGTGTTGCGGGTCACCTGTTTTCTGAGCCGACTGGATGGCGCGGACGGTCTGCGGGCCTCCCTCGCCGGCCAGTATCCTCACGCCGCGCTGGATCTCGTCGAAACGCAACGCGCGCCGGCCGAGGCGCTGGCCGCCTGCGAAGCGGTAGCCCGGTTGCGCTCCGGCCCCGGCGCGCCGTTGCGTCCGCTGAACTCGGAGGGGCTGCCCGCGGAAGCCGGACAATCGCAAATGGCCCTGGTAAACTCCGCCGAGCTGATCTTGACCGGCACGCAGGCCTCGTTCGGCTACCAGGAGGCCGATTCCCGGCTGGCGTTCGAGCGCCTGCTTAAGGAATTGCAGCAGGCCGGCGCATCGGCCGCGGACGTGGCCTTCGTCCATTACTACCCACTTTCCGGACGTATCGCGCAGCAGGTGAGGCAGTTGCGGGCGGGTTTTCTCAATTCGGACCCCCCGCCGGCCGGTTCGTTGGTCGTTTTCGATGGGCTGCCCTCCATGGACGCCGGTTTCGCCCTGGAAGTGGTGGCTGTGAAGCCAGCCGGCTCGCGGTAGAATGGGTAACAAGCCGTGACTCCCATGTTTCGCCAGATTGCTTTCGCGTTATTGTGTGGTTTCGTGACCGGGCGCCCGGCGACACCCCAGCAGGTGGCGCCGTCCAACCCTCCGTCGGCGCCCGCGGCGCAGCAGGCGCCCATCCAGGGCGAGCGGCCGCTCATCACCACCGAGGCCAGGGAAGTCATCGTTCCGGTCACCGTGGTGGATGAAAAGGGGCGCTACGTTTCCAACCTGGAGGCCAAGGATTTCCGCGTCCTGGACGAGGGCAAGCCGCAGCGGATCACCTTCTTCAGCCACGACCAAAGGCAGCCCATCGTGGTCGGGTTCCTGGTGGACTTGAGCAATGCCAGCCGGATTCACTGGAAGAATTTCGCCGATGCGATCACGGAACTGATCGATACTCTGCTGCCCGGCGACGACCCCCGCTACAGCGGCTATTTGATCGGGTACGCCAATGACGCCGAGATGCTCGTCAACACCACCCAGGAAGCCGATAAGCTGGCGACGGCGGTGCAGCGCATGAAGCCCGGCGGCGCCGCGGCGTTCTACGATGCGCTTTATATGGCCTGCACCGACCGAACCTTGATTAAGGGCGAGCCCTATCAACCGCGCCGCGTGGTAGTGGTGATCGGAGACGGCCACAACTCCAGCGGCCTGAAGGGAATCAACGAGATGCTGGAACTGGCCAAGCGCAACCTGATCACGATTTTCGGCATGAGCACCCAGGCTTTCGGTTTCGACAACCCGTCGGCGGACGACCTGGAGCGCCTGGCCAACGAAACCGGCGGCCATGTGGAATACCCGCTGAATTCGTTGTATAAGGATGTATCGGGGTACTTATCCCACCCCACCGACGCCGGCAACTACGTATACGAAGCCGGCACCGGCGGCTACGCGGCGGAGATTTCGAGCGGCATTACCAATTCCGTGTCGGGAATCGCGGGCGACATTGCCACCCAGTACGTGATTCGCTACGTCCCCGATTTCGGCGACGACCCGCGGCCGAGGATGTTTCGGCATATCAAGGTCGAGCTTCCCAACCTGCCGGGTGTGAAAATCCGGGCCCGCGACGGTTACTACCCCGATCTGCCGCCGGTGGTAGCGCCAAGCCGCTGAGTATGAGCTTTCAGCAGTCGGCCGCCCCGCCGCGGCTGACAGTTGCGATCAATCGCGTTATACTACCAATGCATTTCAGAGACCTATGAGGAGCCCCCGATGAGCGCGTTGCTCACCGCCGGTCCGGAGCGGCAAGCCCGCCAGAACGACGAAGAATTGGCCGCCCTGGCAGCCCGCTGCCACTATTACATGGCGTTGATGCGCGAGGCCGAAGACCGCATCGAGCGCAAGCTCTACCGCCAGGGAAAGGTCTTGGGCGGGGTATACGTAGGCCGCGGCCAGGAAGCGATTCCGGTAGGCTCGGCGCTCCATGCGCTGCCCGACGATGTGCTCCTCCCGTCGCACCGCGATATGGCCGTGCTGTTTATCCGCGGCGTGCCGCTCGGCCGCGTCTTTGCCCAGTACATGGGGCGGGTGGACGGGTTGACCCGCGGCCGCGACGGTAACATGCACATGGGCGACCTCCAGTACCGCGTGGTGGCGATTATCAGCGCGCTGGCGGCGACCGTCCCGGTGGCGGCGGGAGTGGCCCTGGCGCTGAAATATCAGGGCAAGGACGGCGTCGCATTCTGCTACTTCGGCGATGGCGCCACCAGCCGCGGCGACTGGCACGAAGGCGTCAACCTGGCCACCGTGCAGAAGCTGCCGGTGGTCTTTCTTTGCAACAATAACCAGTACGCCTACTCGACGCCTCTCGAACTGCAGATGGCCTGCGCTAACGTGGCCGACCGTGGCCCGGCTTACAACATGCCCGCCGAGATCGTGGACGGCAACGATGTACTGGCGGTGTACGACGCCACGGGCCGCGCGGTGGCGCATGCGCGCGCCGGCCTCGGACCGTACATGGTGGAATGCAAGACGTTCCGCATGACCGGCCATTCGGCGCATGACGCGGCTCACTACGTGCCTCCCGAGCTGTTCGAGCAATGGGAAAAGCGCGACCCTATCACCCGCCTCGAAACCCGCATGCTGGAAAACGGCTGGGCCGAGCGCGCCGCGCTCGATGCCGCGCATGCCCGCATCCGCCAGGAAGTGGACGAGGCCGTGGCCTGGGCTGAAGAAAGCCCTTATCCCGACCCCTCCACGCTGCTGGACGACGTGTACGAACAGCCCTAGCGCCATGCCCACCACTTACCTGGAAGCCATTCGCGAAGGCTTGTGGGAGGAGATGGAGCGCGACCCCAACGTCTTCGTGCTGGGCGAGGACGTGGGCGTTTACGGCGGCGCTTTCAAGGTCACCGCCGGCTTCATCGAGCATTTCGGCGCGCGCCGCGTGGTGGATACGCCCATTTCGGAATCGGCCATCGTGGGCGCGGCCATCGGCGCGGGGTTGATGGGTTTGCGTCCGGTGGCCGAAATGCAATTCGCCGATTTCATTACCTGCGGTTTCGATCAGATCGTCAACTTCGCCGCCAAGTGCCGCTACCGCTGGAACGCGCCCGTGCCCATCGTGGTGCGCTCGCCATCCGGAGGCGGCATTCACGGCGGCCCGTTCCATTCCCAGAACCCGGAAATGTGGTTCGTCAAGACGCCCGGCCTGAAAGTGGTGTGCCCGGCGACGGCATACGACGCCAAGGGTCTGATTAAGTCCGCCGTGCGCGATAACGATCCGGTGATTTTCTTCGAGCACAAGGGCCTCTACCGGCGCATCAAAGAAGATCTGCCGGCGGGCGATTACACCGTGCCGATCGGCAAAGCCAAGGTCGTTCGCGAGGGCCGGGACCTGACCATCGTGACCTACGGCGCCATGCTATGGACCGCTCTCGAAGCCGCCGACGAGCTGGCGCGGGAGGGCGCTTCCATCGAGGTGGTGGATTTGCGGACCCTCCTGCCGCTCGACCGCGAAACCGTGCTCGCAAGCGTCCAGAAAACTTCCAAGGTGCTGCTGGTGCACGAAGACACGCGCACCGGCGGCATCGCCGGCGAGCTGGCCGTCAGCATCGCCGAAAGCATCTTCGAGTATCTGGACGGCCCCATCCTGCGCGTGACCGCGCCCGATACCCCCGTGCCTTTCAGCCCCACCCTGGAAGAGGCTTTCCTGCCCAATACCGCCAAAGTAGTGGAAAAAGCGCGCTGGCTCTGGCGGTATTGAGGGGAAGGAACTTTGAGCCGTCGCTGCCGCTGCCGTACGCAGATGGCGAATCGAGCTGGCGGCGCGCCGCGGCGTGGGTGGCTCCGTTCCGTAAGCGCTGGCGGGGGATGCACCAGCGAACTCAGGAAGGCGCGTGCGCAATTCGGACAATTTCTTGAGCGATATCCTCGGGCGAAAGAACAAAATCGATACACCCGCTTGCTATTGCGCTCCCGGGCATATCCGGCTGGCCGGCTGTGTCGAGCTTCTGCGCGATGGTAATGCCCCCTACTTCTTTTATGCCGCACAGCGCTGCCGCCCCATCGCCATCATAGCCGGAGACAATTACAGCGATAAGTTTGCCTCCCCAGTGCTGCGTCAGGGAACGCAGAAAAACCGTAATCACATCGGGCCATCCCCTGGGCTTCGATATCGGCTTTAGACGGAACTCTCCATCGAGAACGTGCAAATCGCGCTGTTCCGGGATGATAAACACACGGTTGGGCTGGATGAGCAATCTCTCCGTGATCAGCTCAACCGGCATTTTCGTGTATCGCGGGAGAATCTCGTCGAGCTGGGTGGCTACGGTTCTCAGGTGATTAACGATGACGATAGCAACGCCCATATCGGCCGGCAGACGCCGGAGTAACCGGATGTAGGCGTCGAGGCCACCGGCCGAACCGCCCACGCAAACCACCGGAAAGTCTCTTGTAACAATCTTAGCTTCCATGGATAATCACTCCGCTTTGTCTGTTCCAATCCAGTATGCACGGCCAACGGCGCTCCGGGCGGGGGCGAAGTTTATGGGCGCCGCGCGGAAATGAAAGGCGGAACCCGGCGAATCGGCATCCGTCAAGGCGGCCCCTGGGTGGGAATCGTGAATTTGAACGCCGCGCCCCGTCCCTGTTCGGGTTCCACCCAAATGCGCCCCCCGTGACGTTCCACCACTTTCCTGCAAAGTGCGAGTCCAATGCCTGCACCGGGAATTTCCCTTCCGTGCAGACGCTTGAACATGCCGAATGCGAACTCGGCGTCCGCCGGATCGATACCGATGCCGTTATCTCTCACCGAGAACAGCCACCCTTCCGCCGTTCTCGCGGCGGAGATGTGGATGGCGGGTGTCGCCTCACCCCTATATTTGATCGAATTGCCAATCAGGTTCTGGAAAATCTGCGTCAGCATACCCTCTTTGGCTACCACGGTCGGCAACGGATCCCAGGTCACCGTAGCACCGCTCTGTTGAATGGCCGTCTGGAGGGATAACAGAGTCTGTGAGAGCACGTGGTTGCAATCGATCGGCGATAAGCGATCGTTGTCCCGTTCGGTAACCTCCAAGTAGTTCAGTAAACCTTTCAGGAGGGCCTCAATTCTCAAAGCGCCCTCTACCGAATAAGAGATATACTTGTCCGCGTCTTCGCCCAGCTTTCCGGCGTGCTCCCGTGCCAATAGCTGACTGAAGTTCACCACCATGCGCAGCGGTTCCTGAAGGTCGTGCGCCAGAGCGTAAGCGAATTCCTGAAGTTCGGCATGGTGCGTCTCGATCAACCGCTCCGCCCGCTTGCTTTCGGTGATGTCGCTCACCACCGCTCGGCATACGGAAGCCCCGTCCTCGTCCCGCGCCGTGGTCGCCTCCACCCGCACCCAGAACGGCGCGCCACCCTTTTTCAACACGCGCAGCTCCCACGCCTGTGGGGCGCCCGTTTCCGCGAGCGCTTTGCGGCGCAGATAATATATGTCCTGGTCCTCGGGCAGGATAAAGCGGGAAAAGGGCTGCTTCGCCAGAGCGCCCCTTGGCACGCCAAGCAGTTTCGCGGCGGTTAGATTGGCCTCCAGAATCAACCCTTGTTCGCTGAGCGTGAAATAGCCCACCGGCGCCAGATCGTAAAGGTCGAAATAACGCGCCCGCGAGATTTCCAGTTCCTGCTCGGCCCGCCGCAGTTCCTCGTTCTGCATCTCCAGCTCGATCTGATGCACCCGCAACTCGTGGAGTGCGCGCCGCGCCGCCTCGGGCGATAGCACTTCCAGGTTTTCCGGCATCTCGCCGGCTCTTTCACCGGCTAGCGCCTCCGCCCGCCGGCGCAGAGCTTGCCCCGGATCTGCAACGGGCGCGGCCGTCAAATCCATCGAAGCGTCGGCGGCCGGATTGGGACGGGCACCTTTCGGAGTCATGGCTTTGATCGAATCGCTCTTTCCGTGGTGGCAATCGCATACACACTCCCGGAGTCGTTCACGAGCGCGGTGGCGGTTAGCCAGACATCCACCGTCCGGCCATCTTTGGCGATCCGTGGCATGCGGTACGGCTCGATAACCTCGGCCTGGCTTTGTTGCCGGAGCACCGCCAAGGCTTCTTCCCACCGGTCCTCCGGGATCAGGTCGCGAATGTTCATCGCCAACGCCTCGGCTTCGCTCCAGCCGTACATCCTTTCCGCCCCCGGATTCCAGGCCAGGATGCGGCCCTTCAAGTCCTGCACCGTGATGGCATCGTGCGCGTCGCGCACCACCACCGCCAGGCGGCGCAGGACCTCGGATTCCCGCAGCGCCGCCTTCGCCTTTTTCATGTCGGTAATATCGATGAAGGTGATCACCGCGCCTTCGATTACGTTATCCAGGGTGCGATAGGGGCGGATGCGCAGCAGGTACCATGTGCCCGTCCGGGTTTGAACTTCCACTTCCTTGGGCGTCAGGCTGTCCAGCACCGCCTGCACGTCCGTCACCAGGCTGTCATAGCCCACCAGGTTGGAGACGATGTGGCCCACCGGCCGCCCCACGTCGGTCAGGATCAGGTTGATGACCTGAGTAACAGTGGGGGTGAAGCGCTGGATGCGCAGTTCATGGTCCACAAAGACGGTGCCGATGCCCGTGCCGGCCAGCAGGTTGTTCATGTCGTTGTTGGAGCGCATCAGATCGGCCACCTTGTTTTGCAGTTCGGTGTTGACCGTGGCCAGCTCTTCGTTGACCGATTGCAATTCTTCCTTGGAGGTTTCCAGTTCCTCGTTGGTGGATTGCAGCTCCTCGTTCACGGACTGCATTTCCTCGTTGGAGGATTTGAGCTCCTCGTTGGAGGTCGCCAGTTCCTCGTTGGTGCTCTGGAGGTGTTCCTCCTTGGCCCGCAGTTTCTGCTTCAGCGTCGCAATGCGCGCGTCGGCGTCCGTGGGGTTCTCGCCCGCTTCTCCGCCTGCATCCAAGCTGGCGGCCTCTTGGAACCGTTCCGGGCCGGCCGCCGGCGCGTCCTCGAAAATGACCAGGAACAGTCTGGCCGCGGCTTCTAAATCCGGGCTGGCGGGCATCGGCTGGACCGTCAGATTGACGATCGTGAAATCGCCGTTGGTTTTGACCCTCAGGCCCGCGTGGCGCACCGGCTCTTTGAGCGCCACCGCTTTGTGCAGGGCGGCAATCAGCTCCGGCCGCAACCCTTCACGGGCCATCTTCAGGATGTTCATGTCAGCCTCGCCCGGCGCCGGTTCCAGGTACTTGCCGGTGCGGCCGTGGACATAGAAGATGTGGCCGCGTTCGTTGACCAGCGCGCTGGGCGGGGCGCACTGTTCGAGCAGCACCCGCTCGGTCAGCTCGCGCACCGGGAGCTTGCTTTCGCCGGGCGCCTTCCCGGCGGGCCGTGAGACTGGTCTATCTTCCGCCGGGAGCCGGGGAGGCCCAGGGAGGTATGCGCCGGCAACCGCCTCTCTGCGTTGATACAGCTTCGACTTCCGATCTAGGGTCGCAAACAGGTCCACGAATTCGCCGACCGTCTCCGACGTGCCCAGGAAAAGCATGCCGTCCGGGTTCAACGCATAGTGAAACAAGGGGAGGAGCTTCTTCTGCAATTCCCCTCCCATATAAATCAACAGGTTGCGGCAACTGATCAGGTCGAGTTTGGAGAACGGCGGGTCTTTGATCACGTCCTGTTCGGAAAAGATGATTCTGTCGCGGATGCCTTTTTGGATACGGTAGGAGCTGCCATCCGGCTCCTGGGAGAAAAAGCGCGCCAGCCGTTCCGGCGAGATGTCGGCGGCAATGCTGGCCGGATAGACGCCGGCGCGTGCGGATTCGATGGCGTGGCGGTCAATGTCGGTGGCAAACACGCTCAGCTTGAAATTCTGCTTCAGCTCCGCCATGCGTTCCTGCAGCAGGATGGCGAGAGAATAGGCTTCCTCGCCGGTGGAACAGCCGGGCACCCAGAAGCGAATCGATGCGCCCGTGGGTTTGCCGGCAAAAAGCCGCGGGATGCCCTGTTCCTGAAGCGCCCCGAATGCCTGCGGATCGCGGAAGAAACTGGTGACGCCGATCAGCAGGTCGCGAAACAGCGCCTCCACATCGTTTGGCGTTTGACGCAAATAGCGGACATACTCGTCCAGCCGCTCGATCTGGTGGACGGCCATGCGCCGCTCGACGCGGCGGACGAAAGTGCTTCGCTTGTACTGGGAAAAGTCGTGACCGGTTTGGGCGCGCAACAGCACGAAGATCTTTTTCAGCGCGTCTTCGGCTTTGGGGGCCGGAGGAGAGACCGGCAGGGACGATCTTCCGAACACGTGCGCGACGTAGGCGATGAGTTGGGCGGGCATCTCGGCCGGCGGCAGCACAAAGTCCACCAGGCCGGTGGCAATGGCGGCGCGCGGCATGCCGTCGTATTCGGTGGATTTGGGCTCCTGTGCCATCGCCATGCCGCCCTCGCCTTTGATCGCCCGCACTCCCTGGGTGCCGTCGCTGCCGGTCCCCGAAAGCACGATGCCGATGGCCCGCTCGCCCTGGTCCTGGGCCAGGGAGCGGAAGAAAAAGTCAATCGGCAGACGTTGGCCGCGCGGTGCGGCGGGTTCCAGCAACTGGAGCGTGCCGTTTAGAAAGGCCATGTCCCGGTTAGGCGGGATGATGTAGGCGCAGTTCGGCCTGACCGCCATGCCGTCCGCAACCTGGAAGACCTCCATGCGGGTATAACGCTTGACCAGCTCGGAGAGGATGCTCTTGTGGTCCGGGGCCAGATGCTGCACCAGCACAAAGGCCATGCCGGGATCGGTGTCGGCGGGCATGCCGGAAAAGAAGGCTTCGAACGCCGCCAGTCCCCCGGCCGACGCGCCGATGCCGACAATGGGGAATCCCGGGGCATCGCGCCCGGATGGCGGGTCGGCCGCTCTCGCTTCGGGAGTCCCTTCCGGCTCCTTCGCCCTGCGTTTTGTCGTAGCCATGGCGCTTTGCTCCGATTTCTCCGTTACTCCGGCTTGTGCTGAGCACCTTCGGAGACTGCGCCGCCCGGGCCGCCTTACCCAACGCAGTCGCCATGCCCGGCATTTGGCGATCCACCAAGATTGTCCCACACCGGCAGTGTCTTAGTTAGACGAGGGGAACCCGCCAACGGGTGCACGACATAGAAGTGGAGACGAACGTCTGGTACCGAGCCGCGACCGCAAGGGAGCGGACATCTGTGGTCGCGTCAAAGCTCCTCAGCGACGAACAGCGCCATGGCCTCGCCCTGCTCGTCGATTATGTACCGAAGAGCATGCCTTACATCCTCGTCCTTCCATAGCCAACGCGTGCTCCCATGCCGCGCCCAGCGTTTCCGATCGGGTCCGTCGCTTGCCAGCCGGTTCAGCGCGCGGCTGGCGTACGCTTTGAACTCGTTCATGATTCTCTCGGGTCGAGTCTCGGCCTCC
>JBKQIF010000099.1:0-65458 GCA_052148435.1 Bryobacteraceae bacterium
GATTAGCGAAACGGCCAACGACCTGCCGGCAAGAATGGCTTGATAGGCGGGAGCAAGGGAATGAGCCTTGAACAGAAAAGAAACGACATCGGTATCCACCACTACCGGCGTTGTGGAGTTCATCAAAGCGCGACAGGCCGAGAGCTTTCCTTGCGAAGCGCCCGGATCAGCGCCACGAATTCCTCGGCCCCTTCCGGGTCATATTCGGTATCGGTCCTCAGATCTTCCAGGGTGACTGGCGGTTTGAGGACAAGACCCGCCGGAAGTCGCACCTGATCGGCTCCGGTTGCCGCGTTGTAGGTTCGCTGTGGCATCTCGATTCCAGTTTAGCTCACCAGACCGTCTGGGCGTGAGCCGCACGTTCTACGGCCCCGTAACCCCAGGCAAGGGAGCGCCCGCTTTTTTTCCCGGCTGCGCCGCGCGCTTCGACCAGTGCGCTCCAGTAAGCCCAAAAGGGGTATGCCCGTCCCCAGCGCAACTGTGCCCAATTCTGTGCCCACTCCCTGCATGCGAGCCTTGCCCACCGTTGCGAGCGGTACGCCTGAGACGTCGCCGAAGTCCATGAAAACTAGCAACATTTGGGAATCGTAAGCAACGGGTGTGCCCAGTGCTAAGTTGTTGATTATTAGTGCATTAACGATTTGTAATCAGAGGGTCGGGGGTTCAAGCCCCTCCGCCAGCTCCATCTAATTCCTTACACTGGAAAATACTTACAGCGGACTCCTGGCAGAGATCCTCGACTCCGAAAGGAAGCGTTGGTCGGCCTTGCTGCCTTGCCGCGCGGGGAACTACCTTCCGCGGGTGCGACTAGGAGGCGGCGCGAGATCGTTGACTCCCAACACCACAGGCATCACAAGTTTACCGTCGGGTGGGCACCAGCCTAGCGGGACCATTCGGTGCGCCGCGGTCTGGAGGTCGCCTACGCGTGCACTAGATTCCGCCAGGGCTCTGCGCAAGCGGACGTCGGCCAAATTCGAGCGATTGGCCGTTCTCGGAGCCCGGATGGCCTGGCCAAGGCAGGGCCATTTACCCCCCATTAACAGAATCTATCGGCGAAACCATTGCCAACACGGCGTGTTGCGTCGACAATATAGAAATCGAAATCGAGACGGAATGGAACTTTCCATCCGGCGGCCCCAGTTTGTCCGCGAAACAGCGTCACGGTCCCCGTAGACTTCCGATCGAAAAAGGTCCCTGGAAACCCCAAACAGAAGGAGAGAAATGACCAACGAATTGCAAGACTTTTTGCGGCTCCCCTATGCCGAATTGGAAGAACTGAACCTGCGTGCCAAGGAGCAGCGGATGAACCGCGTTCCGATGCACCAGATTCAGGAGGAGCGCCTCAAGTACCTGACGGACGAGAAACGGATCAAGGCCGTGACCTTGCTGTTCAGCGACCTCGAAGGCCGGCTGCACATGCTCGATTACGATAAGAAGTTCCTCATCAAGAGTTGGGATAACATGACCTTCGACGGCTCTTCGATTCGAGGCTTCGCGGCGCAGAAAGAGAGCGATTTGCGGCTCGGAGTCGATTGGTCCGCCTTCTACTGGGGGCCGGCCGACGTTTTCGGCGCGGGTAAGGCGATGGTCTTCGGGGAGGTCATCGACAAGGATGGGGGCCCCTATCCCGCAGACCTCCGCGCCGTTCTGAAGGCTTATGCCAACGAGGTCTATAGCAAGGATGATTACACTCTAAACGCGGCCAACGAGATTGAAGGTTTCGTCTTCAAGGGTACCGACGCCGAGCGGCGCTACCACGAAACGGGCAAATTCGAGTACGTCAGCGCGGGCGGTTACTATCACTCGCTGCCGGGCGATACGCTCCGCCTGTTTATCGACGCATCCGCCGAAGTCCAACGGGCTATGGGCTTCCAGAACGAGAAAGACCACCCGGAGGTCGCTCCCTCGCAGTTCGAGATCAACTACGGCTACGCGGAGGTGGTGGCGGCCGCCGATCAGATCCAGATTTACAAATTGATCTGCCGCCAGATTGCCACGAAAATGGGGCTGACCGCGTGCTTTCTGCCCAAGCCGATCGTGGGCGTGAATGGCACCGGTATGCACACCAACGTGTCGATCACCAAGGACGGGAAGAACCTGTTCTGGGCTCCGGAGGGCCTGGAAAACATGAGCCCGTTTGCCTGGCAGTTCGTCGACCGGATACTCACGCACGGCAACGACCTCTGTCTGTTGATGAACGCCAGCGTCAATGCCTACCGCCGGCTCGACCCGCATTTCGAAGCGCCGAACCAGCTCAAGGCTTCGGCGACGGACCGCGGCTCGATGATTCGCATCCCGATCGGAAATTCCCGCAGCGCGCGAGTGGAAGTTCGCTCCGTTGCTCCAGATGCGAATCCATACATGGTGCTGTACGGGATCTTCAAGACCGGCATCGAGGGTGACATCGCGCAGATCGAGAATCTGCGCAACGCGCCTCGCTACCTGCCGGATAACATTTACAATGCGATCGAAAACTTCAATAAATCGGAGTGGACGACAAAGCTCCTCGGCGAGGATGTGAAAGGCCGGTACGCCGATTTGAAAAGGGCTGCCGCGGACCGTTGCCCGCGTTCGCTCGGCACCGTTGTGAAGGCGCCGGAAGTGCAGTACCATCACGAGGTCTACACTCAATACCTTTGGAACATGTTCTAGCGGAGATGTTGAGCGGTTGCGCAAACGCCCCGGACGCAAAGCCGGGACTGCTCGCTTCGTTCATCTCTCACGCCGCAAATCCAGCGTGAACGGAAATTCGGGATTGCGCTCCTCCGGTGGCACAACCATCATACCGGGGGTATGGCCGGTATCCTGAAACCGGGCCAGGCGGCGGCTCTCTGCCTCCTGGGCGTTGACGGGGAACTGTTTATTGGCCCGTCCGCCCGGATGCGTCACATGATACGTGCAGCCCCCGATCGCGCGTCCGGACCACGTGTCCACGATGTCGAACACCAGGGGCGTGTGCACCGGGATGTTTGGGTGGAGGCACGACGGCGGCTGCCATGCGCGATAACGCACCCCCGCCACAAATTCGCCGCTTTCGCCCGTGGAGCGCAGCGGCACCCGGCGGCCGTTGCACGCCACCACGAAGCGCTCGCCGGTCATTCCGGCCACTTTTACCTGTAGCCGCTCGACAGATGAGTCCACGTTGCGGACTGTCCCGCTGCCGGAGGCCTCCTCGCCTAGCACATGCCACGGTTCTAGCGCGTGCCGCAGCTCCAGCCGAATGCCGCGGCTGGTCACCGAACCGATCTGCGGAAAGCGAAACTCGAAATGCGGGGCGAACCACTCTGTCTGGAACTCGAACCCGGCTTCGCGCAGGTCCGCCATGACGTCCTCCCAGTCCAGTTGAACAAAGTGAGGCAGCATAAAGCGGTCGTGCAGCTGGGTTCCCCACCAAACGAGTTTTCGGCGGTACGGACTCTCCCAAAAATGCGCCGTCAGCGCCCGCACCAGCAATTGTTGCGTGAGACTCATTTGCGCGTGCGGAGGCATCTCGAACGCGCGCAGCTCCACCAGGCCGAGCCGCGATCCGGACGAGTCGGGCGAGTAGAGCTTGTCGATGCAGAACTCGGCGCGATGGGTGTTGCCCGCCAGATCGGTCAGAAGGTGCCGGAACACCCGGTCGGGCAACCATAGAGGGCTCGCGGGAGAATCCTTGTCCGGCACCTGGTCGAAGGCGATCTCCAACTCGTAGATGGCATCCGTGCGCGCCTCGTCCACACGGGGATGTTGGCTGGTCGGACCGATGAACAATCCCGAGAGCAGGTAAGACAGAGATGGGTGATTGTGCCAGTATCCGATCAGGCTTCGCAACAGATCGGGGCGCCGCAGGAAGGGACTGTCCTCCGGAGTTGGGCCGCCGATTACCACGTGGTTGCCGCCGCCGGTGCCGGAGTGTTGTCCGTCCAACATGAATTTCTCGGTGCCCAAACGGCTTTGGCGCGCGAGTTCGTAAAGCGCGGTAGTGTTTGCCGAAAGCTCGTCCCAGGATGCCGCCGGATGGATGTTGACTTCGATGACGCCGGGATCGGGCGTCACTCTCAGCACTGCGATCCGGGGGTCGGAAGGGGGCGCGTAACCTTCCAGCAGCACAGGCATCTTGAGATATGCGGCCGTGTCTTCGATAGCGGCCGTCAGATCGAGGTAGTCGTTGAGGTGCTCGACCGGCGGCATGAAGACGAACAGCTTGCCCTGGCGCGGTTCGACGCAGAGGGCCGGGCGCGCGACCCAGGCCGCCGATTTGCCCTTCTCCGGAGGTTCGGCTTTGTCCGCGTCCGGCACGCGTTGGTCCGGAACATAGGGCGAGTCGAAAAGGTAACTCTTGCGCTCCTGCCTTGCCGGAAGGCGCGCACGCGTTGCAAATGGATCCCCGTCATAGGAATAAAGCACATCTTCCGGCTTGGTCCAGGGAAGTGATTCGAGCGGCAAACGGTATCCGATCGCCGAATCGCCTGGGATGAGAAACATTTCTTTCGTTGGGAGAAACCAGGGCTGGCTGGTCCAGCCCGGCGTGCCCGAACGGGTCGGGCGACGGCGCAACGGGAGGACGTAGCCGATCGCCTTTCCCAGGCCCTGTTCGAAAATGCGCGCCAGACGGCCGCGCTCGATCGGATCTTCAAGCTTGGGATCAAGCGGATCGACATTGATCGGCAGCTTGCGTTCCTTCCACAGATAATAGAAGACGTCCTCGTATGCGGCAATGGTGAATGCGGCGTCTACTTGGAGTCGTCGCGTGAGGGCTTCAAGAAACCGCCGTGCGTGCTCCGCCGTGTAACCGTAATCCTTGCCGTCCTCGGCGATGAGGCTGGCATCCTCCCAGAGGGGAACCCCGTCCTTGCGCCAGTAACAACCGAATGCCCAACGCGGCAGCGGCTCGCCAGGATACCACTTCCCCTGTCCGAAATGCAGCAATCCGTGGGGTGCAAAACGTTGGCGCAACCTGCCGAGCAACTCCGCCGCACGCTGGCGTTTCACCGGCCCCAGCGCGGCGGTAGTCCATTCGGCTCCGTCAGCGTCGTCGAGAGAAACGAAAGTCGGCTCGCCACCCATGGTGAGCCGCACGTCTCCGGAACGCAGATCGGCGTCCACCTGATGGCCGAGTTTTTCGATTGCCTGCCACTGTCTGTCGGTATATGGTTTGGTGACGCGGGGGGATTCGTAAATTCGCTGCACCGTCATCTTGTGATGGAATTCCGTCTTGCAGGGCGCGAGCAGGCCGGAGATGGGCGCCGCGCTGCTGGCGTCCGGAGTGCAGGCGAGCGGGATGTGCCCCTCGCCTGCCAGCAGGCCGGACGTGGGATCGAATCCGACCCAGCCGGCGCCTGGAAGATACGCTTCGGTCCACGCATGCAGGTCCGTGAAATCGGCGCTGGGTCCGGCCGGTCCTTCCAGCGGCTTCACGTCCGCCACGAGTTGAATCAGATAACCGGAAACGAAGCGCGCCGCGAGTCCGAGGTGGCGCATAATCTGGACCAGCAGCCAGGCTGAGTCGCGGCATGAGCCGGTTCGCAGAGTGAGGGTCTCCTCGCTAGTCTGCACTCCCGCCTCCATGCGGATGACGTAGCCGATTTCGTTTTGCACCAGTTGATTGAGGCTAACCAGAAAATCCATCGTGCGAGTGATCCCGCGCGGCACTCGAGCGAGAAATGCCGAAAGCATGGGCCCGGCCGGCTCGGTTTCGCGAAACGGGCGCAACTCGCGGGCGGCCGAGGGTTCGTAGTGAAAGGGGTATTGTTCCGCGTGGGGCTCCAGGAAGAAGTCAAACGGATTGTATACCGCCATTTCGGCAACCAGATCGACCTCCACGAATAGCTCCGTGGTCGGCTCTGGGAAGACCAGCCGTGCGAGATAGTTGCCTTGCGGGTCCTGTTGCCAGTTGATGAAGTGGTTCTTGGGAAGAACTCTCAACGAATATGAGAGGATTGGCGTGCGGCAGTGCGGGGCGGGGCGCAGCCTGATTACTTGAGGTCCGAGAGATATCCGCCGGTCGTACCGGTAGAGGGTCTCATGATGTAGTGCAACGTGAATGGCCATGTATCCTTTGATGCAGCTGATGCAGCCGGCTATTGTTGTTGCTGCTGCGCGTGCGACTTTTCGGCTTGCCGGTCGTTCTGAAGAAAATGGTGCACCGGCGCTCGGCGGCAAGGGAACCAAGCGTGCAAAGAAGCGCCACGAACCTGCCGTCGGGGAGGCGGACCATGTCGGTCCCTTCGGGTGGAAGATTCAGAAGTTGAGTAGGGAGGTTCCGGTAATGCGTCCGGGGGCGTCCGCTGGCGCGGAACATTTCGTCATAGGCCTCGCCGATCTCATAATCGCAGAAGGGCGCCGGCATCGGGCGATCGGCGGACTTAGCGGGCATCGACATATTCCACGGGGTCGTCTGAACCGGGAACCGTTCGACATGGAATAGGCCGGAGACAAATGCCTAATGGTTAGTATAGCCCCTCGCGCCGAGAGCCTCGCTGACTTTCGCCCATTTGCAGTCCGGCTGGTCGCCGGCGCGCAACCTCTGTTGGAGTTGGGACAAGCGGCAGTCTCGCGCACCGGCGCCCGCTTACGGATATCGCTTGGTTAGCCGCACCGGTCGCTGGAGATCCAGCGTGAACGGAAACCGCGGATGCCTGGCCGTGCAGCCCGGCTCGAATTGTTGGAGCCTGAGCTGACTTGCCGGGTCTGAGTGAACTTCCCCCAGGCCCATCTTGCATGAGTCAACCCTGAAACTTCGTCAAGGTGGTTTGTCCTGGTATCATTAACATTAACGATGTTGGCATCGCGGCGGGGCCGAAAGCACGGAATGGCCCTACGCGTGCACGCTCCCGATCGATTCAGCTGAACTCGCGGCCGTCGCGCCATGGATTGAGGTTTCTTGCCAATGCAGCTCCGGATCGGTTACGAACTGATATATAGCTTTCCACAACCCACGCCGATCATCCTCGTTGTGAACGTACACGATTCACGCGCTTCCGACATCGTCGTTCCGGATCGTCTCACCGCCGAGCCAGCCATCCCGATTAGCGGCTATCGCGACGCCTTCGGAAACCGGTGCCACCGCGTCCTTGCGCCTGCGGGCCGCCTCCGCCTTGCGGCCGACGGGGTAATTAGAGATAGCGGCCAACCAGATGAGGTTGTGTCCGCCGCGGGGCAGGATTCCGTGCAGGATCTGCCCGAAGAAACCCTCGTGTTCCTGTTGGGCAGCCGCTATTGCGAGACCGATTTGCTGTCTCAGACGGCTTGGCAACTCTTCGGCGGCACGATTCCAGGCTACCCGCGCGTGCAGGCCATTTGCGATTACGTTCATAGCCATATTGCCTTCAACTACCAAAACGCCCGCGCGACCCGCAGCGCCGCGCAGGCTTTCGACGAACGAACCGGCGTTTGCCGGGACTACGCACATCTGGCCATCGCCTTTTGCCGCTGCATGAACATTCCGACGCGATACTGCACCGGCTACCTGGGCGATGTCGGAACGCTGCCTCCTTTCCCCCCGGGCGATTTCGCGGCGTGGTTCGAGGCCTGGATCGGCGGCCGCTGGCACATATTCGACCCGCGCAACAATATGCCGCGCATGAGCCGCGTCCTGATGGCGCGGGGCCGCGATGCGTCCGATGTCGCGATCGCCACGACGTTCGGACCCAACACGTTGGAGAGTTTCAGGGTCTGGACCGATGAGATTCCCGGAACAGCCGACTGATGTCTTTTCTAACGGTTTACCACTCCACCGTCTACCGTTACCGGGCGCCCGTCGGGCTGGGCGAACATCGCATGATGTTCCGTCCGCGCGCGAGTCACGACCTACGGCTGATCCGAACCAACCTGCTCATCGCGCCGCAACCCGCTCAGTTGCGCTGGCTACACGATCCGTTCGATAACTCCGTTGCCGTTGCCATTTTTGAGGGGACCACGTCCGAGCTCCGCTTCGAAAGCACCGTGACGCTGGAGCATTTCGAGAACACCATGCTGGAGTATCCGCTCGAAGAGTATGCGCGTACGTATCCTTTTCGCTATTCCGATGAGGACTTTCCCAATCTCGCGCGCGCTCTGGCCCACCACTACCCGGGCGAGAGCGTTTCCACATGGGCATTGCAGTTTCTGGATCCATCGGATACTACCGACACCATGAAAATACTGCGGACCATGACCTGCGGCATTCGCCAAGAGTTCAGCTACGCCCGCCGCAGCGAGAAAGGCGTGCAGACTCCCGAGGAGACGCTGCGGACACGGCGGGGCAGTTGCCGGGATTTCGCGGTCCTGATGATGGAAGCTGCCAGGTCGCTGGGTATCGCGGCGCGGTTTGTCAGTGGCTATGTCTTCGTGCCCAACAGTTCTGGCCTCGCAGGTGGCGGAGCCACACATGCCTGGATGCAGGCCTATCTGCCCGGCGCCGGCTGGATTGACTTCGACCCTACCAACAGCATCATCGGCAACCGTAATCTGATCCGCGTCGCGGTTGCGTGGGCACCCGAGCAGGTGCTGCCCTTGTGGGGCACCTACGAAGGTCCCCCGGGAGTCTTCCTCGGGATGGACGTCACCGTGACCGTTACCGAAGCTGCAGGTTGACGACGACATGACGGCGTCTCGAATCCTTCGCCCTCAGGGGTCCGGTCGCTTCGTCCTTTTCTGCGATCACGCTAGTAATTACATTCCGGCGGAGCTTCACGACCTCGGTTTGCCGGCGTCTGAACTCGCGCGGCACATCGCCTGGGATATCGGCGCGGCGGGCGTCACCGAGGCACTATCGGAGATCTTCGATGCCCCGGCGATACTCTGCAACACTTCTCGCCTTGTGATCGACTGCAACCGCCATCTCGACGCTTCGGACCTCATACCTGCGCTGAGCGCCGGGACGGTGATCCCTGGCAACCTGCATCTAGGCAAGGCAGCCAGAGCGGCCCGCATCGAACGCTGGTTTCACCCGTATCACGACGCGGTCGAATCCGTCTTGCTGGGACGAGAGGCGAGAGGCGTGCAATCTATCGCGGTGTCCGTTCATTCCATGACGGCTTCTCTCGCCGCCAAACCAAGACCCTGGCAAATCGCTCTGTCCAGCTATCTCGACCGCAGCCTTGCCAACGCTGTGCTGGCTGCCCTGCGCCGGCCTGGCGACATAGCTGTGGGAGACAATCAACCGTACGATCTCGATCCGGAGGTGGACTACAGTATTCCTTTCCATGCCCTGCGCCGGAAACTGCCTCACCTCCAGGTGGAATTCCGGCAGGACGAGATAGCGGACGCGGCCACCCAGCACCGATGGGCTCTGCGCTTCGCTCAGACGCTGATGTAAGGCTTGTGTGGGGCAGACGATCGCTTTTTGTCGTCTGTCCTGCATGAAATCGTGCATCAGGGTCGCGGCGCTCCGTTCCTCCTCGCCGCCGTACGGGAGTTCTGTCCAGTATAGTTGAGGCACGGCCGATGGCCGCGGAAACCGCCTACGCCAGCTTGCGCCGGAATCCGGCCAGCCTCCAGGCTCGCTATCATTATTGATGGCTACCCGGCGCGTAAAAGCTCAATGCATTGTCTCCCTGTTTGACCACTCGCGCAAGCGTTAGAGCGCCGTAGCTTCCCGCCAGTTTGAACCGCACCGAATGCTGCGCGACGACGAGGAACGGCGGCGCTTCGCCGAGCCGCTCCAACATCTCGGCGTACTCCCGCTCCTGGCTATAGGGCGGGTCGAGGAAAACGATATCGGCCTGGCAGCGCTCGAGCGTCAGCAGCACCGGCCCGGCCACCACGGTGGCGCGCGATTCCAGTTCGAGCGCAGCCAGGTTCTCGCGGATCGTTTCGAGCGCTGCGCGGCTGCGCTCCAGCAGGTAGACGTGCGCCGCGCCCCGGCTCAGAGCTTCGATTCCCACCGCGCCGGTGCCCGCGTAAGCGTCCAGAAAGATCGCGCCTTCGATGCGCGGGGCCAGAATGTTGAACAGCGTTTCGCGCAGCCGGCCGGGCGTGGGCCGCGTATCGTTGCCGGGAAGGCTCTTCAGCCGGCGCGAGCGAAACTCTCCCGCAATCACCCGCATCAGCCCACCATCACCAGCCCGTAGCGGCGCTGCCAGTGATCGCGGATGTATGCCACCGCGGCGCGCAGTTCCTCGCCGGGCGTGCCACCCACGAAGCTCACCGCTTCCCTCCGCGCGATTTCCAGAATTTCGGTGTCCCGCAGGAGATTGGCCACCCTCAGCGACGGCAGGCCGGATTGCTTGGTGCCGAAGAATTCGCCCGGCCCGCGAAGTTTCAAATCCATCTCCGCGATATAAAAGCCGTCGGTGGAATCCACCAGCGTGCGGATGCGCTCGCGCGCGGCGTCGTTCATTTTCTCGGTCACCAGGATGCAGTAGCTTTGCGCCGCTCCCCGGCCCACCCGCCCGCGCAACTGGTGCAGTTGCGCCAGCCCGAAGCGTTCCGCCTGCTCCACCACCATCACCGAAGCGTTGGGCACATCCATGCCCACCTCGATCACCGTGGTGGAAACCAGAACCTGAGTATGTCCCTGCTTGAACTGCTGCATAACGGCTTCCTTTTCGTCGCCGCCTAGCCGGCCGTGCATCAGCCCGATGGCAAGGTCCGGGAACACCACCCGCGAAAGATGCTCGTACATTTGTTGCGCCGCTTTCATGGCCTGGCTTTCGGATTCCTCGATCACCGGATATACCACGTAAGCCTGGCGGCCCTCCGCGACCTGCCGTTTCAAAAAACTATAGACCTGCTCCACGGTGTCGGCGGTGGCGTGCCTGGTAATAATCGGTTTGCGCCCGGGAGGCAGCTCGTCGATCACCGAAACGTCCAGGTCGCCGTACAGCGTCATCGATAGCGTGCGCGGAATCGGCGTCGCCGTCATCACCAGCACGTCCGGGTGCACGCCTTTTTGCACCATCCCTAGCCGCTGCAGCACGCCGAAGCGATGCTGTTCGTCGATGATGGCCAGTCCCAGCTTGTGAAACTCCACGTCTTTTTGGAGCAGCGCGTGGGTGCCCACCGCTACGTGCGCCAGCCCTTCGGCCAGCAGTTTCTTGAGCTGCGTCTTCTCGCGGCCCGTGAAGGAGCCGGTGAGCAGCAGCGTGACGTAGCCCAGCTTGGACAAAATTTGCTTGAAGTAGACGGCGTGCTGCGCGGCCAGGATCTCGGTGGGCGCCAGCACCGCCACCTGGTAGCCGTTTTCGATGGCGATCACCGCCGCTTCCGCCGCCACGATGGTTTTGCCGCTGCCCACGTCGCCCTGTAGCAGCCGGTTCATCGGCCTCGGCTGCTTCATGTCGTTGGCGATTTCCTGGATCACCCGCCGTTGCGCCCCGGTCGGCTTGAACGGCAGCATGGTCTTAATTCGTTCTCGGACCCGATCGTCCAGCGCGAAGGCAATCCCCGGCAGCGTGCGCGCCTTGGCCCGTTTCAGCGCCACCCCGCATTCCAGCCAGAAGAACTCTTCGAAGATCAGGCGAAACTGCGCCTGTGTGCGAAAGGTGTTGAGCAGGCGGAGGTCGCTGTCGACCGGCGGGAAGTGGGTCTGGCGGATGGCCGTCCAGCGGTCGGGCATTCCGAGCCGCTCCAGCAGAAAGCGCGGCAGCGGATCGTCCAGCGGAGCCAGTTCCGCCAGCACGCGGTCGATCAGCGTGCGCAGGGCGCGCGTGGTGAGCTTGCCGGTAGCTTCATAGATAGGCACCACGCGGCCCACGTGCAGCGCGGATTCGCCGGCTTCCCCCCCTTCGCCGTCTTCGGAGAGGATCTCGAATTCCGGATGCAGCATCTGCAGCTCTCCGGTGTAGCTGTCGAATTCCACCTTGCCGAACAGCGCCACCCGCAGCCCGTCGCTCAGCACTTTGGCCAGATAATCGCCGTGGAACCACTTGCCCACCAGGATGGCGCGCGAAGCATCGGAAAAGCGCGCCTCGAACAGCCCCAGTTTGCGGCGCCTAAATCCCGAGGCCATGGAGGAAACCACTTCCGCCATCACCGTGGCCATTTCGCCCGGCGCAAGCTGCGCGATGGTCTTGACGTTGCTGCGGTCTTCGTAGCGAAACGGAACGTAGCCGAGCAGGTCTTCGACGGCGGTAAGTCCTTTGGCTTCGAGCATGGCCGCGCGGGCCGGCCCGATGCCTTTTACATAAGCCAACGGAGTGGAAAGATCCATGCGGGGTTGTCAGGTCTGTGGGGCAGGATGGTACCCTGCCGCCGATTGTCAATCGGCGTTTGGCGGCTGCTTGTACCGGCCGGGAGGCGGGTTGCCAACCCGCCGCAGGTTACCAACCTGCCCCACACCGTTACTGCATCACCACTTCGGCCGGCTGTGCGGGCGCCGGTTGTTTGTGCTTGCACTCCGGGTTGGGACATTGCCATACCGTGCCGGCTTTCAACCACTTTTCGGTCATATAAGGATTGCCGCACGCGGGGCACTTTTCCGGGATCGGCTTGGCCCACGCCACGAAGTCGCAATCGGGCCAGCGGTTGCAGCCGTAGAAAGTCTTGCCGCGCTTGGAGCGCCGCTCCACCACCTCGCCCTCGCTGCACTCCGGACACTTTACGCCGATGGTTTTCTGCTTGACGTACTTGCAGGCCGGGTAGTTGCTGCAGGCGGTGAATTCGCCGAAGCGGCCTGATTTCATCACCAGGTGGTTGCCGCACTGCGGGCACTTTTCGTCCAGCGGTTGATCCGCTTTCTTTTGCGTGCCGCCGATCTGCTTGGTAGTCTTGCAGTCCGGGTATCCCGTACACGCGAAGAACGTGCCGAAGCGGCCCTTCTTGAGCACCATCGGCCGGCCGCAGTTTTCGCAATACTCCTGGTCGCCCTGTTCGGCCAGATCCACCTTATCCACGTCCGGCAGGTCCACCGTCAGCTCACGCGTATAGGTGCACTCCGGATAGCCGGTGCAGGCGATGAAGCTGCCGTGCTTTCCCCACTTGATCACCAGCGGTTTGCCGCACTTCTCGCAGATCAAGTCGGTGGGCTTTTCCATCCGCTTGATGTCGGTCATGTGCTCTTCGGCGTGTTTCAGGTCTTTGTCGAAGCGCACGTAGAAATCCTGCATGGCCACGCGCCAGTCGAGCTTGCCCTCCTCGATCTCGTCCAGCTCCTCTTCCATCCGCGCCGTGTACTTCACTTCGAAGATGTCGTCGAAGCTCTCCAGCAGCAGATCCGTCACCACCATGCCCAGCTCGGTGGGACTAAAGCGCCCGCCTTCCTTCTTTACGTACTCGCGCTCCTGGATGGTGGAAAGGATCGACGCGTAGGTGGAAGGCCGGCCCACGCCGTCGGCTTCCAGGCGCTTCACCAGGGTAGCTTCGTTGAAGCGCGGCGGCGGCTCGGTGAAATGCTGCTCCGGTTGCAGCGCCTTGAAGCGAAGTTGCTCGCCTTCGGCCACCACCGGCAGGCGATGCTTCACCTCTTCGTCTTCGTCGTCGGCCTGGTCCTTGCCTTCCTGGTAGACCTTCAGGAAGCCGTCGAACTTCAGCACGGAGCCCGTGGCGCGGAAGGTATAATCCACCCCGTTCCCGCCCTTGGCGATGACGTCGATGGTGGTCTGGTCGTAGAGCGCCGGAAGCATCTGGCAGGCCACGAAGCGGTTCCAGATCAGCCGGTAAAGCTTCATTTCGTCTTCAGCCAGGTGCTTTTCCAGCACTTCCGGCGCGTAGGCCATGGAAGTGGGCCGGATCGCCTCGTGCGCGTCCTGAGCCTCCTTCCTGGACTTGTAGAAGTTGGAGCTCTCCGGCAGGTATGGCTTGCCGTAGCGCTCCCGGATGTAATCGCGTACGTCGCGAATGGCGTCGTCCGAAACCCGGGTGGAGTCGGTGCGCATGTAGGTGATCAGACCTACCGTCTCCTTACCCACCTCCACGCCTTCATACAGCCGCTGCGCCAGCATCATGGTGCGCTTCACGCTGAAGCGAAGCTTGCGGGAAGCCTCCTGTTGCAGCGTGGAGGTGATGAACGGCGCCACCGGATACCGCTTCTTCTCGCGCGTGGCGACGGATTTGACAATATACGACGCGCCTTCGAGCTGCCTCACCACCTCGGCGGAGGTCTCGCCGGAGCCGATCTCGGCCGCCTGATCCCCGATGCGCGTCAGCCGCGCCGTCAGCACCGGCGGCTTCCTCGCGGCCAGATCGGCGTCGATGGTCCAGTATTCCCTGGGTACGAAGGCGCGGATCTCGCGCTCCCGTTCCACGATCAGCCGCAGCGCCACGGTCTGCACGCGGCCGGCCGATAACCCGCGCCGCACTTTGTCCCACAGCAGCGGCGAGATCTTGTAGCCCACCAGCCGGTCCAGCACGCGCCGCGCCTGCTGCGCGTTCACCAGGTTTACATTCACCTGGCCGGGTTTTTCCATCGCTTTGTCGATGGCTTTCTTGGTGATTTCGTTGAACATCACCCGGAAGATCTGCGGGCCGTTCTTCTTCTCTTTCAGTTCTTCCTGGAGGTGGTAACAGATGGCTTCGCCTTCGCGATCCGGATCGGCCGCGAGGTACACACGTTCCACCTGCTTGGCGGCGTGTTTCAACTCCGCGATAAGTTTCTTCTTGCCTTCGATTATCTCGTAATGCGGTTGGAAATCCGCTTCCACATCCACCGCGAGGTCGCGTTTAGGGAGATCTTTAATATGACCGAGCGAAGCCTTCACTACGAACTGCTTGCCCAGGTATTTGTTGATGGTCTTCGCCTTCGCAGGCGATTCCACGATTACCAGAGCTTTTGCCATATATTATGATTTTTCTTCTCGCCGCACCGGGCGAGTGCCGCCCCGGGATCCAAGGATGGCGAGTTATGGTTCGACGTTACCACACTTTTATAAAGTTCTTGCCCGGCAATTGTTTCGCCAGGCCCAGCATCTCCAGCTCAAAAAGCGCGGCAATAAGTTCTGAAGCCGATGTATCTCCAATCTTTTCAATTAGATTGTCCAAATGTATCGGAACATCCACGGCCAGGTCTTCGAGCACCCGGCGGGCGGTCGCATCCAGTTCCGGTCCGGCAGGTTGGGGCGTTTCGCCGGTTTCGGCCAGAATCTTCTGCTTCCCCTGCTCAATTAGATGACGGCGGGATTCAGGCGGTAGTTCCGTGACCACGTCGTTCCAGTCCTGGACCAGCCGAGCACCCTGTTTTATCAATAAGTTAGGACCCCAACTGGCCTTCGAGGTGATATTTCCGGGGACCGCAAACAGCTCCTTGCCCTGGTCCATTGCCAGCTTGGCCGTGATGGCCGACCCGGAATATTGCGCGCCTTCTACCACCAGCACCCCAAGACTTAAGCCGCTGATGATGCGGTTGCGGATGGGGAAATTCTGAGGAAACGCGGTGGCTCCCATGGGAAACTCCGACACCAGCAGCCCCTTGGCGGCGATTTCGGCGGCCAGTTTGCGGTTTTCCGAGGGGTAGACCACATCCACGCCGCACCCCAGCACGGCCACTGTCTGCCCGCCCACGGCCAGCGCGCCGCGATGCGCCGCCGTGTCGATGCCGCGGGCCATCCCGCTGGTGATGGTGAGCCCCGCGTGCGCCAGGTCGCCCGAAAATCGTTCCGCCACCGCCAGGCCGTAGGCGGTGGGACGGCGTGTACCCACCACCGCCAGTTGGTGGGCGCGCAGGAGTTCCGTCCGGCCGCGGACGTAGAGGACCACTGGCGGATCGAAGATACCGCGTAGGGCGGCCGGGTAGCGCGGATCGTTCCAGGTCACCAGCTCCGCCCCGGCTCCGGCCATCTTGCTTTGCTCGTTGGCGGCGTCCTCGAAGGTGCAGCCGCTCGCAATCGTCTGCGCCGCTGCTCCGCTCAGCCCGGCCGCTTCCAGTTCCGTGCGCGAGGCCCGGAATACGGCCTGTGGCGTGCGAAAACGCTCCAGCAGTCTGCCGCTGGTGCGCGCACCCAGCCCCGGCGCCAGCCTTAAGGCCAACCAATAGAGCTCTTCTTCGCGGCTTATGGCTGGGGTTGCGGTCTCCATGCAGTCTGCGATCCTACGCTATCAACCGGACGCGCCCATTGGCAACTCGCTACACTCGGAGCAGGCACCCGCATGAAGCAGGACGCATCCTATTTTGAAGACAAGTCGCCCGAGCTGATCTACATCGCCAAGAAGCTGCGCGAGGCCCTCCGCCTGGAATCCGCCCTCACCGAAGCCGGCATCGACTACGGCGTGGAAGCCGACGAATACCGAGGCGGTCTCGTCTTTACTAGTGTCCGCACTGGCGCTTTTTTCTACGTTTTACCCGAAAGTGTGCCCGCCGCCCGCGAAACCATGCTCCGCAACCGCTTCAAACCGTTCGAAGGGTAATCACTCCCGGGTTTGGGCTCGTCGAGGGTAGCAGGGCTGGCGCCCGGCTGGACCGATTGTCAATCGGTCCGCAGGTTACCAACCTGCCCACGTAGCCCGTTGGCCGCAGCGAGCTTCCGGACGGGCCAGAAGGCCTGTCCCGCTTTCAGTGCATCGTCTCCAGGTAGGCGCCGGTGGTAGCGTCGATATAGACGGAATAACCGGAGGTGCCCAGCGATTCGCCCCAAATCACCCGCCAGACCGGGTCGGGGAAGCGATCCGTCTTTTCGAGCACGTAGCTGATGAGCATCCCAGGATTTTTCTTCTCGTATTCCGCCGCCTTGGTCTTGGCCGTGGCCAGCGCGGCATCGGTATCGATCTTCACGGCGGCGATGAGAAACGGACTGGCGCCATGCGAGCCCGAATACGGTTCCTCCGCGCCTGGAAACGTGCCTTTGTGCAGACTTGGCTCAATATCCACGGCCGACCAGGTGTACGATTTGGCGATGGCGCGGCTGGGGGATACGAAAGTCGCTTCCCATTCGGCGGCCTTATCCGGCACCTCCGGAACTTCGGTCAGATGGACGTTGTCGAGCTTCAGGACTTGCGCGTCCGGCGCCCACGCGCGGGCCAGTTGGTCCATCTTGTATAGGCCGCTTTGCCCGGTCACCGGCTGCGGCGGGACGGTCTGTTTTTGGGCAGCCGGCTGAGACGGAGACCGGTCGGAACAGCCCACCATCAGGAAACACGCGGCCCCAGCCAGGGCCAATGCGGCTCTCGTCATAATTCTCCCCAGGGCCATTCTAGCAAGCCATATAAGCTCCGCAACCGCGGAGAAACAACCGCTCCCTTTGGTCGCCGCCCACTTGGCGCGGTTCACTCGCGGACCAGCGGAGGGGAGTATAATTCATGGCACGGGGGTGAGCGATGACTGTTCGCGCTTTTCGGACCTGGATCCTGTGGATGGCGGTCGGGTTCCTGATTCCCATGGCGACCGCACAGAGCAAGGGAACAACCACTGCCGGCGGCACCGGAACCGCGGGTACCAGCGCCACGCGCACGAGTTCCACTCCCGCCGCGGCCGGCAACACTTCGACTACGACGAACCCGGCCCAGCCCGCGCCGATCTTTCTTTCCGGGCGGGTCATGCTGGAAGAAGGCACTCCGCCACCCGCGCCGGTACGCATCGAACGCGTCTGCGGAGCGTCCACCCACACCGAAGGCTTCACCGACGCCAGCGGAAATTTCGCCGTTGAGATCGGCAGCGCGGAGAACGCGGTGTACCAGGACGCGAGCGACACCAGCCCGGGCAACCCGCGTTCGATGACGGGCGGCGGGTCGTCCAACGGAGGACTCGGCGGCAGCCTTACGGACCGGCGGCTCCTCAATTGCGATTTGCGCGCCAGACTGGCCGGCTACCGTTCGCAAAGCATCCCGCTCACCGAGCGGCGGCCGATGGATAACCCCGACCTTGGGGTGATTCTGCTGCATCGGGATGGCGGCGAAGCCGGCACCACGGTGGCGGCCAGTTCGCTAGCCGCTCCCAAGGACGCCCGCAAGGCCTTCGACAAAGCGCGGGACCTGATGCAGAAGGGCAAGGTCGACGACGCCTACAAGAACTATCAAAAGGCGGTATCGCTCTATCGCGATTACGCTGCGGCCTGGTGCGAGTTGGGAAAGATCGAAGCCGGGTCGGGCCAGCTCGACACGGCGCGCCTCTCCTTCCGTGAAGCGGTGAAAGCCGACGCCAAGTACCCGGATGGCTACGTGCAACTGGGGGCTCTGGCGGTCCACGACAAGAAATGGCAGGAGGCCGCCGACCTTACCGGCCAGGCCTTGACCCTGAACTCGTTCGACTATCCGCTCGCCTGGTTTCACAACGCCGTGGCCAATTACAATCTCAACCGCCTGGATCTGGCCGAGCAGAGCGCTCTCAAGACGGAACGCCTCGACACGCGCCACCAGTATCCCCAGGCGGATTATCTGGTGGGATTGATCCGCATGAACCGGAGGGATTACAAATCGGCCGCGGACTACATCCGCGCCTATTTGAAGCGCGCTCCGGATGCCCCGGACGCCGCCCAGGCGCGCCAGCAACTGGCAAAGCTCGAAGCCTTGGCTACCGCCGAACCCGGCAAGTAAGCGCGGGAGAAGCTCTCAGCAATCAGCTTGGTGCGTGACTTCCAACACGACGACGCCGCGGCAGACTGGCCGCTTCGGTGTAGCTGAAAGCTGACCACTGACTGCTGACCGCCCCTTCACCGGCCCGGAACTCCCATCCAGCCGCGGGTCGCCACATCGGCGAACGTGAAGGCCACCATGATCCCCAACCAGAGGACGGTTCCCGCCATGGCGAGCTGGGTGAGTTTGCCGCTGTGGCGCAGGTGCATGAAAAACAGCGCCACCAGCATCATCTTCACTACCGCGATGGTGAGCGCGACCACCACGCTGAACGGCCCCAGGTCGACGAAAGCCACCAGGGTGGTGACCACCGTCAGAACGAGCAGCGTGATCCAGATGACAGCGTAGGTTTTTACCGAATCGATATGTTGGGTCATGGCTATTTCAGATGGCGGTCGATCAGATAAAACAGCGGGAACAGGAAAATCCAGATGATATCGACAAAGTGCCAGTAAAGGCCGCCGATATCGACGGGCGTCATGTACTCGGCGCTATATTTGCCGCGGATGGAGTTGATCAGCAGCCAGGTCATAATGCCGGCGCCGATTACCATGTGGAGCGCATGCAGGCCGGTCATGGCGAAGTAGAGCGAAAAGAACAACTGCGCCGGGCCTTGCATGGCGGCGCCCGCGAAGTGGAAGCTGGGGCCCGGCACGTGGTGCTCGATGAACTTCTCGCGCCACTCAAAAGCCTTCACGCCCAGGAAGACGAAGCCCAGCAACATGGTCAGAACGATGTTGATCGCCAGGGCTTTCTTTTGGCCTAACTGGGCCGCGCGCACGCCCAGCACCATAGTGAAGCTGCTGCACAACAGGACGGCGGTGTTGGCGGCGCCGATGTAGACGTTCAGACTGCTGGAGGCCAGGGCGAAGATGTCGGGATACGCGGCGCGGTACACGATGTACGCCAGAAACATGCCGCCGAAAAACATGACTTCGGTAATCAGGAAGACCCACATCCCCAGCGTGGAAGCGTCCTTCTGCTGCTCGGCCGTATCGAACTGTACTTGTAGAGCGGGCGATGCCGCGTGTGCGTGATCAGCCAACGGAGGTCACCTCTTCCGTGACGGTCGAATAATCGTACGCCCCGTGCGTCACCACGGGCAACTCGTCGAAATTGTGAAGCGGCGGCGGCGACGCCGTCTTCCACTCCAGGCCGGTGGCGCGGTAGGGATTGGGGCCGGCGAGCGGGCCGTATTTCCAGGACCAGGCCAGATAAACCATCGGCATCAGGTAGCCCACCGCCAGCACCGAAGCGCCCAGGGTGGACATCACGTGCAGCACCTGAAACTCGGGCGGATAAACGTGGTAGCGCCGCGGCATGCCCAGGTACCCCAGAATGAACTGGGGAAAGAAAGTGCCATTGAAGCCCAGGAACACGATGCCGGCCGACAGCTTCGCCCATCCTTCGGGATACATCCGCCCGGTGATCTTCGGCCACCAGAAATGCAGGCCGCCCAGGAAGGCCATGATGGCGCCGCCGACCATGATGTAGTGGAAGTGGGCCACCACGAAGTAGGTGTCGGTGACGTGCACGTCGATGCCGAGGCTGGCCACAAACAGCCCGGTGAGGCCGCCGATGGTAAACAGCCCGATGAAACCGAAGGCGTACAGCATCGGCGTCTCGAAGGAGATCGAGCCCTTGTATAACGTCGCAGTCCAATTGAAAACCTTGATGGCCGATGGAATCGCGACCGCATAACTGAGGAACGAAAACACCAATCCGGCGTACACCGATTGCGTGCTGACGAACAGGTGATGGCCCCAGACCAGAAAGCCGAAAACGGCAATGGCAATGCTCGATCCGGCCACAAAGTGATACCCGAATATCGCCTTGCGCGAGAAAGTGGAAATCAATTCGCTGATCACTCCCATGGCTGGCAGAATCATGATGTAAACCGCCGAGTGGGAATAGAACCAGAACAGGTGCTGAAACAGCACCGGATCCCCGCCCAGAGCGGGGTCGAAGATGCCGATGTGAAAGAGGCGCTCGCATAAGACCAGGATCAAGGTCACCGCAAGCACCGGAGTCCCCAGCACCTGAATCACGGCGGTGGCATAGTGGGCCCACACGAACAGCGGCAGGCGAAACCAGGTCATACCCGGAGCGCGCATGCGGTGTATGGTGACGATGAAGTTCAGGCCCGTCAGGATGGAAGAGAACCCGGCCACAAAAATTCCCAGCGCGGTGGCAATCACCCACGAGTTGGAATAGGTGGTGCTGTAGGGAGTGTAGAAAGTCCAGCCGGTATCCACGCCGCCGGCCAGCATGGCGAATAACGCGAACAGGCCGCCCACCACCAGCAGATACCAGCTCAGCAGGTTGATGCGCGGGAAGGCCAGATCGCGCGCGCCGATCATCATGGGTATGAGGAAATTGCCCAGGGTGGCCGGGATGGACGGAATCAGGAAGAAGAAGATCATCGTGATTCCGTGCATGGTGAACAGCCTGTTATAAATGTCGGACGATACCAGGTCGCCCTGCGGGGTGAGCAGCTCGACGCGGATCAGCGTGGCGAAAGCGCCGCCAATGAAGAAAAACAGCGTGATCGTGGCTAGGTACAACAGAGCGATCCGCTTGTGGTCCTTGGTCAACAGCCACGACTTGAGCCCGTAGCTGTTGTTCAAATAATTTTCTTGTTCCTGTGCAACCGGAGTCGTCATATTTCTTTACCGATTGGATGCCTGCGCCTTGTTTTCCGCCGCGGGCGCAAGGGCTGGCGGCTTGGGCGTCAGCGACTTCACGTATTCCACCAATTCCAGGACGTCTTCTTCGGTGACCTGGCCCTGGAAAGTCGGCATCAGCGGCTGGTAGCCGAAGACCACCTTGGCGTCGGGACGCAGAATGGATTCCCGGATGTAAGCCTCGTCCGCCTTTGCGGTTGCGCCGCCAACCAGTTTGACCGTGGAACCGAAAACCGACACCAGGGTCGGGCACCGGCCCGAATTGTCGGGCTTGTGGCAATTGGAGCAAGCCAGGTCGTTGAACAGCTTTTCGCCGCGCTCGGCCAGGGTCCCGGTTTTCTTGCCGCCGCTCAGCCAGTCCTGGTAATCCTCGGGCGACAGCACGTAGACCCAGCCGATCATGCCGGAATGCGTAGTGCCGCAATATTCGGCGCAGAAGAGATGATACTTGCCGGTCTGGGTAGGAGTGAACCAGGTGGTGGAGTAGCGGCCCGGCACCACGTCCTGCTTGGTGCGGAACGCGGGCACATAAAAGGAGTGGATGACATCCTCGGAGGTCATGGTCAGACGGATGGGCCGGCCCACCGGGATGTGCAGCTCGTTGATCTCCCGCTGGCCCTCCATGTGCTCGAGCTTCCACATCCACTGCTTGGCGACCACATAAATGGACAGCGCGTCCTTGGGCGGACGGCTCTCGCGGAAGAAAATCTCCGCGCCCCACCCGAACATCACCATGGCCAGCCCAAACGGAATCACCGACCAGACCACTTCGAGCAGAATGCCGGCATGTACGTCCTTAGGCACCCCGTCGTTCCCCGAGCGCCGCCGATACTTGATCGCCAGAAAGAAGACTGCGCTGAAAATTAACAGCGTAAAGAAGACCGACACGGCGATCAGGTAGAAATAGAGGTTATCCACGTCGGGAGCGAAGGTGGACGCCTGTTCCGGGAAAAGAGGTATTTTCATCGATCGGAATCCGTTCGCGCACGGCCGTTCTGAGCGCGCGCGTCCCGCCGGAAGAAAACCAGCAGGATCGCGCCACCCACCAGAACGAAGGCGCCGCCGGCGCCGCGCAGAATGTTGATCGCGATGGCGCCGTACTTTCCCGTAGTGGGATCGTAATGGTAGCAATAAAGCAGAATCTGATCCACCGCCGTGCCGATCTTCTCCTGGGAAGCTTCCACCAGGCCCAGCCTCAGATCGCGCGGCGCGTAATCCACGCCGTAGAAGTATTTCGAAATGCGGCCTTCCGGGGTGAGGATCATGATGGCGCTGGCGTGGGCGAATTGCTCGGTCGCCGGGTCGTACTTGTAATGGAAGCCCACGGCATCGGTGAGCGCCTTGATATTGGCCGCGTCTCCCGTGAGGAAGTGCCAGCCGTTGGCCGCATTGGGGCGGTTGTACCGCTTGAGGTACATCTGCTTCTTGGCTGCCGCCAGCTCCGGGGTATCTTTAGGGTCGAAGCTGATGCTGACGACGTTAAAGTCCTTCCCGGCATCGAGCGAAACCGCCTTCAGAGAGCTCTCCAGGCCGGTCAGGATTTCGGTGCAAAGCATGGGGCAGCGATAGTAGACCAGCGCCAGGATGACCGGTTTGCCGCTCTCAAAAAAGCTGGCCAGCGGCATAGCGCGGCCCGCCTCATCGCGGAAACTGACGTCCAGCGGGACCTGCTGGTCCAGCCTCTGTTCGATGTTCACGCCGGCCAGCGCGCCCGGCAAGGCGGGTCTCAAATTGGAATCCTGCAAGCTGTAGCTAGGCTGCGCCGGAGCCGGCTGGCCCGGCTGGGCGAAGGCCGCCGAAGCAATGAGCAATGCAGAACACCACAGGTTAAAGCCTGTGCCACCTGGTGGCACAGGCTTTAGCCTGTGGAAGAGTCTAAACCTCATCATCTACCTCCAATTTCCGGCGCCAGGGGTCCACCCTGCTGTTGGGCCTTGTGGCCAAGGCCGGCTTCCGTGGGGACGCTCACGGAACTCGGGGCCGGACCCGCGGGCCGCGACGGCAATCCACGCTGGGCCATCAGCTCGATGGCGCGTTCGATCGGCAGCCTCGCCACACCGGCCTGCTTGTCGATCCAGCCGTACGTGTGCAGCAGTTCTTCTTCGGCGGCGCGTTCACGCGCGAGGTCGAGCGCGGGCGTCTCCTCCAACTGCGGAGCCGGGGGACGCCGGGGCTCGCCGCTCACCACGTTCTGCTTGCCGGTCGCTACGCCGCTGGTGACGTGTTCCAAATAGCGGAACACTCCCACCACAATGGCGAAAGACGCGATACACAGCAGCGCCAGGCCGATCGCGAACTTGCTTACCGCCAGAACATTGACGTCGCGCCGCTCATGGCGCTCGGCTGGATTGTCCGGATTAAAGCGCTCCGCTTCCGGCGCGCCATGGGGATCCGGTTTATTCGCGGCCATGATTCAGCGCCTCCTCCAGATTGGGTTCGTGCAACGGCATCAACGGTCTCTTCTCTAGTTGGATGAAAAAATATGCCAGCCAGATGCCGACTAGACCGGCCGGAGCGGCAATATCCATCCAGCTCAGGTGGAACGCGTGGCCGTAAAAGTAGGGCGTGACTTGCCAGAACAGGTCCACCATGCGAATGAATAGGACAAAAATCGCCACGTTGCGCAGCAGCTTGGCATTGCGTTTGAGATCGCGCGACAGCAGCAGCGAAAACGGCAGCGCAAAATGGAAAAGCACCAGCGCCAGCGCGATGTATCCCCAGCCGCCGTTCATGCGCGCCAGGTACCACGGAATCTCTTCCGGGAGATTGCCGGCCCAGATGATCAGGAATTGCGAATAGGAGAAGTACGCCCATACCATGATCAGCATGAACATCAGCTTGCCCAGGTCGTGGAAGTGCCGCTGGGTGAGCACCTGGGACATCGGCTCGCGCGCCTGAAGCACTACCAGCAGCGTGATCAGAAACGCCATCGAGGTCAGGCCCTGGCCCACCATGAAGAGCAGTCCGAACATGGTCGAGAACCACTGCGAGTGCAGCGACAGCACCCAGTCGATGGACATGAAGGTCACGCTCAGCGACCAGAAAATCACCCCGGGCCCGGCCAGAAACGTCATCTTGCCGTGGGCTTTGGCCGGCCCCTCGCGGTCTTCCACCAGCGACCAGCGGTTGTAGTAGTACGACAGGAACATCCAGCCGAAGAAATACACGAACGCGCGCAGCAGGAAGAAGCGGTAGTTCAGATAGGGCGCCTGGTGGGTCAGCACCCGGTCGGCAGCCACCACCGCCGGATGCGCCCAAGGATACAGGTTGGGAATCCCGATGATAATCGGCACGAACAGCACCAGCACCAGCGGCAAAGTTCGCGCCGCGGCTTCGGCGGGGCGGCGAATCACCACCCCCCACGCGCCGCCGGTCAGGTATTGCAGCATCAGCCAGACCAGCGGTCCGGTCGCCAAACCCAGCACAAAGAGGAACGCCCACAGGTACGACTGATAGAACTGGAAGGGCTGATGGAAAACCAGCAGCCCGGCAGCCATTGCCACCATGCCGATAACGCCAACCATCAGGGCCAGCTTTCGCCAGCGCCCGAGATCGGAACGAAGCGCGTCGGAAACCCCGAAATCGATGCTGGTTTGCGCGGTCACTGCGCACCTCCCTGGGAGAGTTGCCCGCGCGCATCGGGGGGCACGTCGTTCACGGTGCCGTTCTCGCTCAACTGCAAGGTCCGGATGTAGGAAACAATCGCCCAGCGGTCCGCCGCCGCAACCTGCGCGGCATAGTCCGGCATGGCGCCGAAACCATTGGTGATCACGTCGAAAATATAGCCGGCCGGAACCTGCCGCAGCCGGTCGCTATGGTACGACGGAGGATGCTTGAAGCCGCGGCGAACGATTTTGCCGTCGCCGAATCCCAGCCGGCCGTGGCACGGCGAGCAATAAACGTTGAAGCGGTTCTGGCCGCGTTCGATCGTCTGGCGCGTCACCGGGAACGGGAAGGTTTCCAGGAATGTTTTGCCGTCCGGCCCCTTGCCGGTGTAGAACGCTGCGTCGTCGTCCAGGTGGCCGCGCGGTATCGTCCCCTCGATCAGCGGACGTTCCGACCGGCCATCCTCGAAGAACGTGCTGGGCCGCAGCGGAATATATTTGGGCTGATCCTGCATGTCCGACCGGCAACCTACGGTCGCCGCCAGCGCCAGCAGCACTGCTCCCCAGGCAAATGTGGCGCACGCCAAGGTGGGACAGACCATCGTCTTTCGTGGTCTGTCAGGTCCTCGCCGGTCCACAACAGCCCGACAGACGGCAAAGAACGATCGTCTGTCGCACCGGATGCCCCGGCCGGCGCCCGCCGCCACGGGGCGAAGAAGCGTCGAGTAGAGACTCGACGCGGCACGCAAAAGTGCGTGCGCCACGGTGGCAGCTTGGAAGTTAATCCTGCCCTGTCCTTTACTGCGCAACTTCGGACACCTCTTTAGCATCCAGGCTTTCCAGAAACTGGGCCGTCTTCCGGCGGTCGAACAGCGGATCCTCCGATTCGATGCACAGGAAGAACCGGTCGCGCGATGCCATGGCGAACCGCTTGGCGTTGAACACCGGGTGATACGGCATCGGCAGGCCGCACAAGCCCAGCAGGCCAAGCACCGTCGTCAAACCGGCAAACAGAATCGTGCATTCGAAAGTGATGACAAAATACTCGGGCCAGCTATGGAGCGGCCTGCCGCCCACGTTGATCGGGTAATAGATCACCGTGATGAAGTACTGCAGCAGATAGCCGAACGATCCGCCCGCCAGCCCTCCCAGCAGCACCAGCAGCGGCAAACGGTTGTGATGCAAATCGAGCGCGTCGGTCAATTCTTCGATCGGAAACGGGGTGTAAGCGTCCAGCTTACGGTAGCCTTCGCCGCGCGCCGCGCGTGCCGCTTTCACCAGTGCGTTGGGAGTTTGGAACTCGGCCATCAGTCCGTAGGCCGGAAAGCTCTCGGCCGTGCCGTGGCCGCTCGCGGAAGGTTCGCTCATTCCGCCACCTCCTTGTCCACCTTGGCGTGCGGCAGCAGCGTGCGCACTTCAAAAATCGAAATCATGGGCAATCCGCGGATAAACAGGAAGAACAACGTCAGGAACAGGCCGATGGTGCCCACGAAAACACCCCAGTCCCAACGCGTGGCGTGGAAGATGCCCCATGAGGACGTGACAAAATCCTGCGCCAGGCTGCTGACGATAATCACGAACCGCTCCAGCCACATGCCGCACAGCACCACCATCGCGGATAGGAATAGCAGCGCCGGAGTGTTCCGAATCTTCTTGAACCACAGCAACTGCGGCGCGATGATGTTACACGTCACCAGGCTCCAGTAAGAGCTGGCGTACGGGCCGGCCATACGATGGTGAATGGCCGCGGCCTCGAAGACGTTGCCGCTATACCAGCCGGTGAACGCCTCCAGGACGTAGGCGTAAGCCACAATCAGACCGGTAGCCAGCATGACCTTGCCGCAATTATCCAGGTGCTTGTCGGTGATCAGGCCTTCGAGTCCGTAGACCGAGCGCAGCGGAATGGCCAGCACCAGCACCATGGCGAAGCCGGAATAAATGGCGCCCGCCACGAAGTACGGGGGAAAAAAGGTGCTGTGCCACCCGGGAACGATGGCGATGGTGAAGTCGAAGCTCACCACCGTGTGTACGGAAAGTACCAGCGGCGTGGCCAGCCCGGCCAGCAGCAGCGAAGCCGTCTCGTAAAGACTCCAGTGCCGCGCCGAGTTGCGCCAGCCCAGTGACAGCAGTCCGTAAATCACGCGCGCGACTTTATTCCCCGCGCGGTCGCGCAAGGTGGCCAGGTCGGGAATCAGGCCCACAAACCAGAACAGCGCCGAAATAGTGGCGTATGTGGATACCGCGAAGACGTCCCACACCAGCGGACTGCGGAAGTTCGGCTGGATACCCATGGTATCGGGATACGGGAACAGCCAAAATGCCAGCCACGGTCGGCCCAGGTGAAGAATCGGAAACATGCCCGCGCACGCCACCGCGAACAACGTCATGGCCTCCGCAAACCGGTTAATGGAGTTGCGCCACTTCTGGTTCAGCAGCAACAGAATCGCCGAAATCAAGGTTCCGGCGTGGCCGATACCGATCCACCATACGAAGTTGGTGATGGCGAAGCCCCACATCACCGGCGTCCGCAAGCCCCAGATACCGGGCCCCAGCACAAACAGCAGGGCTGTCGAGATCGCAAAAATTCCCAACAGCGCCAGTCCCAAGCCGAAACCCAGAAACCAGAAAGGCGGAGTGCGCTTGGTTTGCACCACGCTGGCGATCTGGTCGGTGATGGTGCTGAACGTATACCCGGGCGCGATAATTTCGTGCGGTTCCGGTTTTTCCATTACCACGTTTTGTTCTTCCGCCATGCTCGTGCCCTAGATTTCAATCTCCGGATTGGGATTGCGCAAGCTCGCCAGGTAAGTCGTACGGGGCCGGGTATTCAAATCGCCCAGCAGCGAGTAGTTGCGTTTGTCGGCCTTCAACTTCGCTACCCGGCTATTAGGATCGTTCAAATTGCCGAACACGATCGCTTCGGCCGGGCAGGTGGCCTGGCAGGCGGTCTGGATATCGCCCTCGCGAACCTGGCGATTTTCCTCTTCCGCCTCGATCTTGGCGGAGTTGATGCGCTGCACGCAGTAGGTGCATTTCTCCATCACGCCGCGGCTGCGCACCGAGACGTCGGGATTGCGCAGTAACTTCAGGCTCGGCGTTTCGTAATCGGAGTAAAGGTAGAAATTGAACCGCCGCACCTTATAGGGGCAGTTGTTGGAGCAGTAGCGGGTGCCCACGCAGCGGTTGTAAACCATGTCGTTGAGCCCCTCGGAGCTGTGCGTGGTGGCCTGCACCGGGCAGACCAGCTCGCAGGGAGCGTCTTCGCATTGCTGGCAGGGCACCGGCTGGTTATAGACGGCGGGCTCGTTCACCGTGCCGCTGTAATAAGAATCCACGCGGATCCAGTGCATGGCGCGGCCGCGCCTTACCTGGTCCTTGCCCACCACGGCGATATTGTTTTCCGCCTGGCACGCCACCACGCAGGCGCCGCAGCCGGTGCAGGCGTTCAGGTCGATTGCCATGCCCCAGGCATAGCCGTTGTATTGCCACGCCGGATAGATCGTCAGGCCGGGGGCCGGCGTTTCCGCGCCGGCATGAACCGCTTCCGGGTCCTTCAAGTATTCCGCCAGGTCGCCCTTATGAACCAGGTGGCGATCGGTGTCGAGCACGTGGTCGTTCTGGGTGTTCGCCAGCAGGTAGATACCGTCCGTCTTCCTGGCTTTCAGCCCCACGTCGTGCCACAAGGCTTTGGCCGTGCGCAGTCCGTACGGATTGAAACCCATGCCCTTGGCCACCTGGCCCGCCTTGGTGCGGCCGTAGCCCAGGTGCAAGGTCACCGCGCCATCCACGTGGCCGGGCTGCACCAACACCGGCGCCCTCAGGTTGCGGCCCTGGTAGGTCAATTCCACCAGCGGAACCCCGTCCATGCCCAGGTTCAGCGGGTTCGAAGGTTCCACGCCAAGCTGGTGTGCGGTAGCCTGGCTCATGATCGCTGCGTTGTCCCAGGTCAGCTTGGTGAGCGGCTTGGGAAGCTCCTGCAGCCAGGCGTTATTGGCGAATCGCCCGTCGTATATGGATGGGTCGGGGCGGAACAGGACTTCCAGCGTGCCGTGCAGCTTCGGCTTCTGCGCCGGCTCGGAGAGGGCCGCGAATTTGATGGCGAACGTCTTGGCGGGCAGCGCCGAATCCGCCATCACGCCGTCGTGCACCGAGCGCCGCCACCAGCTTTCAAAGTCGGCGCCTTTGTGCACTCCCGCCCAGTAACCTTTGACGATCTCGTAGCCGCTTCTCTCCGGCGTGTCCGTGAGCATCTGCAGCACTTGCGCCGCCGAGCGCCCATCGTAAAGCGGCAGAATCAGCGGCTGCTGCAGCGAAACCGTGCCATCGAAAGCACGCGCATCGCCCCAGCTCTCCAGGTAATGGACTTCCGGCAGCCGCCACTCGCAGATTTCCGAAGTCTCGTCCTCGTACAGGCTCAGATGCACGCTATGGCGCGCCTTCGCGAGCCGGTCGCGGAGCCCCAGCTCCACCGGTCCATTGAACGCCGGATTGCCGCCCAGAATCAGCAGCAGCTCGACCGAGCCCGCATCCAGGTCTTTCACCAGATCTTCGAGCGAGGCTGCCTGGTCGATAGAGCCCACTTCGATGGGGTCGGTATAAAACACCGTCTTGCCCACGTTGCCCAGGTGCTCGTTCATGGCGTGCGCCAGGGCGTGGACGATGGGCGGCTGCTGATCGCCGGCGATGATTACGCTGGCGCCGCGATTGCGCCCGAGGTCGCCTGAAATGCCTCCGATCCACTTGAAAACGTCGTGGTTGTCGCCGTTCTTCGGCCCGCTGGCCAGACCGATACCGGCAGCCAGCGCCCAGGCGAACTCTTCGATATCGGTTGCGCGCAACGGCAGGCGATGGTCCGCCTTGCTGCCGGTGGGCGTGGGCATGGGCTCCGCCACGTACAACCGGTTCATCGTTTTCCGGCCGCCCTCGACCCGCCGTGCGGCCGCAAACTGCCGCGAATAACGCAGCGAGCCGGGTCCGGAAGCCAGGAAGTCGGAATCGATGGCCACAATGACGTTGGCGTTTTCCAGGTTGTAATACGTGTTGACCGGTTGGCCGAACGCCAACTGTGCCCCCGCGCGCGCGCTGTGCGCTCCGGCGGGCTCCCATTGATGCCACTTCGCCGCGGGGTACGACTTTTTCACCGCGTCGAACTGCGCGGCCAGGCTCGGCGAGGTGATAGTCTCGGTCAGAATGCGCATTCCCGCGCCGCCATTCGGCTTCTGCTGCTCCAGAAGGCCGGCCAGAAAATTAAAAAAGTAACTCCAGGACCGCACTTCGCCCTGGTGCGAGACCACTCGCGCGCGGTCGGGGTCGTACAATCCCAGCACCGAAGCTTGGGTGTACGAATCGCACGCCCCCAGCGAAGCCGGATGTTCCGGATTGCCTTCGATCTTGGTCGGGCGGCCTTCGTGGCTCTCCACCAGTACACCCGTACCGACGCCCGAAAGCGTCATGGTGGAGGCAAAGAACAGCGGCTTGCCGGGGATCAGTTCTTCCGGTTGCTTGGTGTAGGGCGTGATCTGTTCGGTAGGCTGGCGGGTGCAGGCCGCCAGTCCTCCCAGCGCCAGCGACGCGCCCATCAGCTTCAGGAAATTGCGGCGCCCTTCGGCCGGATTCTCGTCCTCGCCCCAGCCGATCGCCTGCCGCGGAAATTCGCGCTCGATCAGGTCCTCGAATTCGGGCGTCCCCGCCAGTTCCTCCAGGTTGCGCCAGAATTCGCGCCCGCGAGTCCCATTCAACCGCGCCCGCGCCGCGGCAACGTCCAGCTTTTTCGGTGTTTGGCTCATCGGTGACAAGTGTTACAACTGGTCAAAGTCCGTGCGTTTTGAATCTTGTATTCCGCTACCAGGCGGGTCCCGATTTCTTCCTGGTCCCCGGCCGGCTCGTAACCCATGGTGGTGATAAACTCGCGCGGTCTTACATATTTCTCGGGGTTACGGTGGCAATCGAGACACCACGACATCTGCAACGTCGGATGCTGCGACGTGAGCGCCATCTTATCGATGCGCCCGTGACAGGTCTCACACCCCACTCCTTTGTTCACGTGAATGCCGTGATTGAAATAGACGAAGTCGGGCAGGTCGTAAACCCGCGTCCACCGAATCGTGCCGCCGGTGCGAAAGGCCTCGCGCACGGGCTCCAGCGTGGGACTGGTTTTCCAGATCTGCGAATGGCAGTTCATGCAGGTCTTGATCGGCGGAATGTTGGCGAACCCCGAAGTTTCCACCGTGGTGTGGCAATACCGGCAATCGATACCCAGCGCGCCCACGTGGTGCGCATGGCTGAATGGCACCGGTTGCTCGCGTGCCTGGTCCTGGCGCGTCATATAACCGGAGCGGTTCAAAGTGTCGAACGCCCAGCCGGCGAACGCGATAACAAACACCGCGCCGAAGATGATAATCCGCGCCAACGCATTGGAATTGCGATTGAATATCTGGGACATGGTTTTAGATCGGGCTGAATCCCAGTAACAGAGAGTTGTGCCTTCCCATTGTTCGTTTCAGACAGCTTGAAAGCCCGGAGACTCCCACCTGTTGCCGCTGCTCAAGTAACTCGGCACGGCACCAGCTTTTACTCCGGCGTGTTCCCATTGTAAACGACCCGGGATCCCAACTTAGATCCAATTAGTGCTGTAAATTCCTACAATTTTAAGACCGTTCCAGCAGATACACCGAATCCTCGTGGCGGCTGCCTTCGGCTGTCGAAACCGCCAACTGCGCCTTCCGCCGTGTCTGAACCGACGGCCTGTCCCACAGCGAAGCACCGCAGTATTCCCCATCCTTACGCAACGCGTAAAACTGCAAATCGATGGCTTCCAGACGCTTCCGGTCGTTGTCGAAATTGCGGGCCACGCGCTTCAACGCCTCGAGCGCAGCTTCCTTGGGCGGCAGTCCGTGGCGCATGTTCTCAACAATCAGATGCGCGCCGCACACGCGAAGATTCTCTTCCCCTCGTCCGGTGGAACCTGCGCCGCCGATGTCCTGATCGAGCCACAGGCCGCCGCCCACGATCGGCGAATCCCCCAGCCGGCCGGCCAGCTTCCACGCCATGCCGCTGGTGGTGGTCACTGCCGACATCTCGCCCTTCTCGTTCAGTGCGATGCAGTTGATAGTGCCATGCGGGGGATGGATCGCGTATTCCCACAGCTCGGCCAGCGTGTCTTCGCCGATCTCGGGAAACGTCCGGTGTACTTCGCGCATCACCGCGATTTTGCGCGCCTCCGGCGGCGCATCCACGCCGGGCCCCCAGTTGCTATGCCCGCCGGAATCGCGCAGCGCCCGCTTCCACATCAGCCAGGCGGCGCGCGCCTCGTCGGTGAAAATATCCTCCTCTTTGAAACCCTCGGCTTTGGCGAACTTCAGCGCCCCCGCTCCCACCAGCATCATGTGGTCGGTATCCTGCATTACGCGCTGCGCCACCTTCGACGGCGTTTTGATATTCTGCAGCGCTCCCACCGCTCCCATCCGCCGGCTCGGTCCGTGCACCACGCTCGCATCCAGCTCCACCACGCCGTCTTCATTGGGAAGCCCGCCATAGCCCACGCTATGATCGCGCGGGTCGAGTTCGACGATATTGACGCCGGCAATCGCCGCATCCAGGGTATCGCCGCCGCCGGCCATGACCTCCATCGCCTTGGCGCAGCAGTGAAGGCCCCCATCGTTCATGTTCGCGCTGGAAATCGCCATGCGCCTGGGCCGGCCCTGGGCCGCGACGATCCCCGCCGCCGGCAGCGCGGCAGCGCCCATCAGCACCGCTCTCCTACTCCAATCCGACCCGCTCATCTCCCTCCGATGCCGACTCCGAAGCCCGCGCCGGAACAATTTCCCCAGGCGAACTCCGCATCTCTATTTTTGGCAGAATGACATTATGTCACAGCCCAAGCCGGAGGGTGTACTCCGGTTTTGGTAGCACATTGGATCACCCTGTTACAACCGGTCAGGGTCTTTTGCCGCCGCGATGAATTTTCGTGGCGCGGGCCTCTGGCCTGCAGCGTCGGCTTTCGAGCCGATGTTCTTCGAGAATCTGCCCCGGTGGGACAGACCATCGCCTTTTGTGGTCTGTCGCCCCTCCCCCGCCCTGGCGCGACCCTGACAAACGGCGATGACACAGGTTGCGGCTCTGCTGCCGCGTGGGGCAGACCAGCGTTTATTGGCCCTTCACCCGGCACTCGACCATGTCCACTCGTCCTCGTCTTTCGCCAATCCCGCTCGCGCTGGATTGCCCCCGGCCTGACGGATCGCTGCCTCCAGTTCTTCAGCCGAACGGATCCAGCGATCGGCTGGCAGACCACAAGAAACGCTGGTCTGCCCCGCTCCGTCCCCTTGCGCCTCGACCCTGAAACGCTGGATAATGGCCAAATTCCCTATCGCCTTCGGCCCGTGCCGGGACGCGGTGGTTTTCTCGCCCGAGAAGACTGGTTTAGGTGGCACAGGCTTCAGCCTGTGTCCGGCTCGAAAAGACCGGAGGTGGTGAAATGACAAAGAACGAAATCATTCTGGCCAACAAGGAATTTCTGTTTCCCGCCGTCTTTCATTACTATAAGGACCCGCTGGTGGTGGCGCGCGCCAAGAACCAATACCTCTGGGACGCGGACGGCAATCAATACCTGGATTTCTTTGGCGGCATCGTTACCGTCAGCGTTGGCCACTGCAACGACCAGGTGAACGCCAAGGTTCACCGACAGATCGATACCCTGCAGCACGTTTCCACCCTCTTCGCCAATGAGCCGCAAGCCGCTCTGGCCAGGAAGATCGCCTCCCTCACCCCGGGCGGCCAACTCACTAAATCGTTTTTCACCTCGAGCGGTACCGAAGCCAACGAAACCGCCATCCTCACCGCTCGCTGCTACACCGGCAATACCGAAATCGTGGCCCTGCGCCACTCCTACCACGGGCGCTCCTCGATGGGCATGGCCCTGACCGGGGTGGGCTCCTGGCGGCTCGGCCCGCCGCAGGCGGGCGTGGTGCACGCGCACAACGCTTACTGCTACCGCTGCCCCTTCGGCCTGAAATATCCGGATTGCGAAGTGCGCTGCGCCGGCGATATCGAGGAGCTGATCCGCAGCTCCACTTCCGGCCGGATTGCCGGCTTCATCGCCGAGCCCATCCAGGGCGTGGGCGGATTCATCACTCCTCCCAAGGAATATTTCCGCATCGTCGAAAAAGTGGTGCGCAACTACGGCGGCATCTTTATCAGCGACGAAGTCCAGACCGGTTGGGGACGCACCGGCGGCAAGTGGTTCGGCATCGAACAATACGGCGTCGTGCCCGATATCATCACCAGCGCCAAGGGGTTGGCCAACGGCAGCCCCATCGGCCTTACCGTGGCCAAACCCGAAGTGGCCGACGCGGTGAAGGGCCTGACCATCTCCACCTTCGGCGGCAACCCCGTCACCGCTACCGCTGCCAAAGCCGTAATCGACTTTATCGAAGAGCAGGACCTGCTCATCAATTGCACCAAGACCGGCGCCTACCTGCACGGCCGCCTGACCGAACTGAAAGACAAGCACGAGATCGTTGGCGACGTGCGCGGCATGGGCCTGATGGCCGCGCTAGAGCTGGTGACCGACCGCCGCCGCAAGACCCCCGCGCCCGCCGAAACCGCCCTCGCTCTCGAAGCCGCGCGCGAGAACCGCATCATTCTCGGCAAGGGCGGCATGTACGGTAACGTGCTGCGGATTTCCCCGCCGATGAACGTGGGCCCCGGCGACGTCGACCAGTTCATCCGGCTTCTGGACAAGAGCCTGGCGGCCTGCACCACCGCCGTGGCCGGGAGCGCGCGATGAGCAAGGCGTCGGCCGCTTCCCGCCCGGCGCGGCCCCTTCCGCGCAATCTCGAGCAGTTCCCCGACCTGCATCCGCCGCTCGACGAGCAGTCGGCCCTAGCCGAAGCCAACCGCTGCCTGTTCTGCTTTGACGCCCCTTGTACCGGGGCCTGCCCTACCCACATCGATGTGCCGCGCTTCATCAAGAAAATCGCTACCGGCAACCTGCGCGGCTCGGCTTCGACCATTCTCGACGCCAACATTCTGGGGCTGAGCTGCTCGCGCGTCTGCCCGGTGGACGTGCTGTGCGAAGGCTCCTGCGTGCTGCACCGCTACAACCGGAAACCCATCGAGATCGGCCGCCTGCAGCGCTACGCCATGGACTCGTTCTATGCCGGGTTGGATACGAATGCCGCCAAACTCCCGGTTCCTCCAGTCACCGCCTGCCAAAAGGTAGCGTGCATCGGCGGCGGCCCGGCATCGCTGGCTTGCGCCGCCGAGTTGCGCCGCCACGGCTATCCGGTCACCGTATTCGACAACCGCGCCTTGCCCGGCGGACTTAACACCTACGGTGTCGCCGAATACAAGCTGCGCCCGTCCGACAGCCTGAGAGAGGTGGAGATGGTTCGCTCGCTGGGAGTCGAATTCCGCCAGGCCGAAGTCGGAGTTTCGGTCTCGCTGCAGTCCCTCGAAAAAGAGTTCGCGCTGATCTTTCTGGGCATGGGATTGGGCGCCATGGAGCGCCTCGACATTCCCGGCGAGGACCTGCGCGGCGTCATCGACGCGCTGCACTTCATCGAACGGTATAAGACCGCGGCCGATTTTGCCGTGGGAAAGAAAGTGGTGGTGATCGGAGCGGGAAATACCGCCATCGACGCCGCCAACGCGGCCCGGCGTCTGGGCGCCGAGGAAGTCCACATTTTCTATCGCCGCACCGAGCGCGAAATGCCCGCGTTCGGATTCGAGTTCGCCCACGCCAAGCTGGAGGGCGTACGCTTCCATTGGCTGGCGCAACCGATTGAAATCCTTGGCCGCGAAGGCCGCCTCACCGGCGTCAAGTTCCAGGAAACCCGCCTGTCGGGAGCCGATAGCGGCGCCCGGCGCAAGGTCTTGCCCGTCCCCGGCGTCTTTTTCGAATGCCCCTGCGATATGCTGATCCCCGCCCTGGGACAATCGCGCCTCACCGGCTTGCTCGAACGGAAGCCGGGAATCGAGGTGTCGGGGGGCGTGATCGTGGTGGAACGCGCCACCGGCCAAACCGGCAATCCCCGCTATTATGCCGGCGGCGATTGCGTCAACGGAGGCCGCGAAGTGGTCGATGCGGTTGCCGACGGCAAACGCGCCGCCCTTGCCATGGTGTCGGGCATGATCGCCCGCATGGAGGCCCGGCATGCCTGATCTCACCACCAACTTCGCCGGCATCCGCTGCCCCAATCCCTTCTGGCTGGCTTCCGGGCCGCCCACCAATTGCGGCGAGCAGATCATGCGCGCCTTCGACGCCGGCTGGGGCGGCGCCGTCTGGAAAACTATCGGCGAGCCCATCGTCAACGTATCCTCGCGCTACTCCTCGGTGGATTGGAATGGCCAGCGCATGATGGGGCTCAACAATATCGAGCTCATCACCGACCGGCCGATTGAAGTCAACCTGCGCGAAATCGCCGAGGTCAAGAAACGCTATCCCACCCACGCCGTCATCGCTTCGCTCATGGTGGAATCGAGGCGCGAAACCTGGCACGACATCGTCAAACGCAGTGAAGACGCCGGCGCCGACGGCCTGGAGCTCAACTTCGGCTGCCCGCACGGCATGAGCGAGCGCGGCATGGGTTCCGCCGTGGGCCAGGTGCCCGAATACGCCTCGATGATTACCGAGTGGGTGAAGGAAGCCGCGCGCACTCCCGTGCTGGTCAAACTCACCCCAAATGTCACCGATATCCGTGCCGTCGCGCGCGCCGCCAAACGCGGCGGAGCCGACGCCCTCAGCGCCATCAACACCATCAACTCCATCACCGGCATCGATCTCGATACCTTCACCCCGCGGCCGGACGTAGGCGGGCTCTCCTCGCATGGCGGCTACTGCGGTCCGGCAGTGAAACCCATCGCCCTGCACCTGGTGCAGCAGGTGGCCTCGGACCCGGAGGTCGGCCTGCCGATTTCCGGCATCGGCGGTATCGACGGCTGGCGCGAATCGGCTGAGTTCATGCTGCTCGGCTGCGGCACCGTACAGGTTTGCACCGCGGTCATGCACTACGGCTATCGCATCGTCGAAGATATGATCGACGGGCTCTCCAACTGGATGGACGAAAAAGGCTTCGGCGCCATCCACGACTTCCGCGGCCGCGCCCTCTCCAAAATCACCGAGTGGAAGCACCTCGACCTGAATTACAAAATCGTGGCCCGCATCCACGCCGACAAGTGCATCGGATGCGAGCTTTGCTATATCGCCTGCTGGGATGGCGCCCACCAGTGCATTCACCTCGACGCGGCCCACTATGCGCATCTCAAACCGGCGGATGTGGAAGCCGCCAGCCGGTCGCGTATCGCCGTGACGCCCATTGCCAAACTGGGAGCCATACCGGGAGCCTTCGATGCCGCGCCCGCCGCCACGCCGCCCGAACGCATTCCTCACGTGGATGAAGAGGAGTGCGTGGGCTGCAACCTGTGCTGGCTGGTCTGCCCCGCCCCCGGCTCCATCACCATGGAAAAAGTTCCGCTCGGCAAGGACTCTGAATCCTGGCACCAGAGGACCCGGTCCCATGCCTGACTCGGTGGGGCATGCTTTAGCTTGCCCTATATCCTTACTTGTGGGGCAGGTTGTCAACCTGCCGGCCGATTGTCAATCGGCCTTTTCTTCATCCCGTCGGAGTCCCCAATAGGAGCCGCCCAATAGATGTCCACAACCCTGATCCGCAACGGCACCGTAGTCACCGCCACCGAGACCCGTCCGGCCGACGTGTTGATCGAAGGCGAGCGTATTAAAGAGGTCCGCGCCGGATTGCCCGTGTCCGGTGTCGATCGCGTCATCGACGCCGCCGGACTGTACGTGCTTCCCGGCGGTATCGATGCCCATACCCACCTGGACATGCCCTTCGGCGGCACCACTTCCTCCGACGATTTCCTCAGCGGCACGCGCGCCGCCGCGTTCGGCGGCACCACCAGCCTGGTGGACTTCGCTATTCAGGCCCGCGGCACCCGCATGCGCGATGCCCTCGATACCTGGTGGAAGAAAGCCGAAGGCAAAGCCGTCATCGATTACGGCCTGCACATGATCGTTACCGACCTCGGCGGCGCCGGCCTCGAGGACATGGACGACATGGTCGCCGAAGGCGTGGCCAGCTTCAAGCTCTTCATGGCCTATCCCAATGTGCTGATGGTGGACGACGCCACCATCTTCAAGGCCCTTTCGCAAACCGCCAAAAACGGCGCGCTCATCTGCATGCACGCCGAAAACGGAAGCGTGATCGATGTCATCGTCGCCCGCGCCCTGGCCGAGGGCAAAACCGCTCCCATCTATCACGCCCTCACCCGCCCGCCGCTCGCCGAAGCCGAGGCCGTGCACCGCGCCATCGCCCTGGCCGAGATTGCCGGCGCTCCCGTCTACATCGTGCACCTGTCGTGCGAAGACGCGCTCAACCAGGTGCGCGAAGCCCGCGACCGCGGCGTACCGGCCTTCGCCGAAACCTGCCCGCAGTATCTGCTGCTCTCCATCGAGGAGCTGGAGCGCCCCAATTTCGAAGGCGCCAAATATGTCTTCACTCCCCCGCTCCGGTCCAAAGAAAATCTACCCAAACTGTGGGATGGTTTGAAAGACGATCATCTGCAAGTGGTTTCCACCGACCATTGCCCCTTCTGCTTCGCCGACCAGAAAATCCTCGGCAAGGACGATTTCACCAAAATCCCCAACGGCGGTCCGGGCATCGAGAACCGCCTCCAGTTGCTCTATCACCACGGCGTCAACGCCGGCAAGATTTCGCTCAACCGCTTCGTGGAGATTACTTCCACTACCCCCGCGCGCATTTTCGGCATGTATCCCAGGAAAGGCGAAATCGCTCCCGGCAGCGACGCCGACCTCGTCCTGTGGGATCCAGCCGCGCTGCTTACCATCAGCGCCAGCACGCACCACATGCGCGTGGATTATTCCATGTTCGAGGGCTATCAGGTGAAAGGCAACGCCCGCACCGTAATCTCCCGCGGCGAAATAATCGTAGACCAAGGCGAGTTCCTAGGCCAACCCGGCCGCGGCCAATACCTGAAGCGCACCGCCCGCGGCGGCGCCTGGAAATAAGTGGGACAGACCATCGCATTTTGTGGTCTGTCGTTTCCCGCCCTACCGGACTACCCGTGGCGCGGACTCTCAGTCTGCAGCGTCGGCTTTCAAGCCGACGTTTGTTTTCCTTCGTAGCGCCGGCGATCCTTGTCGCCGGTATGCTGAAAAGAACCATCGTCAACCGGCCGCCCCCGGCATTCCCCTTAGTACTCAGGCCGAGGGCCTGCCCCACACTCGGCCAACTGGAATACGTCATCGCAATTCCGAAAATACGAACGTGCCCAACGCTGTACCCCGACAACGCGCCTCGCTCGGTCACGGAAGACATGACTCGGCTGAAGAACGCCTCCAAGCAATTTACAACAAAGCAGTTAGGACAGCATGAGCGCCTGGTTCCCAAGGCCGTCCGATTCGAAATCCTAGGCCCGCGTGATACGGTAGGATGAAAGGCGGGGACCTGTGCCAGCACACTGGAGCAAAGCGTTTCTTTTCTTGCATTCGGCGCCAAGATTGGCTTTGTTCGGTAACGCCGTTTCGGGTTTCGGCTTTTGTGCATTTTTGTGCATGGAATGAGGACGCTGGCAGCCGGCGCGCAGTTGGCTCCGGATCTGATAAGGGATTATGGCTCAATAAGTTACCGCCAGAGTTGGCTTTGTTCGGTAACGTCCGTCTGGGTTACGGTTTTTGTGCATTCTTGTGCAGGCAATGCCATGGAGTTTAAGTGATTCGTGGTAGCGACCCCTCCATCGCCGCACTGGCGGCTGGCGTAGTGGTGGCCCTGTTCGCTCTAATGCGCGGGAGCGCGGAGGCGGCCGAAACCTCTGCGCCAGCCTCGGAAATCGCCTGACCAAATGGAAACCATCGAGCGATGCTCCTGGGCTTCGGGCGCCGCCATGACCGATTATCACGACCGCGAGTGGGGCGTGCCCCTGCACGACGACCGCAAGCTCTTTGAGTTCCTGATCCTGGAGGGCGCGCAAGCGGGCCTGAGCTGGTCCACCATTCTCAATAAGCGCAAGGCCTATCGAGCCGCATTCGATCGCTTCGATCCCCGCAAAATCGCCGCCTATGATGAAGCCCGCATCCAGCTTCTCCTGGCCAATGCCGGCATCGTACGCAACCAACTCAAGATCCGCGCCGCCGTCCGCAACGCCGCCGCATTTCTGGCCGTCCGCGAGGAGTTCGGTAGCTTCGACCGCTATATCTGGCAGTTTGTCGGCGGCAGCCCCAAGTCCAACCGCTGGCGCGACTCGAAAGAAGTGCCAGCCAAAACCGCCGAATCGGGTGCCATGAGCAAAGACCTCGCCCGCCGCGAATTCACCTTCGTCGGATCGACGATCTGCTACGCCTTCATGCAGGCTACCGGCATGGTGAACGACCACCTCGTCACTTGCTTCCGTCACCCGGGCGACCAGCGCCGCCGGCGGTTCGAAACCTGAAGGTGGCAGTAGCGGATATGGGTGCGCGTCCAGGCCTCGAATTAAACAGCCGACGTTAAGGTTTCCATCCACTGTTCGAGTTCGGGCGGCAGAGGGGAAACCAGGGTCATTTCGCGGCCGTCGGAGGGGCGGGTGAAGCGGATGCGGTGGGCATGCAGGAAATAGCGGCCCAAGGCGGGACTTCCCTCGACCCGCGCGGGCGCGCCGTACAGCGTATCTCCGGCAACGGGATGGCCGATGCTGGCCAGGTGCACGCGGACCTGGTGAGTGCGGCCGGTGCCGATCCGAACTTCCAGCAGGGTGAAGTTGGGGAACCGGCGCAATACCTGGTACTCACTCCAGGCGGCGCGGCCGGAGTCGAGCTTGGCGGTCATGCGGATGCGGCGCACCGGGTCGCGCGCAATCGGGCGTTCGATGCGGCCGTGATCGGCCCGGACGCGGCCACCGACCAGCGCTAGGTACACCTTTTCCACGCGCCTCCCGGCAAACTGCTCGGCCAGGCGCCGGTGCGCCGCGTCGTTCTTGGCCACCAGCAGTACGCCGCTGGTGAAACGATCCAGGCGGTGAACGATACCGGGGCGCAAGGGACCGCCCACCGCCGAAAGGGCACCGAAACGGCCGAGCAAGGCGTTCACCAGCGTCCCGGAGTGCACGCCCGCGCCGGCATGCACTACCATGCCCGCGGGTTTATCGATGGCGACCAGGTCGTCGTCCTCGTATATCACAGCCAGCGGGATCTGTTCCGGAGCGGCGGATAACGGAGGGCGCTGGGCGGGATCGACGGCGATGGCTTCGCCGGAGCGAACCTGATGCGAAGCGCGGCGAGGATCGCCATTCACCAGCACGCGCCCGCTCTTGATCCAATCCTGAACGAGGGCCCGGCTTTCTTCGGGGTACCGATCATGCACGGCACGATCCAAACGGCGGCCGGTGTCGCGAGCTTCAGCAAGAAATTGCACGAAATGAGGTTATCGTCTCCCAGCCGGTTGCGGAAAAAACTGGACAGGCCAGGAGGCCTCTACTGGGAAGTCGGAGGAACCGCCGCCACTCCTATCGGCTGGTCGGGCCCGGCTCCGGACTCCTCCGGCGGGTTCCGCGTTTCCGTCGCCAATCCCCGGCGATCGTAGAACTGGACCCGGCAGAAACAACAATGATACAGCCGGCCGCCAGCCCTATGCTCCAGCCAATTCAGGAGCCCGGAGGCCATCGGGTCGATTTTGTCGAGCCCTCTCAACTTCGCGATCCGGTAAGTGCCACAGCGCGGGCAGCGCGCCGATGGTCCCAGATGAAAACGGTAGTGGCGCGGGAAATACTGCACGCGCTCACAGCGGCGGCATTGGTAGATCCCCAAGAAGCTGAAGCGCTCGAAGAAGGTACGATGAATCCTTCGAAGCCTCCCGCCGCAATGGGCACAGTTCATCATTCCACAAGGCGCATTGGCGCTCAATTATTTATAACCCAATTTGCGGAACGGGGACAATACGCGGGACAATAGGGAGTTTCCCCTTTTCGTCAAATCGTCCACTATGCTCGACCGCATCACGGTTCATGGCGCGCGCCAGCATAACCTGCAAAATATCGATGTCGAAATTCCCCGCAACACGCTGACGGTCATTACCGGCCTGAGCGGCTCCGGCAAATCTTCGCTGGCGTTCGACACCATCTACGCGGAGGGCCAGCGGCGCTATGTGGAGACGCTTTCCACTTACGCCCGGCAGTTTCTGGACCAGATGGAGCGGCCCAACGTCGATTCGATCGACGGTTTGAGCCCGGCGATTTCGATCGAGCAGAAAACTACCAGCCGGAGCCCGCGTTCCACGGTTGGCACCATTACCGAAATCTACGACTACCTCCGGCTCTTATATTCTTCCGTGGGCACGCCGCACTGCCCGGTCTGCGGCAACCAGATCTCGCGTCAGACCACCGAGCAGATTCTGCAGCACGTGCTGGCGCTCAAACCCGAAGATCGCATCATGGTGCTGGCGCCGGTGGTGCGCGGGCGCAAAGGGGAATACAAGAAGGACCTGGAGAAGCTGGCGCGGCAAGGTTTCGTGCGCGCCCGCATCGACGGAATCCTGCGCTCCCTGGACGACTCGATCGTGCTCGACAAGCGCCGTAACCATACCATCGAGGTAGTGGTGGACCGGCTGCTGGTCAAGGGCGGCATCGAGAAGCGGCTGGAGGCGTCGATCGAGACGGCCACCAAACTCGCCGGCGGGCTGGTTCTGATTGCGGTGGTAAACGGGGAGGAACGGCTGTACTCGAAGGAGCTGGCGTGCACGGTTTGCGGTACCAGCATCCCCCAGCTCGAACCGCGCTCGTTTTCCTTCAATAGCCCGTATGGCGCCTGTGAAGAATGTCACGGGCTGGGCAGCAAGTGGAGATTCGACGCGGCAAAAGCCATCGTGGACCCTTCCAAGCCCTTGTTCGGCGGAGGGCTGGGACCGGGCGGCAGCTCGTGGGAGGTCGAGCATCGGCTGGAAGCGCTGGCGCGCAAATACCGGATCGACCTGAAAACCCCATTCGAGGAGATCCCCCAGAAACAGCGCGCGATCCTGCTCGATGGCGCCGGGGACATGGCGGGGTTGCTGGGGACTCTGGACGAGGCGCTCGAAACGGCTTCGGACGCTTACCGCGAATGGATCTCCGAATATCTCTCGCCGGTGGAATGTCCGGCTTGTCATGGCAAGCGGCTGCGGCCCGAGAGCCTGGCGGTGCGGGTGAAGAATTTCTCCATCGCCGAATTTACGGACCTGCCGCTGGCGCGCGCGTTGACGACGGTGAGGAATTGGGAGTTTACCGGCCGGGATCTCGAAATCGCGGGCCGCGTGGTGGAAGAGATCCAGCGGCGGCTGGAGTTTCTATCCGCCGTCGGGCTGGACTACCTCAGCCTGGACCGCTCGGCGGCCACGCTCTCCGGAGGCGAGGCGCAGCGCATCCGCCTGGCCAGCCAGATCGGCTCCAAATTACGTGGCGTGCTATACGTGCTGGACGAGCCGTCGATCGGGCTGCACCCGCGCGACAACGGCCGCCTTCTCCAGACCCTGGCGCAACTCCGCGACATGGGCAACACCGTGCTGGTGGTGGAACACGACGCCGAAACCATCGAGTGCGCCGATTATGTGATCGACCTCGGACCGGGCGCCGGACGGCTGGGCGGAAAGGTGGTGGCGTGCGGCACGCCGGCGGCGATCGCGGCCCACCCCGATTCGCTCACCGGCCGCTACCTTTCCGGAGCGGCCCGGATCGCGGTGCCGAACGCCCGCCGCAAGCCGGGCGACCGCAAGCTCGCCATTCGCGGCGCCAGCGAACACAATCTCAAGAATATCGACGTGGAGATTCCGCTGGGCCTGCTGACCGTGGTTACCGGGGTGTCCGGCAGCGGCAAATCGACCCTGGTGAACGAGATTCTGTACCGCAGGCTGGCGCGCGAGATCTACGGGTCCCATGAAGAGCCCGGCCGGCACGAGACCATCGAGGGGATCGAACTGATCGACAAAGTAATCCGGATCGATCAAGCGCCGATCGGCCGCACGCCGCGCTCCAACCCCGCCACCTATACCGGCCTGTTCACCCCCATCCGCGACCTCTATGCCATGCTGCCGGAGTCGCGCGAGCGCGGCTACAAGCCCGGCCGCTTCAGCTTCAACGTCAAAGGCGGCCGTTGCGAGGCCTGCCAGGGCGACGGATTGAAACGGATCGAGATGAACTTCCTGCCCGACGTGTACGTGACCTGCGATGTGTGCCGCGGCCGGCGCTATAATCGCGAAACGCTGGAGGTGAAGTTCAAAGGCTATTCGATTGCCGATTTGCTGGACGCCACCGTGGAAGAAGCCCTGCCGCTGATGGAGAACCTGCCGCAGATCCGCGCCAAGCTGCAGACACTCGCGGACGTCGGCCTGGGGTACGTACACCTGGGCCAATCCGCCACCACGCTCTCCGGAGGAGAAGCGCAGCGCATCAAGCTGGGGCGGGAATTGAGCAAGCGCCAGACCGGGCGCACCTTTTATCTGCTGGACGAGCCCACCACCGGCCTGCATTTCGACGACGTGCGCAAGCTGCTCGACGTGCTGCAGCGCCTGGTCGATCTGGGCAACACGGTGGTGGTGATCGAACATAATCTGGACGTGATCAAGACCGCGGACTGGATTCTCGACCTGGGGCCGGACGGCGGCGAGTACGGAGGCCGCATCGTGGCTTCGGGCACGCCCGAACAGGTCAGCCGCTCCAAGAAGAGCTATACCGCCGAGGCGCTGCGGAAGGCGCTCGGCAACGGGAAGGTGGCATGAGCCGTTACCGGCAACAACCCATCGATTTCGCCAAGCTGAAGACCGTCGGTCTGGCCGAGCGCGGCGGCAAAGTGAAAGCGGCGAACTTCGCCACCCCGTACACGCGGGGCGCGGGCATGGCGGCGTGGCTGGATTCGCTCCCCCGGATTCTGGCCGCGAACGCGTTTCGCGCCGTGGTGGACCGGGTGTACGAGGCGCGCGCGGCGGGGCGTGCCATCGTTTGGGGCATGGGCGGGCACGTCATCAAGTGCGGCCTGGCGCCGGTGCTGCTGGACCTGATGCGCCGCGGGTATGTCACCGCTTTTGCGCTTAACGGGTCGACCGCCATCCACGATTTCGAGATCGCCCTGGCGGGACATACCAGCGAGGACGTGGAAGCGGTGCTGCCGGACGGGCGTTTCGGCTCGGCCGAGGAGACGGGCCGCGAAATGAACCGCGCCATCAAGGGCGGCGTGAGCGAGGGCCTGGGGATGGGCGAAGCATTGGGGCGATGGCTGGAACTGTGCGCCTCGCCGCAATACGCCGCCTCCAGCCTGTTGCTGGGAGCCTATCGGAATTCGACCCCGGTGACGGTGCACGTGGCCATTGGCACGGATACGCCGCACACCCATCCGGCGGCCGACGGCGCGGCCATCGGCGCCGCTACCCACCTCGACTTTCGCCTGCTGTGCTCTATCGTCGCGGAGCTCGATGGCGGCGGCGTTTACCTGAACGTGGGCTCGGCGGTGGTGCTGCCGGAAGTGTTTCTCAAGGCGGTTTCCGCGGTCCGCAATCTGGGACATCCGCTAGCCGGGTTTACCACCGTGAATTTCGATTTTCTGCAGCACTACCGCCCACGGGTGAACGTGGTCGAGCGTCCGCACGCGGCCGCGGGCGGGCAGGGCTATGCCATCACCGGCCACCATGAGCTGATGATCCCGCTGCTGGCGGCGGCGCTGATCGAGCGCGACGTATGATGCCGCTCGGCCAGGAACCGCCGTCTCCGGAGCCGTCGCTTCCGAACCCGGCGCCGGAAACGGAACGCGAGGCCTTCTGGAGCTACATGGACGTGCTGGTGTTCGCCGGATTGACCGTGCCCAGCCTGCTGCTGGGGGATCTCATCGTCAGGCTCGTGGTTGCTCTGTTTCACTGGCACGCCCGCTTTCGGGTGGCCGAAGCCCTGCCCGCTCAATTCCTCGGATACCTGATCCTGTTCGGCCTGCTGGCGCTGCTGTTACGCATGGAATACGAGCGGCCGTTCTGGAAGTCGCTCGGTTGGCGCCGGATGTATTGGCCGCCGCTGGGGATCGTGCTATGCGGCTTCGCCGCCGCGTTCGGGGTGGCGTGGATCGGGTCGCACTTTCGGTTGCCGGACGGCAGTACGCCCATGACGGAATTGATGGAGAACCGCACGGCCGTTCTGCTTATGGCGATTTTCGGCATCACCGCCGGCCCGCTGTGCGAGGAGCTGGGTTTTCGCGGCTTGCTGCAGCCCCTGCTGGTGCGCAGCCTGGGGGCGTTCCCTGGAATCGTGCTGACCGCCATTCCGTTCGGGTTGCTCCACTTTCGGGAATATGGCAACTCGCTCGGCTATGCGGCTCTGGTCAGCCTGGCTGGGGTGGGCTTTGGGTGGGTGCGCCACCTCACCGGCTCGACCAAGGCGTCGACCCTGATGCATGCGTCGTACAATGCGTTTGTCATACTGGTGATGCTGCGTGCCGAGGATCTGCCCAAAGCATGGTAGAGACAAGAGCATGGTAGAAACGATTCAGTGGCTGGACGGCGCCGTGGTAATGATCGACCAGACGCGCCTGCCGCTGGAAGAGCGGATGGTGACCTGCCGCACGTACCAGGAAGTGGCGGCGGCCATCAAGGACATGATCGTTCGCGGCGCCCCGGCCATCGGTGTAGCCGCCGCCATGGGAGTAGCGCTGGGTGTGGCGGAGGCGGCCGAAGCCGACCTCGATGCCCAGGTGGAAACCATTTGCCGGACGCTGGCGCGCACCCGGCCCACCGCCGTAAACCTGTTCTGGGCCATCGACCGCATGAAGGCGCTGTACGCCTCCCTGCGCGGGCGGCCCATCGCGGAAATCCGGCGGGCCTTGATCGAAGAAGCCCTGCGCGTCCGCGAGGAAGATATTGCCATCTGCCGCGCCATCGGCCGCAACGGGGCCCCGCTGGTGGTGGAAGGCAAGACCGTTCTGACGCATTGCAACGCCGGCGCCCTGGCCACGGCCGGATACGGCACCGCGCTAGGCGTGATTCGGGCCGCGGTGGAGGCCGGCAAGCGTATCGACGTCTTCGCCGACGAGACCCGGCCGTTTCTGCAGGGCGCCCGGCTCACCGCCTGGGAACTGGAACAGGACGGAATTCCCACCACCCTCATTACCGATAATATGGCCGGGCATTTTATGAAGTCCGGACGGATTGGATGCGTGGTGGTGGGCGCCGACCGCATCGCCGCCAACGGCGACGTGGCCAACAAGATCGGCACCTATTCGGTGGCCGTGCTGGCCAAGGAAAACAACCTGCCGTTCTACGTGGCCGCCCCGATCTCGACCCTGGACCTGAAGCTGGCGTCGGGCGACCTGATTCCCATCGAAGAACGCCCCGCGGCCGAGGTCACCCACATCTTCGGCAGGCGCGTGGCGCCGGAGGGAATCCAGGTGGCCAACCCGGCCTTCGACGTCACCCCGGCGCGCTACGTCACCGCCATCGTTACCGAAAAAGGAGTGGCGCGCGCCCCGTACGAAGAATCTTTGCGAAAATTGGTTCTATAAGCTCGAAATGCGAAAACTGACAACCCTTCTTCTTCTTTGCTCGGCCGCGCTCCTCGCCCAAGGCCCGCGGCGAGCCCCCGGATTCGCCCTGTTCGATTCCAAGATGCAAGTCTACGACCTGTACGATTATCGCGGCAAGATCGTGCTCCTCGAATTCATGCAGACCACCTGCCCGCATTGCGCCGCCTTCGCGGACGTTTTGGAACAGGTGGAAAAGAAGTACGGCGATAAGGTACGGATTCTGGCGGTAGTTCACGCACCGGACGACAACTCCAATACCGTGGCCAAGTTCGCCGCCGGACATGCCGCGCAGTATCCGATCCTCTTCGACCAGGGCCAGATGGCGTATTCCTACGTGCGCAGCGGGAGCCTGCAGTTCCCGCACGTTTACCTGATCGACGCCAACGGCATGATTCAGGGCGACTACCTTTACGGCTTGACTACCCGCGACGTTTTTGAGGGCAATCGCCTGTTTCAGGAAATCGACCGGCTGCTGGCGGGCGGGAGGAAGTAAGGTCGAAGCTTTCAGCCACACCCGAGCTGATCGCCGATCGCTGAAAGCTTGCCGCCGAGTAGAATAAAAGATATGGCGCTGGCGGCACACCCCGTTACGGCAGACGAGCGCGCCCGGCGCACGCGCGTCTACGAAGAAGCGCTTGCGTCCGTGCGCCTGGAAGGGTTTGAGCTCGACGAGCAAGCGAAAGCGCTATACCAGCGATACGTCGATGGAGAGCTGACGCTGGCTGAAGTAGGGAGCGCGATCGATGAGCTCGATACCGGAGAATTCGGACCCGTATCTCTATCCCGGCACAAACGTTCTCAAGAACCTGCGCGGTCTGACTGACCCGGAGCTCCTTGTCGATCGAAGTCTTCGCGGGTGAGATCCCCGAACTGCTTCAGCTCGGGTTTGTCCCTATCATTTCCTTGTCGCTCGATTCTGCCTCGGTCTCAATCCGACTCAGTCCTTATGCCCGGGCAGGGTGACGATCACGGTGCCGCCGTCTTCGGCGTTTTCGATTTTGGTCATCGGCTTTACCACGGGCTGAGGAACCGGCGGCACGTACGCAGGGGAAGCTTCGATTCTGGCGGCGAGTGGCGCTTGAACAGCCGGGCGCTTGGGAGACAGCATACTCATTGTCGAAGGCGGAAGCCCGGGGCCGTGAATCTGCGCCAACACCGCCCTGGTGACCCTCTCGCGCTGGGCAGCCAGCGCCTGCTTCCATTCCTGGCGCGGAATGGCGATCCCGATCCGGATGGTCTTGCCCTCGGCATTCACTTGGAATTGCGCGGATTTGGTAGCAGGTTGCGCCTTGAGCATGGTTTCCAGAAGCTCGACCGCCATCGTCAGCTTGGCCATATCTTGGGCCGAATGGACATCGAGCCGGAAGGAAGCTTCGAGCCCGTCGCCGAACGATGCGCCAAACTGGAGGCCGTCCAAGGGCTTGATGGCCTCGGCCGCGGCGTCCGGCAGTCCTGCCTTCTCGGGCCGTGTCCCAAAGCCCCAGACGTCGTATTTGGCGCGCATTTCGGCCGCGCGTTCGGCCAGGTCTCCAGCGGGCGGAGCCGCATTGGCGATACGGTCCAGAGCCGCCCGAACCTGTGCTTCCTCGCCGGCCAGCGCGGTCGTGGTATCCGGGAACGCGATCGCTCCGCCATTGGGGCCGCCGCGCAGCAACGGCACGCCGCGATCGGTCAAGATGGCGGTCTCGGCCAGTTCGGAAACCGGAAAGTGGCCTCGCAACCATACCAGTGCCGGCGGCGCGGCGCCCTCGCCAGTCGAGGAAATCACTACCTCCTCCAAGTCGCGGAACGGATCGAAACCTGCCAGAGGTGTCGAACTCAGCACCGACGTGGCGTGCGCGCGCCAGTCCGGTGGCAGAAGGTCCGAGATGCCGTCCAGCACGCCGTTCACCCGGAAACCAATAACCACTTTGGCGCCCGGGAGGATGGCCGGCGCGGGCAGGGTCTCGGCCGGAACCATACCCGCGCACGCCAGAACCAGAATGGCCGCCCAGGGCGCATTGCTGCGATCGAAGTCCGTCATGATGCCAGCATGGGATATTTTTCGCCGCCAGGCCACGCTTGCCTCGGTTAGGAGGGCAACGTTAACCTTCGGGCGCTCGCGGGAGGCCCCAAAATGGAAAACCGCATCGGCGGAGCCCCCAGACCTACGGGACCCTTACCGATGCGGCTCGCCCTGGGAAGGGCTGGAATCCGGCGTCGGGCTGCCTGGCTCGAGAAACTAATTCGGTCCATCCCTGGTTAGGTCCGCGTCCATTTTTCCTCACCAGAAACGCCAGACAACGACCGATACCCGTGATCCCCTGGAGAGATCGAAAAAATCCGCTTCAAAAAAAAGCCCCTCTGCAACAACCGCCAGGCGAAAACGAATGAGCTAAAACCACTGCAAACATCGGCTCCCGCAAGCACGCTGTCTCTTTCGGCTCAATCTTCATCCGCCTGCCTGTTGCAGCAGAGGGCAGGTTTGAAAGTTTACTTCACCAATTCACCCTTACCAATAGCAACCGTACACCCACCTGTCAATGGGCATTACCCCTTTTAATTCAGTTCCTTTGTGGCGTTGTGCGAAGAAGAACCGGGGCGCGGGTGGTAAGGCGCTGTGTCGCTATGACACAATCGGAACAGAATGCGAGCACGCCACGCCTGCGCGCTGGCCTGGCTGGTTTCGGCCAATTGGGCATGGTGCCAGCCCCCGTCGGAATCCTCCGATCCCTTGGTGGTGGGCACCGAGCACCCCCGCCTTTTCCTCCGGCCCGCGCGCCTGCGTCTGTTGCGCCGGGAGCGCGAGCGGCAGTCTTTGCGCTGGCAGCAGTTTTCGCGCCTGGTGGCCGGCGGCGCACAGCTTCCCGAGCCCGGCTTCGCCCTGGCGCTGTATTATGCCGTTTCGGGCGACCGGGAAGCCGGACGTAAAGCCACTGCCTTTGCTTTGACCTCGACGGACCTGCGTCAGATGGCTCTGGTCTACGACTGGTGCGAGGCCGCGATGAGCGACGCCGACCGAACCCGCCTGGCGGCGCAAATCGCCCGCCGCATCTCGGAAACCGCGGCCGACCAATCCGTGCCGGCGGTGCGCTCCCGCCTGCTGGGCGCTATCACCCTGTTCGACGATGTGCCCGATCTGCCGGGCCGGGAACTCCAGCGCGACGTCCGCGCGTGGTGGCGCGCCAAGGTGGCCGAACCCCTGACCGCCGGCCGCGTGCCCTTCCACCGCGAAGATGCCTATCCTTTGCTCGAATTGCTGCACGCCGTACAGGATAACCTCAGCCTCGACCTGCGGGAATCGAACGTGGACTACTTCAAGGACTTCCCCGTGGAGCACCTGATGAGTTACTACCCGGCGCCCTTTCACGGCGCGGAGAACGACTTTTACATCGGCGCGGCCAGCACCAGGGCAGGCAATCCGGATCTGGAAGCCGCGGCTCTATCCCGCGCGGCGGACTTGGCCATGGTGGCCTACGATAGCAACGCACCCCAGACGCAAGTGCTGCAAGGCTGGCTCATGCACGACCGTTTTCTGCTGCGCGGGCCTTTCGGCATACCCTACGAATTCCTGTGGGCCAATCCTTATCAGCCCGGGCTGAGCTACTATCACGTCCCTACGGTCTACTACAATCCCGACTACGGGCGCCTCTTCGCCCGCTCCAGTTGGGACGACGATGCCGCCTGGTTCGGCCTGTTCGATGGAGGCGCACAGTTGTTTGCGGACGGCCACGTCACCATGGTCAGCCCGCAGGTGCAAGCGCCGCCGCTGTCGCTCGACGACGCCACGGTGTGCTTCGGGCGAGCCGTGCGCGATTTTCAGCTCGCGCTGGACGGGCGGCAGACCGTCTTCGTGGTGGGTCTGGAGCCGCGACGATCCTATGACGTGGAGGTCGACGACGAGCAGATGTACCAGGCCGATTCCGACCGCGCCGGCATTGTGGAGTTGGACGACGTTCCGGCGGGTAAGCCGGTCGCGGTGCACCTGCGGGAAAACAAGGCCACCGATAAACACCGATGAACAACCGGCTGCAGCCGAAAAAGCGCAGGCGTAAACGCCTGCTCCGCCAAGATTCCGATGCGCTTGCCGACCTCGTGGAGTAGGCCTTCGGCCTGCGACTTGATTTTTTCACGGCTCTTGACGGTCGCGGCTGGCGGCGTGGCGCGCCATATCGTCAAACAGGGCTCGCCCCGCCCGTTTAATACGCCCAGCGCCACAGGCTTGCGCCCACCGTGTAGCCGGCGCCGACCGCTACGAACAGGGCCACATCGCCCTTGCGAAGCTTGCCTTGTGCCAGAGCGTCGCGGGTGCCCAGCGGAATGGTGGCGGCGGTGGTATTGCCGAAGCGGTCGATGTTGACGATCACCCGCGACCGGTCGATGCCCAGACGCTCCGCGGCGGCGGCGATGATGCGCAGGTTGGCCTGGTGCGGAACCATCACGGCGACGTCGGAGAGAGCGAGGCCGTTCCGCTCCAGGAGTTCGCGGCTGACTTCGTACATCTTGCGGACGGCATACTTAAAGACGTGCTGTCCTTGCTGATGGACGTAGTGCAGGCGCCTGTCCACGGTGTCATGGGAAGCCGGCAGCCGGCTGCCGCCGGCGGGCATCTTCAGGAAGTCGCCACCCGACCCGTCCACTTCGCCCAGGAAATCGATGAATCCTTCGCCGTCCTCGGCCGGTTCCACCAGCATCGCTCCCGCGCCGTCTCCAAACAGCACGCAAGTGGCGCGGTCCTGGTAATCGATGATGCGGCTCATGGTGTCGGCTCCGATCACCAGCACCTTGCGGTACATGCCGCCCGATACCAGGTGAGCCGCGATGGTCAACCCGTACACGAATCCGGAGCAGGCAGCCACCAGGTCGAACCCCCAGGCGCCGCGCGCGCCCAGGGCGTTCTGCACCAGGCAGGCGGTGGAGGGAAACATATGGTCCGGTGTAACCGTACAGACGATGATCGCCTGCACTTCGGAGGCGTCTATGCCGCGTTCCTCCAGGGCGCACCGCGCCGCGCGGATTGCCATGTCCGAGGTGGCCATATCCGCATCCGCAATGTGGCGCTCCCGAATACCGACCCGTTCGAGGATCCACTGGTCGGTAGTCGCCACCATCTTTTCCAGGTCCTGGTTGGTGAGAACACGGGGGGGGACGTAGCAACCCAGCGCCGTAATTTTAGCTTTTGGCAATATTCCGGCTCCCTCAAACGAAGAAGTAACCAACAGGTTAACCCATGGACGCCCGCCGCGGTACCCTAGAAAATATGGGGCACGATGAGGGCCTGCTGCAGCCGGAAGGTCTTCAGGCATCGCTTTTCTTCGAAACTCCGGAAGAGATTTATGCGCGCGTGTTTCGCCAGTTGAAGCCACGCACGGCGGTGCCGGAAATCGGCGTGGAGTTTTGCCGCTTCGCCAACGTAGACAGCTTCATCCGTCTCGAGGAAGGCCGTCTGCGGGTGCGCATTTCCGATCTGCTGGCCGGCGCGCCCGCGCCGGTTGCCGAAGCGCTGGCGTTCATTCTGCTCGGTAAACTCTACCGCAAGAAGATCCCTCGCCTCTACTCTCACCGCTATCGCCTCTACCTGAACCGCCGGGACATCCGCCGGCAGGCACACTTGGTACGGCTGATTCGGGGACGCAAATTCATCTCCGGCCCACAAGGGCGGCACCATAATCTGGAGGAGCTGTTCGAGCGCCTGAATATGCAATTCTTCGATGGCCTGATGGGGCGGCCCCGGCTGGGATGGAGCCGTCAGGCGTCGAGGACTATGCTTGGCCATTTCGACCCTTCCCACCAAGCCATCATTATCAGCCGCATCTTCGACGACCCTTCCGTCCCTGTGCTGGCGGTGGAATACGTGATGTTCCACGAGATGTTGCATCTGCGGCATCCCGTGGACCATAGCGGAGCGCGGCGGAGAGTACACACGAAGGAATTCAGGGCCGCGGAAAAAGAATTTCCCAAATTAATTCAGGCCAAAGAAATATTAAAGCGGCTGTGAAGCGGAAAAATCCGCTCCCAGCCGCTCGCAATAAATGGAGAACTATTGAGACCGGGGTTATGCCGCCGACGCACTCACGGCCGGCATCAGATTGCGCAGTTCGCCCTGCATCCGGTTGAAGATTTCCACCAGGCTCGCCGCGCTGACGGCGCCGACACCCATCCGGTACAACACCAGACGAAAATGGACTACCATCAGGCTGCACGCGAAGTTGATCTGCTGACGGAGCAGGATGCCGGCCAAGTCCGGCCGATCCTCCCGGGACTGCAGCAGAAGCAGTTTCAAAGCGGCTGAAATGCGCCGAAAATCCATGCTGAGGCTGCTCAGGTAACCGCGAAAAATGTGGTAACGCTGCGCGCGTAACTTCCGCTCCATCCGCGGCGTGAAGCCAGGCTGTGCGCGTAAGTACTCAAGATCCTGTGGCTCTAGCAACCGGAACATGGGCCGATATCGTTCGAGCGACAGCTCTTCGATCCACTCAGCCGTAACCGGCAAATCGCTACCAGACAGCATGACTTTGCCCACAAAGATCGCAAGGGCCGCGAAAATACACAAGATTACCAGCAAGCTAATTTCTATCATTGACCCCCCGTTTGGTACATTTGCTTGTGTGTGTCACCAAAGTTGAGGATACGGTACTTCTGGCTGAAATGCAACAAAAGTTCGGGTAATATCGGTACTGTGATAACTTTTGTTATCAATTAATGCACGCGGGAAACGCGCAATACGGTCGCGTTGATGGCATCCAATTGCCGCAAAATCCGCTCCTCGTGTTCCGGCCCAAGGTGCGGAAGTTGCACCCGAACCTCTTCGCCGTGCGGGCTCAGCAACAACAGCCAGGCATATACGCAAAGCACCGAAATCGCCAAAAGGAAGGCGCTAGCGGTCTCGTTAAAGCGGAGCCCGAATAGCGCACGCGCCAGAAAAATCAAAGTATTACTGATGAAATATAAGGAAAATACGGCTGCATGCACGATTACGTTCCGGCTCAATGGTACCGGATAGCGGGTAAGGAAGAGCAGAATTAATACAAGGAAGGTGGCGAGGCTGAGATAAATTCCGCGTTCGGCGGCAATGGTGTAGCCCAAAAGACGATCCTCAGAACCCATGGACGGCCGGATCTTGGGCAGGAGGCTCAATATCGATACCAGGATCGATACTACCATGGCAAAATACATCGCCCAACGGCCTAGGGTGTACAGGCCCCGGTGACGTTCCAAGATCAGCCGGTACAACTCCAACACCATGAGAACAAATAGGATCCAGGAAATTGGCTCCTCGACCAGAAAAACCCGAAGGTAAAGTTTGGATCGGTAGTCGAGCAAGAATGGAATGAAGCTGCTAACAAGTCGAAAAAGCAGGTAGACGAAGAAGAAGCTATAGCGCCGGAATAAGCCTGTCCAGAACAGCTTGGCGGCCGTCGCCAACGATCCGGCCGCCGACAGAATGATCAGGCTGTTAACCAGCGCGGAGCCTGGCATTTTCGCACGACCTCAGCCGCATTCTAACACCAGGCCCCACGCCAGTTTCCCAGCCTTTTGGTGCATTTACCGGACCCAACTGCAGGGGTGGCAGCCGGGAAGCGGTATATCGGTCTTGTTGACTTGTGCCGTCGCCACAAGTGCAAAAGCAGCCAGGGCCAAGAGGACCAGCTTTTTCATCCGGGTCTGTTCCTTTCTTAACGAGTGGCTTACTAAAGTAAGCTTAGTACTATACTAGTCAGGACCAGACGGATATAGGGACATTACCGAAGCAGAATTTCCGCTGACAGAACATCCCATGGCTAGTCGCGAATATCTGAAGGGAGGTACCTAAGGTTAGCACTGCAACATTTTGGGATAGCGTTATAAAATTGTAGCTGCGCGTCAGGGTGGCGTGTTTGGTGATCTACAGTACTTTCCTTACTCAGCACACTGACTGACCGCAAGCCGAAAGGGAGGAATTTTCTGGGAGACGTGGCCTTCAAGCGTCGGCCGGCACTGGTGCCTGGTGCGGAGTACTGGCGCCAGATACTGACCCAAGTCCCAACTTCTTTTGGGAGGCTGGTCTTCATGGCTTCTCTCTGGGATGCTCCGTCGGGCTCTTATTATCACAGCGATCTTAGCCAGTTGATGGGCCGGGAAGACGCGGATCGAACCCTGTGCCTCAGCCATCACCAGATTTTCTCGCAATGGCTCACCTTCAGCCTGTCGGAACAAAAAGCCGATCTGGAACGTTACCTGAATACCTCGGGCGGCCCACGATTTGCTCTCGCCTACCGCAGCCTGACGCCACCAACGGCGCGCGACGTGGAGCGGCAGCTCTATATTACCGATCTGGAGACTCTGCTGGAACTGCTGCGCTACGGGTAGGCCGTCTTATCTTTTCTTTGATTCCAATAACATAGCAACGCCCACCACCTGTCCCAAAACGTCGATTTCGGTCCAGTCGTAGAGCGCCACGTTCTGCTGGGAGGAAGGGTGGAACTGGACCATCAGCCGATCTTGTTGCAAACTGCACCACCCGCATAGGTAGCCTTGCCGATGTTCCAGGAAGTGAATGGGCCGATCCACCTCGCTGGTCCACTTGCCGCCTCCAATTCGACACAGCGTGTCGTCAATGGCCAGCAGCGAACCGGGATGCAGTATCGGATACATGGACCAGTCCTCCGTCCCCATCACGCCGTAACGAAACTCCTTCACTTCCCAACCGTTTAGGAAGCTCAGCGGAAGCTTTCCCCATTTACGGATGGTTTGGCTCAGGAAGGTCGTTTTGGCCTGGTCCACGGAAGCATCCAGGGGTAAAGGAACGGTCACCTCCGTCTGGTGGCCAAACCCGGCGGCATGGGTCGCCCGGTGTTTGATCCGCAGGCCCTCGGAAACCAGTTCCCCGCTCGGCACGCCATACCAGGTCAGGACCTCGCCGATTTCCAGGCGGTACACCGCACACAAGGTGTACATTCGGAAGAGTGATGGAATGGTGCCCTTGTTTTCGATGTCTGCGAGGCGGCTTAGCGCGATAATAAACTCATCGTTACCCCGGTGCTCTGCGATCTGCTGGCTGGCGCGCTCCACGTCGCGGTAGGTGAGCCCCAGTTTTTCCCGGACCCGTTTTAGTCTTTCCCCTGGGCGCTCCATGAAGGCGTTTATCTCCTCCGCGGGGACGGCGAAGCGACCCTTTGGACCAAGCGGAATTATAAGACATGGCAAAAACTACAGCAACCGAAATCGGCTGGTTTTGTTCCGAATCCGGAACAAAACGGATTCTCCTCCGGAATAGGGACAGGTTATGAGGAAAATCTCCGCTCGATCCATCGCCTTTCAGGGTGAGCGCGGAGCGTTCAGCGAGATGGCCGTCCGCCAACTGGCCGGCGAGGGTAGTCCTGTGCTGCCGTGCCCCAGATTTGAGGACGTATTCCGGAGCTTGACGGAAGGCAAGGCCGTCGGCGCCGTGGTGCCGATTGAGAACACGCTGGCGGGATCGGTGCATGAAAACTACGATCACCTGCTCAGCTATGAGCTACCGATCGTGTCCGAGACCAGCGTCCGCATTGTCCACAACTTAATTGCGCCGGCAGAGCTGCGCTTCTCACAAATTAGGCGCGTCTTTTCTCACCCGGTGGCTTTGAATCAATGTCTCGATTTCTTTCAGAAAAATCCCCAAATCGAAAAAATTCCGTTCTATGACACGGCCGGGAGCGTGAAAATGGTGATGGAGGAGGGCCTGACCGATGCCGCCGCCATCGCCAGTTCGGTGGCGAGCGAGATCTACGGAGCCCGCATCTTGCGACGCTCGATCGAAAGCGATCGCCAGAATTTCACCCGCTTCTTTCTGCTGCGCACTTCCGCTTATGCGCTTCGCCACCGGGCGCCGGCCAAGCCGAACACGCCGTGGAAAACTTCCCTCGTGTTCAGCACGCGGAACCAGGCCGGGGCGCTGTTTCGCGCTCTGAGCGCATTCGCCTTGCGCGACCTGAGCCTCGCCAAGATCGAATCGCGGCCTCTCCGCGGAAAACCGTGGGAATACCTGTTCTACGTGGATTTCCTGGGACATGTGGATTCTCCGCAGGTGCGCAATGCGTTGGGGCACTTACGAGAACTGGCGGATTTTCTGCGCGTGCTCGGTTGCTACCCGAAAGGAGCCTAGCCAGGGCAGCGCCCTACCGCCGCGCCTAGCGCCCGAGGAACTTTTCCAGCTTCTCGATCTCCCGCTCCGCTTTTTCCATGTCGGCACGGGCGGCCGGAAGGTCCAACTGGTTCAGGTCCTCCGTGGCGCTCTGCAGGTACGCGTCCATGAGCGACTGCGCCTCGCGAATATCCCCGCGCAGATTCATACCGTGGCCTTTCTGCGACTCCTCCAAAGTACGGAGACTCGTCCGGACCACGATGGCGCGAGCGGCGAGCATCTGGCGAAATTCGCGCTGTTCGCGCAGGGCACGTTCGTCGACGGCGGCGGCCTGCCCCTCATGACGCTCGCGAGCTTCCGACTGGCGGAGCGAGGTCCTCTCGCGGCCTTCATTGGGCTGGTCTTGCGGCGGCCGTGCCACGCTTTCGGCCGGCAGTTGCGGGGCCGGAATGGGCGCCATGGGTTCCGTCGCACGATGCGGGGAGGCCGCCGCCTTGTTGGGCCTCTCCTGGACGGGCATCCCGCCCGACGGCGCCGGGGGTTGTTGGGCGGCCGTGGTGGAACTGGGCGCCGGCGGCGCTGACGTTGGCTCTGTGTTCGCCGCGGCCGGTACCGCCGCGGGGCTCGTCGCGCCGGTCGCCGGCGAGCTCGACGGCGCGGCGTATTGGGGCGCGGAGGTGACCTGTGGGGACGCGTTCTGCGGAGCGGCCTTGGTCGCATGCCATGGACCGAACTGGATCGCGGCTACTACCGCCGCCGCCGCCACCAGCCCACCCAGTGCCATCCACACGCCGCGGTGGCTGCGCCGCACCAGCGGCGGAGCGGGAGCGGCCATGTATGGAGCCGGTGGTATAGCCATCGGCGGTATGGGTCCCGGCACCGGCAGAGCACTGGCTGGAACGGTAGTCGCCAATCCGGGAGCGGTCCCCGCGCCGGGCACCGATCCCAAAGCGTTGCGGAAGGCCGTCGCGGTCTGAAAACGCGCGTTCGGGTCCTTCACCACCGCCATCAGGATTACGTCGTTGAGCGCCTGCGGCATGGATGGATCGAGCGCGATCGGGGACAGCGGAACCTTGTCCAGATGCGCCGCCATGATCGCGAATTGGCTGTCTCCGTCGAAGGGCCGTTTGCCGGTCGCCAACTCGTAGAGCGATACGCCGACCGAGTACAGGTCGGCGCGGGCGTCCAGCGTGGCAGCCCCTTTGATCTGCTCCGGCGACATGTAATAGAGCGAGCCCATGGTGGTGCCGGTCATGGTCAGCTTCTGGTCGCCGGATGCCTTGGCGATACCAAAGTCCATCAGCTTCACCACGCCGGTGGGCGTCAACATCATGTTGGCCGGCTTGATATCGCGGTGCACCACTCCCCGGGCGTGCGCGTATTCCAGGGCCGACAATACCTGGCGAATATAATCCACGGCGAGGGAGACCGGGATGGGGCCGCCCTTCAGCTTATGCTCCAGCGTCTCGCCTTCCACCAGTTCCATCAACATCAGGAGCTGGTTGTCCACCCTCAGAGCGGTGTGTAGAGCGGCGATATTGGGGTGCTCCAAGCTCGCCTGCACCTTGATTTCCCGCAAAAACCGGTCCGCCAGCTCGGGTGCGTTGCCAAGATCCGGCAGCAGCACCTTCATGGCCTCGACCCGGTCCGAAATCACGTTTCGGACCTTGTACACCTTGCCCATGCCGCCGGCACCCAGAATGTCGATAATCCGATAGTCGCCGACCGTCGAACCGACGCTTAGTTCCATACTTTCCTACTTACTGGAAACCGTGTCTTTGACTTGCGGTTGGCCCGGGCCGGTGAACTTCCCCACCGCCGAGGTTTCGTCGATTTCGGTAATTGTGACCGTTCCTACACTCTCGTCGATACGGCGCAGCACTTTTCCGCTGGAGGGGTCCCGGATCTCGCGCCCCGGATGTTTCACCTGCAGCGTGTCGCCCACCTTTAGACCGCTGCGCGAACCGACGTTCAGGATCAGCGTGCCGTCGGGCGAAGCATCGGCCACCATACCGTTGATGGAAACCGTTTGCACCGGGAGTTGGGCCGCACGCGCATCCAATTGGGTCCCGAGATCGGCGACCGCCTTGGTGGTGGCCTCACCCAGGATCGTAGCGGCGAAATTGGAGGATTTCATATCCATCCCGGCGCCCCCCTCGGATCCGCCACCGCCGCCCGCGCCAAGTATCCCCCCTCCGGAACGCGACGATGATCCCTTCGCCGTGCAACTGGCCAGGATTTCCGCCGTGCTGGTATCGATCATCCGCGCCGTGACCTGCACCACCGCCGTGGCCTGAGATTTGCGAACGCCGCCCACCCCGAAACGCCCGGTTACACCGCTCAGCGCACCGCCTCCCACGTCGGTTTTCTTGTCGTCGCGCCCGAACTGCGTGATGCTCCCAATAACGATGACGTTCACCCCCAGGATGCGGGCGATCTTGGCCGCGGTGGTGGGATCGGCCCGGTCGCTGTTGGAAAAATTCTGCTCCGCCAGCACCTTGTCGAGTTCCTTGCGTTCGATGACGGAATACACGCCGTCATTCACCAGGCGGTCCACCAGCATATCGGCAATCCCTTTGCCGACGTCCTGATCCGACCCGAATAGCTGGCGTACGCTGGACGACACCGCGGCGTAGTCGAAATTCATTACCGCTACCCGCTTTTTGGTTTGAGCCTGCGCACCGCCTGCCAGCGCCAACACCAGGACCAAGCCTCCGAGTCTCGATTGCATACTCGCCTCCATCAGGACAAACATAGAGGAGTCGAGCGGCAGAGTCAACCGCCCCGGTACCAGCGGACCGGCCGCGCCGATCAGCGAAAAAGCCGGCCGGGAAGGGAGTACAACTGCTGGCGCATCGGTTCCGCGGACGGCGCCAGGAGCACGTTCATGGCGAACCAACTGGTGGTGAAGGCGATCAGCGAGCCCGTCAGGCGGTTGCGGCCGAGGATCAAACGCAGCAGCAGTGCCGCCACAAAGGGCCCTGCGGCAATGCACACGCGGGTTACAGGCCCGAGATGCGCTAAAACAGTGCCCGTCATGAACCGGAGTGTGGGCCTTACCACTCCCGTCGATCAAGCTAACTTCGGATAGCAATCGCGGCCCGCCGGGGCGGCCAACCGGTTTTTATCTGCGGGATAATATCGGGGAGGGCCCATGGAGTTTGCCGAGCAGTTAAAGGGCGTGGTGCGTATCGAAGACGTAGTGGGCGAATACGTGCGATTACGCAAATCCGGCCCCAGCCGCTACATGGGACTGTGCCCCTTTCACAGCGAAAAGACTCCCTCCTTCACGGTTCATGTGGTTCACCAGTTCTACAAGTGCTTCTCCTGCGGAGCCGCCGGCGACGTCATCAAGTTCGTGATGGAAAAAGAGGGCCTGAGTTTTTTCGAGGCTCTGAAATCTCTGGCCGAGCGCTACGGCGTTCCCATGCCGAAGCGCTCACAGTACGCCGATGACGATTCCCGCATGCGGGCCGCCCTGTTCGAGATGCACACACTGGCGGCGCAGACGTTTCGGGCCAATTTGCAGTCGCCGGCCGGCGACGCGGCGCGGGCCTACCTGGAGCGGCGCGGGGTGAGCCCGGAGACCGCCGAAAAATTCGGCCTGGGCTATTCCGAACGTGGCCGCGCGCTGGTCCGGCTATTCGGCGAGCGGCGCTTTACCGCGGAGCAGTCGGAGCAGTCCGGCCTGGTAGGTAAGCGTGAAGACGGCTCCTTCTACGATCGTTTTCGCAACCGCCTCATGTTCCCGATCCACAACGAAGCGGGCAAAATCATTGGTTTTGGCGGGCGGGCGCTGGATGCCGGCGACGAACCGAAGTATTTGAATTCGCCCGAAACGCCGATATACAAAAAGAGCTTTGTGCTTTACAATCTTCATCGCGCCAAGGAGGCAATTCGCCGCGATGACCGCGCGATCCTGGTGGAAGGTTACATGGACGCGATCGGCGTGACTGCCGCTGGCTTTGCCTCCGTAGTGGCCAGTTGCGGAACCTCGCTCACCGCGCAGCAGGTGCAAACCCTGAAGCGGCACTCCGGTAAGGTGTTCGTGAATTTCGACCCCGATGCGGCGGGGGCGAATGCCACCGAGCGCTCTATCGGCCTTTTGCTGACCGAGGGGATGCACGTGCGCATTGTGGAATTGGACCGGGGTCTCGACCCGGACGAGTACTGCAAGCAAAACGGCGCGACAGCGTATGCGGACCGCCTGGCCGCGGCCAAGGGTTATTTCTATTGGCTGGCGGACCGCGCGCGCACACAGCATGACGTGCATTCGAGCGAAGGCGCGGCGGCGATTCTCCAGGCGCTGTTGCCCGCCGTTGAACGGATTTCCGATCCGATCGAGCGCAGCGCCGTGGCCAACGACCTGGCAGCCTACGTGGGCGCGGAGCGCGGCGCGATCCTCGATTGGTTTCGCAAAGCCGCGGCGGCGCGCGACACCAAACCGATCGAGGCGCCCAAGGCCGCGCTCCGGCCGAGCGAGCGCATTCTGCTGAATGCCGTATTGCAGCCGGAAATGCGCGCCGAGATGCTGGGGGAACTTCGCTCGCTCGATGCCGTGTCGCGCTTCGGGTCGCATCGCATCTTTCAGGCGGTGTTTGTCCTTGAGGATGCCGGAACCGCCTGGGGCTTTGAGGAACTGCACGCCCGGCTGGAGCCCGCCGATCAGAACCTGCTGGCGGAAGCGGTTCTGCAAGAAGACGAGCGGAACACGCTCGAAAAGGCGCGGGCGGCGATCGAAAGCGTGGCCCGCGACGAACGTCTATGGCGCCGCGACCAATTGAAAGCGCGCATTCGCGAGGCCGAGCGCGCCGGGAATATGGAGGAGGCGATTCGCCTCGCACGTGAGCTGGCGGACTTGGAAAGGGCCGCCTGATTCCACTCTTCCGCCTTGGTGTACAATGATTGGGACTCGCTAATCGCCGGGGGGAGTAACGGGGCTTCAGTGGCGCTCGAAGACAAATTCGAAGGACTGCAGCGGCTCGTACAACTGGGCAAGGAAAAGGGCTACGTCTTATACGACGAGGTGAGCGAGGTGCTGCCCGGCGACCTGCCCGGCGGCAACGAGCTCGAAGACGTGCTGGCCGGTCTGGACGTGGCCGGCATCGAAATCCTGGAAGAGCCCAAGGACTTCGACAAGAAGCTGGACGAAAGCGAAGAGCCTCTCGACCTCGACCTTCCCGCCGGCATCGGCGAAAAGGTTAACGATCCCGTCCGCATGTACCTCCGCGAAATGGGAACGGTACCGCTGCTCACGCGCGAAGGCGAAGTGGAAATCGCGCGGCGCATCGAGCGCGGCCAGAATACGGTGCTGAAGTCGCTGTCGCGCGCGCCGCTGGTATTGCAGGAAATATGCTCCATGGCCGAGGACATGGAGCGCGACGCGCTTTCCGCCCGCGACGTCGTGCAGATCGCCGATCCGATCCTCACCGACGAGTTGGTGGAGGAGAAGCGGCGCGAGTTCACGGCGGTTGCCGAAGAAATCGCCCGGCAGCACCGGCGCATTCTGCAATGCCGCCAGAAGTTGCAGGCCATTCCCCGCGGCATGAAGCCGAAACAGCACCGCCGCCAGTTGTGGGAGCTGGGCCGGCTGGTGGTACGCACTTCGCGCCTGATGCGAAGCGTCCGCCTGCAATCGCCGGTCATCCGTCACTTGATCGACCGCGTTCGCTCGGCGGTGGAGGAAATCAAGCCGATCGAACGCGAAACCACGCGCTTGCAGCGGCGCCTGGAGACCTGGCCGGGCGCGCGCGCCGAGGGCGTCAAGGAATTGCGCAAGGAACAGCGCTCCATGACCCAGCGGCTGCAACAACTGGAGGAACTGTTCGGCGCGCCGGCAGCCGACCTGCGGCGCACGGTGGAAATCATCACCAACGCGCACCAGGAAGCCGAAGCCGCCAAGAAAGAGCTGATCGAAGCCAACCTGCGGCTGGTGGTGAGCATTGCCAAGCGTTATACCAACCGCGGCTTGCAATTTCTCGACTTGATCCAGGAAGGCAATATCGGCCTCATGAAGGCGGTCGACAAGTTCGAATACCGCCGGGGTTACAAGTTCTCGACCTACGCCACCTGGTGGGTCCGCCAGGCCATCACCCGCGCCATCGCCGATCAGGCGCGCACCATCCGCATCCCGGTGCACATGATCGAGACCATCAACAAGCTGATTCGCACTTCCCGGCAGATGGTGCAGGAGTTGGGACGGGAGCCGACCAACGACGAACTGGCTAAACGCATGCAGTTGCCGGTTTCGAAGGTCCGGAAAGTGCTTCGCGTGGCGCAGGAGCCGATTTCACTGGAAACCCCGATAGGCGAAGAAGAGGAGTCGCATCTGGGCGATTTCATCGTCGATCAGAATGGGATCTCGCCCTCGGATGCGGTGATCAACCTCAATCTGCGCGAGCAAACCGCGCAGGTTCTGAAGACCCTGACTCCGCGGGAAGAGAAAATTATCAAGATGCGCTTCGGCCTGGAAGACGGAAGCGAGCACACCTTGGAAGAGGTCGGCCAGAACTTCGCCGTGACTCGCGAACGTATCCGCCAAATCGAAGCCAAGGCCCTGCGGAAACTCCGCCATCCCAGTCGCAGCCACCGGCTGCGCGCGTTCCTCGAAAACGGCACCCACGGCTTGTGAGGGGTGGCACAGGCTTTAGCCTGTGGTGGCATTCTGGCCTTCGCCCTATCTTACCAGCGCGGTTCGCGCCCCCTGCCTCCGCCGCCTCCCGGCCGCGGCCCGCGATCCGGTTTTGGCCGGGCTTCGTTGACGTTCAACGCGCGGCCCTCCATGGTGTACCCGTTTAGAGCTGCGATGGCTTTGTCGGCTTCCTCTGAATTCGACATCTCGACGAAAGCGAATCCGCGGGAGCGGCCGGTTTCACGGTCGGTCATGATCCGCGCGCTGGTCACGGCGCCGTAGCGCTCGAAGAGTTCCTTAACGGATTCCTCCGTCGCCCGGAAGCTCAGATTGCCCACGAAAATGTTCTTCACTCAAATCCTCCAGTTGCGGTTTGGAAAGCGGGCAAATCGGGAGGAACGTAAGCGGACACCAACGCTCGGGACGGGCCTGACCGGACTCGCGGAAGCTATCAAACGCGCCCTTACTATATCACGGAAGAGGATTTGTTGAAAACAGGGGGGCGGAGCGGCGAAAAGGAGGGAACAAAAAAACCCGCGGGTTAACGCGGGCTTCGATTTAAACCGGGCGACTTCCTACTCTCCCACACAGTTACCCATGCAGTACCATCGGGGCTGAGAGGCTTAACGGCCGTGTTCGGGATGGGAACGGGTGGGTCCCTCTCGCTATGGTCACCCAGAAGTTGCGATCGGCGTACAGCGATCAGCGACGTACTCTCCCGGTCCGGTCGCGGAAAGGAGAGTACGTTGCGGATCGTTGTCTGCCGGCAACTTCTTTGATTTGAATACTGACGGACCGCGAAAAAAGCAGCGCATGTTGTGTGCGCAGTAAATTTTATGGTCAAGCCGAACGGGCAATTAGTAACGGTAAGCTCAGAATGTCACCACTCTTACACATCCGTCCTATCAAACTGGTAGTCTTCCAGTGCCCTACAAAGCTTACGCTTGGGAGATCTCATCTTGGGGAAGGTTTCACGCTTATATGCATTCAGCGTTTATCCTGACCGAACTTCGCTACCCAGCGATGCGGCTGGTGCCACAACTGGATCACAAGAGGTTCGTCCACCCCGGTCCTCTCGTACTAAGGGCAGGCCCCCTCAAATCTCCTACGCCCACCACAGATAGGGACCGAACTGTCTCGCGACGTTCTGAACCCAGCTCACGTACCGCTTTAATAGGCGAACAGCCTAACCCTTGGGAGCTTCTACACCCCCAGGATGCGATGAGCCGACATCGAGGTGCCAAACCGGAGCGTCGATGTGAACTCTTGACTCCGATCAGCCTGTTATCCCCGGCGTACCTTTTATCCGTTGAGCGATGGCCCTTCCATACAGAACCACCGGATCACTAAGGCCTGCTTTCGCATCTGCTCGACTTGTAGGTCTCGCAGTTAACCTGGCTTATGCCTTTGCACTCGACGGCGGATTTCCAAACCGCCTGAGCCAAGCTTCGCGCGCCTCCGTTACCGTTTAGGAGGCGACCGCCCCAGTCAAACTACCCGCCTTCCACTGTCCTTCACCCGGAT
>JBKQIF010000100.1:0-33747 GCA_052148435.1 Bryobacteraceae bacterium
GTCGCGGCTCGGAAACAAGCGAAACCGAGCCGCGACCGCCAGGGAGCGGTTGCCCGGAAATACGTTAGCGAACTTATGAAGCTGTGTACCTAGGCTATTCGAGCAGCCTGAAGGAGTAGATCTTGCCGATTCGCCCTGAGCTCCCGGTCGCGTCTCCCGCCGTCGGAGGCAAGAGGCCGTAATCGCCCGAGCCAAGGTTCGGCAGAACGATCTCATAGGTACGAGGGGCGATTTTCCTGCTCTCGAACGGGACTAAGTCGCGCGTGGCGCCGCCGGAAACGTGCATGACGCCTCCCGTAACGGTGCGGAATTCCCGCCCATCCTTTGAGTCGTGAAGCCGGAGTAACTGGTACTCGGTAATCGCGACGCCCTCGGGAGTGTAGACCAGGCCCCGGCGCCGGGGCTCATTCGCGCCACCATGGCTGCGATTACTTTGTCGCTTACCCCGGCGGACTTTAACGCAATAAGATCGTCGGGGCCGGTGGAATACCCTCCCGGCTGGCCCTTCACCATGCTGACCACGACGTCGTCGCCCAGTCCCGCCTTGACCATCTTGATGACGGAATCGTTCGTCAGGGCGGTCTGCGCGAGCGCCAGCACCGTACAAATCGTAGATAGAACCACTGCCGTACCGAAGCGCACTTACACCTCCATGCCAGGCGATACCCGGAAGACCGAAACCGTCCGGAATTTCCGTTCTTGGCTTCCAGCTTCCTGAGTAGTATACACCCGTCAAAACAAGACACGGGCTCAACCCCCGGACGCCCGCAGCGCGGTTTCCCGGCGTACCCGCCGCGGCCGGGTACCGCCCTAATGCCGCGCCCCATTCTCCGTCTCATGGACGGGGTAAGATAGTATTTGCGGCTTTCCTGCCGTATCGAGACCTCAGCATGATTGTTGATGCCATTCTGGCAAAGATTTTCGGAACCAAGACCGAACGCGAGATCAAGGAATTGCTGCCGCAAGTGGCCGCGGTCAACGATCTCGAGCCCTCCATGCGCGAGTTGTCGGATATCGACCTTGCCGCCAAGACCATCGAATTCAGGGAAAAAATCGCCCAGGGCGCGAGCGTCGACGATCTGCTGATTCCCGCCTTTGCGGTGGTCCGCGAAGCCGGCCGCCGGGTTCTCAACATGCGCCATTTCGACGTGCAGTTGATGGGCGGCATGGTGCTGCACAAAGGCAGAATCGCCGAAATGAAAACCGGCGAAGGAAAAACCCTGGTGGCGACCCTCCCCAGCTATCTGAACGCCTTGGCGGGCAAGGGCGTTCACCTCGTCACCGTGAACGATTACCTGGCCAAGCGCGACTCGGAATGGATGGGCCGCCTGTACAAGGCCCTCGGCCTGAGGGTGGGTGTGATCGTTCACGATCTGGACGACCGCGAGCGCAAGGAAGCCTACGCCGCCGATATCACCTACGGCACCAACAACGAGTTCGGCTTCGACTACCTGCGCGACAACATGAAGTTCCGCCTGGAGGACTGCACGCAGCGGGAGCATTTCTACGCCATCGTCGACGAAGTCGATTCCATCCTCATCGACGAAGCCCGCACCCCGCTCATCATCTCCGGCCCCAGCGAAGAATCCACCGACAAGTACTATAAGATCAACCGCATCATCCCCAAGCTGGTGCGCGGCGAAGTGATCGAAGGCAAGGAGCCGGGCGAAAAGTACACCACCGGCGATTACACCATCGATGAAAAGCATAAGAGCGCCGCGCTGACCGAAGAGGGCGTGGGGAAGGTCGAAAGGCTCCTCAATCTCGGTAATCTCTACGACCCCGCCAATATCGAATTCAATCACCACGTGCAACAAGCGCTGCGGGCCCATGTGCTCTACCAGCTCGACCGCGATTACGTGGTGCACGACGGCGACGAAGGCCCCGAAGTGGTCATCGTGGACGAGTTCACCGGACGCCTGATGCCCGGCCGGCGCTGGTCGGACGGTCTTCACCAGGCCGTCGAAGCCAAGGAAGGCGTCAAGATCCAGCGCGAAAACCAGACCCTGGCGACCATCACCTTTCAGAATTATTTCCGCATGTATAAAAAGCTGGCCGGCATGACCGGCACGGCGGAAACCGAAGCGGCCGAATTCCAGAAGATCTACAACCTGGATGTCACCGTCATTCCCACCAACCGTACCCTGGTCCGCCGCGAGAATCCGGACGTGGTGTACCGCACCGAGGAAGAGAAGTTCCGCAACGCCGCCAAGGAAATCAAGACCGTGCACGCAACCGGGCAGCCGGTGCTGGTGGGCACCATCTCGGTCGACAAGTCGGAACGCCTCTCCGCGACGTTAAAGAAAATGGGCGTGCGGCACGAAGTGCTGAACGCCAAGAACCACGAGCGCGAAGCCTCCATCGTGGCCCAGGCCGGACGCCGCGACGCGGTCACCGTTTCCACCAATATGGCCGGCCGCGGCACCGATATTCTGCTCGGCGGCAACCCCGAGTTCATGACCAAGGACGCCTGCCTGAAGGATAAGCTGGCCGAGCGGCTGAGCGAGGATGAGGCCCAGTACGTGGCCGACGAGCATTTTTATTTTTTCACCCATCACGACCAGTTCTATCGCGTGCGCCGCGACCAGTGGGATGAAATCTTCGCCCGCGCCAAAGCCCAAACCGATAAGGAGCACGACGAAGTGGTTGCCGTGGGCGGCCTCCACATCGTGGGCACCGAGCGCCACGAATCGCGCCGTATCGATAACCAGCTTCGCGGGCGCGCCGGCCGCCAGGGCGACCCCGGCAGCTCGCGCTTCTTCCTTTCGCTCCAGGACGACCTGCTGCGTATTTTCGGCGGCGAGCGCATGCAGAGGCTCATGCTGCGGCTGGGCATGACCGAGGACGAGCCCATCGAGAGCAAGCTCATCACCAAGCGCATCGCCAAGGCCCAAGAGGCCGTCGAACTCCAGAACTTCGAGGCCCGCAAGCACCTGCTCGAGTACGACGACGTCAACAACAAGCAGCGCCAGGCCGTCTACGGCATGCGCCGCCAGTTGCTCGAAGGCGCGGACCAGAAAGAACGCGTCCAGGACATGGTGACCGGCATCGTCGAGGCGTTCATCGATCGGCACTGCGCCGAGGAGAAACACCCCGACACCTGGGACCTGGCTACCCTGCGCAACGATGTGCTTTCGCAGTTCGGCACGAAAATCGATATCGCCGAGCTGGGCGGGTTGACGCGCGCCGAAATGGCGGACGCCATCGTCGATCACCTCCGCCGGAAGTACCAGGAGAAGGAAGACCTGGTGGGCGCCGACGTCATGCGCCAGACCGAGCGCATCATCATGCTGCAGGTCATCGACAACCAGTGGAAAGACCATCTGCTGTCGATGGACGAGCTCAAACAGGGTATCGGCAACCGGGCCTATGGCCAGAAGGACCCGCTGGTCGAATATAAGAAGGAGTCCTACGAGCTGTTCACCGCCATGATGGACCGCATCGAGGACGAAAACGTGCGCTACCTGTATTTCCTCCAGGTCCAGGCCGGCGCGCCGCCCCCGCTTCCGTTCCCCACCGACGATGAAGAAGACGACGAGGGCAACGGAGTCGAGGCGCCCGGACAGCCGCACTATGGCGGCGCTGCCTCCGCCGAACCCAGCCGGCAGCAGCGCGAAGCCGCCAAATCCACGATCGAAGATTTCACCCGCAATATCCAGCGCAAGAAGGAACAGGAGTTGAAGGGCCTGCAGTTTGTGGGTGGCGACGGCACCACCACCGCCCAGACGGTTTCCGCGGGCCAGAAAGTGGGCCGCAACGACCCCTGCCCTTGCGGCAGCGGCAAGAAATATAAGAAGTGCCACGGCGCCAATTCGTGAAGCCGGAGCCCGTGCCAGCGGCGTCTAATGGACTGAAAGCTGTCGGTCCGTAAGCTGAAAACCGACAGTTGTAAACTGACAACTGGTAACCGCCTTTATGCGTCTGCTCCCGATTTTGATGCTTCCCGCCCTGGCGGCGGCCGCGATTCTGCCCGGCACCATCGGCCCTTATCGCCGCGTTTCGAGCGGCGCCCCTGAGCTGACCGACCCGGCCGTCTGGCAGGAATATGCCCTCCGATCCGCGGAAACCGGCGCCTACGAAAATGGAAAGTCCACCCTGGCCGTCACCGTGTGGCGGCTGGCCGACACCACCGCGTCGCTGGCCGCGTTCGACTGGCAGCGCCCCGCCGCGTCGGTCCCGTCCAAAGCCGCTCCTCTGGCGGCCGAGACCGCCGATAGCTTGCTGCTGGTGCACGGCAATTATTTGCTGCGGTTTTCCGGTTACAAGCCCAAGGCCGGCGAGCTCGACGCGCTGGTTCAGAACCTGAATAACGTCGACGCCACCACCCTGCCGGTTCTTCCAGGTTATCTGCCGGCCACGGGACTGGTGCCCAACAGCGAGCGTTACGCGATCGGCGCCGCCGGGCTGGCCAAGTTCGACCCCGCCATCCCTCCCGCCACCGCCGCTTTCCATTACGGAACCGAGGTGCAGATCGGCGCCTTCCACAGCCCCAAGGGCGACATGACCCTGGCCATTTTCGACTATCCCAGCCCTCAAATCGCCATCCGGAGAATCGGCGATTTTCAAAAATTGCCGGGCGCAATGGCCAGGCGGACCGGCCCGCTGATCGCCGTAGTCGTCTCCCCGCCCGACCCGGATCGGGCGGAACGATTGCTAGGAGAAATCCGATATCAAGCCGAAATCACCCAAGACGAGTACATCCCGACCAAGCGCGACAACATCGGCAATCTCATCATAAATATCTTTATTCTCATTGGGATATTGATCGGCTTCTCGACCCTGTCGGGACTTCTGGTGGGCGGCTTCCGGACGTTGGCGCGCTACGTTCGCCATGGCGAAGAGCCCGACGCCATGATCACCCTGCACCTCGAATGACCTCGATCGCCATCGATAAGCCGCTACTTTTGTGGGCCTTAGAGCGAAATCCTCAGGCCGCGGAAGGCGGTTTGAGCCATCTGAGGGTATCTTGTGGAAAAGTGCTCTTCTCCGCAAGTTCCCAAATTTGAAGCGGTTACGGCCGGAAATTTCGCGCCCGATTTTTCCTTGACTTGAGACGCCAGGGGAAATAAGATCCAACTACAAAGTTTTGACGGTTGCGATTCCGTCGAAGCTGATTCTCCCATCGAACATCACCCTGTGAGAACAGGGGGTATAAATGCTCACCCTTCGGGGTGAGCATTTCTTTTTCGGAGCCGATTGCGCCCACGCTCGCCGCCGGCCGCACTGGACATCCAAAACCCGCTCCTGGACGCCTTGACGGCCCGCATATCGCGCAAACGAGGCCATTCCGGCTGCCTCCGGGAGGCCGGGCGCAAAATCGATAGTGTTCGTTTTTATACGCTGAGTCTCCAGGCGCTATTTCATGGATCATCAAACTGTGGCACAATCCAACGACTGGGGCCGACTGCGAGGCGAGTTCTTGTACGATAGTGCCTGAAACTACACTTGAATTGGGAGCTATGATAAACCCATGGCGGACGATAGACAGTGGGCCTTGGCCTGGGCCAAGTTCGAAGCCATGTATAAAAACATTCCGACCCCCGTCACGGAGGTCCACGTACGTGACTTCCATGAGATCTTGGACCTTCTCCAGCGAGCGTCCGGCGAGGACCTGGCGAGCTTTCGGGTGTCGGATTCAAGGCTTAAGCCGCGGATGACCTCGTTCAGCTATGTGACCGGGCAAAAAGAACCAGTCAACGACTCGCGATTGCGAAAAAGCACATTTGCTGATGCAGATGGACGGGGTGCGCGGCTATTTCGATAATCTCCAGCCACCGCCAAAGCCGGCGAAGGTTGGATTCTGACCCAGCTAGGTTTTTCTGCTCCAAGACCGCCAGACCCGACAATGTAGGCCCCCTCCCCTCGCTTACTATTACGCTTGACATAATGCCCGGCGCGTCATAGACTGGGATTTTGATCCGGTCGTTCAAGTGCTCGGACACTGCGTCGCTGTTTGAGGACCGCATGGTGAGGCGGTTTCAATCCATCGAAAAGCCTGCGCGGCGGAAGCTTCTGTACTTGCATCGGGCACTTCGGCTGGAAGACCTTCGCGTGCCTCCGGGAAATCAACTGGAGCGGTTGAAAGGCGACCGCGCGGGGACGTATAGCATTCGGATCAACGATCAATGGCGAATATGCTTCGCTTGGCTCGATGGCGACGCTCATGACGTTGAAATTGTGGATTACCACTAAGGAGGCGGGGAGACGACAATGGAGCGACTCGATCCAATCCATCCGGGAGAGATTCTCCTGGAAGACTTCATGAAGCCGCTGGGAATCAGCATCAACCAACTGGCTCGCGATCTGGACGTGCCGCCCAACCGCATCGGCGCCATCGTGAATGGCACGCGCTCCATTACGGCCGATACGGCACTGCGGCTGGGAACCTACTTCCGTGTCTCGCCGGAGACCTGGCTCGGGCTGCAGATCGACTACGACCTTCGTCTCATCCGCCAGCGCGACGGGGATCGCATCGTCCGCAGCGTTCGCACTCGGCCGGCCGCCTGATCGTCGTCACCGCGGCGCGTACTTGTAAACTTTGCCCGCCTTCATCACAAACACCACCTTGCGCACGGCGGTAATGTCCTCCAGCGGATTTCCGGCCACGGCCACCAGGTCGGCTTCCATGCCGGGTGCGATGGCGCCGATCCGGTCCGCCAGTCCGAGCGATTCCGCGGCCACCGAAGTGCCGCTAAGCAGCGCATTCATGGGCGTCTCGCCGCCGTCCTTCACCCGGTAAATGAATTCTTCCCCGTTGCGCCCGTGGGTTCCCGCCACGCCGTCCGTTCCCAGCACGATCCTGACGTGGTGCGCGCGCGCCCGCCGGATGACGTCGGCCACCAGCGGCAGGCCCTTTTCCATGGCCGCGAAGCCTTCCTCGGTGTAGTTGCCGATCCCCAGGAACTTGGGCTTGTTGTCCAGGTAATTGTGCAGCACCAGAAAATTGGGATCGAAGTAAACCCCGCGCGCCGCCATCAGCTCGAGCGTGGCGTCGTCCAGAAACGTGCCGTGCTCGATCGAGGTGCAGCCGGCTTCCACCGACGCCCGCGCCCCGTCGGAAGAGTGCGCGTGCACCACGCTCCGCAGCCCCTGCGCCTTGGCCTCGCCGCAGGCGGCCTGGATCTGTTCCACCGTCATGGTCATCTTGCCGCCGTCGCGGATGCTGGCGGTGGCGAAGAGCTTGACCTCGTCGGCGCCATCCGCCTTGAGTTGGCGCACCAGCCCGCGAATTTCTTCCGGCGTGCCGCTGTTCTCGGTGATGGGCCGCAGCGCGGTGAGGATGCGCGGACCGGCCAGCCTTCCCAGGTCGATCAGGTCGCGCACGTCGGCGTCGATGGGCTGGCCCAGGCTCTGAATGGTGGTGAAACCGCCCATCAGAATGGCGTAGGCGTTGGCCTCGGTGTAGAGCGCCGCCTGCTGCGGGGTGGTCTTCGAGCCGCGGCCCGGTCCTTCTTCGAGCCGCCCCTCCTGGTTGAAATACCAGCCCGGGTGGCAGTGGGTATCGATCCAGCCGGGCGTTACCGTATCGGCGCTCAGGTCGAAGTCGGGCTTGTGCCGCGCCGCGCCCACGGCGGTAATGCGCCCGCCCTCGATGGCGATTTCCTGGTTGCGCAGCACTTTTCCCTTGCCGTCGATCAGCGTGCCTGTCCTGACGATCAGCGGCTGCGCCCACCCGAGCGCCCCCACCAGAATCGACAACAGGCATTTTCGCAATCCTCGGTTTGGTAACACGGCAACTCCCTTGGTGGGGCGGACCCCCGGGTCAGCGGCCGACCCCCCGGTCCGCCTTTCTTCGACGAGAGACACGGTACGCTCGAATTTCCTCGACCGGCGTCCACTTTGACAGTTCCGCCACTTCCATATCGCGCACCCTTCCAGTCCGATCAGCTTACCGCAAACCGTGCAATGGGGGTATCATTTCGTGGAGGAGCACACCGCCATGCATCGAATCGCCCTGTTCGCTTTCGCCGCCACTTTCGGCTGCCTGTCTCTGGCCGCGCAGCCCGCCGCCCCCCGCAGCCTGACCGCCGAAGGCAAGCAACTGTATACTGCCATCAAAGCCAATCTGGTCAAAGCCGCGGAAAAGATGCCGGAAGAAAGCTACGCCTTCAAGGCATCGCCCGATATTCGCACCTTCGGCGCGCTCATTGCGCATATCGCCGACACCCAGATGCGCTATTGCGGCATGGCGAAGGGCGAACAGAAGTCTGTGGACGCCGCCTCCAAAACCGCCAAGGCGGACATCGTGGCAGCGCTGAAATCTTCCTTCGACTTTTGCGATGCGGCCTGGGACGCGACCACCGACGCCAATGCCACCGATACCGTCGGAGGCGGCAGAATGCAGGCCGGCCGCCTTACCATATTGATGCGCAATACCATCCACGACAACGAAGAGTACGGCTACCTTTCCGTCTACCTCCGCATCAAAGGCGTGGTGCCGCCCTCCAGCGACCGCTCCGCCATGTAAGGTGGGGTGAAGCAGCAACGGCGGTTGGCTTCGTGTTTGGGCAGGTTTGTGCAAGCTCCGGTTCTCCCGGCCTGTCCTGCGCAGGCTGAAGCCTAATGCCGCATATTTTTCGTGGCTGCGGGCAAGATTGCCCGCCCCACACCCATGGGTCGACCAGCCAGTTAGTAACCCAAGGTCCTCCGCCGACGCTTGCCGACCGGCTTGTCCCCTTCTTCATGCCAGAAAGGCGAGAATGGTGAACATGGCGGAGCACTCCGATAGATAACCAGGGCAACGGAAAGATCTATCCGGACGCGGCAACCAACGGCATTCTTATGGATTTCGAAACGACAGTCTACAACAAAGTCACGCGGCGCCTGATTCCGTTTCTCTTCACCTGCTACATTCTGGCCTACGTGGACCGCGTCAACATCGGATTCGCCAAACTGCAAATGCAGCAGGACCTGGGGATGAGCGACACCGTCTATGGGATCGGCGCGGGGATTTTCTTCATCGGCTATTTTCTGTTTGAAGTGCCGGCCAACATTATCCTGCAGCGGCTGGGCGCGCGGCTGTGGCTGGGCGGACTGATGGTCCTGTGGGGAGCGGTTTCCTGCTGCACGGTTCTGGCCCAGGGCGTGGCCAGCTTCTACGCGATCCGCATGCTGCTCGGCATCGTGGAATCGGGCTTCTTCCCCGGCGCGATCCTCTACCTGACGTTCTGGTACACGCGCAAACACCGCGCCAGAATCGTGGCGCTTTTCATGGCCGCGACTCCTTTCTCGGGTGTCATCGCCGGCCCGATCTCAGGGCGAATCATGGCGAAAATGTCGGGTGTGGGAGGACTTCGCGCGTGGCAGTGGCTGTTCCTGCTCGAAGGCATCCCTTCCGCCATAGCGGGCCTGGTCACCATGTTCTACCTGGTGGATGGGCCCGCCAAAGCCAAATGGCTGAGCGAAGGGGAACGAGACCATCTGGTGCGGCGGCTCCACGAAGAGGAAGAAGTCAAGAAGAGCGAAGGCCCATCGCGGCACCGGATTGCGGACGCTTTCCGGAGCGGCAAGGTCTGGCTGTTTTGCGCCATCTACTTCGGATTCCAGATGGGCAACTACGGCCTCTGGTTCTGGCTGCCGCAGATTCTGAAGGACACGATTACCCCGGATCCGTGGCTGATCGGCCTGGTTTCCACCATTCCCTGGGCGCTTGCGGCGACCGCCATGATCTTCTACGGGCATCATTCCGACAAAACCGGCGAGCGGCGGAAACACGTCGCACTGGCGGCGGGCCTGGCCGGCCTGGCCTTTGCGGTGGGCGCGGTGGCGGGGCATTCCGGAACGCTCGCGGTCGCGCTGGTGAGCTTGAGCGCGATCGGGATCATGTGCGGCCAGTCCGTATTCTGGTCGCTGCCGACCGCGGCCTTGTCGGGTACCGGAGCCGCGGCGGGAATCGCCTGGATCAACTCGGTAGGGAACCTGGGCGGTTATGTCAGTCCGTTCCTGATCGGCCACATTCGCGACCGAACGGGAAGCATGGCGCTGGCGCAACTCTTGCTTGCGGGGTCCTGTCTTGCAGCGGCCGTCATCGCATGGGCGTTAAAATCCAACGTCGGGGCGCCTGGGCCCCCGGCCGTTCTTATTCCAGATAGCTCTATAGCGGATTCCAATGAGGAATGATGAGTCTCCAATGCGACCTGAGAACAGTCAGGCCGGGCTGCCGGTAGGCGTGATCGGCCTCGGTTCGATGGGCATGGGCGTAGCCCGATCGTTGTTGCGCGCGGGACTTCCCGTGTCCGGCTACGACGTTCGCCCGGAAGCGCGCAGGCAGTTCGAGGAACTCGGCGGCGTTGCCGCCAGTTGTCCGGGTGAGGTGGGACGCCGCAGCCGCGCCGTCATAATTCTTGTCGTCAATGCGGAGCAGACCGAAGAGGCGATCTTCGGCGCCGGCGGTCTGGCGGCGGGCATGGAGCCCGGTTCGGTGATCGTCACGAGTTCCACCGTCCCGCCGGCATTCGCGGCCGATCTTGGCCGCCGCATCGAAAGCGCGGGCCTCACCAACATCGATGCGCCGGTGTCCGGCGGCGTCAAGAAAGCCGGGGAAGGCCAGCTTACGGTGATGGCATCCGGTCCTGCCGCGGCCTTTGAGCGATGCGCACCTTTGTTCGAGGCTATAGCCGGGAAACTGTACCGCCTGGGCGAAAAGCCCGGTCAAGGCTCCACGGTTAAAATGATCAATCAACTGCTGGCCGGAGTCCACATCGCGGCGGCCGCCGAAGCCATGGCGCTCGGAATCAAGGCCGGCGCCGATCCGGCGACGCTCTTCGAGGTCATCGGCAACAGCGCGGGCTCTTCCTGGATGTTCCAGAACCGGGTGCCGCACATTCTGGCCGGGGATTATACGCCGCTTTCCGCCGTGAGCATCTTCGTCAAGGACCTCGGCCTGGTGCTGGACTCCGCCCGCAAGCTGTCCTTTCCCCTGCCGCTCACCGCCGCCGCGCACCAGATCTTTCTGGCCGCAGCGGCGGCCGGACACGGCGGAGAAGACGATTCGGCGGTCATCAAGACGTACCCTGGCATCGAGTTGCCCAAGGATCGAAGGGAAGAGCGCTGATGGCTCCGCTGCTGGGCTCGATCGCCGACGATTTCACCGGCGCCACGGATCTGGCCGGAATGCTGGTGAAGCACGGTATGCGGACGGTCCAGATGTTCGGCGTTCCGCGCCTGGCGCCGCCGGGCTCGGTCGATGCCATTGTGGTTGCGCTCAAGACGCGCACGGCGCCGCCGGGCGATGCGGTGGAAGCATCTCTGGGGGCGCTTCGATGGCTGCGCGATGCCGGTTGCCGTCAGTTCTTTTTCAAGTATTGCTCCACTTTCGATTCGAGCGACCGGGGCAATATCGGACCCGTCGCCGAGGCGCTGATGGACGCCTTGGAAACCGATTTCACCATCGCCTGCCCGGCCTTCCCCGCCAACGGGCGCGCGGTCTTCCGCGGCTACCTGTTCGTGGGCGACGTGCTGCTCCAGGAGAGCGGCATGCGGCACCATCCGCTCACGCCCATGACGGACTCGAATCTGGTGCGCGTGCTGCAGCGCCAATCGACGCGCCCGGTGGGCCTGGTCCGCTTCGAGAGCGTGCGGGGCGGGGAAGCGGAAATTCGGCGCGCCTTCGCCAACGCGCGGAGCAGCGGCGCCGGGGTCGCCATTGTCGACGCCACCTCCGATGCCGACCTGGTGGCGATCGGCGCCGCCTGCCGCGACCTGCCGTTGCTGACCGGAGGGTCGGGCATCGCGATGGGACTTCCGGCCAATTTCCGGTCCCAGGGCCTGCTGGCCGCGGATCAACCAGCCGGCCGGTTGCCGCGAATCGAGGGACTCGAGGCGGTGATCTCGGGCAGTTGCTCGCCGGCCACGCTGCGCCAGGTCGCGCGCATGCGGGAGGCCGCGCCGGCCTTCCAAATCGATCCGCTGCTGGTAGCCGCCGGCGCGGATGTGGTGACAGAGGCCGTGGAATGGTCCTCGGGCCGGTTGGGCAGCGGACCGGTGCTGGTCTACGCCACGGCCGAACCCTCCGCGGTGAAGAAGGTACAGGACGAATTGGGAGCCGAACGTGCCGGCGCTCTGGTCGAAAGCACGCTCGCCGCTATCACCTGCCGCCTGGTGGATAGCGGCGTCCGGCGGCTGATTGTAGCGGGCGGAGAAACCGCCGGCACCGTGGCCGGCGCGCTCCGTCTGGAGGGCTTGCGCATCGGGGATGAAATCGACCCCGGCGTCCCATGGACCGTGAGCCTCGGCGAGAGGCCGCTGGCCCTGGCTCTCAAGTCCGGAAATTTCGGCACGGACGATTTCTTCCTCAAAGCGTGGAGCCGGCTGCCGTGACGGAAAGCCGGATGCGGGATGAGATGGCGGAGTTCGGCCGCTCGGTTTTCGATCGCGGTCTCACGGCTGGCAGCAGCGGCAATATCAGCGTGCGCCTGGAAGACGGTTGGCTGCTCACTCCCACCAACGCCTGCCTGGGCAGGCTCGATCCCGCGCGGATTTCCAAACTCGCGTGGGATGGGCATCCGGTCTCCGGCGAACCGCCATCCAAGGAGGCCCCACTCCACCTCGCCATGTACCAGGAGAGGGCCGCGGCCGGCGCGGTGGTTCATTTGCATTCCACCTATTCCGCCGCCGTATCCTGCATGCGGAACCTGCCGGCCGAAAACTGCCTGCCGCCGCTGACGGCGTATTTCACGATGAAGATCGGGAGACTTCCGCTGGTCCCGTACCATCGCCCAGGCGATCCGCGCCTGGGGGACGCCATCCGCGCTCTGGCCGCGCGGCACTGCGCCGTGTTGCTCGCCAACCACGGTCCCGTGGTCTCCGCCCCATCGCTCGAAGCGGCTGTGTATGCCATCGAGGAACTGGAGGAGACCGCCAAATTGTTCCTCCTGTTGAAAGGACAGGACCCGCGTCCGTTAAATGAGGCCCAGATCCGAGAACTGATCGAGGTGTTCCGGCTGGAGATCGAATAGAAGTGCCGCCGCCACGGTCCCCGATCTGCGCCCGCTACAACTTTGTCGGGCGGTGGGACAGACGATCGTTTTTTGTCGTCTGTCAAGCCGTTGCGACCTGGCGAGGGCCCGACAGACCACGGCAAGCGATGGTCCGTCCCACACATTCCACGACAGCGCCGCGGTCACTTCGCCGCGGCGGTGCGGGCCCACTTCTGCACGCGCAGGTTCTTAATCTCGGCGACGTAGATGCTGCCTTCCGAATCGACGGCGATTTCGTGGGCAAAATCGAGCTTTCCCGGCGCCTTGCCCCAGGAGCTCATCACCCCCAGAACCTTGCCTTCCAGGCTTAGCTTAGAAATGCGGTTGTACAAACCGTCGCACATGTAGATCGCGTTTTCCTTGGCGACGTAGTAGATCCCCCAGGGCTGACCGACGTCGGTCCACTTGGTGATGAACTTGCCGGTGGCATCGAAGACCTGTACGCGCGTGTTGGCGCGGTCGGCGACGTACACGAGCCCCTTGGAGTCGACCGTTACCGAGTGCGGCAGGTTGAACTGGCCGTCGCCGGTGCCGTGGGTTCCCCAGTGCCGTACGTACTCGCCGTCGGAATTGAACTCGACTACGCGCGAGTTGCCATAACCGTCCGATACGTAGAAATGGCGGTTGGGCAGGAACCAAAGGTTGGTCGGCCGGTTGAAACCGACCTGACTGTCGTTGTTGCTAGCTACGCCTTGACGAGTGCCAATCGTCATCAGGCGGCGCCCCTCCGGGCTGAACTTGAAGAGGAGGTGGCCGTCGACGTCCACCAGCCAGATGCTGCCATCCGGGCCCACGCGAATACCGTGGCTGCCCTTGCCGACCCCTGGAAACAGCCGAACCGTGTCTTCGTTCCAGGCCTGAAGCAGCTTGCCGCTGCGGTCGAATTCCATGACGGGCCAGTGCCCGCGGTTAGCCACCCACACGTTATCCTGCTTGTCCACATCCACCCCGGAGGACTCGCCAAAGTTGTAGCCCTTCGGCAGGTTTGGCCAGTTGGCGACCAAGCGGTACGGCAACGGCGGACCGGACTGATGCTTCTGCGCGAGCTCTTCGGCCAAATCCGCCGGGGCCCGGTCGGGACGGATCTCCGGGGCCGGTGCTTGCTGCCCCACGGCCGGCGGCCGTGCCACCGGCGACCCGAACATGAACAACAGTGTCAGAACGACGACGAAGAATCGTATTTTCATAAGGCACCTTCCATTACGCAAGGATGAACCGATGTTGCTCCCACAACCGGCCCAGTGTAGCAGCGTGGAGGCATACCGGGCGAGGGCGGCAGGCTGCGCGGCGCCGGGCCACGTAAACGCTCCCTCCCGAGCCCGCGGCACAGGGGGCGGCCAGGAGACCCGGAAGAAACAGGTGTGCCGGTTGCATCGATAAGATCTCTTCGCGATCAGTAACCGCGCTGTTTGTCCACCACGTTCAGCAGCGGCAAGCCGCTCGAGTAACGGCGCACGTTGTCGGCCAGCAGCCCCACCAGGCGGACCTGGCGTTGGGGCGCGAAACCGGAGGTGTGGCAAGTCATGACCAGGTGCGGGCAATCCCAGTACGCGCCAGTGGGTGGATATGGCTCGGGATACGCTACGTCCAGGCCGGCGCCGGCGATCCAGCCTTCCTTCAGTGCCTGGACGAGCGCCTTCTCTTGCACTATCTCTCCCCGGGACAGGTTGATGAAGTACGCGGTCTTCTTCATCGCCCGGAACACCTTCTCATCGAACATCCCCCCGGTCTCCCTGGTGAAGGGCGCCGCACTTACCAGCACGTCCACCTGCGGGACCATCTCCATGAACCACGCCGGCTCCCGAAGCGTGTCCACGAAGACCGGCTTAGCCATGGGTTTCGCATCCGTGGCGAGTATCCGCATGTTGAAGCCATAGTGCGCGCGCATGGCCACGGCCGACCCAATACCGCCCATGCCTACAATCCCCATGGTCATGCCATCCACCTCCACCAGGTTCCGCTCGGCATGCCACGTCCGCTTCTGGAACTGCGGAATGTAGTACTGATTGAGCCCGCGCGTCAGGCTCAATAGCATCCCGATGGCTGTCTCGGACATGGTCTGGCCGAAAACCCGCGCCATGTTGGTCACCACCACATTACTCTTGACCAGATCCGGAAACAGGACCGACTCCACACCGCCTTCGGTGGCCTGCAGCCAGCGCAAGTTCCTGGCCTTCGCCAGCATCTCCGCGTTGACGGCGCCGAAAACGACATCGGCCTCGGGCAGCAGTTGGTTCAACTCGCCGGCATTAGCGGGCACCGTAAGCTGAACGTCCTTGCCCTGGGACTGGATCCGTTGAATCTCCGCCGCCGTGTAGGTGGGGGGCGGGACTACGGATGAGGCCGCCGCCGTCACGATGCGGACCCGGGCGGGTGGCGGATCGAAGATCGCAATTCTGTCCGAGGCGAGTAGGGTTGGCACTGCCGGAGCTGCCGCCGCGGCTGACATGAACAATCGACGCGACAAGAAATTATCTGCCATTAGCTTCTCCTTTTCCGTACAATCGTTCGCGACTTTCGGGTCGCGACCAGCGCGGTCATGACCGGGGCGGCGTACGAAAAGCCCGGTGACATTCAAAGCTCGGTTCTCCGCCTGTGTGACCCATCATATAGTAACCGGGATACACCGCCGCGGCGTGTTGGTCCCGGTGGGCGATGGCGCTGGGCGGAACTTGATTTCGGACGCTCGCACGTCCAGCCAGGGACAGCAGGACGGGAGCGGGCGCGATTCGGTTCGCCGGGAGAGCCGGAATCATGCTGTCATTTCTATATGACGGTATCGCGCAAAGTCATTTCGATGTTGGCCTGCGGCGCTCTGTGGGCGTCCCCTGCCGTTCCCGCGGGATCGGCTGAAGTCCTTCAGCCGGAACAGTTCCGCCACTACGTTGAAGCGTTCAACCGGGACGATCCGGAAGGACGGACGAACCTGATCGCGAATGGCGATTCCTGGAACTGGATGAAGCAAAACGTCCCCATCTTCGACTGTTCCGACAAATCGATCGAGGAAATGTACTACTTCCGATGGTGGGTATTCCGAAAGCATATCCGCGGGACGCATGAAGGATTCGTGATCACGGAGTTCCTGCCGGACGTGCCCTGGGCGGGAGCGCAAAATACCGTCAGCGCCTCCGCCGGGCACCACTTCTACGAGGGCCGCTGGCTGCGAGACACGGAATACCTCAGGGAGTACGCGCGGTTCTGGTTCAAGCCGGATGCTAAGCCACGACTCTACAGCTTCTGGGTGGCCGACGCGATCCACGCCTGGTCGATGGTGACTCAGGACCAGCAGCTTGCCATCGATCTGCTGCCCGGCCTGGTGGAGAACTACGCGCCGTGGGAAAAGACGCACCAGGACGCCAATGGCCTGTTCTGGCAGATCGACGATCGCGACGGGATGGAAATCTCGATTGGCGGGAGCGGATACCGGCCTACCATTAACAGCTACATGTACGGCGATGCTCTGGCGCTGGGAGACATCGCAAAATGGGCCGGGAACAACAACCTGTCGCTGGACTTCCGCATGAAAGCAGCGCGGTTGCGAGCCCTGGTGGAGGATCGACTGTGGGATGAGACCCGAGGGTTTTACGAAACCATCCCAAGGGGCGACAGCCACGAATGGGTGGACGTCCGGGAACAGATCGGGTTTGTCCCGTGGTACTTCAACCTCCCTCTTTCCGGACATGAGCTGGCGTGGAAGCAACTGATCGACGACGAGGGTTTCGCGGCGTCCTTCGGGCCGACCACCGCGGAGCGGCGCAACCCGCGGTTTATGTTCGCCAATCCGCACGAGTGTCTGTGGAACGGTCCGTCCTGGCCCTTTGCCACGTCGCAGACGCTGACCGCCATGGCCAACCTTCTCAATAACTATAAACAGACCTACGTCGGCCGGCGGGACTATCTGGCGCTGCTGCGGACATACACCAAATCGCAGCACATGAATCTTCCCAGCGGCCGGACGATTCCCTGGATCGACGAAGATCTGGATCCGTTCAAGGGGAACTGGATCGCCCGGGACATGCTGTACCGGATGACACCGGAGCAACAGGCGGCCAAGGGCGGCAAGGACCGGGGCCGCGATTACAATCACTCCACGTACAACGATCTGGTCATCACCGGGCTGGTGGGCCTGCGCCCGCGCCTGGACAATCGGGTGGAAGTCAATCCCCTGATTCCCGAGGGAGCAATCGAGTACTTCTGCCTGGACCCGGTTCGCTATCACGGTTGGGATTTGACCATTCTGTACGATCGGACGGGCACGCGGTATCGGAGAGGCAAAGGGCTCCGCATATTTGCGGATGGGCGGGAAATCGGTTCGGCCCCCAGCTTGGGATGGCTTTTGGTGGATTTGCCGCAGACCACGTCGGGCTGGGTCAAATCGCCGGCAAACCCCGTCATTGGCGGGAAGTTGGGCACCGTGTTCGACATCACCGTGCTGGCCGACAGCGGGAAGTACAAGATGTGGGGCTCCTGGCGCCCCAAGAAGAGCGTCGCGCTGTTTGAAAGCGCGGACGGCATACACTGGAGCGAACCGGTCGTCGTGCTCTCACCCAACCCCGGAACCGCCTGGGAAGAAGACATCAACCGCCCCAGCGTGCTCAAAAAGGCCGACGGTTACCACATGTGGTATACGGGCCAGGCCGGCGGCAAGCACTCGTGGATCGGCTATGCCACCAGTCCGGACGGGAAAGTGTGGAAGCGAATGAGCGAAGCGCCGGTGCTATCGCCCGATCTTCCGTGGGAAAAAGCGGCGGTGATGTGTCCGAACGTGCTTTGGGATGAAGCGGCCGGGCTGTACCGGATGTGGTATTCGGGCGGCGAGCAGTACGAACCCGATGCCATCGGCTATGCGACCAGCGCCGATGGCCTTCACTGGACCAAGGACCCGGGGAATCCGGTCTTCCGCCCCAATCCGGCGGCGGTCTGGGAGCAGGCACGCGTGACGGGAGCGCAGGTACTTCGCTTCGATAGCTGGTTCTACATGTTTTACATCGGCTTCCGCGATATCGACCACGCGCAGATCGGAGTGGCCCGGTCGCGGGACGGCGTCACGAACTGGCAGCGCAATCCTCGGAACCCGATCGTCCGGCCCGGACAAGACGCCTTCGATCAGGACGCCTGCTACAAGCCCTACGCGGTCTTCGACGGCCACCGGTGGATGCTCTGGTACAACGGGCGTCACGGTTGGTTGGAGCAGATTGCTTTGGCCACGCACGAAGGCGCTGATCCGGGATTCGGCGAAAAGTAAAAAAGACCTGGGAGGATTCACCACCCGCAGCGGACACCGAAACGCAAGAAGACGCTACAGGTTGTAGAATGAAGCACCGTGCAGTTCCCGACAGCACGGCCTTGTCGTCATGGTGTCGTTACCATTCACGGACTGCATTGAGGACCTTTTATGACTCAAGACCGCCGTCAGTTCCTCCGCCATTGCGTGCTGACCGCCGGTACCATGCTGGCGCTCGAAGGACAGACTCCGAAACGCATTCTGATCCGGCCCGCGGCCGGCGCTACTTTTCGCCGGCGTCTGGCGGAGCGCGAACTGTTGCGCGGACTTGCCGGACTGTTTCCGGCCACCGAGGCGCGAATCTCGGACGCCGCCGCGACCGATGGCGACCTGGCCATCGCGCTGCGGGTGGACGACGCCGGGCTCACCAACCCGGAGGCTTACGAGATCCACTACGAAAACGGCCAAGCCCTGCTGCGCGGCTCCGGCGAACAGGCTCTGCTCTACGCCGTGTTCGAATTTCTGGAGAGGCAGGGCGCCTTCTTCGGAATCGACGGGGTGAGTTACCCGATTGATCCGTCCCAGCAGGCCGTGGTGCCCGCCATGGGCCAGCCATGGAAAGCCTCGCCCCGCTTCTCGACGCGCGGCCTGCTGCCCTGGCCCGACTTTCTGAACTGCATTACGGTTTACAACGAAGAGGATTTCCGCGCCTACTTCGAATCCATGCTGCGCATGAGGTTCAACACCTTCGGCATGCATGTCTACACGGGCGCCAACCAGTGGGCCGAATCCTACCTGTCGTTCGAGTACGCCGGGGTCGGCCACCTGTCGTTTCTCGACAACAGCGCCAGCCATCGGTGGGGCTACCTGCCCGAGCGCACGTCGCGATTCACCATGGGCGGCGCGCAGTTTTTCGATGGCGAGGTGTTCGGCAGCGACGCGACGCGCCTGGCGCGGGATCCCTGGGAACAGGCGGCGCGGGCGCGGAGCCTGCTGCGGGCGGGCTTCGATCATGCCGCGCGCCTGGGCATCAGGACCGGCATCGGCTTTGAGCCGTACCAGATTCCGGATGAGATTCTGCGGGCTCTTCCGCCGGAGGTCAAGACGGACCAAAAACCGGGCCCGCGCTTCGACATAGAGTCCCGCACCGCCAAGGACATGCTCGAAGTGCGCCTGGCACAGTTGCTCGAAGCCTATCCTCAAGTCGACTACGTGTGGCTCTGGGAAGACGAAGATATGAACTGGGAGAGCCGCAAGACCGGTATCCCGCTGTCCGTGACGCCCTTCCAACAGGCCCATGATTTTCTCAAGCGCAACGCTCCCGACAAGCGGCTGGTGCTGGCAGGCTGGGGTGGCGTTGCCCGGCACTTCGAGCACCTGCACAGGAGCCTGCCGGGCGACGTCATCTTCTCCTGCCTGAACGATTCGCTCGGCTGGGACCCGGTGCACGAATCCTTCGCCAGGCTGGAAGGCCGCGAGCGGTGGCCGATTCCGTGGCTGGAGGACGACCCGTCCATGTGGCTCCCGCAGTTGCGCGCCAGCCGGTTCGAGCTGGACATGAACCGCGCCGCCCAATTCGGCTGCCAGGGATTGCTGGGAATCCATTGGCGGCACCGGATCGTGGATCCGACCGCGGGCTTCCAGGCGCGTTTCAGTTGGGACGCCGGCTTGAAACCGCCCGAATACTATGCCGCTTACGCCCGCACGCAGGCAGGCGGGGACCGCGCCGCGAGGCTGGGCGGCATTCTGGCCGAAGCCGACCGCGACGGCAAACTCCTGAGCACGAACCCGGGAGAGACATCCGATGGCCACGCAGTGCAACACGAGTTCAGTGGCGATTATAACGAGGGGTTTCTTTACTGGCACCCGTATCACCCCTCGGATCGGATTATGGCATCGCAGAAACAGGTGGCGGGCGCGCTTCGCTCGATCGCGGACCAGGCCGCCGGCGCCCACGAGCGCGAGCGTCTGGAGTATCTCGCCAAGCACGTCGAATTCCTGGTGCCGTACGCCGAGGCCTTCAACCTGGCGCACAGCATGGATCGCATTCTGAAAGACTGCGCGGAGATGAAGAAAGCCGGCCACATAGACGAGGCGGCCGACACGGTACGCAACGAATGCGTGCCTTTATGGCTGAAGCTGGCGCCGCGAGTGAGGCGCGCGATGCTCGACTATCAGAGCATCGTCGCCACACGCAACGACCTGGGCCAACTCGCTTCGATGCACAACAAGCTGGTCCGGCTGGCGCTCGTGCGGATGCGCTTGTCCATGCGGGAGTATCTCGGGGAACTTCCAGCCGAGGTCGAACAGATGTATGCGCAGGCGATCGCACCGGACGACCGGATGGCCGCGCGAATCTTCCTGCCGACCCGGCCCACTCTGTTCGCCAGCCAGGAAACAGTGCGATTGACGATCGTCGTGCCGGGCCTGGAAGACGTACGGTCCGTGGCGGTGCATACGCGCCTGCGCGGCGGCGGGTGGATCTCGAAACCGGCGAATCCGGTTCTAAGGCGGACTTACCAAGCCATGCTCGGGGCATTTGAGGACAGGGTCGAGTACGTCGAATACTACGCCACGGCGACGCTGGCGGGCCGATCCGATCCGATCTCGACACTGCCGGTGAGCGCGACGCTGGCCTGAGCTTCCAGGAGACAAGCGACGCAGGACGTCAGAAATCCCGCGGCCCACAAACGATGGGCCCGTACCGTGAGATTCGACCGTGCATGCCATACCAGGTTGCACCCCATGTTAGCCATACCGGCGATAGAACCCAGCGCGTGTCTACGCTAACATCGCAGCCGTTGAGGACCTCGACCCACTTTGCGGCGGGGGTCGTCAACGGTGCGATGTATCGGAGCAAAGTGATATGCGCCGACGCGGGTAGATATCGAGACTCGATGGACACCCGGTTACGCGCGAGATCTTCCCGGATCGTCTTACGGAGATGCTGCAACCGTCCGTCGCAAGGCAGGAAGTTAAGCGCCGCGCCCCTGCTATCGTACGCCAGCATGGGCCCATCGAGGACTGCCGGAGATTGCCTTTCGAACAACCGCGGTGCAAGGGATCGTACCGCCATCGCGATTCGATTAGCGTCCTCTTGGGTTCGACCGTGACAAATCTCGACGAGCGTCAAATGTAAATCCCGTGGAGGACAGTAATACTGGGCGGGCTCGTATTCGGACAGCCGGCGCTGAATAGCCGCGATCCGCTTAACGGCTTCCCGGTCCGGGCGGCAGATGAGGTTTACGCCGCACCTAAGATCCGAGCCCGTTTCACGGAGCTCCCTTACTAATACGTTGTCTATGACAATGCCGGTTGAGAGCAGCTCCTTTTCGCCCTTTTGTTTGTATTGCCCGATCGTCCGGGTAAACGCTTCCCGGTCGGTCGCGCCACGTGACATCGCCCCAATGATACCAAACCGGCGAATTTCGGAATGGCGATCGGCCTGGTCGTCGTTTACACCGAACCGTCCGGTGAAACTTGGCTGACCCAACTGACAGGGAACCGGTGCGGGAAACCAGGTGGGACAGATAGTCATTGGGTTCTCCTGTCCGAAGTTTCTGAGCCGGCTCTGCTAAGCCGGTCTCGGCATTGTAGCGCTCGGGAGAACCCTTTTCCATCTCAGCCCTTATACATTCAAACAGACCGGACAGATGATCGTTTTATTGTCGTCCGTCGAAACGGTTGTGGCCTGGCGAGGGCCCGACAGACCACGAAAGACGATGGTCTGTCCCACCTCCGGATCAACAGACCGGCTCAACCCAAATTCCACGAGATCGGGAGTTCGGAGTCTCAACTCATCCGCCACGCAGCCAATGGGAAATCGTTGCTGCGTCAATCCCACAGTCCAGGCGGTATGATCGGAGCGTATGCACGAAATCGCAGCGGAAGAGATTGGCCGCCTGGTGGCGGCAATCGACTACTCGGAAACGCTTACGATCACGGCCAGTGAGGAAGAGGTGCGGGCAGCCTGCCGCGCGGCCAGAAATTACGGCTTTCGCGCGGTGGTTTCCTTTCCGCAACACTTGGGCACGCTGGTGGACGAATTGAAAGGTTCCCAGGTACGGGCGCAGATCCCTATCTCCTTCCCGTGTGGTGGCACCACGACTCGCGTCAAGTGCCTGGAGGCCGAAGAGGGACTCCGGCGCGGCGCGACCGACCTGGACATGGTGATGAACATCGCCGCCTTCAAGGCTGGCGAGTATGCGCGCGTCACACGGGACATCCGCGAGGTGATGGACGTGGCGCGGCCTTTCCAGGTCCCGTTCAAGGTCATCATTGAAATCGGCGTCCTGACCGAGGCCGAGAAGGTCACCGCCGCCAGGCTGGTTCTGGATAGCGGCGCGGACTTCATCAAGACCTGCACCGGTTTCGGACCGGGCCGTGCGACCGTGCACGACATCGGCTTGATCCGGGAAACGGTTGGCGCCGCGATCGGCATCAAGGCTTCCGGCGGCGTGGCTTCCATCGAGGACGGGGTCGTCCTCATGCGCGCTGGAGCTACCGTGGTGGCGATGCGCCGGTTTCTCATCGACCAACTGGAGGGACTGGGTTGGCCGGGAGGCGCATCGAGCTGAACCGCCTACGGCTTGCCCAGTTGCCGCCGCAACAGATCCAGGGCCAGTTGGGTGCTGAAGACGCGGATGCGTTTCCGGTCGCCGGGGAACTGGCGATGGGCGGTGCGCACGCCGTCGGGACCGGCAATGCCGACGTAGACGGTGCCGGCGGGCAGGAGTTGGCCGTCCGGCGCGGCCACCGGGTCCGGGCCGGCGGCGCCAGTGATGGACACCCCGTAGGTCGCTCCGGTACGGCGGCTGGCGCCCATCGCCATGGCTGCGGCGCTTTCGGCGCTGACCGGTCCGAAACGCTCCAGGATTTCCGGGCTCACCCCCAGCAGCTCCACCTTCATCTCGTTTTGATACGTCACGAACCCGCCCAGGAAATAGCGCGAACTGCCGGCGGCCGAAGTGATGCGCTCACCCAACATTCCGCCGGTGCAGCTCTCCGCCACGGCCAGGGTGGCATGCGCCTGGACGAGCAGGCCGCCCACCACCACTTCCAAGGGATCGCCATTGGCCGAATACATCCGGTCTCCCAGCAAAAGCTGAATCGGACCGGCCACTTCGGCCAGAAGGCGGTCGGCTTCGGCGACGGAGGAACAGCGCGCCCGCAAATGGATCTGAATGGTGCCGTCGCTGGCCAGGATAGTGGTCGCCGGGTTGTCGTACTTCTTATAAACCGGCGCGATCAGTTGATCCAGCTCCGATTCGGTGATGCCGGTGGCGCGCATTTCGCAGGCGCGAATCGCCAGCGGCGGGACGATCCGCGCCAGGCGCGGCCGGCATTGCCGCTCGAACATGGCGCGCAGTTCATAGGGCGGTCCGGGCAGCAGGATCACCACGCTGCCGGACTCCTCCAGCCACTGCCCGGGCGCGGTGCCACGATCGTTGGGAAGCACGGCAGCCCCTTCGATGACGAAAGCCTGGCGCCGGTTGTTCTCCGCCATTTTCCGCTTGAGCTGGGCGAAGCGGCGTTCCAGGGCTACGCCAATCCCGGCGTCGAAAACCAGCTTGCGGTCGAGCGCCTGTGCCACCGCTTCGCGGGTGACATCGTCTTCGGTCGGCCCCAGGCCGCCGGAAAGAATCAACACCGGCGAGCGGCGCAGGGCGTGTGCGACGGCATCCGCCAAACGGTCGCGGTCGTCGCCGACGATGGTCTTCGACACCACCTCCACGCCCAGCTTATTGAGCTCTCCGGTCAGATAGAGCGAGTTGGTATCCACGCGATCCGGCGTGAGCATTTCCGAGCCGACCGCGATAATCTCGGCGTTCATCCGATGAGGGTACGGCCCTTAATGCCGGTGTCGACGCGATAGAGCGCATTGGTGGTGGCGACGATCATGGCGCGCGACGGGGTGAAGGCGAGACCGACGATACCCGGTCCGGAAAGGAACAATTGAGCCTCGCGTTGGGGCGTGATCCGCACCACGCCCTTGCGCCCGCCGGTGGACGAGGCTACGTACAACCGCCCTTCTTCATCGAATGCCATGCCCTGCGGACGGCCCAGACCGCGGTAGAAAACCTCGACCTCGCCCTGACTCGATATGCGGTGGACGGCATCGAAGCTGGAAGTTGTCGGGCCGGTCACGTACAACCAGCCGTCCGGTCCGAACGCCAGGTGATAGGCGGCCAGCGAAGGTTCGAGGGTGGCAAAGACAAAGATCTGGCGGTTGGGACTGATCTTGAAGATGGTGCCGCTACGGTCGCCCACGTACAGGTTCTGCTCGTGGTCGAAGGCGATGCCGGTGGCCACGCCCATGCCTTCCACGTAGACCGACATGCTGCCGTTAGGGGTCACCTGATAGATGTAGCCTTCGTAGCGGCTGGAAATGTGCAGGCGCCCCTCGTTGTCGAAAGCCATACTGGTGGCGTTCATCAGTTCGTTGATGAACGGCTTCATGCTGAAGTTGAGGTCGATGCGATAAACCGCGACCGGCACTTTCTGGCCGCGCGAGCCGCTGAAGGTGGTGTAGATGTTGCCAAGCGCATCCACCGCGGGGTTGGCCACCGGGTGCAGGCTGTCGGCGATCTGCACGCCGATATCGCAGGACCACGATTCGCTCGACTGCTTGCCGCTTTCCACTATCAGATCGCCCGCCACGGCGCCGTCCGGCACGCGGGCAATCAGGAACGAATCCGAGCCGATCACAATGGGCGCACCCACTTCGCCGATGGTGACGCGGGGCCGCTCCACCTTGGCGAAGCCTTTGCCTCGAATCTGAAGCTCGCCGCCGGCGATGGCGGCAGGGGGCGTGACTTCGGCGATTTGCGGGCGCGCATCAGACGGTTTCCGGAGGGCCATATTTACCTAAGATTGGAACATCCTGCCAGCCATAACACAAGTGCGGCATAAATTCCGGCCAGCGCATCGTCGGCGTTGATGCCGATGCCGCCGGGGAGGCGCTCCAGTTGGCGCACCGGAAAAGGCTTCCAGATGTCGAACAGGCGGAAGAGGAGAAACGCGGCCGAGACGCCGATGGCGCCCCAGCGGGCCAGGCCGGCCAAGGCGATCCATTGGCCGAGCACTTCGTCCACCACCACGAATCCGGGATCCTCGATGCCGCTCGCGCGCGCCACCACTCCGGCGGCCCACACCGCCGGCCAGGCCAAGGCGGCCGCTAAGAGGGCGAAGTGCCAGGGAGCGAAGCCGGCGTAGCGATGGAGCACGAAGGCAATGGCAACCGCGGCCGCGGACCCGGCCGTGCCCGGCGCCCAGGGGGAACGGCCGCAGCCAAACCAGGTGGCGATGGCGTAGGCGAACCGCAGGCGGGGACTATTCACTGCTCCTCCGTGGCGAGGACCGACAGACCACAAAAGACGATGGTCTGTCCCACCCAAAGGCACCGGCGACAAGATCGCCGGCGCTACTTGGACTCGTCCTCATCGTCATTCGCGTCGCCGGGCCCAAACTGAACCGGTTCATGGAACACGTATTTCCCAGTCGCCCAGTTACCCAGATCCACGATTCGGCAGCGCTCGCCGCAGAAGGGGAACTCCGGCTCGCCCGGCGACACCTCCTTCTTGCAGATCGGGCACTTCATAGCGCCAGTTGCACCAGCGCGGATGCCGCCGGTTGCAGGCCCGAGGGCTCGGTGGCGGCCAGCAGCGTGCCTACCAGATCGTAATCGTGCGCCGCGGTCACGCGCAACGGGCGGATTTCACCGGGGCGCGGCGCGGCCCCTTCGACGTCGTTCACCAGGGTGACGCCATCGATTTCGGGCGCCTGGGTCATGAGCCGCGCCTTCCACAGCAGGTCGGTTTCCTCCGAAGTGCCTTCCACCAGAACCGGCAATTCCCTGCCCACCAGCGAGCGGTTGCGGGCGCGCGCGATACGCCGCTGAATGGCCATCAGGCGCCGCCTCCGGTTCTGCCTGGTGCGGCCATCCACTTTTCGGTCCAAGGCGAAGCTGGCGCTGGTGTCTTCGTCGGAATAAACAAACACGCCCAGGTTGTCGAAGCGGGCGGCCTCCACAAACTGGCACAACTGGTCGAAATCCTCGCGGGTTTCGCCGGGAAAGCCCACGATGAAGCTGGTACGGATGGCCACGCCGGGGATGGTGCGGCGGATTTTTTCGATCAGCTTCAGGAAGATTTCGCCCGACCCGCCGCGCTTCATGCGTTTCAGCACGGCCGCGCTCGAGTGCTGCAGGGGCATATCGATGTACTTGGCCAGGGAGTCGTGAGCGGCCATGGTATCGAGCAGCCGCTGGTTCACCTTATTGGGGTAGGCGTACAGGAAGCGGATCCATTTTTCGCGCGGAGTGGGAATGCGGGCCAGCCGGTCGAGCAGGTCGGCCAGGCCGTCGTTCAGGCCGAGATCTTCGCCGTAGCAGGTGGTGTCCTGCCCGATCAGGTTCAATTCGCGGACACCCTGTGCGAGCAGGCGGGTGGCTTCGGAAATCACGGATTCAAAGCGGCGGCTGCGGAACTTGCCGCGATACTGCGGGATGACGCAGAAGGTGCAGGGGTGGTCGCAGCCCTCGGCGATCTTGATGTAGGCGAAGTGGCCGGGCGTTGCCAGTACGCGCGGGGTGAGATCGTGATAAAGATAGGCAGCCAGCGGATTCGAGTCCACCGGCGTGCCTTCGCACAAAGCCACGATGCGCTCGAGCTCGTTGGTGCCGACGATGGCGTCCACCTCCGGCATTTCCTTGCGGATGTCGCCCCGGTAGCGCTCCACCAGGCAGCCGGCCACGATCAGGCGCTTGGCACGGCCGATCTTCTTGTACTCGGCCATTTCCAGAATGGTTTCGACGGATTCCTTCTTGGCGGGATCGATGAAGCTGCAGGTATTCACCACCAGGCAATCCGCCTGATCCGGGTGCGGAGTCAACTCATGGCCCTTGGCCACCAATTGCCCCATCATGATTTCGCTGTCCACCAGGTTCTTGGGACAGCCAAGGCTGACAAAACCGACTTTCAAAAAGTTTACCTAATGAATAACAAGGAGTGCTCGTTCCAGGATAGCAGGGCTTGGGAAGACGGATTGAGCCCCCGATGAACACGGATTCCTCGATTTCCGCAGCTGTGTTCGTCCGCGTTTAGCGGCGCCCTATTTTTTCACGGCTTCTTTGGTCACGGTTCGGTTTCATTCCACGTCCGAGCCCGACTTTTTGCGGATCTTGATATTCAGGCGTTTGATCTTCTGGTTCAGGGTGGAGAGGGGAACGTTCAGGCTTTCGGCGGCTTCGGTCTGGCTCCAGCCGCAATGCTCCAGGCGTTCGACGATCACGCGGCGCTCGTAATCGTTGACGATCTCGTACAGGTTGGCATCGGGTCCAATGGGCATTCCTTCGCTGCGCAGCGGGCGCACGCCGTTGGCTTGCAGCAGGGAGTCCGGCAGCACATCGATGGGGACACCCGAATCGGTAGCCAGGACGACGGCGCGCTCCACCACGTTTTCCAGCTCGCGGACGTTGCCCGGCCAGGAGTGCTCCATGAGCACCTGCAACGCTTCCGGCTGAAAGTGCAGGATGGAGCGGCCGGACGAGTCCAGGAACTTGGCGTTTTCGCGGCAGTAGACGTTGAAGAAGTGGTCCACCAGCGGCGGGATGTCTTCCTTGCGGTCGCGAAGGGGAGGCAGCGCGATGTTGATGACGTTGAGCCGGTAGTAGAGGTCCTCGCGGAACTTGCCTTCCCGGACGAGCTGGTGCAGGTCGGCGTTGGTGGCCGCGATGATCCGCACGTCCACCTTGATGGGATCGGTCGCCCCCAGCGGGGTGAACTCCTTTTCCTGAATCACGCGCAGAAGCTTGATCTGGGTTTCCGCGCCGAGGGTGCCGATCTCATCGAAGAAAATGGTGCCGTGGTCGGCGACTTCGAAATATCCCTTCTTGGTTTGAATGGCGCTGGTAAAGGCGCCCCGCACGTGGCCGAACAAGGTGGATTCCAGCAGGTCCGGCGGCAGCGAACCGCTGTTGACGGCCACGAACATCCGCTCGCTGCGCGGCGAGTTGGCGTGGATGGCCTTGGCGACGAGTTCCTTGCCGGTGCCGGTATCGCCGGTGATCAGGATGGTCGAGCGGCTGGAGGCGACCTGGGCCACCAGGTCCAGCTTCTTGACCATGCTCTCGCTCTTGCCGATGATATTGGGGAAGCTGTAGCGCTGCTGCAGGGCGCGCTTGAGGTGGGTATTCTCGTATTCCAGGCGCCGGGCCGCGATCATGCGATCGATTTCGATGATGAGCTTTTCGTTGTCCCAGGGCTTGGAGAAGTAGTCGTTGGCGCCCAGCTTGAGGGCCTTGACGGCGGCTTCCACCGAGCCGTAGGCGGTGATCATGAAAATGGGCGTCTCGCGGTCGTGCGCGCGCACGTCCTCAAGCACCTCCATGCCGGAACGGTCGGGCATCATCAGATCGAGAAGCACCAAGTCGTAGCCGTGCGATTCCATGCGGCGGAGCCCTTCGGTGGCGTTGGGGGCGCACTCCACCGCGTAGCCGGCGTCGCTCAGAAGCATCTCCAGGCTTTCGCGAATATCCGGCTCGTCATCGACTACCAGAACCCGGCCTTTGGCGGCCACCGGGGAGGAAGAAGGAGCCATCGTTTCAGGCGGCATTCACCGGTTTCCTTTGGGTGGTTTTGGCCAGCGGAATTTCCAGCAGGAAGCGGGCGCCGCCGCCGGGGCGATTGACGGCTTCAATCGAGCCGCCATGCTCGTGGACGATGCCATAGCTGACCGATAAGCCGAGGCCGGTGCCCTGGCGGGCGCCCTTGGTGGTGAAGAAGGGATCGTAGATGCGGTGCAAATTTTCCGGCGCAATGCCGCCGCCGGTATCGGAAATTTCGGCGCGCGCGCGGCCGCCTTCCTGCCACACACGGACTTCCAGGGTTCCGCCGCCGGCCATGGCGTCGCGCGCGTTGAGGAACAGGTTGAGGAACACCTGTTGCAGCTTGCCGGCGTTGCCGTAAACCGGATCGAGGTTGGCGGCGTAATCGGTCGAGACCCGGATACCCGACTTCTGCAACTGGTGCTCGAGCATGGACAGGGTTTCCTGCGCCACCCGTTCCAGCTTCACCTGGTCGAAGGCGGTGGTGGAGGTGCGGGAGAAGTTGAGCAGCGAATTGACGATTTCGCTGGCGCGGAACGTCTGCTTGGCGATCTTGTCGAGCAGCAGGGATTTCTTTTCGTCGTCAGCCACCTGTTTGGCCAGCATCTGGGCGTAGGTGGAAATCACCGCCAGGGGAGTGTTGACTTCGTGCGCCACGCCGGCGGCGAGCAAGCCGATGCTCGACAGCTTGTCGGCCTGGACGAGGCGCTGCTCCAGCTCGGCGCGATCGGTGACGTCGTCGAAGATGATCAGCCGGCCGATCTGTCGCTGGTCTTTCGAAACCAGCGGAGCGATGGCGATGTTGAGGGTCGCCTCGCGGGCGGGATGGACGCCGTTGCCATTGCCGTTGCCGTTCGTTTCGGGGCCGAACTTCCAAACGAATTTGTAGATGTGGTGGATGCCGGTCTGGCCGCGCACGCGATCGAACTGCTCGGCCAGGCCGCCGGGGAACAGCTCGCGCAGGGTTCGGCCCAGGGCACGGTCGCGCGGCACGCCGCTAAGCAGCTCGATCTGGGTGTTCCAGCTCTCCACGCGGTCGTCCAAGTCGGCGGCCAGGATGCCGACGTTGATGGATTCCACGATGTTCTCGCTGAATTCCTTGAGCCGCTCGTATTCTTCCACCTTGCGCTGCAGGGAGCGGTAGAGGCCGGCATTTTCGAGAGCGATTCCGACATAGCCGGCGAGGGTGGTGAGCAGTTCCACGTCGACGCTCGACAGGTAGTCGCCATCGCTGGTGCGGCTCAGGCCCATGTAGGCGATGGTGCGGCCGCGCACCGAGCAAGGCAGATAGTAGGTGAGATCCAGATCGGCGATGGTGCGCCGCACGGTGGCCGGCCAGGATTGGGAGACGGCATCCAACTGGTGGCGGGTGCGTTCGAAGAAAAGGTAGGGCTCGGGCAGCTTCCAGTTGAGAAAGCTCAGATCCAGGCCATCGTAATAAAGCGACGCGAGGCGCACGTTATCGCCCATGGCCTTGCGCAGGCGGAACACCTGGCCGCCGGAGGCATCCGCGGCGCCTTCCTCGGCGAGGAAGAAGGCCAGGTGGCGCAGGTTGAGAGTTTCGAGCAGGCGGTCGCCCACCAGCGCCAGCATCACATCGGCGTCGGATTCCGAGCTCAGCTCGCGGGCGAATTCCACCAGGGTGCGGCGGTAGTCGTAGCGGTCGCTATAGAAATGGCGGTCCAGGCGCTCCTGTATCCAGGCGCGAATGGGCTGGAACAGGAAAGCCGTCAGCAGCATCACCGTCATCACCCCGGTATTGCCCAGGGTGCTGAAGTAGACGTGCACCAGGCTGCCGAGAGAAAAGACGATGGCGTAGAAGGCGCCCACCACGCATACCGTGGCCAGAGTGTAGGCGTAGCCGCGCCGGAACAGGATATCCACATCCATGAGCCGGTAGCGCACGATGGCGTAGGAAAGGGTGAGCGGCAGGAGCACCACCGAGAGCACGGCCATCTTCATGTACTCGTTGGGCAGCGCGCCCAAGGCGAACGGCGCCACGTAGAGCGCGGCGAAGGGAAGATAGCCGCAGAGGATGCCGTTGCGCAGCCACTTGAGCTGCTGGCGCACAATGGTGTCTTCGGCTTTGCGGCGCGTCCGGCTCACGGCCAGCGCGCTGAGCACATACAGCGCGGTGGCAAACACGACGCAGATCCGGTCCAGCAGCCAGCGCAGCTCGATCAGCGGAATCGCCAGTTCCAGCGCTCCGGAGCTGACCCCGGCATAGGCCGCGATCAGCAGGCCGGCGGGCAGATACAGCAGAGCCGGACGCATTTTTCCGCGCAGCCACCTGGGGGTTTCGGGAAAGGTCAGGCAGAAATGCAGAAACACGGTGGGCGCGATCAGCCCCGCCGCCACATTGCCGTATAAGACGATCTGATCGAAGCTGTTGAGCTGGCCGGTGTAGTGGAAGGTGAAGGCGATGAACGAGGTCAGGCACAGGACGTAGAAATGTTGCGCCTTGTGCGCGCTGCCGCGGCGGAAATAAACAAACAAGCCAATCAGCAGGTAGAAGGCGCCCACCACGTACTGATAGATCACTAGGCGGTCGAGCGGAACTTCCTGGGTGATCACTTTGAAAGGAGCGAGCTCGATGCCGCCGTGCGTGATGACGTAGTCGGCTTTGATCCAGGTGCCGATCGCGGCCAGCACTTTGGGAACGTCCAGGGCTTTCCGGATGGGCAGGGTATTGATCGAAATCAACCGGTCGCCCGGGTGAATCCCGGCATTGGCGGCTCCGCTGCCAGCCTTTACGTAGAGAGCTTCGACATGGCCCGACCGGTCCACCCAAATCGCGCCATCTTCCGCCAGGCGGTTGAAATGCCGTTGCTGTTCAAAATTGAAAAAGGCGGTAATACCGGCGGCGAGCGTCAGTATGGTCAGCAGAGCGGTGGACAGTTGGAACTTGAGTTCCTTCATGGGTCCCGATGCACAATCTCGCGAGGCACTAGAACTATCGGACGTTCAAGCACGTTTAGTGCCGCCGCCAGGGGAAAGCTCTCCCTTCAGAGTAGTCGATGTTTCTTGGAGTTACCATTTTTCATCGGCTTGGAAATCCGCTTTTTCGGAGAATACACTATGCGGAAGTGTATCGCGGGCGGATTCTAGGGGCAATGGATGTCCTCCGGGCTGCCGCGCCGTTTGCCCGGCAGTCGCTCACTGGTGAGTGATGACAGACTACAAAATGCGATGGTCCCACCAAGCGGGCCGGCGTCAGGCCAGCGGTCTGCGCCACGTGGGTACTATCCGTGCTCCCCAGTACTAACTTAGCTCCGACGGCTCCCGGTACTTTTGCGCGAATGCTGTACAATAATGGAGATGCAGCCGCAGCTTCCTGTGTTTTCCGCCAGTTGCGCAGCTCCGGCGGGGATGGATCGACGCATAAAAATCGCTTTTCGGATTATGATCCCGGTATTTCTTTTTTGCGTAGGGGTAAGCTCGTATGCATTTCAGGCGCCGCAACCCCCAGGCGCGCCGGTACCGGATCAAAAGCCGGCCCCGGAGGCTGGCCAGGCGCCCGACCCGGTCAAGATGGGAGCCGCCCCGGGCGGCGACAAGGCGGTGGGCGCGGCTCCGGTGGATCGAAAAAGCTACACGATCGGAGCCGAAGACGTTTTGACGATCGTTGTCTGGGGCAATCGAGAGATATCGGGCAACTACACCGTGCGGCCGGACGGAATGATCTCGGTTCCACTGATCAAGGAAATCCAGGCTTCCGGCAAAACCCCGGGGCAGCTTGAAGACGCCATTGCACAGGCCCTCAAAGACCGCAAAATGGTCATCGATCCCAATGTGACGGTGAGCGTGGGCGCGGTCCACAGCCGCAAGTATTACATTCAGGGCGAGGTCAACAGGTCGGGCGCCTACGATCTCGCCGTGCCGACCACCATTCTGGAAGGCCTGGTCAACGCGGGCGGGTTCCGCGATTTTGCCAAACGCAGCAAAATCCGGATTCTGCGCGGCTCCAAGGAGCTGAAATTCAACTACGACCAGGTGATTCACGCCAAGCACCTGGAACAGAACGTTATGCTCGAGCCGGGCGACCAGATTATCGTTCCCTGATTAAGGAGCGCCGCAAGAAAGTTTCATTATGGGTGCCACACAGAATTACGTCAGCATTTCCCGGCGTCAACCTGACGTCGAAGACTACATCGACATGTTGCGGCGCTATCGCTCCTGGATCATTGGGCCGATGTACGCCGGCCTGGTGATTTCGGTGGTGATCGCATTCATCTGGCCGGACACTTACGTTTCCTCGGCGCTGATGCGGATTACGCCGCAGCAGGTTTCCGAACACCTGGTGCCGAGCGAGCTGACGCAGCAGATGTCGGACCGTCTGGCGCAGATGGAACAGCAGATCCTGAGCCGGACGGACCTGGTGGAGTTGATTACCCGTCCCGCGCTCAACCTCTATCCCAAGGAGCGGGCGCAGAAATCGCTCGAGGACATCGTGCAGGACATGCGCACGAAAGACATCAAGATCGCCATGTACGATGCTCCCGGGGCCTCTTCGGACCGCCGTTTCGCCAGCGCCTTCCAGATTTCTTTCCGCTACAACGACCGCTTCAAAGCGCAGGCGGTGGTACGCGAGCTGGTGAGCAAGTTCACCGAACAGAACGAAAACGCCCAGACTGAACAGATGCACTTGACGACCAACTTCATGGACGACGAGCTGAAGCGCGCCAAGGAGCACCTGGACGAGATGCAAGGCCGCATGACGGCGTTCGAGGTGGAAAACAACGGGCGGCTGCCGGCCCAGTTCGAGGGTAATGTACAGGCCGCCAACATGGCCTCCATGGAAGCTTCCCGCATCGCCGACCAGCTCAATTCGGCGCAAACCCAGAAGTTGATGCTCGAAAACCAGTTGAGTAATTACATCAACGACGAGAAATACGTGCAGAGCAACTCCGAGCGCACCGTCAGCGCGCCCAACGTCGCCG
>JBKQIF010000101.1:0-16405 GCA_052148435.1 Bryobacteraceae bacterium
GTCCGAGCCGCGACCGTCAGGGAGCGGTTGCCGGAACATTTCCAAGCCGCCGCCGGGTGCCGTTGTGCCTGGCGCTGAAACCAGCATGCCGCGCCGCCGGCGCTTGCCGCTGGAGCGCTACGTGGAAGGCATTCTGGCGGGCGACCGCGTCGTGCTGGCGCGCGCCATCACCCTGGTGGAAAGCGATCTGGCGGCCGATAACGACCTTTCCGCGCGGCTGCTCGGCGCCATTCTGCCGCACAGCGGGAACTCCCGGCGCGTAGGGATTACCGGCGTGCCCGGAGTCGGTAAGAGCACCTTCATCGACGCCTTGGGCATGCACCTGATCCGCGAGCGGGGCGAGCGCGTGGCGGTGCTGAGCATCGATCCGTCGAGCCCCATTTCCCAGGGCAGCATTCTGGGCGACAAAACCCGTATGGAGCGGCTGAGCGTGGAGGAGAACGCCTTCATCCGCCCCTCGGCGGCGCGCGGACATCTGGGCGGCGTGGCGCGCCGCACCCGCGAAACCATCCTGCTGTGCGAGGCCGCCGGTTTCGACAACGTGCTGGTGGAAACCGTGGGCGTGGGCCAATCGGAAACCGCGGTTCGCTCCATGACGGATTTTTTCCTGCTGCTGATGCTGGCGGGCGCGGGGGACGAGCTGCAGGGAATGAAGCGCGGCATCATCGAGATGATCGACGGCATGGCCATCAACAAGGCCGATGGCGACAACCGCCAGCGCGCCGAGCGTGCTCGCGCGGAATACGCCGGAGCGCTGCATTTGTTTCCGGCGCCGGCCGATGGTTGGCTGCCGCCGGTGGTCACCTGCTCGGCTCGCGATGGCTCGGGCATCGCCGGGATCTGGGAAACCATTCTGCGCCACCGCGAACACATGGAGGCGGGCGGTCACCTGGCGCGCCGCCGCAGCCGCCAGGCGCTCGAGTGGATGAAGGAGCTGATCGCGCTCGGGTTGGAGGATTCCTTTCGCCGCCACGCCGCGGTCGCGGCCCGCATGCCCGAGCTGGAAGACGCCGTTTCGCGCGGACAGGCGACGCCGTTCGCCGCCAGCCGCGAGTTGCTCGATCTTTTTCATCGCAAGGAGAAGTAAGTCACCGTCATGTCCATTCCATTTCCCAGCCTGACCGCGGAGGAGGCCGCCGGTCACATCCGCCACGGCCAGACCGTGGGTTTCAGCGGATTCACGCCGGCCGGCGCGGCCAAGGCCATCCCGCGGGCGATCGCCTGCCATGCGGAAGAGGAACACGCCGCCGGGCGCGACTTCCAGATCGGCGTGCTCACCGGCGCCTCCACCGGCCCGTCGCTCGATGGCGCGCTGGCCAAGGCCCATGCCATCAGTTTCCGCACGCCTTATCAATCCAACGCCGATTTGCGCGCGGAGATCAACCGCGGCGGCACTCGTTTCGTCGACATGCACCTTTCCATGCTGCCGCAGATGGTCCGCTACGGGTTTCTGGGGCCGGTCGATTGGGCGGTGGTGGAAGCCTGCGACGTGACCGCCGGCGGCGGCATCGTTCTTACCACCGCGGTCGGCGCCGCGCCCACTTTTCTCGATTGCGCCGGAAAAGTGCTGATCGAGCTCAACCATCACCACCCGCCCACGCTGCTAGGCATGCACGATATCTACCAGCCCCTCGATCCGCCGCTGCGCCGCGAGATCCCCATCTACAGCGCTTCGGACCGCATCGGCGCGCCGCTGGCGACGGTGGACCCGGCCAAGATCGTGGGCATCGTCGAAACCGACCTCGAGGACGAAGTCCACGGCTTCGACAAACCAACCCCGGCTACCGAAGCCATCGGCCGGAACGTGGCCGATTTCCTGGTGGCCGAAATGCGCGCCGGCCGCTTGCCGCGGCAATTTCTGCCGCTGCAATCGGGCGTCGGCAATATCGCCAACAGCGTGCTCGGCGCGCTCGGCCGGCATCCCGATATTCCGGCCTTCGAAATGTACACCGAGGTGCTGCAGGACGCCGTGGTGCCCCTCATCGAAAGCGGACGCTGCCGTTTTGCCTCCACCTGTTCGCTTACCCTCAGCCCCGAGGTGATGCGCCGCGTCACCGGCAATCTGCCCTTCTTCCGCCCGCGGATTCTGATGCGCCCGCAGGAGATCAGCAACCATCCGGAAATCGTGCGCCGGCTCGGTATCGTCTCCATGAACACGGCCATCGAGGTGGACCTGTTCGGCAATGTCAATTCCACCCACGTCATGGGCCGGCAGATGATGAACGGCATCGGCGGCTCCGGCGATTTCACCCGCAACGCCTACCTCTCGGTTTTCAGTTGCCCGTCCACGGCCAAGGGCGGGAAGATTTCCGCCATCGTGCCGCTGGTCACGCATGTCGATCACAGCGAGCATTCCGTGCAGGTGGTCATCACCGAACAGGGCGTGGCGGACTTGCGTGGGCTCGACCCGCACGAGCGCGCCCGGCTGATCATCGACCAATGCGCCCATCCCGATTACCGTCCGCAATTGCACCAATACCTGGAGTTGGTGAAGCAGGGCCACAGCCCGCAATCGCTTTCCCTCGCCTTCGCCATGCACCGCCAGTTTGATCGCAACGGCACCATGGCGGGTGTCGTGTGGGAAGAATGGCGGTAGAGAGCCGCCCGCGGTGGGGCACGCTTTAGCCTGCCCATAAGCCCGAACATTCCGATATTGGGTCATCGACTCGGGAATCGATCGGGGGCATGATGTCTGTTAACCTGATTAACGGGCCGTTTCTATGCACATCGAAAAAGATCGTTTATTGGCCGCCGGCCCGAGGCCTTCCGGTAATTCCACGTGCCTAGCGGAGCTAGCCGCTGCCGTTCCCCATTTCCAACATGAATATACTGATCGCCGAGCCTATCGCCCCGGCCGCTGTGGAGCTGTTTCGCGCACAGGCGGGCTGGAACGTCATCGTTTCTAATCCTAAGGAATACGCGCAGCACCTGGCGGAAGCCGAGGCGTTGCTGGTGCGCAGCGCCGTGCAGGTCAATGCAGCGGTGCTCGAAAAGGCGCCGAAGCTGCGCGTGATCGGCCGCGCCGGCGTAGGCGTCGACAACGTCGATTTGGATGCCGCCACCACGGCCGGCGTGCTGGTGATGAACACGCCCGGCGGCAACGCCATTTCGGTGGCCGAGCACACCTTCGCGCTGATGCTGGCCATGGCGCGCCACATTCCGCAGGCCAACGCCTCCACCCGCGCCGGCAAATGGGAAAAGAAAAAGTTCATCGGCAATGAACTGCGCGGCAAAACGCTCGGCGTGGTGGGGCTCGGCAGCATCGGCCGCGAGGTGGTGAAGCGGGCCCGTGCTTTTGAAATGCGGGTGGTGGCGCACGATCCATATGTGACCTCGAAGATCGCCGGCGATCTGGGGGTGGAGCTGGTGGACCTGGCCGCGCTCTATGCCGCCAGCGACTACATCAGCCTCCACGTCGCCGTCACCGCGGAAACCACGGGTATGCTCTCGCGCGAGGCGTTCGCCCGGATGAAGACCGGAGTGAGGATCGTGAACTGCGCGCGCGGCGAGCTGGTGGATGAGGCCGCCCTGGCCGAGGCCGTCGCGTCGGGCAAAGTGGCGGGCGCCGCGCTGGACGTTTTCGCCACCGAGCCGGTGAGCGCCGAGTGCCCGGTGTTCGCATCGGGAGCCGTGCTGGCGACGCCGCACATCGGCGGGTCGACCGAAGAAGCGCAGGAAATCGTCGGCGTGCGGATCGCCGAGCAGGTGGTGGAGTACCTATCGACCGGCGTGGCGATCAATGCCGTGAATATGCCGGCGCTTTCTCCCGAGCAGTACCGCGCCATCCGCGGCTACATCACCTTGGCCGAGCGGCTGGGCAATTTCGCCGCGCACATTTCGACCGGTAACCCGCGCACGGTGCGCCTGACTTACTTTGGCCGTATCGGCGATGGCAACACTAACCTGCTGCGGAATGCCGGGCTGGCAGGCGTGCTGGCGCGATCCACGTCGAAGCGCGCCAACCTGGTGAACGCCATGCCGATCGCCGAGCAGCGCGGTTGGAACGTGCAGGAGAGCCGTCAGAACCGTACGGGCCACATCGACACCATCCGGCTCGACCTGATCACCGATGCGGGCACCACCTCGGTGGAAGGCGCCGTGGTGCTGGAAAAGCCGCGTCTTCTCCAAGTGGAGGGGATCTACTGCGAGGCGGCGCTTTCGGGCTTCCTGATCTTCATGAAGAACCACGACGTGCCCGGCGTCATTGGCCACGTCGGTACCGTGCTGGGCAAAAACCGGATCAACATCGCGAATTTCTCGCTCGGCCGCCGCGACGCTCCCACCGCTCCCGGCCGGCCGCTCGATGCCGTGGCTCTGGTCTCGACTGACGGCCTGGTACCCGAGTCCGTGCTGGCGCAACTGCGCGACCACCCGGCGGTCAGATTCGCGCGCGCGGTGGAATTCGAATAAGTTAGCCGAGTTCGAGTAAGTATATGAAGCCATCCCTAACTCCTAAGAATCCCTGCTTTTCCTCCGGACCGTGCGCCAAACGGCCCGGCTGGTCTCTGGACGCACTGAAGGACGCCGCGGTCGGGCGGTCGCACCGCGCCAGGATCGGCAAGAACAAGCTGGCGGAAGTCATCGAGCGGAGTAAGAAGCTGCTTGGTATGCCGGAGGGTTACCTGCTCGGGATTGTTCCCGCTTCCGACACCGGAGCGTTCGAGATGGCCCTGTGGTCGTTGCTTGGCCCGCGCGGCGTCGACGTATTCTCGTGGGAGAGTTTCGGCGCCGGTTGGGCGGCCGATTGTAAGAATCAACTCAAGCTGAAAGACCTGCGTCTCTTCCAGACCGGTTATGGCAAGCTGCCGGATCTGAGCCAGGCGGACCCGAACCGCGACGTGGTGTTCCCCTGGAACGGGACCACTTCGGGCGTGCGCGTTCCGGATGGGGATTGGATCGCCGCCGATCGCGAGGGTTTATCGATGTGCGACGCCACCTCGGCGGTCTACGCGATGGACGTGCCGTGGCACAAGCTGGACGTGGTGACATGGTCCTGGCAGAAGGTGCTGGGTGGCGAGGCCGCGCACGGCATGATCGCCCTTGGTCCGCGCGCGGTAAAGCGGCTGGAAGCATACGCGCCGGATCGCCCCTTGCCCAAAATCTTCCAGATCAGCAAGGGTGGCAAACCAATCGCGGGAATCTTCGAGGGCGAAACCATCAACACCCCCTCGATGCTATGCGTGGAGGACGCCCTCGACGGGCTGAAGTGGGCGGAGTCGATCGGCGGACTGCCGGCGCTCCTGGCGCGGTCTGGCGCCAATCTGAAGGCCATCGAGGATTGGGTCGCGCGCTCTTCATGGGCTGGATTTCTGGCGGAGGAAAAAGCTATCCGTTCGAGCACCTCGATCTGTCTGAAGATCGTCGATCCCGCCTATCTCGCGCTCCCCGCCGAAGATCAGGCGAAGAGCACCAAAGCCATCTTCTCGCTGCTCGATAAAGAAGGAGCGGCCTACGACGTCGGCGCGTACCGGGACGCACCGGCGGGGCTGAGAGTATGGGGCGGCGCAACGGTCGAAACCGCCGACATTGAAGCCCTGTTGCCGTGGCTCGATTGGGCGTACGCGGAAGTCAAGGCGAAGTTTCGGTAGTGGGCCAGTTTACCCTCGGCGACGAACAGATAGACGGGGTTGGCTTCTCGGCCAACTGGATGCAGTGAGCAGCGTGACTTATCGGGACGAATCAGCTGGATCACCGACCTTGCAGTCGGGGAGCTCAAGCCCCGGTCGAATCGGCTTACGGCGCAGCAGCGCGTATCGCCGGGTTACTCCCCTAATAATCCTTCGCGTCAACTTGACGATAAACGCCCGTCCCGCAGAAGTGCGTTCGCCGTGCCAAATCACGCATTCCCGCGCCGGGCGGCTGCCGTTCTATAATCCCTTTAGGGATAGCCACCGATGGACGAAGTCCTGACGATTGCCGAGATTGAGGCGAAGTTTGACTCCGAGTGGATACTGATCGAGGACCCATCGACGGATGAGGACCTGGAGGTTCGTGGCGGAATGGTGCGCTGGCATGATAAGGATCGCGAGGAGGTCTACCGCCGGGCCGTCGAGACTCGCCCCAAACGCTTTGCGATCGTCTACACGGGCAAGATGCCTCGGGATACCGCGATCGCGTTGTGAGTTCCCCGTTCGATCCGCGGCGCGGCCTCATCGTCATCGGGGCGGAACTCAATGGACCGAGCGGCGCCGCCGTCCTGCGCTTGGCCGTCGATACCGGAGCTACTAGCACGCTGGTGAGCGTGGCGATGTTGGTGGCCATTGGGTACGATCCAGCGCTGGCCGCGGACAGGGTCCAGGTTACCACCGGAAGTGGAGTCGAGTTTGCGCCTCGCATCGAATTGCATAGGCTGACCGCCCTCGGGCAGGAGCGCCTCGGATTTCCGGTGCTCGGCCATACCTTACCGCCGAGTGCTGGAGTGGATGGACTGCTGGGGCTGGACTTTTTTCGAGGGCTTCGCTTGACCATTGATTTCCGTACCGGCCAACTGGATCTTGCTTAGACTGCAAGGACGATCTGATTCCTTTGGAAGCCGCATGAAGCTTTCAGACTGAGCCACTACCGAAATCCCAGCCCGTATAATAAAGGAATGTTCTTTCGCCGAGAGACGCCCAAAGTTCCAACTTTTTCCGAACGGCTGGAGCAATTGCGTAAGGCCGGGTTTGCGGTGGCGGGCGCCGAGGGCGGGGTTACCCGCGTTTCGCGCGATGGCTGCGCGGTCGATCTCCGGGACGAGTCCGGATTGGCTCACGCGGCGTCGCGGGCGGGAATCGAGATGGGGCCGGAGATCGGCGCGCTGGTGGATGGCGGCTACCAGAAGTTTTTCCGCACGCCAGCCGGCCGCCAAAAGCCGGCTACTGCTGCGGAGCTCAAAGCCCTTCATGCATTTGAGGAAGACTTGCACGAAGCGCTGGGGCAACAGACCTACTACAACGAAGCGCTGGGCACGGTTTCCACTTTCTACCTGTACGACCGCGTGAAGGACCGCGATCAGGGCGTGCCGAAGCGGGTGTGGGAGAGCTGAGGGGAAAAGCCCTCGGCAGCCGGCGGTCAGCTCTTGTGCATTCTTGTGCACATTGGGCGGCTTTGAACCGAGGTTGCCGCCTTCGCCGGCCTTCACCGTTGTGCATTTTTGTGCATTTTCCCGTGCCTCACCGCAAGGGTTCACCGCACGGCTCTTGTGCATTTTTGTGCATAGTCTGCCAGTTCGCTCCAAAACCACCACCGGCGGTGGAGTTGGGCCAAAACAAATCTTAATCTTCCAGTAAGTGATTATTTTTCAACAACTTAAATTATGGCACGAGGCTTGCAATATAAGAGGGCGTAAGCCGCCAGGCGGCTGAAGGAGGAAAAGGAAATGAAGACCAAGTTGATGGCATTGATGCTTTTGGTGGGTAGCGCGGCATTTGCCGGACCGCGGTTTTTCGTTGGAGCCCGCTTAGGGTTTCCGGCTCCGGTGGTTGCTTATAATTACGGGCCTCCGGTGGTTGCTTACGCATCTCCGTACGGCGCCCCTGTTTATGGCCCGGCTTACGGCCCTGCCTATGTGGCGCCGTACCCGGGAGCGGGCTACTCCTGGACAGCGGGTTTCTACGGACCGGGCAGGGCATGGCATGCCGGCTACTGGGGCCGTCCCTATGGCGGCGCGGTTTACGGCGGAGCGCGTTTCGCGGGCGGCGGGCGTTATTATCGCGGTTACGGGCGCCGGTAAGCGAACGGGCTTTAGTTTAGCGGAAGCCGATGCCTAAGAGCACGATTCCGAGCGGGCGCTGGTCGCCGGGTGCGAAGAAAGTGGAGTCCACCTCCACTTCAGCCTCGGCGGTGGCGCCCGCTCCGCGTATGGGGCCGGCGGCGGCCAGCGTGTAGACCCCATCCTTTGAGTAGTTCCCCTGAGCCACCGATTTTCCATCCAACAGCAACTCCACGTGCCGGGCGCTGGCTTGCGGAGGCAAATAGAACTTCACGCTCAAGCCGCGAGGCCCGGCCGGGTTCTTGAGCACCACCAAGGCGGCGCGCGCCATCCAATGATCCGCGTAAACCCCGCTCACCAGTTGTTCATCGGAATCGGGCGCGGCCAGCGTCAGGTATTCGCGCGTCACGTGGCGTTCCCCTACTACCTCGGCGCGTACGCGATCGACCACGCCGCTCGATATGCCGAAAGGCCAGAAACCGAGCGAGGCCGTGGAGTAGCCCGAATGACTTTCGAGGCCGATTAACCGCAGTGGAATGGCGGGGCGGATTTCGAGCGTTCGAACCATGGGTGTGAGCGGCGCGTGAACTTCGACGGCGCGGCTGAGGTCGCTCGATACCACGACTTCGCCGGGTTGAACCGGCTGGTTTTTGGTCAGCGCCAGACCGCCGCGGCGCTCCACGTAATAGCGCAGGCCCCATTCGCCGTTTATCCAGGTCCGGTGTCCCATGGGGAGCATTGCGGCGAATCGGCGATAGCCGTCCCAGTGCTGGTAGTTGACCGCTGCCAAACCCAGCCCCAGGACGAGTTGGGAGGCAAAGCCTGCGAGGGCGAGGAATCGGAGGAACGGCGAGCGGCGTTGGCCAGGAATGGGGCCGAAGCTTGCGGACGCGAAGATCGCCACCGGCGCCGCCATGGGCAGCAGGTAGCGCGCGGAGCCGGCGAAAAAAATGACGGCCGAGCCGGCGAAGAAAATCCCGATCCAGGCCAGCAGGAATTGGGCGCCGCGCTCGTGCCGGCGGCGCCAGGCGGCCACGGCGGCCAAGGGAGTGAGCAGCGGACCGGCCAGAAACAGGCCGTGCACCGCCAGGGCGAGTATGCTGGCCAGCTTATGACCGGCAGTCTGGTAGGCGCGCTGATAGCCAAGCGTTACAGCTAGCGGCCAGGCGCCGGTTCCCGAACGCTCGAAAATTTGCCAGGCCAGAAGCAAGAGCACGGGCGTCGCGAGCCAGGCGAAAGCGCGACCAGGGGGTCGCGCGCGGACCTGGGGGTCCGCCCCACCATTGAGCCAGAGCCAGGCGGCGAGGATGGGGACGATCAGGACCACCTGATAGGACGTGAGCGCCGCCAGCGCCATGGCCACAGCGGCCAAGAGGCGGCGGCCGGCGCAAAACAGCGCGATGGCGGCCATCCAAAGAGCGACGAAGGGCAGGTCGGCCTCGAGCGAATTGCCGTTCACCACGAACACCGGGGTTGCCAGGAACAGCAGGGTTGCCCATACCGGCCGGGGCGAATACCGCCGCGCCAGCGACCACATGGCCGCCGCCGCCAGCAAGGTGAAACCGATGTAGGCGGCGTGAAACGCCGCTTCATTGACGCCGCCGAAGAGTGCAATCAGGGCGCCCAGCACCCAACCGTCGAGCGCCGGATGCGTGTGCCCGCGCAGGTCAACAGCTTCCCCACGAAATACATAGGTCGTGTGCAGAGGATGCCAGGGCTCAATCTGCGCGTGGGCCGCTTCGGTAAGGTAGAGGTCGTCGTCGCCCTGGATTGCCTGACCGAGGAACGGCAGGCGAATCAAAAGGGCGAAGGCAAGGATCAGCAGCAGGCCGCGACAAGACCGCATTTTCAAGGTTTCCGATTTGGGTTGAGCCGGGCTTCAGGCCCGGCCGGTGGCGCAGGCTTCAACCTGCGCGGCAGGCGAAAGCGCCTGCCCCGCAATTGCGAGGAGCGACAGACCACAAAATGCGATGGTCTGTCCCACTGAAGCGCTGCTACTCCGGCGTCCACTTGAGCACGGGCTTGCGCGCGGCGGCGACCTCGTCGACGCGGCCGATGCGGGTGGAATGCGGGGCGCTCTTGACCAACTGCGGGTCGCTCTCCACTTCGCGGGCGATCGAAATCATGGCCTCCACGAACAGGTCGATCTCGTCTTTGCTCTCGGTTTCGGTGGGCTCGATCATGAGCGCGCCGTGGACGATCAGCGGGAAGCTGACGGTGTAGGGATGGAAGCCGTAATCGATCAGGCGCTTGGCCAGGTCGCCGGTGCGGACGCCTAGTTTAGCCTGCCGGTCGTCGCTGAACACCACCTCGTGCATGTTGGGCGAGGGATACGGAAGATCGAAGTACGGTTCCAGCTTCTTGCGGATATAGACGGCGTTCATGACTGCGTCGAGGGTGGCATTGCGCAGGCCGGGGCCGCCATGGGCGAGGATGTAGGCCAGTGCCCGCACCAGCACGCCGAAGTTGCCATAGAAGGCGCGCACCCGGCCGATGGCTTGCTCGCGCCGGTAATCGAAGTGGAGCCGGCCGCCGGAGCGCACCAGGCGCGGGGCTGGCAGAAATGGCTCCAGGTGTTTCTTCACCGCGACCGGCCCAGCGCCCGGACCGCCTCCGCCGTGAGGCGTGGAGAAGGTCTTGTGCAGATTGAGATGGAGCACGTCGACGCCGAAATCCCCCGGCCGCGCCACGCCCACCAAGGCGTTCATGTTGGCGCCGTCCATGTACAGCATGGCGCCTTTGGCATGCAGGATTTCGGCGGCCTGGATGATGTTCTCTTCGAAGACCCCGAGGGTATTCGGGTTGGTCACCATCAGCGCGGCCACGTCCTGATCGACGATGCGCTCCAGCGCGCTCACGTCGAGCACGCCGGTTTCACTCGACCGGATGTTTTCGACGGCGTAGCCGGCGATGGCGGCGGTGGCCGGATTGGTACCGTGGGCCGAATCGGGAATCAGAATCTTCTGGCGCGGGTTGCCCCGGCTTTCGAGCAGGGCACGCACCAGCAGGATGCCGGTGAGCTCGCCCTGCGCCCCGGCGGAAGGTTGCAGCGTGACCGCGTCCATGCCGGTAATTTCGGCGAGCGCGGCTTCGAGATGCTCCATCACTTCCATGCAGCCTTGCGCCAGCGCCTCGGGCTGGTAAGGATGCGCCCACGCCAGGCCTTCGAGGCGCGCCACCAGCTCGTTGATGCGCGGGTTGTACTTCATGGTGCAGGAGCCCAGCGGATACATGCCGTAATCGATGGCGTAGTTCCAGGTGGAAAGGCGCGTGAAGTGGCGGATGGCTTCGACTTCGCTGACTTCCGGGAAGCCGGAGATTTCGGCGCGGACGCTCGCGGCGCCCAGCGCTTCGCCCGCGTCCACGGCAGGAACGTCGAGCTCGGGAAGCTGGTACGCCTTCTTGCCGGGAGAGCTGCGCTCGAAGAGCAAGAGCTCGTTGGGGGAGAGGTGGGAGTTGGCTTTTCGCTCCAGTTTCCGGGCGCTCATCGCAGCACCTCCGCCACCGCGTCCATATCCGCGCGGCGCGACATTTCGGTGGCGCAAAGCAGCACCGAATCGGCTAGCTCGGGGTAGAATCTTCCGAGCGGGAGCCCGCCCACGATTTTCTTCTCCAGCAACGCCTGGTTGCGCGCTTCGGGATCGCCTACGCCGCAGACAAATTCATTGAAGAACTTGCCGCTGAAGCGCGGTTTCACTTTCCCCGCCAGGTAGTGCGCCTTGGCCAGGTTCTGCAGCGCCAACTCGCGCAGCCCCTGCTTGCCGTAGACCGTCATGAATACCGTGGCCATGAGCGCAACCAGGGCCTGGTTGGTACAGATGTTGGAAGTGGCTTTCTCGCGCCGGATATGCTGTTCGCGGGTGGCGAGCGTCAGGCAAAAGGCGCGCTGGCCGCGCGAATCGGTGCTCTGCCCCACCAGGCGGCCGGGCATCTGGCGGACGAACTTGTCCCTGGTGGCGATGACGCCGGCATAGGGGCCGCCGAAGCTGGGCGAGATGGCGAACGACTGCAGCTCGCCGGCGACGATATCGGCTTCCCGCACCGGTTCCAGCAGACCGAGCGAAACCGCCTCGGTGAACACCAGGATCAGCAGGGCGCCGTGCTTGTGCGCGATCTCCGCCGCCGCCCGGACCTCGTCCACGATGCCGAAGAAATTGGGCGATTGCACGATTACCGCGGCGGTGAGCCCGTCGATTTTGCTCTCCAAGTCCTTCAGATCGACGGCGCCGGTCCGGGCGTCGTAGCCGAATTCATCGACCACCATCCCCTGGTGAAGCGCATAAGTCCGCAGCACCTCGCGATATTCCGGGTGCACCGATTTCGCAGCCAGCACGCGCCCCTTGCCGGTGGCGCGCGCCGCCATCATGGCGGCTTCCGGCAGGGCGGTCGAGCCGTCCCACATGCCGGCGTTGGCCACGTCCATGCCGGTGAGCTGGCAGATCATGGTTTGAAACTCGAAGATCGCGGTCAGCGTGCCCTGGGCGATTTCGGCCTGGTAGGGCGTGTACGAGGTCAGAAATTCGCCCCGGGACACTACCGTATCCACCAGCACCGGCCGATAGTGAGAATAGACGCCCGCTCCCAGAAAGGAGGCGTACCCTGCCGCGGTGCGGCCGGCGCGCTCGCGGAAGTAATCGACAATCTCATATTCGGAAATTCCCGGCGGGAGGGCCAGGGGACGATTCAGCCGTACCGCTTCCGGCAGGTGTGAAAACAATTCTTCGGCTGACGCCACGCCGCAGGCATCGAGCATTTCGCGGCGCTCGGAATCCGACTTAGGAAGGTAACGCAACTATTTTTCGGCTCCGATATATGTTTGATAGTCGGCGGCCGAAAGGAGATTCAGCGCTTCGGCGGGCGCGTCCAGACGGATCTTTATCAGCCAGGCGCCGCCATGGGGATCCTGGTTCAACTTCTCCGGCGCATCGGCCAGCAGGGAGTTGACCTCCAGCACTTCGCCGCTCAGCGGCGCGTAAATATCGGAAACGGCCTTGACCGACTCGACCGAGCCGAGCGACTTGCCGGTCTCCAGCCGCGTACCTACATGGGGCAGGTCGACATAGACGATGTCGCCGAGTTCCTCCTGCGCGTGGTCGGTGATTCCGATCGTGCCAGTGTCCCCTTCCACGAGGACCCATTCGTGTTCTTTGGTGTAGCGGAGATTTTCCGGGTACATGGTTATTTGGCTCGCTTATAGAAAGGAGTTTCGACGGTTACCGCTTCCACGGGCTGGTTGCGGACGAGGATCTGGATGCCGGCGCCCGCGACGGCCCGTGCCGCCGGCAGATAACAGAGACCGATGTTCTTGTTCAAGGTAGGGGACGGACCGCCGCTGGTGACCCAACCGGCGGCCGCGCCATCGAGCCAAACTTCGTAGCCGTCGCGGCCGATCCCCCGCCCGCGCATTTCAAAGCCGACGAGCTTGCGCGACACGCCCTTTTCCCGCTGCCGGACGAGCGCCTCGCGCCCGATGAATTCGCCTTTATCGAACCTGACGATCCAGCCGAGGTCGGCTTCGAGCGGCGAAATCGAGGCGTCGATCTCGTGGCCGTAGAGCGCCATCTTGGCTTCCAGGCGCAGGGTGTTGCGCGCCCCGAGGCCGCAGGGTTTGATGCCGAACTCGGCGCCCGCTTCGAGGACCCGGTTCCAGATGCGCTGGGATTCGGCCGGCGGGATGTAGATTTCGAAGCCGTCTTCGCCGGTGTAGCCGGTGTGCGCGATGCGGGCCGGAGTTCCGGCCACTTCGCCGTCCGCGAACCAGTAGTATTTGATGGCCGCCAGGTCCACGGGTGTCAACTTTTGCAAGGTCGCACGCGCTTGCGGACCCTGGATGGCGAGCTGGGCATAGCGATCACTGGCCAGTTCCACCTCGGCGTCGAAACGATTCCGCTGCCGGATGTGGTCGAAATCCTTCTGCTGGTTGGACGCGTTCACGCAGAGGAAATAACGATCGTCAGCGACCGTGTGCACCAGGATGTCGTCCACGAATCCGCCATGATCGTAGAGCAGGCCCGAATAGTGCGCCTGACCCTGTTTGAGCCTGGCCACCTGGTTGGTGGTGACGAATTCGGCCAACTGGAGGGCCTCGGGCCCGCGGATTTCGATTTCGCCCATGTGGCTGACGTCGAACACGCCCACGGCCGAGCGGACGGTGTTGTGCTCGTCGATGATGCCGGAGTACTGGACCGGCATGTCCCACCCGCCGAAATCCACCATCTTCGCCCCCAGCGCCCGGTGGACAGAATTCAAGGGCGTGACGCGTAGCGACGACGCATTTGGCATGAAGACACAGGCTAGCAGCAGCGAAATCAGGGTGTCAAACCTGCCCGAGAGCGAGGCTGGGGTGGATGGCGCTCGCCGCGGTTGAGTGGGAGCCACTGGGCGCGGGCGGAGTTCCGGCAGCGGGCTTGCGCGATCCGGCTGGTGCTGGCGGCGGCGAACGCATGGAGGGTTTACGAAGCGAACCAATTTTGACCCGTGAAGGATAGTTTTTGCCGACACTTGCGAAGACGCCGGCGGAGCCATTTTGAACCTGTCGGGCATGGGCGAGTTTTCCTGCTCGCGAAACGCCGGCTGAAAGCCGGCGGCAGCCAGGATTGGCCGCCCCACAATTTACAGAATGCCGCCAGAGATGAAAGGTATGCGGCATTTCGCTGAGGGCACCCCGAAATCGGCGCGTAGGTTGCCAACCAAGATTGCCAGCTTGCCTCACAATAACAGTCCGTTTATCAATGGCCTATAGCCAGGAATGGGTTCGTTCGGTGACGGCGGTTTGGGTTCGCTCTTGTGCATCTTTGTGCGTGTCTATGGGCTCCCGCCTGTCCGGCATGGCAGCCTGCCCGTCCGATGTATAGCACGACGCCGGGAGCGAGCCGTGTTCGGGATGGGTTAACCGGCGGCAGGGCAAGGGTTTCTTTTTCGGAATGTGCGGTGACCGATGTTGGTTTGCGATTACAGTGGACGGGCGCCCACATTTTTCGGGCGGCGCGTCAGGGGAGCGATCTTTGCGGACGTGGCCAGCCGACAAGGTTCCCCCAACCGGACTTCCGGAAACTGGCCCTAAGCGGCGATCTGGAGTAGCGGCGGCAGACCCACATTGTCGTAGATCCCATCTCCGCAACAATCCAGGATTATCTCGGCGTCCAGGGAATGTTCACCAAGTCCAAAACGGTATCGAAGTAGGCCGCGAACCGGTCGCTATCGCGCAGCGGAATCAGCCGGACCTTCGGGTGGCTCACCTGCTCGCTGCCGTCGAGCATGATGTCCCCCTCCGGCACGCCCGGTACCGGTAGATGCTCAACGCTCGCACCTTTGGCCGACACGGAGACAATGAGTTCGCCCGGTTGGTCCCGCTTCGAGTACGGCGATAGTCTGTACTTGTCCGCCCCTGTCACCTGCCCCTTGTAGCGCTTCAGGAAGTTGATTCCTGTCTCGATGCCGCTACGGCCCTCGGAATTGAACAAAAGACCCCACGCCGCGCCCTGCGAACGCCAAAGCCATATCTGAACGAGGTGCAGGTACTCCGGCCCGGACGATTCGACTTTGCTCCAGGCGCCCACGAATTGGACAGCCGCGTTCGGTTCGGCCGGACACGCCCGCAGTTCCTCGCGCTCAAGCTGCAGGACATCCCGGCCATAACTTCCCCGATCGATCCGCGCCTCGCAGGATCCGTCTTCGCGTGCGAGCAGCTCCGCTTCGAGTTTCGACACGCCATCCCAGTTGCTGGCTGTCAACGTTTTTGTGCTAGGGTCGAACAGGCCGCGCATCGGCCGGTCAAGCGCGGTGAACACGGATTCAGTGCCGGGTTGCATCGCAGCGAGCAGGTAGACCTCGGATGCGTCGTTCACCACGACCCGCGTGAACGGATACGTTCCAACGCGCGACGTGACGCGAAGGTTGCCCGAGCACGCATTGTCCTTGCGGTCGAGCCCCCCAAAACGTGCGGACATCGCCCCCTGGCAGCGAACCGTCTCCTCCCAGTAGATTCGGCTGCCCGCATTGTGACGCCGCGTGAACTCGCCCGACTCCAACGTGGTTCGCACGAACCACCATCCAAACCAGGCCAGAGTCGCCCCACCAATGACCGCCATCAACGCGGCGATGGGCCGGCCGACTCCGGAGATCGAGCGGGCAGTGAGCAGGCCGATAACCAAGGCACCCGCGCACAGCCCCGGCATCGTCACCAGCAGATCGACTCGTATGTTCGCGGGGTGGGCCTGGGCGCGGTTAACCAGCTCAAGAGCGACAAGCATGGCGGAGCAGAGCGCCAGTAAGAGATTCACGGTCATCAACGCGCGCTGGCGACGGATCTTGCACACGAACGCCAGCGCGACGGCTAGGCCTGCCACAGCGAGGAATAGCCACAAAGGATTCACAGAAGCATCATAGCGTGGGCGGCCTTTCCACACTCCTTGCGAGGGGTTTCGGCGCCCTTTCGTGGCGCGCAGTGAACACGCCTGCTGGGGAACGGCACGTGCCAATGGTCGTCCTTCAGGGCGCTGGCAAGGACAACCCGGGGGGCCGGTTTACTCTGCATGAGCCGTCACATCGTCGAGATGCCATACCGGACCTCTGCCGGCCGCGGTACAGAAACGTAAGCTCTCTATCGGAAGTGACGCGGCGAGATACGCCTCGGGTCTGGATAGCGGCTGATCGCCGCGTCACTTTCGATAGAGCCGTTTGAAGTGAGCCGCTTGCGTTTGCGGCGGACGCGGC
>JBKQIF010000102.1:0-24490 GCA_052148435.1 Bryobacteraceae bacterium
GCGTTCCATGAGAATGGAGTGAGCGGCGCGCTGGTCAGCTCCGTTTCTCCCGACAGCCCGGCCTCGCACGCCGGTATTGAGAAGGGCGATATTATTCTGGCCGTCAACGGGCAGCCGGTTGCCGACAGCGCGCAGCTCGCCATGCATATTTCGCTGATGCAGCCCGGCACCGATGTCACCGTGAAGGTGCTGCGCGATGGCGCCGAGCGCACCGTGAACGCGCGGCTGGCCGAACTGCCGGCGGAAACCGCCAAGCTCGACCGCCCCGACCGCGAAACGGACCGCGCCCTGGACGGCGTTTCGGTGGAAAACGTCACGGCCCGCACCGCCCGCCAGCTTGGCTTGCCGGAAACGGCCTCGGGCGTGGTGGTGACTCAAATCGATCCGTCGAGCGACGCGGCCGATTCCGGCCTGCGCCGCGGCGACGTGATTCAGGAAGTGAACCGCAAGCCCGTGCGCAATGTGGAAGATTTTCAGAATGCGCTGCGCAATTCCAAAGACCAGACCCTCCTTCTGGTCAACCGCCAGGGCAATTCGCTGTACCTGGCTGTGTAGCAGAGTGGAAGCGGGGCAGGCGATTCGCCTGCCCTTTTTCTTTTCGACGCCACCCGTTTCTAACCGCGCCGTCCGGCACTTATGGCCTCAACCGGGTTTTTGAAAAAACAAATTCCCATTTCCTGAAAAAAATAAATCCGTTTTGTCGGTCACAAAACTTCCAAATATTTCTAAGCGACTGATGAAATTGCCACTTAACTGAAATTCGAGGCGCCGGCGCTGATAACTCGCCAACACCCGGATGTTACATGTGCAGCCAAGGGAGAGGGGCTTGGTTTCCCCCTCTCCCGCTGTCGCGTGCGGCGCCGGTCCTTGGGCGGGACATGGCGCCCGCGACGGTCTGTCAATCGCGCCGGCCTGAGCTGCAATCGCCTTCATGACAGGCTGCCGCCCGATGGCATCATCATAGTGGCGATGCATGGGCGCGCATGGATCTTGCTGCTGGCCGTGGCGGCTCATGCCCAGGGCCAGATCGACGCCGGTCACGCCGCCGGGCTTCTGGCGCCGCGCGTTCCGCATGCCGGTGAGAATTCCCTCGGCGGCCAGTTCACCGCCCCCCGGCCGGCGCTCACCGGCCATCCTGCCGCATAATATTATCCGTGGCCGAAAACACTTACGACTCGATTCCCTATCCGACTTTCCCTCGCCTGGCCACTCATCCCGACCGCATGGCAGCCGTCGCGTTGCTGTTCGGCATGGAGCCCGCGCCCGTCGACCGCTGCCGCGTGCTCGAAATCGGCTGCGGCAACGCCGGCAATCTCCTGCCTATGGCTTATGCCTTGCCGCGGAGCCGCTTCCTGGGCATCGACCTCGCCGAAGATCCCATCGCCCACGCACGCGCCGACATTCGCGCGCTGGGCCTCGAAAACATCGAAGTCGCCGCCCGCGACCTGCGCGCGCTGGGCCCGGAGGTCGGCGAATTCGATTACATCATTGCCCACGGCGTCTACTCCTGGGTGCCGGAGGACGTGCGCGGCCGTCTGCTCGCGCTCTGCCGCCAACGGCTGGCGCCCTCGGGCGTAGCCCTGGTCAGCTACAACCTTTATCCCGGCCGCCACATCCGCCAGATGCTGCGCGAGATGATGTTCCACCACACCCGCGGCGACGCGCCCCAGCAATGCGTCGATCACGCCCGCCGGTTCCTCGATTGGCTCGCGAAGTCGTGCCAGGCCCCTGCCACTTTCCGCACGCTCATCGAAGAGGACGCGGCCGCCCTGCTCGCCTACACCGATGGCGGCCTGGCTCACGACGATCTTTCCGAGGTTAACTATCCACTCTACTTTCGCGATTTCGTGGCGCACGCGGCGGCCCACGGCCTCGAATATCTTGGCGACACCACCGTCGACCGTATGTTCGACCCACGCGGCCTGCTCGCCTGGCTTCCCGACAACCGCCTCGAACGCGAACAGTACACCGACTTCCTGTACCTGCGCTCCTTCCGCCACACCTTGCTCTGCCGCGAAGAGGTGCCGCTCAGCCGTTCGCCCCGTGCCGAAACCATGGATCGGCTCTGTTTCTCGGCGCCTGTTCAGATGGTGGAAGGAGCCGCCGCCGTTCGCATCGGCGCCAGGCAGCCCGCCGTGGAAGCGGTGGCGCAAGCCATGGGCGCCTGCTATCCGCTGCCGGTTACGTTTCAGGAGTTGCTTCCCTACGCGGGTAGCGCCGCCGAGCTGCGCGAAATGCTGTTGGCCCTGATTTCAGTGGGTTTCGCCCAGTGCCATGCCTACGGCTTCCCTTGCCAGGATTCCGTCAGCGAGCGGCCGCGCGCTACCGCCCTCGCCCGCTACCAGGCCCAACGCTCGCTGCAGCTCGCGAACGTGATTCACACGCTCATTAATATGGACGAATTCGGCCGCCGCCTGGTGCTGCTGCTGGATGGAACCCGAGATCGCGCCGCCTTGGCGCGAGATCTGGCCGCCGGTCCCGATGCTCCCACGCCCGAGGAAATTGCCAGGCTGCTCCCGGAGCGCCTGCAACAGATGGCCGGCCTGGGGCTGCTCGAAGCTTGAGTGGGACAGACCATCGCCTGGGTGGTCTGTCGCGCGGTCGGCTCGCGCAGGGCCTGACGGACGAAAAAAACCGATCGTCCGTCCCACCCGCTTGGGGTCGCTCGAAGCGTGAGCGTGTTAGAATCGGTGGGCGCCAGCGAAGGGCCGGCTGCCTGCAGTGTTTGACAACCCTTCCCTGCCGTTCTTATCATATAGATTCAAATTAAGGAGCCGTTTCGGCGTTTCGCCTTACAAGCATTTACACGCCCAAATGGCCGCATTCACGTCTGTCAAGTCTGGAACAGAATTATTATGATTAAAGTCGAAGGCCTCACCAAGCGGTACGCCCGTACGGTTGCGGTCGACAACATTTCCTTCGAAATCGAAAAAGGCCAAATCGTGGGCTTTCTGGGGCCGAACGGTGCCGGTAAAACCACTACCATGCGCGTCCTGACCTGTTTCCTTCCTCCCAGCGCAGGGACAGCCAGCGTGGCCGGCTACGATGTGCTGGAAAATCCGATGGAAGTCAAAAAGCGAATCGGCTACCTGCCGGAAACGCCGCCGCTTTATCCCGAAATGGATGTGGCCGGCTACCTGGACTTCGCCGGCCGCCTCAAGGGCATCTCCTCGGCCGACATCGCCAAACGCGCCGATGAAGTCATGGAAAAATGCGCCCTCGGCGACGTGCGCTACAAGCTGATCTCCAAGCTCTCCAAAGGCTATCGCCAGCGCGTCGGTCTGGCACAGGCCATCATCCACAACCCCGACGTGCTGATCCTCGACGAGCCCACTTCCGGCCTCGACCCCAAACAGATCATCGAAATCCGCGAGCTTCTCAAACATCTTGCCGGTGAGCACACCATCATCCTCAGCACCCACATTCTGTCCGAAGTGGAGCACTCCTGCGAACGCGTCATCATCATCAGTCAGGGCAAGCTGGTGGCCACCGATTCGGTAGCCAATCTCACCAACCGCCTGCGCGGCTCCGAATCGGTCGCGGTCGAAATCGAAGCGCCCGGCGGGCATCCCGCTTCCGCCGAGGTGCAGCAGCGTTTGGAGCAGGTTTCCGGCGTCAGCCGCGTGGTCAGCAAAGATCCCAAGGACGGCCGCATGAGCTTTGAAGTCGAGAGCCTGCAGGGCCGCCAGATCCGCTCCGATCTGGCCCGCAGCGTGGTCAACGCCGGCTGGAATCTGAGCGAGTTGCGGCCCGTCGGCCTGAGTCTGGAAGAGATCTTCCTCCAGCTCACCGCGGCCGAGGCCAAGGCCGGCAAGAAAACGGACAAGAAAAAGGACGAGCAACCGGAGGCACCCAAGCAGTGAAGAACATACTCCTCATCTGTCGAAAAGAAGTGAACAGCTATTTCGTATCGCCCATCGCCTACCTGTTGATGGCCTTCTTCGGGCTGATTTTCGGAGTCGGCTTTTACACCGCCACCCGCCAGCTCATGCAATACAGCTTTCAAATGCAGATGCAGGGCGGAGGGCCGTCCATGAACGTCAACGAGCAGATCATCCGCCCGCTGCTCGGCTTCGCCTCCACCATCGCCCTGTTTCTGGTGCCCATGATCACCATGCGCCTGTTCGCCGAAGAGAAGAAAACCGGTACCATCGAACTGCTGCTCACTTCTCCGGTCCGGGATCTGGATATCGTGGTGGGCAAGTGGGCCGGCGCCATGGTTCTTTACCTCTGCGTGCTGGGCATGTCGGTGCTCGACGTGGCCCTGCTGTTCGCCTGGGGCAAACCGGATTGGAAGCCCGTGCTGGTGGCTTATCTCGGGCTGATCCTGCAGGGCGGCGTTCTGCTCGCGGTCGGCGCCTTCATCTCCACCACCACCAAGAACCAGATCATCGCCGGCGGCGTGACCTTCTTCGTCTGCCTGCTGCTGTGGCTGCTAAGCTGGTTCACGGAATTCAATTCCGGCGCCTTCTCCTCGGTCGTCAACTACCTTTCCATCGTGACCCACTTCGACAATTTCGCCAAGGGCGTGCTCGATTCCAAGGACGTCGTCTTCTATCTCTCGTTCATCTTCTTTGGCTTGTTCCTGACGTCCCGGTCCATGGAATCGCTGCGGTGGAGGTCCTAACTCGAAATGAATACGGAATGGATCAAAACCCGTCAGACCAAGTACTCGGCCTACCTGGCGGTTTACGTGTTGGTGGTGCTCCTGGTGCTGGGGGCGATCAATTTTCTGGCCAACCGCTACGACAAGACCTACGATTCCACCGCCAACAAGCAGTTCACTCTCTCCGACCAGACGATCAAGGTGGCCGACGGCCTCAAGCACGACATCCACCTCACCTTCTTCGGCGATTCCGGCACGTTTGGCCAGCCCGGCGGTCCCAAGGATCTGCTGGATCGCTATGCCGGGCTCTCGCCCAAGATTCGCGTGGAATATATCGATCCGGTCCGTAAACCGCAGCAGGCCAAGGCCGCCGGTTATCGCTCCGACGCCGTGGTGATGGTCGATAACGGCCCGCGCAGGGAAGCTGCCAAGAGCCTGACCGAGGAAGAAGTCACCGGCGCTCTGATCCGATCGCTCAAATCCGGCGAGCGCAATGTCTGTTTCGTGAATGCCGCCGGCGAACGCTCTATCGATAACGAATCCGGCGACGGTTACTCCCTGCTCAAGCAGCTCCTGGAACGCGACAATTATAAGGCGCGCAGCGAAACTCTCAAGCCCGCCGCCGCGCCCAACTCGAAGCCCATGGCCATCGGCCAGACGGCGCCCGCCGGCAACGTGGAAGTGCCTAAGGATTGCACCGTGCTGGTCGTCGGCGGCCCGCAGCTCGCCTATCCCAAACCCATCGTCGACGCCATCAAGGCCTACGTCGAGGGTGGCGGCCGCGCGCTTATCATGTTGGATGAAACCCTGCGCCTCGGCCGCGCCGAGCCGGCCGCGGACAATCCCGACCTGCTGGCCCTGCTGGCAGGCTGGGGCGTAACCGTCGACAAAAACCTGGTTCTGGACTTGAGCGGCATGGGCCAGCTCCTAGGCCTCGGCCCCGAAGTCCCCTTCATCCTGCAGTATGAATCGCACGCTATCACCCAACCGCTCACGCGCGTTCCTACCGCGTTTCCCGTCGTCCGCGCGCTCGATGTCAAGAACGGCGACAAGACCTCGGTTTCGAAACTGGTGGCCACCACCGACGATTCCATTGCCGTCGACAACGTGCCGCCGGGCGGAGCCATCGACCCCAAGCAGGGTAAGAAAGGCCCCTTCACTCTGGCCGCCGCCGGAACTCTCTCCGGCGCCACCCCGGGCCGCTTCGTGGTGGTGGGCACCTCCCTTTGGGCGGCCAACAATTTCGCCGGCTCCCGCTCCCTCGGCAACCGCGATCTGTTTCTCAACACCATCAACTGGCTGTCTTCCGACGAGGACCTGATTTCCATCCGTCCCAAAGCGCCCGACGATCGGCCGCTTAACATCACCCAGCAGCGGCTGGCGGCCCTGTTCTGGCTCAGCATCGTCATCTTCCCCTTGGGCATCGTCATGTTCGGCCTGGCCACCTGGTGGAAGAGGAGGTAGGCCATGAAGCCGAAGGGACTGTTGGTCGCCGTCGTTCTTTTGGCGGTGCTCGGCGGCGCCGTCTGGTACTCCAATAAGAAGCAGGCGGAAAAAGAGAAAGCCCCCGCCGCCGACGCCTCGCCCAAAATCGTTTCCATTCCCGACGACCAGGTCGCCGATATCCGCATTCAGCGCCCTGGCGGCGAAACCGTAGAGCTAAAACGCGAAGGCGCCGCCAAGTATGTGCTCACCCAGCCCAAGCCGCTGCCCGCCGATATCGATGCCGCTTCCAGCCTCATCACTACCGTGGCCAGCATAAGCGCCGATAAAACGATCGACGAAAAAGCCACCGACTTGAGCGCCTACGGCCTGGTGAATCCCTCCCTCGATGTGCGCATTACCAGGAAGGACGGCAAAGCCGTGGATCTGCTGGTCGGCGACGATACCCCCAACAACTCCGGCACCTATGCCAAGCTGGCCGGCGACCCGCACGTTTATACCATCGCCAGCTTCGTCAAGAGCAGCCTCGACAAGAAAGCCGACGATCTGCGCGACAAGCACCTGCTCAGCTTCGATAACGACAAACTGACCCGCGTGGAACTCACCGCCAAGGGCGACACCGTGGAGTTCGGAAAGAACGGGCAAAACGAGTGGCAGATCGTCAAGCCCCATCCCATGCGCGCCGACAGCGGCCAGGTGGATACCTTGATCGGCAAGCTCAAGGACGCCAAGATGGATGCCGCTAAGACGGATGCCACCGCCAAGCCCGAGGAGATCGCCGGGAAGTTCGCCGCCGCCACGCCCGTGGCCACCGCTTCCATCACCACCGCATCCGGCACTCAGTCGATCGAAGTCCGCAAGGATGCGGACAACAACTACTACGCCAAAAGCTCCGCCGTGGAGGGCGTCTATAAAACCACCACCGATGTGGGCGAGGCGCTCAACAAGAACCCCGAAGACTTCCGCAACAAGAAGCTGTTCGAATTCGGCTTCAGCGACCCCAGTAAGGTGGATATCAAAACCGCGTTCTTTACCAAGGCCGGCGACGACTGGGTGTCGGGCACCGGCAAGAAAATGGATAACGCCACCGTGCAGACGCTGATCGACAAGCTTCGCGACCTCGCCGCCAGTAAGTTTGCCGCCGCCGGGGGCGGCCAGCCGGTCTTTGAAGCCAGCGTGATCTCGAACCAGGGCAAACGCAACGAGAAAGTCACTATCAGCCGCAATCAGGATCAGTATTTCGCGCAACGCGAAGGCGATCCCAGCATCTACCAGTTAGACGCGTCCGCGGTGGACGACCTGGAAAAGGCTGCCAGAGACTTAAAGGAAGCCCCGCCCGCGAAAAAGAAGTAAAGCCGAAAGCTGGCATCTGACAGCTAAAAGCTGAAAGCTGACAGCTCCCTTATGAACGGTCTCCTCACCGATCTTTATGAGCTCACCATGGCCGCCGGCTATTTTGAAGCCGGCAAGGCCGGTGAGGTTGCCACCTTCGAATGTGCCGTGCGGCGCCTGCCGCCCAACCGCAATTTCGTAATCGCGGCCGGCCTGCCGCAGGTGGTCGAATACCTGCTCAACCTGAGCTTCTCCGAGGAGGAGATCGCCTACCTCAAAGCTCTGCCGCAGTTCCGCTCGGTCTCTCCGGCCTTTTTCGATCGTTTGCGAAATCTCCGCTTCACCGGCGATCTGTTTGCCGTACCCGAGGGCACCGTGCTGTTCGCCGGCGAGCCCATGATGACCGTTCGCGCGCCGCTCATGGAGGCGCAAATGGCCGAAACCTTCCTCCTTGCGGCGGCGAGTTTCCCAACTTTGATTGCCAGTAAAGCCGCGCGCACGGTGGCCGCCGCCGAAGGACGCGAGGTGCTGGAATTCGGGACCCGCCGCGCCCACTCCCCGCAGGCCGGAGTGCTCGGCGCGCGCGCCGCCTACCTCGGCGGATGCGCTGCCACCAGCAACGCCCTGGCCGGTTTCACTTATGGCATCCCGGTCTCCGGCACCGCCGCTCACTCCTGGGTGATGTCGTTCGCCTGCGAGGCGGAATCGTTTCGGCGCCTGCAGAAACTCTTGGGCGAATCCGCTATTCAGCTCATCGATACCTACGATCCTCTCGAAGGCGCGCGCCGCGCCGCCGCTCTGGGTAAGCCGCTCATGGGCGTCCGCCTGGACAGCGGCGACTACAAGGTCATCGTGCCCCAGGTCCGCGCCATCCTCGATGAGGCCGGCCTCGCCGATGCCAGGATCGTGGTCAGCGGCGATCTGGACGAGTTCCGCATCCGCGATCTGGTGCGCTCCGGCGTACCCGTCGATGTTTTCGGCGTGGGTACTCAGCTCTCCACTTCCGCCGATTGCCCGTCTCTGTCGGCCACCTATAAACTGGTCGAGCTCGAAATCGGCGGCATCAAGCGCTTCACCGCCAAGTACAGTGAAGACAAGAAGTCCGTGCCCGGAGCCAAACAGATCTTTCGCGATGAAGCCCGCGACGTGATCGCGCGCTCCGGCGAATGCGGCCGCGGCGAAGCCCTCCTGCGTCCCGTCGTTCTGCGGGGCCGCCTGGTGGAACCTTTGCCCACCCTGGAGCAGGCGCGCAGCCGCGCCGCCGCTTCGGTGGCGAGCCTGCCGCCGCGCCTGCGGGAACTCGAAGTGGCCGAGCCCTGGCCGGTCATCTACAGCCGCGAGCTGCGCGACCTGATCGAGCGCACGCACCGCAATTTGATGGGCTAGTCGTATGGCGTCTACGGTCTTCTTCGATATCGATACGCAGCTCGATTTCCTGGTGCCCTCGGGTGCCCTCTACGTGCCGCGCGCGGAGCGCATTATTCCCGCCGTCGCCCGCCTCAATCGATTTGCCGCCGGCCGCGGGATCCCGGTCGTCTCCACCACCGACGCTCACTCCGAGAGCGACCCCGAGTTCGCCGCCTGGCCGCCGCATTGCATTGCCGGCACTTTGGGTCAGCGCAAGCCCGAAGCGACGTTACTGGACCGGCGTGTGGCGATACCGAACCGCGCCTGCGGTTTTTCCATCGCCGGTGTTGACCAGATCATCTTAGAAAAACAGACCGTGAACGTGTTCCGGACCGAAACCATCCGCCCCCTGCTCGCCCAACTCGAAGCCGACAGCTACGTAGTCTACGGCGTGGTGACGGAGGTCTGCGTGCTGCACGCCGCGCGCGGATTGTTAGCCACCGGCAAACCGGTCCGGGTAGTGGAAGACGCCCTCGAGTGCCTCACCGCCGCAGCCTCCGAGAAGGCGTTGGAGGAACTCCGCTCCCTCGGCGCCACCGTCGCCACGGTTGCTTCCGTCATCGAGCCCGGCCCCTAAAGTGTGCCGTGGCGCGAGATTCGTCCGTACAATAGACTGCATGAGCGAAAACGAATGGGAAAGAGGACGGATCATTGGCATCGGGGGCATCTTCTTCAAGTCGCCCGAGGCCCGGCAACTGCGCGACTGGTACCACGCGCAATTGGGCTTCGACGCCAGCCCCGAGGGATTCGGATTTCTATGGCGCGACCACGCCCGGGCGGAGGTGGAGCGGCGCACCGTGTGGAGCATCTTCAGCGCCGCGTCCAGTTACTTCGACCCAAGCAAGGCGCCTTTCATGATCAACTATATCGTTGACGACCTGGACGCCTTCCTTGCCAAGATGGAGGCCCGTGGGGTTGTGATCGACGCCAAGCGCGAGTCGTACGATTACGGCCGCTTTGCCTGGATCTACGACCCCGACGGCAACAAAATCGAACTCTGGGAGCCCCCGGCGTAGTTTGCTTAGACCAGCTCAAAAGCGGAGCGGAATTGCCGATAAGAAGGATATGAGCAGCTCAATCAACAGTCTTTCCGCTTCTCTGCAGTCGATTCTCAACGCCGCGCTGCAAAACACCGGCTCGAAAACCAGCGCGACAGCTAGTGGCGCGACCAGCGCCGGCTCCGTTTCCGACAGCAGCCAAATCTCACCATTCGCCCAACTGATGAGCAACCTTCAGCAGCTTCAGCAATCCAACCCGACCCAGTACAAACAGGTTACGCAGCAAATCGCCACGAACCTGCAAAATGCGGCCCAAACCGCCCAGTCGGACGGCAATACGACCGCGGCGAACCAACTCGGCACCCTGGCGACGGACTTCGCCAATGCCTCCCAGACCGGCCAATTGCCCAATATTCAGGATTTGGCCCAGGCCGTCACGGGCAGTGGGCATCACCATCATCATCACGGTGGCTCGCCCGATTCGGATAGCAGTTCCAGCACTTCGAGCAGCACTCCGAGCGGCAGTTCGACCAGCACGTCGAGCACGAGCGGCGCGAGCGGCACGAGTCAGACGCTAAGCCAGATCCTGGCCGCCTTTGGGGCCAATGGGGTTCAGAACCAGACGCTGAATCCGATGGCGATCATCACCAATACGCTAGAGAGCGCGGGGATCGGCAGTTCCAATTTCTGATCGCTAGCGCACCTTTGCCTGCCGCACGGATTTCACGAATCGACCGCAAGCGTCCGGTGATGCCCCCTATGGACGTCGGCGATCGACTTCGTTCCACTCGCCCGTGAGCGCTACGATATCATCGTGCCTTCGGCGTCCGGCCGCTTCCGCGAGCAGGTCCTCGCCACGGGCGCCTACGAAGTCGAAGAAACCGGAAGGTTGGTCGTATGAACGTGGCCGCTCCCGCACTTTCCGCCTCGCGCGCGTGGAACATCGCTCTCCGCACCGCCCATATCGGCGTCACCGGAGCCCTGTTCGGGGGACACGTCTTCGCCATCGCCGCCAGGCGCCTCCTGCCCTGCCTTTATCTCACCATCCTGACCGGCGTCGCGCTCGTCATCGTCGAACTCTATCCCGATTGGCGCCGCCTGTTCGAGGTGCGCACGGCGATGATCGCAGCCAAGCTGTGCCTGCTATGCCTGATCCCCTGGCTGTGGACCTGGCGGGTGGCGATCCTGATCGGGGTGATCGTCATCGCCTCCATCGGTTCGCATATGCCGCGCCGCTATCGCTACTACTCGATTCTGCGCTACCGCCCCGCCGCCACGGCCGCGGCTCCCGCAAATCAAGGGAGCCCAAGCGACCCGCCCGTCCCGGACGAGCCGTCATGGCGGTAGAATCGGGCCGGAGGAGCTATCTTAGCCGCTATGAAGTGCTTCGTTCGTCCAGCCTTGCTCATCGCGTGTGCGGGCAGCCTGCTGCCTTTCGGATTTGCCCAAACCCAGCCGGCGGCCGCACCCCGCCCGGCAACGCCCCCCGCGCGGGTGAAAAAGCGCATTCTGGTTATCGGTCAGACCCACGGATACCAGCACGATTCGGTGCCCGCCGCCATGGCGAGCGTCTGGAAATGGGGCCATGAAACGGGCCTGTGGGAGGCCTATCTGCGCACCGACACCGAACTGCTCACCAAGAAGAAACTGGAAGCCAACGCCAAAACCCTGCCCGATTTCGACGCCGTGGTCTTCGCCAGCACCACCGGCGAGATGGACCTCGACGACCAGCAGAAAGCCGACCTGCTCAGGTTCGTCCACGAAGACGGACGCGGCTTCGTGGGCATACACGCCTCGAACGACTCCAACTACAAGTGGGCGGAGTTCGGCGTGCTGACCGGCGGCTGGTTCGACCAGCACCCCTGGATGACCTTCGATGCGCCGATCGTGCTGGAGGACCCCGACTTTCCCGCCGTCCGCCATTTCCCTAAAGCCTTCCTGAAGCGCGACGAAATCTACCAGCTCAAGAACTGGTCGCGCGACAACGTCAACGTGCTGTTGCGGCTCGACGAGACCAAGCTGAACTACGACAACAACCCCCGCATCCACCGTGCCGACCACGATTTCGTCGTGGCGTACGCCAAGACGTACGGCAACGGGCGGGTATTCTATTCCACCCTGGGCCACACCAACGAAGCCTGGGACGACCCCGACATCTCGAAGATGTATTTCGAGGCTATCCGCTGGGTGCTGGGCATGACGGAGGGCAGCACGAAGCCCCACCCGCGGCCCGCGCGCTAAGTTTTCGTGGCGTGAACACTTCTGCGGCTTGGCGACCTTTGTGCCGCGCGAAGGATACTATCCTGAGTAGTAACGGCTCCTTCGCGCGCGGACTCAGATGCCAGCGCGTTCACGCAGTTCCGTCCACGCCGCGCGCAGCTCCTGATTGTCCTCACTGGCGAACCGCAGAAAAAAGGGGCGTTGATTCCAGTCAAACGGCTCGTCGGTTTTCCCGCACAGGTACATCAGCAGCGCGGCGGCATGTACCCGTGTAGTGGGGCTCTGCGCTGGGTCGGCGTACCGGCCTTGCTTCCGACTCTCAAACCCCGCGCGTATTTTATGGATGTAGGCTTCCACGTCGGTACCGAAGAAGATCAGCAAAGGGAGTGCCAGCGGAACGATCGAACCGATGACGCCCGGCCATGAATGGGCGCGTCCGCTGAAATACAAGCCGGCTCCGCCGGCCAGCACGAATACCAGGCCGACAAACCCCCAGAAGAGTCCCGCGCCGCGGCCGGCCGCATCGTCGCCCATATCCCGGGAGACGATCGCAACAACTACCAGGAAGGCGTCAACGGCGAAGACGCCCCACCCTAATAAGATGATCGGTAGTTTGAACATGAAGTCGCTCCTCCGTCGGATTCTGAATAGGATGGTGGGGCGGACCCCGCGGTCCGCGCGGGTCTCCCTGGACCCGCTCTTCTCCCGAAGAATCAAGCGCTTGCCGCTCCCGACAAGCCGGCCAGGGGCCCGGCTGCGGACCAGGGGGTCCGCCCCACCAACTATGCCCGATGTTCGATGGTGTGAAAATTAAGTGGCATTGCCCAGTCGTAACCGCGACCATCTTATCAGGAAGGGGCTCCGCGATTGTGACCGCTCGGTCGGCAATCCGGCAGCCGGATCGGGATAGGACGAAGCCGGGCGCTACAAACTCGGGAGTTCGACGATTGCGAGTCCGCCATCGCCGCCTGCAAGCGCATCGTGGACGAGCATCTGGCCCGCTCGAACCCGGATCGGTCGCCGGAAGAAATCTTCGATGGCTATACAGGCTTCGGCGAAGATCCATGGATCGCCTCCGATGACAAGGCCTGCCAATTCTCCGCCTGGGAGTACGCTCGGGCCCGCTGTCGCGGCATCTCCCGCAAACCGAAACCGGAATGAGAAGCCAGGTCTCCACAAGGAAAATAGCGGCGGAAACCTAAAGGAACAGGCCCGACCGCTTCCGCTTCTCCTCGATCCTTCGGTGCTGCAACAATGGGCAGCATGGCTTTGATCGTTTTCTTCCGGGGAATCAACGTTGGAGGATTCAGGGCTTTTCGTCCGAGCGTGCTCGCCAAAGAACTGGGCATCTACGATGCCGTGAACGTGGGCGCCGCAGGCACGCTTGTCGTTCGCAAGCCCGGGTTGCGCGCAAAGTTCCTTGCCGAATTGCGCCGGAAGCTGCCGTTTGAAGCAACAATCGCTTTCTGCCACGGCAGTGATCTGATTCGACTAGAGATGGACAATCCGTTTGGAACTGAGCCACCACCCGCAGATGTTGTTCAATTTGTAAGCATCCTGTCGGAGGCTGGACACCGCAGAGTTTCTCTTCCGATTGCTCTTCCCGAAGGTAGGGAGTGGCTTGTGCGAATCATTGGCTCGAAGAATCGTCTCGTGTATGGGGTGTACCGCCGCCACATGAAAACAATTGGCTATCTCGGCCAGATCGACAGGCTCTTTGGGGCGCCGGCGACAACGCGCAGTTGGAACACAATACTCTCAGTGCTACGGATTCTGAAATCCCACGAGCCCGGCAAGTAGACCGCCTGAGCTGGGAACGTGGATAGGCAATGATAACGGCGTAGTGTTTACGAGACCCCTGGACTGCGTCCGAGACCCGCGGAACGGCTGGGCTCATTCAACCCCCTCAGGTACGGCGTTCTGGCAGATCGGCCGGACCTGCCGCCGCGAAACGCCCTGTCCGCTCGCCGCCAAAATTCCCACCCACCATTCCCCGGTCACAGCCCCCACAAGAAAATCCGTCCCATCCCTGCAACCACTTACAAGCACTCCCCGTCCGCCTCACTCAACCTGCATCGTACAGTTTAAGCGGACTTTACTCATGACGTACGAACCACTCGTAGCCGCTTTAACACCTAAACCGCGCGACCCCCGAGCCCTCAACGCCTATCGGCACGGCTTGACCGGCCAGGTTCACATCCTCACCCCGGCCGACCAGGTGGCCTACGAGAAACATTGCCGCGGGTTCCACGAATCGCTCGCCCCGGTCGGCGCCGTCGAAATCGACCTCGCCCAGTCCATCGCCGACGACCGCTGGCGGCTCAAACGCGCCGCCTCCATCGAAAGCTCCATCTTCGCCCTCGGTCTCGGCCAGCCCGTCCCGTCCACCGCCGGCAATCCCGAGGTCGATGCCGCCCTCGCCCAAGCCCGCGTCTGGCTTGCCCAGGGCAAGGACCTCCAGCTCCTCAGTCTCTACGAGCACCGCATCCAGCGCCGCGTGGAAAAGAACATGGTCATGCTCCGCGCGTTGCAGCAGGACCGCCAGGCCGCCCTCAAGCAAGCCGCCGAAGAGGTTGCGCTTCTCGTCGAACTTGCGGCAAGCAAAGGGGAAACCTACGACCCGGAGCGCGATTACCCGCGCCAAATCCTGCCCCCACAATTTGATTTTTCAAACGCCGCGATCCTGCGCGTGGCCGCCCACTACAGCCGCCTCGCCGCAGCTAAAAAGCTATTTCTCGCGCCCCCCAAGCCGCTCCGTAAGGCAGCCTGAGACCAGCAAAGCCCGTCAGCAGCTCTGGCCGAAGTCGTTCTCAAATGCCTGGGCTAGGGCAGTGCCCCAATCGCCCTTGGGCTTCAGGCGGCCGGCGAAAAAGCGGAGCACGGGCGGCTCTTCGCAGAACTCCAGGCCACCGATCAGGCGGCGGTGGTTGTAGAGCCACTGCAAACGGTCGGCGGCGTACTGATAGTGAGACATGGTGAAAACCCGCCGGGGCACGGCGAGGCGCACCAGCTCCAGGTCCGAGGGAACATCGTTCCCTTCGGCGTCGCGATCCATCGATACGGAGCCGCGCTCCATGCCGCGGATGCCGGAGGCGATATAGACCGCGGCAGCCAGGGCGCCGGCGGGGTATTCGGACTGCGGTACGTGGTCGATAAAGCGCATCGCATCGATGTGGCCGGCCAGCCCTCCGGCCGGCGTAACCACCGGGATACCCTTCTCTTGAAGCAGACCGACGAAGTATTTGATGGCGTCCGCCGAGGCGCCGGCGACATCGAGATCGGTCATTTCCCGCATGCCAACGGCCATAGCCTCGATCTCCTTCGACGACATGCCGCCGTAAGTGAAGAAACCTTCGTACACCGGAAGCCAGGGCCGGATGGCTTCATAAAGATCCTTGCGGTTGGTGGCGATCATACCGCCGCGAACGCTGCAACTCTTGCGGCCGGAGAGGTAGCAGAGGTCGGCGATGCGCATGATTTCGAGGACGATGTCGCGGATGGACGTGTTCTCATATCCGGGCTCGCGCTGGCGAATGAAGTAGGCGTTTTCGGAAATCAGGCTGCCGTCCACCACCAGAAAAATGCCCAGGGGCTCGATCAACGCCTTGACCTGGCGCAGGTTTTCGAGCGAAAACGGCTGGCCGCCGATGAGATTGGTGGTGGCCTCCATGCGCACGAAAGAGACATTGGAGGGGCCGGCTTTGGCGATAGCGTCGCGCAGCCGATCGAGGTCCATATTTCCCTTGAAGGGGTACGAGCTCTCGGTGTTCAGCGCCTCCGGCCCATAGAGTTCCAGCACCTTGCCGCCGGCAAGGTCGAAATGCGCTTTGGTGGTGGTGAAGTGATAATTCATGGGCACGATGTGGCCGGGCTTGACGAAAGTCTTGGCCAGCAGGTGCTCGGCGGCGCGGCCCTGATGGACAGGCAGGACGTACTCGTAGCCGAAGATCTCACGCACCGCATCGGCCAGCCGGTAAAAACTCTCCGAGCCGGCGTAGGCGTCGTCGGACTGCATCATCGCGGCCTGCTGATTGTCGCTCATGGCATTGGTGCCGCTATCCGTCAGCATGTCGAGAAAGAGGTCGCGAGAGCGGAGGAGGAAAGTGTTGTAGCCCGCCTCTTCCATGGCTTTCAGCCGTTCGCGGGCAGGCGCCAGCCGGACTTTCTGCACAATACGCACTTTGTGCATTTCGATGGGGATTTCGGTTCCGTTAGATAGGCGTATGCTCATAACCGTCCTGTAAGGGTTGAGTTCCTGGAATTCAGACCTGAAAACCATTCATATCACGATTGCGGCGGCGAATACGGGGAGGGTCCGGCGGCAGGGTTCCAGCAGCACCCTATCCGCCCGGCAAATTACACTATTAGGATGTCGCCCTTATCCGCGCCGCCGGCATTGCGCGTGCGCAATCTCCGCAAGGCGTTTCAGGACGTGGTTGCCGTGGACGGTCTGGATCTGGAAGTGCGCGCGGGCGAATGTTTCGGCCTGCTGGGTCCCAACGGCGCGGGCAAAACCACCACCATCGAAATCTGCGAAGGGCTGACCGACCGCGATTCGGGCGAAGTGGAAGTGCTCGGGCTGAGCTGGGAAAAGGACGCCCGGCGGTTGCGGGAGCGGCTCGGCATTCAGCTCCAGGAGACGCAGCTTTCCGAAAAGCTCACCGTGCACGAAACCCTCTCCCTGTTTCGCAGCTTCTTTCCGCGGGGCCCATCGGCCGACGAGGTGATCGCCCGCGTGCAACTGGAAGAAAAGCGCAATTCCCGCGTGGGCGTTCTCTCGGGCGGCCAGAAGCAGCGGCTGGCGCTGGCCTGCGCGCTGGTGGGCGAGCCCGACCTGCTGTTCCTGGATGAGCCCACCACCGGCCTCGATCCCCAGGCGCGCCGCCAGCTTTGGGAGCTGATCGCGGAATTGCAACGCGCCGGCCGCACCATTCTGCTCACCACGCACTACATGGAGGAGGCCGAACGCCTCTGCGACCGCGTGGCCATCATGGATCACGGCAAAGTGATCGCGCTCGGCACTCCGCGTGAGCTGATCGCCTCCATCGGCGCCGGGCACGTGGTGCGATTGTCTTCAGCCGGCCGGCAGCTCGATGCCGCCGCCTTCGGCGCCCTGGGATGCGTGGCCGCCGCGCGCACCGAGGACGGCGCGGTGGAAGCCCAGGTGGAGCAGCTCCATGACGCGCTTCCGGCCCTGCTCGACGAGTTGGAGCGGCAGGGGCAGCCGCTCACCGAGCTGCGCGTGCATTCGGCGACACTGGAGGACGTCTTCATGGCATTCACGGGACGGCGGCTGCGCGATGAATAGCCGGCATCCGCTGCTGGAATTGACGCTGGTGCGCTTCCGCGAGTTCGCGCGCGAACCGGAAGCCATTTTTTGGGTCTTCGTGTTTCCCATTCTGCTGGCAGCCGGCCTGGGCCTGGCTTTCCGCAACCGGCCGGCGGAGGTGCTCAAAATTGTCGCCACGGACCCCGGCCTGGTGCGCGCCCTGCGCCGGGAAAAGCGGCTCGACGTTCGCCCGCTCGATTCCGGTCCGGCCCCAGGGTCGGCCATGGACGCGCTACGGCAAGGCAAGGTCGCTCTCGTGGTGGAGACCGCTCCCAGCGGCGTGACGTACCGCTTCGACGACACCAACCCCGACGGCCGCGCGGCCCGCCAGTTGGCCGATGACGCCATCCAGCGCGCCGCCGGCCGCTCCAATCCGGTCTCGACCACCGACCGGTTCATGCGCGAGCCCGGCTCCCGCTATATCGATTTCCTGATCCCCGGACTGCTCGGCATGAACATGATGGGGAGCGCCATCTGGGGCATGGGCTTCGCCGTGGTGGACGCGCGCCGGAAGAAACTGCTCAAGCGGCTGGTGGCCACGCCCATGCCGCGGCATTACTATCTGCTTTCGTTCATCCTTTCGCGCCTGTTCATGCTGGTGGTGGAAGTGGGCGTAGTAGCCGGCTTCGGCATGCTGGTCTTCGGCGTACCGATGCGCGGCTCGCTGGCCGGATTGGCGGCGGTGTGCCTCACCGGCTCGCTGGCATTCTGTTCGCTGGGCATGCTCATCGCTTCCCGCGCCCGCACCATCGAGGCCGCCAGCGGTCTGATGAACGTGGTGATGATGCCGATGTGGATTCTCTCCGGCGTGTTCTTTTCCGCCGAGCGGTTTCCCGACGCGCTCCAGCCCGCCATCCGCGCCCTGCCGCTGACCGCGCTCATCGACGCGCTGCGTGCCAGCATGCTGCAGGGCGCGGCGCTGGCGCAGGTTGCGCCAGAACTCGGCATCCTGGCCGCCTGGATGGTCGTGTGCTTCGGCCTGGCGCTGAAACTGTTCCGCTGGAAATAGGGGTGCCGTGGCCAAAGGGAGCGGTTTCTTGAGCCCGGCGCGTAAGCTCTGGGACCGCGGGCAACGCCCGCCAGACGGGCGAGAATATCCGATCATGAATGGCAGATTGCGGTAATATGTCAGAAGGCGAGGAAATGGGAATATGACGCGGAAGGCGGGAGCCCGCTACAGGGGCAAAGTAGATAGCGCGGGACGGGTCCTGATACCGGCTCCACTTCGCGAAAAGCTTGGCGTACAGCCTGGCGCGACGGTGAGTATCACGGAAGGCCGCGCCGGGCGGATCGTGCTCGAATCGAGGTTAGCTGCCGTGCGCGAAGCGCAGGAATACTTCTGCGGCCTCGCTCCCGCAACCGAAGTGTGGTCGGACGAACTGATCGCCGAGCGCCGCCAAGAGGCACGGCGTGAAATTGAAGACTGAGCAGCCGCAATACGTGCTTGACAGTTCTGCCGTAATCGCGCTGGTAAGGCGCGAGCAGGGATGGGAGAAGGTCCAGGCCGCGCTGGAGCACTCGGTGATATCGGCAATCAGCCTCACCGAATCGATGACAAAACTGATCCGCCAGGGAGGGGAACCGCGCCTGGTGGAGCGCTTGCTCCGGGCGCTGGATCTCGAAGCGATTCCGTGGGACGAAGAGTTGGCATGGGCAAGCCGCGGTCTTTTCCCTCTCGCCTGGACAAATGGCCTTTCCCTCGCCGATCGGGCGTGCCTGACGCTTGCGCGTCAACTGGATTTGGCCGCCATGACAGCCGCCGCGGAATGGAAGAAACCGACCCATGGCATCCGCGTGTGCCTGTTTCGAGAAGGCAGGCGCAAATGAGCGCGCCGGCCGCCGGCGTGTTCTGCTCCGCCGAGACATGCCATGATAATAAACCGCGCGGAAATGGATGAGTGGTCTCAAGAAACGTCCCGTCTGTCCCAGGTTTTCCCCAGGTTTTCCCCCAGGTTTTCCCGAAGGCCTACTCCACGAGGTTGGTAAGCACATTGGAATCTTCGTGGAGTAGGCGTTTACGCCTGCGCTTTTTCGGTTGCAGCCAACTTTCTCATACCTCCTGACGGTCGCGTCTCGGTCAACGACCGCGTCCAGTCAGGTTGGCTGAAAGCTCCTACTCGAAGCGGGCGCGAAATTCCTCGAAGGCACGCTTGAGCTCGGCAACTTCGGTTTCCAGTGCGGCCAGCCGGTCCCTGTCGCTGGGGGCGGCGGCGCGGGCCGGGCTGGCGGTTTCCTCGGCGTACGAGGCCGTTTCCACATCGCCCGAAAGCAGGTGGGCGAAACGCGATTCGCGCGCTCCCGGCTGGCGCGGCAGTTTCTTCACCAGGCCGCTTTCGGCCATCCGGTCGAGGGTATGTTCCACGGATTCCAGATCGTCGAAAGTGTGCAAGCGCTCGCTGCGCCCGCGCAGTTCGCCGGGCGTCTGCGGCCCGCGCAGCATGAGCACGCACAGCAGCGCTACTTCGCGGCGGCCCAGGTTCAGCTTCTCGATCAGGCGTTCGGTGTGCTTGGGCACGCGCACGTCCGCCCCGGTAATGCGCGTCGCCAGTCCCTTGGCGCGCAGGGAGCCCAGCGCCACTTCCACCACGCCGTCGTCATAAGCCACCACGGGGTCGCGGTTCGACCTCTGGTTCGAAGCGTTCACCAGCGCATTCAACGACAGCGGGTATAAATCGGGTGTGGTGATTTCCTTTTCGATCAGCGCGCCGAGCACCCGCACTTCAGCCGCGTCCAGTTGCCACTCCATGGTTTCAGTGTAACGGTGCGCTCCGGTTCGCGCTTCCAATGGGACTACAATAACGAGTGGAGCTCAATGAACCTGCAACAGGTTGCCCGGCGCGCGAAGGTTTCGACAGCTACCGTATCGCGCGTCATCAACAATGCCAGCGTGGTAAGAAACGCCACGCGGACCCGCGTCCTGCGCGCCATCGAGGAGCTGAAGTATCATCCCAACCTTCAGGCGCGATCGCTCGCCGGCGGCAAGAGCAACACCATCGGCGTGATCGTGTCCAACCTCGAGAACCCGTTCTTCTTCGATATTTACAAGACCATTGCAGCCCTGGCTCACGAACACGGATACGAAGTCCTCATAGCCAACACGGATTATCGGCCCGAACAACTCGCAGCCAGCCTGCGCCTGATGATTGGGCGGCGCGTGGACGGTCTGGCTCCCATCGTGTCGGAAATGGAACCGCCGCTGATCGCGGAACTGGTAGGGCTGCGGATTCCGGTGGTGTTCTACGACGTGGGTACGCCGAGCGAAACCATCTCCAGCATTCGCGTCAACTACGCCGGCGCGGTCGAGCGCGTGGTCGAGCACCTCTACGGCTTCGGCCACCGCCGCATCGGTTTCATCGGCCACCACTCCATGTTGGGGCCTCTCAATGAACGCATGAAAACCGTGCTGGACGCCGTCAGCCGCCGCCCCGGGCTCGAAGTCCGCACCGCCGCCGACGAGGACACCCTCGAAGGCGGACGCCGCTCCGCCCACGCGCTGTTCGCTTCCGGCTTTGACCTGACCGCCCTGGTGTGCGTCAACGACCTCACCGCCGTAGGCGCGATGCGGGCCGTTCGGGAACTCGGCCGCTGCGTTCCCACAGACATCTCGGTAACCGGATTCGACAACGTGAAGCTGGCCGAATTCTGCTACCCGGCCCTGACCACGGTCGATATTCCGCGTCAGCGCATCGGCCAGATCATGTGCGCTCAGCTCCTCTCCGCGCGCGGCACACCCCCGCCGCCCGGCAAGGAAGTCCTCATCGAACCCACGCTCGTCGTGCGCGCCTCCACCGGTCCGGCGAGATAGCCGGGCCGCAATTTGGGAGGGACGGGGCTCGCGCTGGTACAATCGGTGTTCTGACTTCCGTGACTACCCGTAAAATATTAGTGACCGGCGGGGCCGGCTACATCGGCTCGCACACCGTCCGCCTGCTGCTCGACCGGGGCTACGACGTAACCGTGCTGGACAACCTCTCCAAGGGCTACCGGGACAACGTTCCGGAAGGGCGTCTGGTGGAGATGGACATCGCCGACACCAAGGCGCTGACGGCTGTGCTGAAGGAGTCCGGGGCCGAAGCCGTGGTGCACTTCGCCGCATTTATCGCGGTGGGCGAATCGATGCGCGAGCCCGCCCGTTATTTCTCCAACAACGTGTGCGGATCGCTGTCGCTATTGGCCGCCATGGTGGAAGCGGGCGTCAAGCACATGGTGTTTTCGTCTAGCGCGGCGGTGTACGGCAACCCGCACGCCACCCCGATTCTGGAGACGTTTCCCATTCGGCCCGTGAATGCCTACGGCGAATCGAAGGCGATGGTGGAAACTCTGCTGCGCTGGTTCGACGAGATTCATCGCATCACCAGCGTAAGGTTGCGCTACTTCAATGCCTGCGGCGCTGACCCCCAGGGCCGCCTGGGCGAGCGCCACGTACCGGAAACTCATCTGATCCCCCTGGTGCTGCGCGCGGTCGAGACCGGGCAGCCGGTGACCGTGTTCGGCGACGATTACGAAACCCCCGACGGCACCTGTATTCGCGATTACGTTCACGTCAACGATCTGGCGCAAGCGCACATTCAGTCGCTCGAATACCTGCTGGGGGGCGGAGCGTCGGATGCGTTCAACGTAGGCACCGGAACCGGACACACCGTTCTCGAGATCATCCGGGCGGTGGAAGAAGTTACCGGCAGGAAGGTGCCCTACACGACCGGTCCCCGCCGCGAGGGCGATCCTCCCGCCCTGGTCGCCGCTTCCGACAAACTGCGCGCCGGGTTAGGCTGGAAACCGCAATATACGGATCTGCGGGAGATCGTGCGCCACGCCTGGGATTTTGCCCGGAAGCAGCCACCGGCAAAGGGCTAGCACGCCGCAGGTTTGTAGGGCAGGCTGGCGGCCGCGCGCAGCTTACTAAGCTGCCCCACGAGCTAACTGCCGCGCTCGATCACCTCTTTGTAGTGATTCTCGTATTGCGGGATGATTTTTTCGGAACAGAATCGCTCCGAGGCGGTCCACCGACCGGCTTTGCTCATGCGGTAATGCAGATCCGCATCGGTGAGCAGCGCTGTAACACGGGCTGCCATGGCGGGGATATCGCCGACCGCTTCGAGAAACCCGTCCACCTGGTCGGTAATCAGCTCGGGCACGCCGCCCACGCGGGTCGCCACCGGCACCACGCTGCAAGCCATGGCTTCCAGCGCAGCCAAGCCGAAGGACTCCATTTCGCTCGGCATCAGCAGGGCGTGGGCCAGGGGAATCAGCCGCTCTACGTGGTTCTGCTTGCCCAGAAACGCGACGTGGCCGGCAACGCCCAACTGGCGAGCCAGGTGCTCGGCGGGCCCGCGATCCGGACCGTCGCCCACCATCAGCAGGCGAGCCGGCGTGTTCTTACGCACCTCGGCCAGGATGCGAATACAATCCAGCACGCGCTTTACGGGGCGAAAATTGGAAAGGTGGATGAGCAGCTTTTCGCCCGCGGGCGCGAACTGCGCGGCTTCCTTCTTGGCGTCGTTCGAGCGATACAAGTCGCAGTTGACGAAGTTATGGATGACTTGGATGGGCCGGCTGATTCCGAACACGTCGGCGGTCTGGGCGCGCAGGTTTTCGCTGATGGAGGTAACCCCGTCGGATTGTTCGATAGAGAACTTAGTAATTGGAAAGTAAGAGCGGTCCACTCCGACCAGGGTGATATCGGTTCCATGCAAAGTGGTGACAAATGGCAGGCGGCGCCTGGGCGCGGTCATTTGCTGCGCCAGCAGGGCGGCAATGGAGTGGGGAATGGCGTAGTGCACGTGCAGCAGGTCGAGGGCGTAGCAATCCGCCACTTCCCCCATGCGCGAGGCCAACGCCAGGCAATACGGCGGATACTGGAACAGCGGATAGTTGGAAACTTCGACTTCGTGGTAGTAAATCCGGGGTATATCGGGGTCCAGGCGAATGGGGTTGGCGTAGGTGATAAAGTGCACGTGGTGGCCCCGCGCCGCCAGTTCCATGCCGAGTTCGGTGGCGACGATGCCACTGCCGCCGTAGGTGGGGTAACAGGTGATTCCGATGTTCACGGGGCCAGGGTAGCATGGACTGGCCGCAAGGTTCCGTAACCGATCCGTCCGTCGATGCCCTCATCGGGTTTGGCCGCGTCGCCGCCGCCGAACCAGACCCGGATTTCTTCGCCGTCGACCGCGACCGTTGGGTCGCAGATCACCTCGGAGTCCCACGCTTCGGCGCCGGCGAATACCTGTGGCAGCTTGCGCCAGTGTACGCCGTCGGTCGAGCGCGCCAGCCCCAGGCGGCGCCGTTCGCCGCGGTCGCGGCCGGTAAACAGCATCCAGTAGAATCCATGAAATTGCCACACGGCCGGTTCGCCCACGCCGTTTTCATCGAATGCGCCCGGCCCGCCGGGAGAGAGAATCGGATTGGCCCGCAGCTTTTCCCAATGCACCCCGTCGCGCGAGCGGGCTAGCCCCAGGCGCTGGCGCGGCGGATCGGCGCGGTCCTGGCCAAGGTAATAGAGGTAAAAGTACGGCCCGATGCGGATCGCATCGGGATCGGCAATGGCACGTTCGTCCCAGCTCATATAGGGGCCGTAACCAACGACCGGCGCGGGCTCCCGCACGGCGCCCTGCCGCAGAAGGCCGATCCGCGGAGTGGGCTTCGGACCCGCCTGATACCAATACCACCACTTGCCGCCTTCGATGAGCGCCGAGCCATTGGCCGCAATGTACGACCCTTCCCAGGTGCGCGCATCGGGGGAGAGAATCGTTCCCCGGCTTTGCCAGCCGATGCCATCGGCGGAAGTGGCCATGGCTGTATGCCACGCGCGGCCGTCGAAGCGGGAATAGAAGTTGAGCAACGGCTGCCCCGGGACCACCGACGGGTTCAGCGCCTCCTGCCCCGGCTCGCTCAACACCGGTTCTGCCCGCTCGTCCAAGGCGAAGGTCAAGGCGGGGTCGCCGCCCGGGAGCGTCGGCAAGGTGAAGTCGGTGTAGTTGCCGCAGCCGGGCAGAAGTAATGCCGCCAGGAGCAGGGCCGGTAGCCCCGATGCGGCCGTGGCGGGGCGGACCCCCTGGTCCGCGGCCGGCCCCCTGGCCGGCCTTTCCGAGGCTGGTGCCCGCAGCGCCGCTAGCTTCCGACACAACCAGATTGGACGGTCTTTCTACATGGCGTGTT
>JBKQIF010000103.1:0-18843 GCA_052148435.1 Bryobacteraceae bacterium
GGGCTTCATCGCTCACGCGGCGTCGCTGCATCAGGGTTTCCCCCATTGTGCAAGATTCCCCACTGCTGCCTCCCGTAGGAGTCTGGCCCGTGTTTCAGTGCCAGTGTGGCCGTGTGCCCTCTCAGGCCGGCTACCGATCTTAGCCTTGGTGGGCCGTTACCTCACCAACTAGCTAATCGGCCGCGGGCTCCTCTCTCAGCGCATTGCTGCTTTCCCCTCTCGGGATTATGCGGTATTAGCCCCGGTTTCCCAGGGTTATTCCCCACTAAGAGGCAGATACCCACGTGTTACTCACCCGTACGCCACTTTACTCATCCTTGCGGACTTTCTCGTTCGACTTGCATGTGTTAGGCGCGCCGCCAGCGTTGATTCTGAGCCGGGATCAAACTCTCATTTGAAAATGTAGAGTTATAAAATCGCTCCGGTTTACTCAGAGTTCTGACGAACTTTTATTACTGCATTCAACCAGATTTTCAAAGATCTGCGCGACCCCAACCGACATCATCGAAATGCCGGCCAACGCCGCAGGCCTCGAACTTGCGCCGACGCGACTGCTCACTCAAGCCGTCACATCAGCAAACTTGTATGAGAGCTTAAAAAAGAACCAACCAGGAAGGCCGTATTCCGCTCGACCGGTGGCCCGGTGGAGTTTTGTTACCATTCCTTACTGAGGACCCTTCGTACTTCGTCGCACCCTACGTGCGGGGACAGAGCCCAGTCGCAGTTTGCTTCGGATCCTCGTTTCGGCGACTTCCTCAGAATATCAGAGCAACCCCAGGTGCGCAAGGGGTTTTTACAAAAAAATGAAAGAGACTACTAATACCTATATTTATCAATACGATAAAGAATGCTGCCAGGCTCGGTGCCAACGCCTGGTACGGCTTCCGCGTTGGCTGGCGTAGAATACGGTAGATGTTCCGTTCCCTGCCGATCTTGTCATTTTGCGCCGTCGTTTTGGCCCAAACGAGCAGCCTGGCGCTGCGCCGCACGGCCGAAGAAGCCGACGCCATCGAGCGAAACATCACCCGCACCATCACTCAGGAGTCGCTCGAGCAGCGCGCGGAACTCCCACCGTCACGTTTTAGGCCGCGGATCGGCAAGGACGCTGCCGTCGCGCCCAAGCCCCGCCTGCAGGTACGCAACATCGTCTCCGAGTACAGCGTCGGCACCCTCCAGGAGACCGGCTCGGCCGACTTGCACGAGTTCCGACAGGTGATTTCGGTCGACGGCCGCACGGTTCAGTCCGTGGAGAGCGCGCGGCACTCCCTTTCGATCGGAATCCAATCACGTGACGACCGCGCGCGCAAGCGCATGCTCGAGGACTTCGCCAAGCATGGACTGGTGGACGTTGCCACCGATTACGGTCTGATATTGCTCGATTTCACCCCCCGTGGCATGACAAACCTGGACATCGCACCCGTCGCCGAGGCGCGGATCGGGGCCGACGCGGCGCTGGTTTTCGCCTGGCGGCAGAAGACTACTGCCGGCGGAGAGCTCGAATTCCATGGACGGCAGGTAGTTCGCCAGCCCCTGGAGGGCCGCCTCTGGGTGCGCAAGGCAGACGGTCTGCCGTTACGGGTGGATGCCTGGGCGCAATACACCGCTGGCCAGCACCGCATCCGGGACGAAGCGACGGTCGACTACGTCGAATCCGCGCACGGTTTTCTCACACCCGTATCCGTGTTTCACCGCCACCTGGTAGACGGCCAGCCCATCACCGAAAACCTGTATCATTACGAACCGTTTCGCATGTTCAGTTCCGACGCCGAAATCAAATTCACCGAAGTACCCGACCAGCCAGCACCCGCTCCGGTGAAGAGATGATCGGCGTCATTTATCTGCACGGCTTCGCTTCGAGTCCAAATTCCAGAAAGGCCATATATTTTCGGCGGCAACTGGAGGCAATCGGAGCCTCGGTCGAAGTGCCCGACCTGGCCCAAGGCGATTTCGAACATCTCACCATTTCGGGCCAATTGAGTGTGCTGGAAGAGATTGCCGCAGGGCGGCCGGTAGCGCTGATGGGCTCCAGCCTGGGCGGCTATTTGGCCGCGCTTTACGCCGCACGCCATGCCGAGGTCACCCGCCTGGTATTGCTGGCCCCGGCTTTCGGCTTCGCGACGCACTGGCCCGAGCGATTGGGTGCGGAAACCCTCGAGCAATGGCGCCGCACGGGCAGCCGCGAAGTCTTTCACTACGCGGAGGCCCGCCTGCGCCCGCTAGGCTATCAGCTCCTGGAAGACGGCGAACGCTATGAAGACGCGCCGGACTTCCGCCAACCGGCTCTGATTTTTCACGGCGACCGCGACGACATCGTCCCGGTCCGCCTTCCGCGGGAGTTTGCCGCCCAACATCCCAACGTGGTGCTGGAAGTCGTGCCCGATGGCCATGAAATGCTGGACGTGCTGGATTCCATCGGGCCAAAAGTGGTGCGGTTTCTCCGTCAGTCAAGTTAGCGCAGTTCCTGGGCGGTTCGCTCCACGGCAGCCATTAGGCGCAGGGTGTTTTCGCCGTAGATCTTGCGAATTTCGGCGGCCGTGTAGCCCTCCTCCAGCAACGCGCGGGTCAGATTGGGCCACTTGTCGACGCTGTCCAAGCCCTCCGGGGCGCAAGAGATGCCGTCAAAGTCACTCCCCAGCCCGACGGCGTCCACACCAGCCAGTTCCACCACGTGGTTAATGTTACGGACCACGTCGGCCAGTGTGGCCCTCTGCTCCGGCGGGGCGCCGACCTGGCGCCGGGCCTCCCGCATGGCCGCGCGCAAGCCATCGGGGTTGTTGGCGTACTGGGCGATCAACTGGTCGCGGATGGGTCGGAGTCTGGCTCCAAAATCGGCTTCGGCTTTGGCCACATCGGCATTGAGAAAATCGCAAGAGAAATTGATCTGGACCACCCCACCCTTCTTGGCCAGGGCCTGGATCATCTCGTCGGTCAGGTTGCGCGGCACGGGCGCGATGGCGCGGCAGGAGGAATGCGACGCGAAAATCGGCGCCTTGCTGACTTCAAGAGCGTCCCAGAAGGTCTTGTCGGAAACGTGCGAGATGTCTACTATCATTCCCAACCGGTTCATCTCGCGCACCACCTCTTTGCCGAATGCCGAGAGGCCGTTGTTGGGCTTGTTCTCATCTCCGGAGGAGTCGGCCCAGTGGTTGCTGTTGGCGTGCGTCAGCGTCATGTAACGCACCCCTTCGTCATAGTATCGGCGTAGCAATCGGAGGCTATCTTCGATGGCGTGACCGCCTTCGATACCCAGCAGGGCGGCGATTTTGTGCTGCCGGTGCGCACGGCGAATGTCGTCCGCGGTGGTGGCGAGAGCAAAATCGTTGGGATATTTCTCAATGATGTCGTGGCGCACGGTATCGATCATCTGCAGCGTACGGTTGGCCGAGTGATTGCCGTTCTCGTAGCTGGCGGCAACGTACACGGCGAAAAACTGCGCCCCCATCCCGCCCGCTTTCATGCGCGGCAGATCGGTCATGTTATCGGTGTTCGGCTGGCCGATATCGAGCCCGGCTACGGTGGCGCTGGTGATGTCGTTATGCGTGTCGATGAGGATTGCTGAGGCATGGACGCGCTTCACTTCGGCATCCGTAACGGTCCGTTTGTGCCGCCTGGGAGTCTGCGCTCCGAGCACCACCGGCAAAACCAGGCAAAGCAAGATTCGAGCGAGTGCGTTCATTTGCCGCAGAATACCACGGCAGAATCGCAGCTCCGCGGACGCGGCCCACTTCACGGCCTCCTCATTCATTTCGGCACCCGCTTGCGGCCCATGGGGGTCGCCATGACCTGGTTTAGCGTGAGCGTGTAATTGCCGGGCGAATAATAGTAAGCCAAGTGCTTGGCAACCACATCGTACCTGCCGGCCGGCAGTATACCGACAGGAACACAGTTCTGGCCAGCCACTACGGAGAGGCTGAACAGGAAGGCCCCTATTAGTTAGTTTCATTCTTCCGAACACGTTCTTACCATTCCGTTACCGAACCAGGCGGCGTCTTTCCCGCTTAGACCCCGCCCGACTGCAGCGGTTCCGATGGCCGCTCAGTTTTGCTTGTTTAATATATCGGCGTGGCGCGGCTAAATCTGTAGCCTGTGGCGCTATTGCAGCACGGGCAGCGTCAGGTACCCTGCCGGCACAAACAGACTGCCTTCGGTAGTTCCGCCGGGCGCAATCGAGCTCAGGAGTCCGGCGAGAGCCCGGCCGTTGCGCTGGCCGGCCAGGGTCTCGGCAAAGGCGCGCGCGACGGCAGCTACCTGCCCGGCCGACTCGTGCGCGAATTCCAGGCAAAAATGGCGAATGCCGGCCGCCCGCCAGTCCTCCAGACGGAGGGCGGCATGCTGCGCCTCAGCCCCGAATACGGTGTTGCGGCAGCCCACGTCGGCCAGGACGGGATGCTCGCGGCCCTGAGTATCCCGAAGTGCGACACGATGCCGCTCGCATGGCCGCCCGCAATCGCGGTAGCTGGTTCCCTTCGAAAGAAACCGGCAGAACACGCAATGCTCGGTATGAAACACGGGCAGGTGCTGATAGCCGACCGCCTCGATGCGCCCCGCGCCAACGCGCAGCGCCAGGTCGGCTACCTGTGCGGCGTTCAGATCGTGGGTGGGAGTGAGCGCGTCCAAACCCATCGAAAACAGCTCCGCCGCGGTCAGACTATTGGCCGCGTTCAAACTGAAATCGCCCACCAGGCTCGCATGGGCGCGCTCCAGCAGCGCCTCGAGCAACCCAGCCGAGCGCACCAGGATAGGGCAGGCGCAACTCAACAGAAAATCGACGATCCGCGCCTCGCCGGGCTTCAATACGCGGGGACTGGCCACGCGTACCGCAACTCCCGCGCCGCGCACGCGTTCCAGCGAGGGTTTCAGACCGTACAGATCCAGGTAGTCGAGCGTGATGCTCGCCGGGCCGGCCGCGATGGCTGCTTCGAGCTGCTCCGGACTGCGCACCAACAGGTGCAGCAGCGCTTCTCCGGACGGTTCGGCGGCGGCTCGAATCGGCGCGGCGGGCAGTCGAACCGCGCGGATGGTCACCGGGGTGGGCGTGCCTTGCTCCTGACCCAGCCGCTCCACGGCTTCCCGCCTCATCTGGTTCAAAAGGGAACTGGGAGCGAAAGGCCGGCCGCAAATTTCCACTTCCAGTTCGGCCAACTCGTAAGCCGTGTTGCCGAGCCGGCCGAATTGCGCCCGCAGAAAATCCCGGTCCAGCGCCTGGTTGCGGGCCTCGCCCAGCGATTCCGGCGATTCCACGCTCACCCGCAGCGGGCCGACGCTCCATTCGGTGCACAGCGGTTCGCCCACGCGTGCCACGGCCCGCACCTTTACCGGCTGCTTGCGCAACGGCTGCGCGTCGTCCAGATAGGGCCGGGCGGCCTTGTCGATGTCCGGATCGTGGGTGCGCCATAGCCAATCGCCGCGGCGGATGCGGCTCGGGTCGATCGCGCCGTTGCCGAATCGCACCTCCAATGCCGTGCCCGCGAGGCGCACTTCGAACACGCGCCCGCCTTCTTCTTTCTCCTCCGGACTGCGCCAGCCGGCGGCGTCGAACACCACCCCATCGCCCGGCTTGAGCGGCGCCACCTGGTGCGCTTCGCCCGGCTCGATCAGGATGCCCGAATCCGCCACCCGGACGACCTTGCCCAGCATTACGCCGCGATGGCGCGGCGCACGCCCGTTCACCACCGCCTGGTGATTGGTGCCATTCAAAAAGAACGCACCGAGGCCGCGCGAATAGACCTGTTCCAGCTCCAGTTCGGCGGCGCGGCCGATCGGCGGCGCCATTCCAGCCACGGCGTCGTCCACGGCCTTGCGATAGGCCCGCGTGGCCAGCGCCACGTAATCGGCATCCTTGTAGCGGCCTTCGATCTTGAGCGCGGCAACGCCGATCCCGACAATTTCGGGAATCTGGCGCAGGGCGTACAGATCGCCGGGAGAAAGAAGATAGCGGGCATCGCCGAGCGGCTCGAGCTTGCCATCCACCATCATTTCGTAAGGCAAGCGGCAAGCCTGCGCGCACTGGCCGCGATTGGCGCTGCGCCCGCCCCAGGCCTCCGACGAAAAGCACTGGCCGGAATAGGCCACGCACAGCGCGCCATGCACGAAAATCTCCAGCTCGCAGTCGGTCGTCGCGCGGATGGCGCGGATCTCGTCCAGCGAAAGCTCGCGCGCCAGCGTAACCCTGCCGGCGCCCAGACGCTGCGCCAGCCGCACCCCCTCGGCGTTGGTCACCGACATCTGCGTGCTGGCGTGAATTTCCAGATCGGGAGCGATCTCCCGCGCCAGCCTGGCAATGCCCAGGTCCTGCACAATGATGGCGTCGGCGCCGGCCCGCGCAATGCTTTCGAGAGCGCGAGCCGCCTCCCCGATTTCGTGCTCGAACACCAGCGTATTAAAAGTGACGTAGCCGCGTACCCCGCGCCGGTGCAGGGTCGCCATCGCCTCGGGCAGTTCGCTCACCTCGAACCCTACCTTGGCGCGCGCCGTGAAGTGGCGCAGCCCGAAGTACACCGCGTCCGCGCCGGCCTCAATCGCCGCCCGCAATTGTGGCCAATAACCTGCCGGACTCATGATTTCGGGTTTGCGCACGGGTAGTTCCAGGAGAGAGGCGATCCACTCCTATGATACCTGCCGGAGGACGGGAGCCGGACGGGGGTTTCCTTGCGGGTGCGGCTGGTGTCGTGTTCCGCGGGCGGCCTGACGATGAGGGCGGAAGCGCGACCCGGCCAGACAGCGCCGGTTGCCAGCCGGAGCGCAGCTTACTTACCAAGCTGCCTCACAAACGCCCGCCGCTTTACTGGAACGCCACGTTGTTCCTTAGTTCACCCACCGCGTAGTATCCCAGCCCGCTATCGAGCGACCGAGCGCTGGTGCTGAAGTTGACAAACTGACTGGCGGTGGGCACGGTCACGAATACCAGGGCCGAAATCGCGTTCCCCGGATTGGTGGTCGGCGTCGCCGGCAGGTTGGCCAGAAAGTTGGGCGGCACCGTGAAACTCTGCGGCGCCATGTCGGAGAGACACGCAAACGCGCCCGATACGTTCGAAGCCGGATTGCTGGAGTAGCCGAAGATCGCCACCGCCTGGGTCGACGCGCTGCCCCCGCTCCAGAGGATCGGCAGCCCTTTGGTCCGGTCCACCGCCGTGATCGAATCGTTCGTCCAGGTCGCCCCCACTGGAATCTGCATGGTGTATTGGAAGGGACCCACGTCCTTTCCTCCCGCCCCGGAAACAGTGTAGGTCCCCGGATCGAGGAAAGGCGTGCTGGGCCCCAAGCCAAGGGCCATCCATCCACCTCCGGTACCGAGCACCCCCAAATACGGGCTCACCTGCGCGCTCGAATCCGAATACGATGCGCCTTCGGTCCCGTTCGGGCCCTGGATCGTGATGGTTGGCCCCGCGTCCAAAGGCGTCGTGCCGCTCGCGGATGACGGCATTTGTCCGCCGAGCAGGCCGTTCAAACTGCCGACATTGTTGTAGTACGTGCAGGTGTTGATCGGCGGCAGGGAAGCGAACAGCGAGAACCCAAGGTCGCCGACTCCCGCCGACTGGTTGAACGTCCCCATCGCGATATCCACCGTCCCGTTGCCGATCTTCAGCTCGTTGAGGGGATCCGTGTAAGACAGGCGCACCAGTCCGATGCTGGCGTTCTTGCCGCCATTGCGCGACGTGGCGCTGAAAGGACTGGCGTCCGAACACGGCTGACGGTTGTTGTTGATCGCCATCGTCACCGTGTTGCTGGCGTTGCCGTTCACAAGCACCTGCAAAGGAACATAGCAGCCCAGGGTCGCGCCAGAGGGAAGCTGGAAGTCGATCTGGTCCACACCCGCCAGTCCCGGCGCGCGCCCCGCGTAGGCCGGTGAGATCGTCAGGTCTCCCAACAGCACCTGCACCGAAACCGGCAGCGAGCCCGCCGGCGCCGGCTGCGTATCGGAATCGCCTGCCGGCAGCGGCCCCAGCCCAGTGCCCCACAGGATCACGGTGTCTCCCGGCGCCGCCGTGAGATTGGTCATGTTGAGCGGCGTCTGCGTGGCCGAGACATAGTTCTGCACGATTCCGGGCCCGCGCCCGCCGGACACCGTGAACGCCCCGAAGTTCGCCGTTGCCACCTGCACCGCGGCCGGCGCGCTGGTGAGGCCGCCATAGCTCACGGTCACCTGTGCCGTACCGGTCGGCGTGTTGGAAGGCATCACCGCGTTGATCTGGTATTGCGCCACAAACACCGGGATGGCATTCACCGATGTCGAACCCTGCGTAACCTTTACAGTCACGCCGCCCAGGTTCGTGCCCAGCGGAAAGCTGGTGGCGCTGAGCCCGGGATTGGCCGGTCCCAGCCCATTGCCGAAGATCGAAAAGAAGGACCCCTGCGCGATCGAGCCCGCCGGCAGACTGGCGGAGATAAAGCTGGCCGCATTCACGATCCCGTTCGGGTTGACGATCGGTCCGGGCGCGGTGTTGGCCGCACCCGCGGCCTGGCTTACCGTGTAGGTAAGGGTAGTGGCCGGGTTCTTACCGTTCAACGTCAGCGCCAGGCTCCGCGCCGACATCGTGTTGTTTGGATCCACCGTGTAGTTCACGATGCCCGGGCCCATGGCATTCAGCGCCGAAATCACGTGAATCCACTGCGAGCCGGCGCCGGAGGGCAGGGTAATCGACCAGGTGGAGACCGGCCCGGTCGCAATTACTTGAAAGCTTCCGCTGGCGCCCCCCGCGGCCAGTGTGCCGCTGCCGGCCGACCCCAGCGAGTAGGTGCAGGGAGCCGCGGCCTGTTGCACCGTGTAGCTCTGGTTAGCCACCGTGAGCGTGGTGCTGCGCGTGGAATTCGCGCTATTGGAATCCACGCTATAGCTCACCGTACCGCTGGAAGTGGAGCCTTTCCCTCCGGCCACGTGTACCCAGCTCACCGTGGGCGTCGCCACGCTCCAGGCCGCGCAACCCGTTCCTGCCACCGTTACACCGACGGTGCCCACTCCGCCCACACCCGAAATCAGGGGGCTGCTGGTGGCGCTCAACGTGTAGGTGCAGCTTGAGGAGGCATCCTGCAACACCGTCACCGCTACCCCGGCCACGGTAATTGTGGCGTTGCGGGCGGCGCCCGTGTTGGCCGTAATCGAATAGCCCACCCCGCCCCCGCCGCTGCCGGACACCGGACTCAGCGTGATCCAGCTAACCCCCGCAGGCACGCTGACCGTCCAGGTGCACCCGCTGTTGGTGGAGATCAGCAGCGTGGAACTGGTCGCTGCCGCCGTGGCGTGGATGCTGGTGGGGTTGACGTTGTAAGAGCAGCCGCTCGTGCCTCCGCCCGCCGCCTGCGTCACCGTAAACGTCTGCCCGCCAATCGTCACGGTCCCGGTCCGGGCCGCTCCGCTGTTAGCTGTCACCGAATAGCCGACTGTGCCATTGCCCGTGCCGGTAGCGCTTGACGTGATGGTGATCCAGGCCGCGTTGCTCGTCGCCGTCCAGGCGCAGCCGCTGCCCGCCGTCACCGTTACGGTTCCAGTGGCCGACCCGGCCCCGGGCGAGGCGCTGCCTGGGGAAAGCGAATAGGTGCAAATGCCTTGCACCGTATTCGCAAATGTCCAATTCACGATATCGTGGTTCTCCCATCCCCCGCCGGTGCCGGCCGTAAAGCCCACGTACGCGGTGTTCTGGCCGAGCAGCGACGCAAGATTAATGGGGTAGTTGTTGATCGCGGTAAAACTCGACGCCTCCGCCGGATCCGTGACTATCACTGTCAGGTTCGAGCCGTTGTAGCTGATATTGGCTGTCCACAAGTCTCCGACATGCAACCGGCCGCCGTATTGGGATTCTGGGCTGGGGTGCCGTTCGCAAAACCACAGGACGGGTTGCCGTATACGTTGGTAAGGTCGGTATTCGTCAGACTGCCATTAGTGTCGATAGAAACGTGGTTGCTACTGTTGCCATCGTCGTCGCCAAGGCCGTAACCGGTATTGTCAAAGGTGTCAAACTCAATAGCGACGCTTTTGCCGCTGACGCCTTGGTAACCCATGCCAACACCTAACCCTCCCAAGCCTGTGGTACTCGTCCCCACCACGAAAGTGATTCCGTCGGCCGGATCCTGGCCGCCCGCACTCGAAAAACGGAACTGGAAGCTGGTGCTGAAAGTGGCATTCCCGCCCCTGACCGGCGGAGGAGAACTGGCCTACGCGCTGCTTCCCCTTCCCGACGTGGACAAGGTGATGGGGCTGCTGCCCGTGCCCGCGAATTTCAAGATCGATGGCGGCCGCATCACGGTGGAAACGCCGACGCCGGAGCAGGGAGGGATCGTATACAGCCTGGATTTCAACCTGCATGTGATCGAGTACCGCTTCTCCGACAATTTCGCGGCGTTGCACCGGCGCTTGGCCGTGCAGAACCTGTTGGATCACGCCCTGACCGCCGAAGAGAGCCAGTCTCTGGGGAAGGTGGTCCGCTTCGCGGCAGCGCCCGACGGGAACAGTCCGGCATTGAAACGCCTCTGGAAGTTCTGAGAAAGCGGGTCGTAACCCGCCAGCCATACGGAGCCTTGCCGGCCGGCTGTAGGATTCCCGTGACACTTCTGTCGCGCGTAAGAGAGAATCATGGATGTATGCCGGAAGGCCCCGTCCCACCCAGGCAGATATTGAAGGCAACGCCGCTGTTTGCCGCCCTCGACGAATCCGAGTTGAACTCGCTGGCGGCCCGCTGTCGAATCCAGGCTTATTCCTCCGGACAGATTCTGTTCTCCGAGGGCGACCCTTCGAAGGGCTTGTACATCGTGGTCTCCGGCCGCGTTCGAATCTTCAAAACGTCGCTTAACGGCCGCGAACAGGTTCTCGCCATCGAAGGACCAGGGGCGTCGGTCGCCGAACTGCCCGTGTTCGATGGAGGCAGCTACCCCGCGTCGGCTTCGGCCCTGGAAAGGACCGAGGCGCTGTTCGTCTCCCGCGCCGATCTTCGCGCGATTTGTCTGGAGCATCCCGAAGTGTCGCTGAAAATGTTGCAGGTGGTCGGGGCGCGGCTGCGGAGGTTGGTCGATATCATCGAAGAACTTTCGTTTACCACCGTGCGCCACCGCCTGATCTCTTGGCTGCTGCGCCAGGCGAGCGCCGAAGGCCGCCGCACAGGGCGAGGCGTGGTCTTTTCGCTCAACGCCAGCCATCAGGAACTCGCCGCCCGGATCGGCACCGTCCGGGAGTTGGTCTCGCGGAACCTTGCGCGTCTCCAGGCACAGAGCTTGATTGAGATGAATGGCCGCGAAATCACCATTCTGGACCGGGAAAGCCTGGAAGCCGACCTGGCGTCCCTCGCTTAATTGGCGCCGATTCGTGTGCTTGGTGGGGCGGACCTCCTGGTCTGCGGCCGACCCCCGGTCGGCCTTTCTTCGCTGTGAATTCCGCGATGCCAGAGGGAACCGCTCCAATGATGGGGGCCTTTCCAATCTGCTACAACGTACCTATGAATGTTCTCTTCATCGGCGGAACCGGCATCATCAGTACAGCTTCGACGCATCTGGCGATCGAGCGCGGCATCCACGTTACGCTCCTCAACCGCGGCCGTCACGCGGCCTGTCCGCCGGCCGGCGTCAACACGCTGGCCGTGGACATCGAAGACTCCGCTGCCGTTTCCCGCGCGCTCGCCGGCGCCTCCTTCGATGCCGTAGTCGATTGGATCGCCTTTGAACCCGCCCACGTCGAGCGCGACATCGCCCTTTTCCGCGGCCGGACGCGCCACTACCTCTTCATCAGTTCCGCCAGCGCCTACCAGAAGCCCGCCACGCACCTTCCGATCACCGAGTCCACCCCGCTCGCCAACCCCTTCTGGGCTTATTCGCAGCAGAAAATCGCCTGCGAAGACCGCCTCATGCGCGCCTACCGCGAAGAGGCCTTCCCCATCACCATCGTGCGCCCGTCGCTAACCTACGGCGACACCCAGATCGCCCTCGCCATCAACAGTTGGGCTAAGTCCTACACCGTCGTGGATCGCATGCGCCGCGGCAAGAAAGTGATTGTTCCCGGGGATGGCTCGTCGCTCTGGGTAATCACCCATAACACCGATTTCGCCAAAGGCCTGGTGGGACTGTTGGCGCGCGAGCAGGCCATCGGACACGCCTTCCACGTCACCGGCGACGAGGTGATGTGCTGGGACCAGTGGTATCGCCTGACCGCCCAGGCCGCCGGCGTCGAGCCGCAACTGGTGCATATCCCCAGCGACTTCATCGCGGCGTGTGTCCCCGAGGCGCGCGGCGGTCTCTTCGGCGACAAAGCCGTCAGCGTGGTCTTCGATAATACCAAGATCAAGCGCTTCGTCCCCGGCTACTGCGCCACCCTGCCGTTCACCGAGGGCATCCGCCGGACCATGGCCTGGTTCGACGCCGACCCGGCGCGCCGGCAAATCGATGACGAAGCCAATGCCCGCTGGGACCGCCTCATCGAGGCCTACGAACGTGCCACCGAAGAGGCGTTGCGCTGCTTCCGCGCATCGAACTGAAAGAAGCGCCCTAAGACCGTGGCGCACGCACTCTTGCGTGCCGCGTCGAGCCTCTGCTCGACGCTTCTGCCCCTTTGTGGAGGCGTACGCTACCTTTGCCCGTCATCGAGACACCCGGCATAGCTGAAGCGCATTCGGGACATTCAGGCCCAAATTAGCGCCCCAACGGCTCTAAGAGAGGCGGACGGGTGTATACTTTTGGCGGCCGTCGCGCCAAAATGGAAATGCCGGTTGGGCACGGCGTGATTGGAACCCTTGTGACTGTGCCTGGATCGGGCTCAACCACTGGGAGTGCGTTGACTATCTCGGATCGAGGAATACGACTATGGCGAATACATCCAACTGCAATTTAAGGTCCCGTTTTTCTGCCCGGTTGTTCCAGCCGCTGGTCACCATAATGTTCGCTGGCGGGTTTGTCCTGGCGCCGGCCTGGGGACAAGTCTTCACCATGACCCGCGAACAGTTGATCAAGTACACGGCCAAGAGCCCTTACGACCGCTTCCCCGACGGAAGACCGAAAGTCCCCGATGCGCTCCTCGAGAAGTTCAAGGATATGTCCTCCGAGGAAATCGGCCTGTCGCGCAGCGGGTTCCCCAACCAGTTCGTGGGCAGCCTCCAGGTTCTGCATCCGGAGAAGAAACTGATCGGCCGGGCGGTGACCCTGCAACTGATGCCTCTGCGGCCCGACATTGCGGACCTGGACGCCGCCGAGTGGAAAGCCCAGGGGCATCAACGGCCGCGCGATCACCAGAATGCCCTGGACCTGCTTCAACCCGGCGACGTCATTGTGGTTGACGTGTTTGGAAGCGTTGCTTCGGGCGGCGTGATCGGCGACAACCTGGCTACCTACATTATGTTGACCACCAAAGCCGGCTTTGTGATCGACGGGGCTATCCGCGACCTGGATGGCATCTCGCCGCTCGATCTGGCCGGATACTTCAAGGGCGCCACGCCGCCCGCCATTCACAATGTTATGGTGACGGGGATTAACATTCCGGTCCGGATCGGCAACACCACGGTGATGCCGGGCGACGTGGTCTTCGGCGACCGCGAAGGCGTTTCTTTCATCCCCCCGCACCTGGTGCAGGGGATTCTCGATGAGGCGCAGATCACCCACCTTCACGACGACTGGACGAAGATGAAGTTCGGCCAGGGTAAGTACAAGTCGACCGATATCTACAGCCGGCCGAGGGATCCGGCGTTGCTCAAGGAATACGAAGACTATCTGAAGCAGAAGCTCAGCCCTGGCGCGTACGAAGAGTACCTGAAGACGAGGCCGCCCGCGCGGCCGTAATGTGGGGGCCTACCTCCCGCATAGGCGCTAACTTAGCGTGGCGCACGCACTCGTGCGTGCCGCGTCGAGACTTTTCTCGACGCTTGCGCTCGGACTGGGGCTGGTGCGCGGCGCGGGCGAGAAACAGCGGCGCGCCTGCCGGACTGGGGTGTACCTTTCGACTGCGACTTGGCTCAGAATCGCGCCACGAGAGGGAGCCTCCCAATCGAACCAAAGCGGGCGTCGAGATGAGTCTCGACGCGGCACGCAAAAGTGCGTGCCCACCTTGGGGCTAAGTTAGCGCCTATGGGGGCCGACCCCCCGGTCGGCCTTTCTTCGCTGAGAATTCCGCAATCCTCGGGGCGCCGCGGTGCAGCCCGCGCCGCAACGTCCGCGCTACCATGGAATCGTGATGTTGTCGCGCTTGATTTGTTTCGCCTCCGCCGCGTTGCTGATGGCTCAGACGGCGGCCGCTCCGGGCGCCACCGCCCGTAAGGCTCTCGATCTGCTTCTGGGCGGCAAGTACGCCGAGTTTTCGGCCATGCTCTCGCCACAGTACAAGGCCGGCACCACCGAGGCCATTTTCGACAAATTAGTCGCGGAGATCAAGAGTTGGGGCGACGTGCATAAAATCGGAGACCCAACGGTGCAGGACATGGGTCTCAATGCCATCGTCACCATTCCGGTGGACTTTGCCACCCAAAACATCAATTTCCAGTTCGGCGTGAATGCCGGGACCGGGCTGGTTTCCGCTCCCTTGATGCGGCCTGGAGCCACCAGTTGGCAGCGGCCGGACTACAGCGATCCCAAGACCTTCCGCGAACGCGAGGTGACCTTCGGAGAAGGCGAAAACAAGCTGCCGGGATTGCTGACCGTTCCCACCTCCGGCCCCGGACCGTTTCCCGCGGTCCTGTTGGTGCAAGGGTTCGGCCCCAAGGATAAGGACGATACCTCCCTCGCCGTGAAGCCGGCCCGCGACCTCGCCGAAGGCTTGGCCACCCGCGGCATCCTGGTGATGCGTTACGAGAAGCGCACCAGGCAATACTTTCAGAGGATGCTGGGCAAGCCTTACACCGCCGCCGATGAAACCGTGGACGACGCCCTGACCGCGCTCGAGTTCCTTCGCCAGCAGCCCGGTGTCGACACCCATCGCGTGTTCCTGCTGGGGCACGACCTGGGCGGGTACCTGGCGCCCCGCATCGCCACCGACGACGGCAAGCTGACCGGCTTGATCATGCTGGGCGCCAATGCGAGCCCGCTCGAGGACGTCATGATCTACAACCTGGCCGGCGTCGGGGTGTCGCCAAAGAATATCGACTCCGCCAAATTGCAAGCCGCGCGCGTCAAAAAGCTGGAATCGGCCGACTCCGACGCGCCCTCTATTCTGGGCCTGCCGGCCGAATACTGGCTCGACCTGAAGGGCTACAACCCGGTCGAGGTCGCCGGCAAACTCAACATCCCGATCCTGGTGATCCACGGTGAGCGCGATTTTCAGGTGCCCCCGCAGGACCTCAAGCTCTGGCAGCAAGGCTTGGGCGAACGCCGCAACGTCACCATCCACGCCTACCCCGCTCTCGACCACCTGATGGTGGCGGGTGAAGGCAAGAGCACGGAGGCCGATTACAAGAAGCCCGGTCACGTCGCCCCGCTGGTGGTGGACGAAGTCGCCAGGTTCATCGTCCGCTAGAACCGAAGGCCACTTTCAAACTCATGAACTGGAACGACGCCGCTCAAGATCTGCTGAACCGGATCCTTTCCGAGACTCCCCGGCCGGTGCGCGGCCAAACCGAAGCGCAATTGCACGGCGCGGCCGAAGTCCTGGCCGGGCAAGACGGCAAGAACCGCGTCGGCGTGGAAACCGTCATCGCCGCCTGGGTCCAGGTCACCCCCGAAACACTCCGCCCCGATTTGCCCCGCCTGATGGAGCGCTTCGGCCTGGATCCGGAAGAGTACCGGCGCCTGCTGGAGCCAATGCCATGAATGATCTCCTACGCCGCCAGGCCCGCCAGATCTTCGACGAAGCGTTGCGCGCGGCCGATCCCGAAGAGGCGGTCGAGCGTCACCTCCGTACCATCGACTTCGACCGCTTTCAGCGCATTTTCGTGCTCGGCGCGGGCAAAGCCGGCGCGTCCATGGCGCATGCCGCCGAACGTGTGCTGGGGAATCGCATCGCCGCCGGGCTGCTGAACGTCAAGGACGGGCACCTGATCGGGCTTGCGCACATCGAGCTCCAGCAAGCCAGGCATCCGCTGCCCGATGAGCGCGGCGTGGCCGGTTCCGAGCGCATCGCGGCTCTGGCGGAAAGCGCCGGCGCCGGCGATCTGGTGCTGTGCCTGATCTCCGGCGGCGGTTCGGCCCTGCTGCCGCTTCCCGCCGACGGCATTACTCTCGCCGAAAAGCAGGAAGTCACCAAGCTGCTGCTGGCCTGCGGCGCCGACATCTACGAAATCAATACCCTGCGCAAGCACCTTTCGCGCATCAAAGGCGGCCAACTGGCGCGCATGGCAGCGCCGGCCACGGTGGAAGCGCTGCTGCTGAGCGACGTCATTGGCGACGATCTGAGCGTGATCGGCTCCGGCCCGACCGCTCCCGACGCGTCCACCTTCGCCGATGCCGAGGCCATTGTCGACCGCTTTGCACTGCGGCCGCGGCTGCCCGAAGCCGTTCGCCTGCGCCTCGAGCGCGGCGCGCGCGGCGAAATCGCCGAGACACCCAAACCCGGCGACCCGCTGTTCGAGCGCGTGCGCAATACCGTCGTCGGCGGCAATCGCCTGGCGCTCGATCGCGCCGCCGCCTGCGCCGTCAGTTTAGGCTTTCGTACCCTCGTGCTGGCCTCCACCATCCAGGGCGAAACCCGCGATGTGGCGCGCATGCACGCCGCCATCGCCCGCGAAGTAGTCGAGTACGGCAGCCCGGCTGCCCCCCCGGCCGCCATCGTAAGCGGCGGAGAAACCACCGTGACGCTGCGCGGCGGCGGCCTGGGCGGGCGCAACCAGGAGTTCGTTCTGGCCGCCGCCATCGACATCGCCGGCCTTCCCGGCGTGGTGGTGTTCAGCGCCGGCACCGATGGAACCGACGGGCCAACCGACGCGGCCGGCGCCGTGGCCGACGGCGAAACCCTGGCGCGCAATCCCGCCGCTCCCGCATTCCTCGAGCGCAACGATTCCTACCGCTATTTCGCGCCCCTGGGCGACCTGGTCATGACTGGCCCCACCAATACCAACGTGGCGGACGTGCATATCATGCTGATCGGCGCGCCGGCGTGAGTTTCTGGCGCAACCAGGTCGTGGAGGTCGCGCTCGGCGGCGAGACGCGCCGCCACATGGCCGAACAGCGGGCCTGGATCGGACGCGAGCCCGCCAATCCGCGCCCGTATTTTCACCTGGCCCAGTTCTACCGCATCGAAAGCCGCCAGGATGAGGCGCTCGGCCTGCTGCTCGAAGCCGTGCGGCTCGACGCCCAATTCGCCCCCGCCCACGCCTCCCTGGCCGAAATCTATGCCGTGCGCGGCGATTACCCCGCCGCCTGGCGCCACGCCCGCGCCGCCGAGGCTAATGGCGACCCGCGCGCCGCCCACATGCTCCGCCGCCATCAGGTGGAGTAGGCCTTTGGCCTGCATTTCCGAACCTGTAAAAGTGCCCCCGCCGCCTGCTAGCATAAGGTTTTCGAAAGGAGCGCAATTCCCATGCGCGTGAATCATACTCGCCGGAAACTGGCCCAGGGCGGCACCGTTTTCGGAAGCGGGTTACAAGTCTACCGCTCGCCGGAGATCGCCCGCACTTTCGCCGCCGCCGGCTTCGACTACGTCTTTATCGACATGGAGCACGGGCACTTCGATCTGGAGACCGTAGCCGACATGATCAAGGCCTCGCACGGCTCCGCCATCACGCCCATCGTGCGCGTCGGCGAATTGCTCTATTCGCTGGTAGCGCGCCTGCTCGATGCCGGGGCCGACGGCATCATTCTCCCGCGCGTGGAGGATCCCCGCGTGCTCGAAGAAGCCCTGCGCTGGATGCGTTTTCCGCCCCTGGGCAAGCGCGGGTTCGGCGTCAACGCGACCATGGTGGATTACGCCCCGGCCTCCATGCCCGAAATCATCGAACACTTCAACCGCAACGTGCTCGGCGTGGTGCAGTTCGAAACCACCACCGCGCTGGAACGCGCCGACGAGCTGCTGGCCGTTCCCGGCCTGGACATCGTGATGGTCGGCCCGGCCGACCTTTCCATCTCGCTCGGCGTTCCGGGCGAGTTCGATAACCCCATCCTGGTTGCCGCCGTGGACCGCCTCATCGAGCAATGCCGCCGCCACAACGTGGTCCCCGGCATCCAGGTGCGCAGCGTCGCCATGGCCGCCTTCTGGGCCGAGCGTGGCATGCGCTTCGTGGGCGCCGCCGCCGAGCACGCCTTCCTCCTGGAGAAATCCAAAGAGGCCGTGAAACAACTCCACGCCGCCGCTCCTCAGATGACGCGGATACCTTAGCCCACCTTACTGTTCACTTAAGTCGTGGCGCAGGCTGTCAAGCCTGCTGAGCCGAGATTCGTCTCGGCTTTTCTTGCCGTGCCTGACTGGGATAACCTTTCAGCCTTTGCCAGTCCGCCCTCGGTCACAACCCCTCCAAAGTCCCTATCTCCCGTCCCACCAGCCACTTACGGCCCTCCTAATCGCCAGCCCAACCCCTCCCCATGCTACTTCTGAATCAGGCTGCTGGAACCGCCGGAGAATCCGGCCGCCGATCGACTCCGGTGAAAAGCCAAATGGTTTTCATCCGTGTTCATCGGCGTTCATCTGTGGCTCAAATCTTTTTCCCCAGTAGAAAGGTTCCAACATGTCCGACCAATCCAAACGTCCCCTGTCCGAAGCGCGCCTGGCCGCCAACCGCGCCAACGCGCAAAAGAGTACCGGCCCGCGCACTCCCGCAGGCAAGCTCCGTTCCGCCGCCAACTCCTCCCAGCACGGCTTCGCCGGTACCAACTTCGCCGTCGTCCGCCTCGAAGACCCCGCCGAGATCGACAAGTTCAAAGCCGACCTCGTCGCCACTTACCAACCCATCAATTCCCAGGAGTTGTTCGCCATCGAGACCATCGCCATCGCCCAGCAGTCCATGCGCCGCGCCG
>JBKQIF010000104.1:0-2684 GCA_052148435.1 Bryobacteraceae bacterium
GCCCCGGCCACTTTGCATTGCAAAGTGAACTACCCGACGCCGACGATCTCGTGCCGTTCGGCACAATTCAGGTAACGCGTCGTCTCGCCATCTGAGAAAGACTGACTTCTGCCACGGGCTGCTAGCATAGCTATCCTCTCGCGGACCTCTTCGACCCCGTGATCGTTACCGTCAGCGAGAATCCGCAAGAGCGGCGACAAAAACGCCGGAAACGGGTAGGGGAAGCAGCAGGCAAAGAAATTGTTGCGAGAGGCGGCATCGTGGACGCGTTTTCCCGCATTCTCACTCCCCCCTGGCGCTCGCCACTCGCGATATGGCGTGCACCAGCTTGCGATAGGGCACGCCGCCGGGGCTTTCCCAATCGAGCCATTCGCCATCGCGCCAACTCGAATAGAACCAGCGCGCCAGCAGAGCCAGCGTCTCTTCCCGCTCCCGCACGGCCAAGCGCTCCGGCCCGAGCCCGTCGTAGAGCTCGTGCAACTTGGCATCGAGCGGAGCTGGTTTGCCCTCCTTAACCTCGAAGGTCAGGCGCACGGGCGGTTGCAAGTGCCCCTCCGCCACGAACCACAGCTCCACCGCGCCCGGCTGTGAAGATCGCGTCACCGCCACGCCGCTCAGCCGCTCCAGGTCGTGCGCCAGCTCGTCGCGGAGCTTGAGCACGTCGCGCACTTTTTCGTAGCGTTTATGGAGGCGCGCCGCTTCTTCGAACTGCATCTCTTCGCTCAACCGGTCGCGCGCGTGCGCAATGGAATCCAATAGGGAATGGCCGCCGCTGCGGAGAAATTCGGTCGCGCGCGCCACTTCGTGGCCGTATTCGGCGGGTCCCACTACCTGCTGGCAGGGACGCAGGCACATTCCCATTTCGCCGTACATGCAACCGGGATGGCCGGGCGACGGCGCCAGATCCTCCTGGCAGCGGCGCATCTGGTAAAGGTCCAGGAACTGGGATTCGAAACGCTCGGCCGACACGCGCGAGTGGAACGGACCGAAGAAGAGCGCTCCGGAGCGCGAAAGGTGGGTCGAGATCTGGCTGCGTGGGAACGGGTTCGAAAGCACCAGCTTCAGATAGGGCGGCAGGCGCAGCTTCATCAGCTCCCGATAGGTCTCGGGAAAATGCACGCGCGCCAGCCGGTAGAAGAGCAGGCTCGATTCGAGCGCCGACGCGGTGAGCCAATACTCGACGCGCCGCGCCGTATGCCTCAGGTTGAGCAGTCGCGACGGGCGCTCGCGCTCCTTCAACAGGCGCAGCAGGCGGCGGCGCAGCATGCCGGTTTTGGAAAGATACGGCTCGCCTTCCGAAGGCCAGACGAGGAAGACCGCCGGGCAGTTGGGCAGAGCCGCCAGGGCGGCATCCAGATCCGCCAGATCGGCGATGATGTCGATTGCGCCCGTCATGGGCTAGCTCCGGCTACTGATGGATTGAGGGGCAGGCGCTTCCGCCTGCCCGTGCCGGTGTTGGGCAAGCTAAAGCATGCCCCACCCATTCCCTACTCCGTTACCGCTTTGGCCTCGATCAGCGTCCGAATCCCGGCCAGGAATTCCGGCAGGGTTTTGGCTCCCTGGTCGCCGTGTTTGCGGTTGCGCACGGCCACTTTGCCGTTCTCCTGTTCGCGATCGCCCACCACCAGCATGTAAGGAATTTTCTGCAACTGGGCTTCGCGGATTTTCAGGTTCACCTTCTCGCTGCGCTCATCCACGCTGGCCCGAATGCCGGCGGCTTCGAGCTCGGTCAGGATGCCGCGGGCGTATTCGGTCTGGCGGTCGGTGATGGGCAGCACGATGGCTTGTACCGGCGACAGCCAGACGGGAAACGCCCCGGCGTAGAGCTCGATCAGGTAGGAGATCATGCGCTCCATAGTGCTCACGACGGCGCGATGGATCATCACCGGACGGTGCTGTTTGCCGTCGGCGGCGATATATTCCAACGCGAACTGGCTGGGCAGGTGGAAATCGACCTGGATGGTGGAATACGTCTCCTCATGCCCCATCACATCCGCAAGCTGGATGTCGAGCTTGGGCCCGTAGAACGCCGCTTCGCCCGGGGCTTCCACGTACGGCAGGCCGAGAGAATCCATGGCCTCGCGGAGCACGCGCTCACCGAGCGCCCACATCTCGGGATTGTCGACGTATTTTTCCTTCTTCACTTCGTCGTGCAGCGACAACCGGTAGCGATACTGGGTGATGCCCAGGTCCTTGTAGACCTGCTCGACCAGTTGCATCACCTTGGTGAATTCTTCTTTGATCTGGTCCGGACGGCAGAAAATGTGCGCGTCGTTCAGGGTCATGGCGCGAACGCGGCTGAGCCCGCTCAACACGCCCGAGCGTTCATAGCGGTACATGGTGCCCAGCTCGGCGATCCTCACCGGCAAATCGCGATAGCTGCGCTGCTTGGATTCGTAGACCAGGATGTGATGGGGGCAGTTCATCGGCCGCAGCACCATCTGCTCGGTTTCCAGATCCATGGGAGGGAACATATCTTCGTGATAATGTTCCCAGTGGCCGGACCGTTTATATAAATCGACTTTCGCCAGATCGGGCGTGTAGACGTGTTCATAGCCCTGGGCCCGCTCCTTGGCGACGATGTAATCCTCCAGGATCCTTCGAATGGTCGCGCCTTTCGGCAGCCACAGAGGAAGCCCCGCGCCGACGGCTTCGTTTACCGTGAACAGCTCCAGTTCCTTGCC
>JBKQIF010000105.1:0-15644 GCA_052148435.1 Bryobacteraceae bacterium
CCGGTGCTGGCCTATTCGACCTATATGGGCGGCTCGGGGGCCGACACCATCACCGCCATTCAGACCGATAACCAGGGCAATCTTTACGTCGCGGGCTCTACCGGCACGTCCGATCTGGTGGCCAGCACCGAGGCTTATGACACCGCCAACGAGGCTGAGCTGGATATCTTTCTGGCGATCGTCAACGACGCTCCCGGCGCGGCCTATGGCGTCACTTACCTGACTTACATCGGCGGCGGCGGCAACGATGTTCCGCTGGCCCTGGCTGTCGATCCTTCACAGAATATGTACGTGGTCGGCACCACCAGCTCCCCCGATTTTCCGATGACCGCCAATGCGTTCGATACGGTTGGGGCGTCCACCTATACGGATGCTTTTGTGCTGCTGTTGAATCCCGAGATCAGCGGCAGTACGGGGCTGATCTTCTCGTCGTTTCTGGGCGGCACCACCGGTGCGGAGAGCGCCAATGGGGTGGCGTACGATTCCAGCGGCAACATGTACGTGGTGGGCAGCACCGCCTCTACCGACTGGCCGGTCACCGCCAACGCCTACGCCAGCGTGATCTACGGGCCACAGGATGCCTATATCGCCCAGATCAATCCCAATAGTGGAGTCCTGACGTATGCCACCTACATGGGCGGCGAGTTAGTGGACGACGGCCGCGGCATCGCGCTCGACAAGAACGGCCTGGTGTATTTCGCCTGCAGCAGCGATTCCACCCTGTTCCCCGCGGCGGGCTATCAATATCAACCCAACCTGGCGGGCGCTTTCGACGTGGTGGTGGGAGTGATGGATTTGACCCAGGTAGGCGTCAATTCGCTGCTCTATACCACCTATCTCGGAGGCGCCCAGAACGATATGGTGCGCGGCCTGACGCTCGATTCCGCGGGAAACATCGTGGTCACCGGCTATACCCTGTCGTCCGACTTTCCGGTTACCGCCGACGCGGTACAGCCCGCTTATGCGGGCAATGGCGATGTTTTTGTGTCGGTGCTGAACTACACCAACTCTCAGTTCGTTTTGTATTCCACTTACTTGGGCGGCGCGGACGGGGAAGTGGCCTATGCCGTGACGACCGATAGTTCCGGTTATATTTACGTAACGGGCTATACCCTTTCCACCGATTTCCCGGTCACCGCCGACACGGTTCAAGGCGCCTGGGGCAATGGCATTGATGTCTTCGTCACCAAGATCAAGCCGCACGTCGCGGGCAGCGCCGGAATCGTCTGGTCCACCTTCCTCGGAGGAGCGACCATCAATAACGGCTACGGTGTCGTGGTTGGGTCCGATGGGCGCGTCTACGTGGGCGGCTATACCGGCGGCGAATTTCCAACCAGCGGTGCAGCCTATCAGGCGGCCTACCAAGGCGGATACTCGGACGGCTTTTTGGCGGTGATCTCCCAGTAGACCCCGCCCACATCCATGGCGCGGTCACACCGGCGATGCCCGGATCTGAGCTAAACTCAAAGCAGCCGCAGGGAACAGGCCAGAGACCATGACCGCGAAAGACCACCTCGTCCGCCACGACGACAGCCAGATTGCCCGCCTCGAACAGGTCATGACCGCACTCGCCGAGGCCCAGGTCAAAACCGAAGAAGCCCAGGCAAGGACCGGCCGCGAGATGGCAAAACTCGCCCACGCTATGACCGCGCTTGCCGAATCGCAGGCCAAGACCGAGGCTACCGCCCGCGCCCTCAGCCGTCAGTGGCAGGCGTACCTCAACACGCTGCCCAAGAATTAAAGGCTCAAAGACTCTCCAGCCCGCTGCCGAACGCTCGAACGGGCGCGGCTGACTGCTTACGCCAGGTTTAGTATCTGCTTCACCGAGCCGCTCTGGGCTTCGATCTTTTTCTGCAGCATCATGATGGCGTAGATTAACTGCTCCGGCCGCGGCGGACATCCGGGTACGTAGACATCCACCGGGATGACCTGGTTGACCGGGACCAATGCGTAGTTGTTGAATACGCCCGTGGAAGTGGCGCAGGCGCCCATGGAAATCACCCACTTCGGTTCGGGCATCTGCTGGTAGAGATGGCGAATGACCGGCGCCATTTTATTGGAGACGCGCCCGGCGATGATCATCAGATCCGACTGCCGCGGCGAACCGCGAAACACCTCGGCCCCGAAGCGGGCGATATCGAAACGCGACGCCGACATGGACATCATCTCGATGGCGCAGCAGGCCAGGCCGAAGCTCATCGGCCAGATGGAATTCTTTCGCCCCCAGTTCAGGGCTTTATCGAGAGTGGTGAAAACGATCCCTTCGGAAGCGGCCGCGGCGGCATTATTGACGGAATAGTCGTCCAGCCGCGCAAAAATTTCCGGCGGTCCGCTGGCAAGAGGTTTTTCCATATATCGATATTCTCGCATGGACCCGCCGGGTCCTGTAAAAGTCCCGCCGCGTCCTGTAGAATCGGTATTTCGACCCTTTTCTAATGTCAGCCGCTAACTTCGACGAACTTCTCCACCGAACCGCTTCTCTGCACGGAATCGATTCGGGCTTCTGGGATATCTGGGGCCACTACCACGCGACGCCTGCCGCGGTCAAGCAGGCCCTCCTCGGCGCCATGGGCGTGCCCGCGGGAAACGCGGAGGAACTGGAACTCGCCTTGGCGGCCCAGACCCGCCGGGAATGGGAGCGCCTGGCGCCCCCCACCGTCGTCGCCGGTGTATCCGCCCAAACCGAACTCCCGCTGAATGTTTCGGCCGAACTGCTGGGAGAAACCGCGGCCATTACGGTGCGGCACGAGGACGGCGCGGTGAGCGAATTTCAAATCGGCCTGCTCGGCCTCGAACAGGTTGGCTCGATCGAGATGAATGGCGCAACCTGGGTGCGAAAACTGGCGCGCCTGGAGCTGGCGCTGCCGCTCGGCTACCACGATATCGCGGTGAAGCTGGCCGGCGCCGGCGCCACCACCCGCTACATCGTCACCCCCGAACGGGCCTGGACGGACCCGCACCTGGGCCGCGGCGGCAAACTGGCGGGGCTCACCATCAGCCTCTTCGGCGTGCGCTCCGGCCGCAACTGGGGCTGCGGCGATTTCGAAGACCTGGAACGGATCGTCGATTGGACCGCGCGCGACCTGCAGGCCAGCTTCGTGGGGCTCAACCCGCTCCATGCCATCCATAACCGCCGCCCGTTCAATACCAGCCCTTATCTGCCCAACTCCATCCTCTACCGGAACTTTCTTTACCTGGATGTGGAGAGCGTGGAAGATTGGGCCGGCTGCCGGCGGGCGCGCCAGTTGCGCTCGAGCCCGCCGGTCGCCGCCGAGATCGAAGCGCTGCGCGGCTCTCAGTTTGTGGAATACGAGCGCGTGGCCGCCCTGAAGCTGCGCTTCCTGAAGCTGCTGTTCGCATCGTTTTTGCGTGAACGGCGGCGCGGCTCGCCGCGGGTCCGCGATTTCGAGGCCTACCGCCAGCGGGAAGGCGCTCCGTTGGAGCGCTTCGCCGCCTTTTGCGCGCTGGATGAGCGCCTCCACCAGCGCCAGCCGGACCTGTGGCTCTGGACCGAATGGCCCGCCGGCTACCAGGACCCCGATTCGGCCGAGACGGCCGCTTTCCGGCGCAAACATTGGCGCCTCGTCTTGTTTTACCAGTATCTGCAATGGCAGATCGACCTGCAGCTCGCCCGCGTCGAGCGGCGCGCCCGCGACCGGCATCTCGCCCTAGGCCTCTACCATGATCTAGCCTTGGCTACCGACCGCTTCGGCTCCGACCTCTGGGCCCACCGCAAGTTCTTCGTGGCCGGATGCCGCGTCGGCTCGCCGCCCGACGATTTCGCGCCCAAAGGGCAGGACTGGAGTTTTCCGCCGCCTCACGCCCGCTGGCATTGGGAAAACGGCTATCGGCTGTTCGCCGAAACCATCCGCAAGAATGCGCGCCACGGCGGCGCCCTGCGCATGGATCACGTCATGCGCCTGTTCCGCCTCTACTGGATCCCGGATGGCGCCGACGCTACCGAAGGCGCCTACGTGCGCGAAACCAGCGAAGATTTCGTGCGTATTCTGGCTCTCGAAAGCGTCCGCAACCGCGTGGTGTTGGTGGGCGAGGATCTGGGCACGGTGGAACCGGCGACCCGCGAAGCCCTGGCCCGCTATGGCGTGTTGAGCTACCGCTTGCTCTATTTCGAGCGCCATCCCTCCGGCGCCATGCGCCGTCCCGACGAATACCCTCGCCAGGCCCTGGTCTCTTCCACCACTCACGATCTCCCCACCCTGGCCGGCTTCTGGCTGGGCGCCGACATTGGGGCGCGCCGCGCCGCCGGCGTGCTGGACGATGCCGGTTTCGCCGGCGCCATGTCCACCCGCCAGGTGGACAAGCAGCGCTTGCTCGACGTCCTGCTGGGGCAGGGCCTGTTGCCGGAAGGCTCGCCCCGAGAGGCTTCCGCGTACGGCGAAATGACCGGCGAGATCCACAATGCCGTGGTCGGCTTCCTGGCTCTGACGCCCTCCCAACTGCTGGCCATTAACCAGGAAGACCTGACCAAGGAGACCGCCCAACAGAACCTTCCCGGCACCACCTGGCAGTATCCCAACTGGAGCCGTAAGATGCGCTTCACCGTGGAACAATTGCTGAACGACCCCGAAGCCCGCGGCTTCACCGCCATGTTCCGCCACTGGATCGCCCGCTCCGGCCGGACCAATCAGGCGGACTAAGCCACTCCACTGCCGCGACCTCGCACGGCCGGAGACGCTCCCGTCGGGGATCGTCCATTGCTGATGACTATTTCCCAAACCACTGCGACACCCGGCGCCGAATTCGCTGCGCCAGGCTCGGTGCCGAGGGCGTAACCGGTGCCATCGGCGCGAGCCGATTGATGGTAGGTTGCGGCGGCGTCCAGGAAAAGACCGGCGGCGGCGCCTGGCAGGGCTCTACTCCCGCCCGGCGCACCACGTTGCCGAGCAGCGCATAGTCGTGACGTTCCAGTTTTCCCTCCGTCCAGGCGGCGCAAACCGAAAATCCTGGATACCTGCCCGCATTGCCCGAGTTCCTGACACCCGGAATGTAGTCGACTTCTTGCGGCAAAACCGGCGCATGGCCCTCCAGATCGTGCTCCACATGCGCGGTTTCGTAGCGGTGGTGGCGGCCGCTCCAGACAAACACCCGAAAGCTGTCGAAGTCGATGCTCCTTGGCGCGGAGTCGGAAATGGTGGTCCACACCCAGATCTCCTTGGAGAGATCCCCGTCACGCACCTTGCCGAGGGAGAAAAACGACACGATGCGGTGCCCTTCGGCGTACTGCGCGACCTCGTCGGGAATGGCCATTTGCAAGGGGCGCGTGAGGACCCAGCCCACCTCGCCGTCAGCCGCCCGGACCAGGCTCCAATCCTCGCTCGGCGCCGGTTTGGACGGTTCGGCCGGCTGAGCCGGCTGCGGAGCCGGATCGCCGTCTTCGGAATCGACGCCCGACAACTCCAGCCAATCCTCCGGCGGCCCCGGCGGCTTGGGCATCGGCGGAGGGGGGTACTTGGACGCCTTATGAGCAACCGGCGGCCGCGGCTTCTTCGGAATCGGCGTCAACAGAGGACGCCGCGGCGGTACGAACGTGTGCGGAGTCGCGGTGTGCGCCAGCACATCCACTTTTTGGCCCGGCTTGATCATGGCACAGCCGGGCGAGAGACGCGCGGGTTGAATATGCACGCGGAGGTCGCCCAGGACGCTGGCCTTGCCTTGGGACGGCAGTTTGGCGGAGCGGCTCGCCAGATCGCGGAGCATCTCCATGTCGCCTTCGCTCAGCAACTGGGTTTCGTCGGTCCAGCCTTCCGCTCCGGAAGAGGCGCGGACCTTCAGCAATCGCCGCCTTTGCTGCAACAGTTCCAGTCTTTCGCCGTGCCGGACTGTCGCCACCATCGGCGATTGTGTCGAAATCTCCTTTCGGATCTTCAACATCTCCGGCCCGACATAGGCGTATCCGATGGCGGGGGCGTGCTCCGCGCCGGGTTGGCAGGCCGCCAGCAAGAGCAGAAGCCAAAGCGCTGAAATAACTTTAGGTATGCAACCTGAGAGCACGACGCTCACCCGATTTTAGCAGTCTGGCTGTGGCCCCATCCATCGGAATGAGGGCGCGTGCGGCATTTGCCGGTCGGGGGATGTGAAGTGATTCTCGCGCGCGCACGTCTTCCGCGGCTCAGTTGGCGGCCGCGAAGTTTCGGGGCGGGGCTTCCTGGCGCGAGCACGCATTGTGCAAAATCCGACGCACTTCGGGCTCGTAAAAGGGCTGACTGAGCACGTCGTAGGCGCCCCGGTTCAGAGCTTCCGCCCACAATCGGGCATCCGCATCCTGGTCGGTGACAATTACTTCCACCCGCTCATACTCTCTTGCCAAGTCCAGCACATCCAACCACTTTCCGTCGGGCAGAGATGCTTCGCTCAAGATCACCGAGTAAGGGCGGCGTCGCAACTCATGGCGCGCCAGCTTGAGGTTCGACACATGCACTAATCCTACTGGAAGCGCTTGCAGCATTTGAGAGAGGCGGTTCGCATCGTCCGGGTAGCCGGAGATGAATAGAACGGAGGGCTCCAAGTTACGCCTCACTTTCCGTGTACAGTTTCATTCTAGTCCTGATAGTGGGAAGCGCGGCGCTTATTTCTCAAGAAGTTTTGGCAAATTTGTCTTTTTAACTCTTTTCGTGTTTCCAGACGGCGACAAAGCCAAGGTTGCGGTGTAACTGGTTGTAATCCAAACCAAAACCCACCACGAACCGGTCCGGAATTTCGAAACAGCGGTAATCGACAGGCACCTGCACGATGCGCCGCGAGTTACGGTCGAGGAACGTGCAGACGGCCAGCGAGTTCGGCGCCCGTCCTGCAAGCGTTTGCAGCAGGTAGCGCAAGGTGAAACCGGTGTCGACGATATCTTCCACCAGCAGCACGTCCTCGCCCTCGATGCTTTCGTCGAGGTCCTTGGCGATGCGCACCAGCCCGGGAGCACCGCTTTTATTGGAAAAACTCGAGATGCCCAGGAAATCGATCTTGACGGGCGGCTCCAGGTAGCGCGCCAGGGCGGTGAGAAAGAAAACGGACCCTTTCAGCACACCGACCAGTTTGATCGTCTTGCCGCGATAGTCGCTCGAAATTTCAGCCGCCAGCGCGCGGATACGCGCGTCGATCTCCTCTTCGGTGAATAGCACGCGCTCCACGCCCGCCAGCGGCTCGCCGCTCATACCTTGACCGGCTGCCCGGCCAATCCGTACTTGAACACCAGGTTCTCGAAGTCCTTTTGATAGAAGACCTGAATGTTGAGCTGCGGGTACAGTTCGCGCAGCAAGCGTACCTTGCGATTCTTGCGAGTTACCAGGGATTGTTTCATGGTAGTAAGTTCGACATACAAATCGAATTCCGGCAGATAGAAGTCCGGCGTAAACGCTTCCGTAACATTGCCGTTCGGATCGCGTTGCACGGGAAAGCTGCGCGGCTCGTATTCCCACGCGATGCGATAGAAGTCCAGCAGGTTGGCGAAGATTTCTTCGCTCTGGTTGGCGAACATCTTTTTCCGCAGGGTAATTTTATCGGGAGGAACGATACCGTGGCGGGCCAGCTTGAGGCGTATTTGAAACTGGAGTTGTGCCTCGGCGGCGGCGGAAAGGTAACCGCGCTCGGCCAGGCCGGTTTCCTCCACCGCGCGTACGATCAGTGCGGCCATCTGCTCGCTCGACAGAGCCTCGGCATTCAGCACCACGTCGAAGATCTCGGCGGTGGCCCTGGTCGTGCCGTACCTGGCCTTGCGGTCAGCGCGCGAGGCCGACTCCAGATCGAGAAGCAATCGGCGCGCCGCCGGCCGGTCCAGGCGATGATCCAGCATGAGGTTGCCGACGCGGACGTTTTCCGGCGCCACCACGTGGACGCGCAGCATGCCCGGAAAATACCGCGCCTGCACCTCGCCGCCGTCGGCGCAGAACACCAGGTGATGTTCGGTGGCCAGCCGCGCCAGGATCGACGTCGCCAGGCTGGCATAGGCTTTGTCCGGAACCGGCGCGTCCTTGCCGAATTCCTCGCCGGCCAGTTCCCGCACGCGGCCCTGAGTCAGCAGCTCGAATTGCAGACGGCGCGCCGCGATGCGGGCCACTTCCTCGAACCGGCAGCCCGGATGTCCCGAAACCGCAATCAGCGCCATGGAACCATGCCCGTCGCCGCGTCCATACTCATTCCACGTTCTCTCCCGCACCGGCCTGTCCCGAAGCCGCCTGTCCGGAAGCCGAGTGGTCGGGCTCCCATAGCGTCTCCGCAACGCCGCTCGCGTCGCTCACCCAGCGGCACCACACAAACAGTGCGTCGCTCAAACGGTTCAGGTACCGCACCGCTTCCGGCGGTATGGACTCCTGGCGCGCCAAGGCCACCAGCAGCCGTTCCGCCCGGCGGCACACGGTGCGGCACACGTGCAGCTCCGCGTTCAGCCGGCTATCGCCGGGCAGCACGAAAGAACGCAAGCGCGGCAGCGGCTCGTTCATGCGGTCGATTTCCCGCTCCAGCCGCTCGATCTCGACGTCGGTCACGCGCGCCTGCCGCGGATGCTGATCCTCGGGCAGCGTCGCCAGAATCGAGCCCAGGTTAAACAGCTCATGCTGCACCCGCAACAAAATCGCCGCCAGCCCGGCAACCGGGGCGTGCCGCGCCGCCACTTCGTGAACCGTGGCGCGCGCCAGCCCCACCCACGCATTCAGCTCGTCCACCGTGCCGTAAGCCTCGATCCGGAGGGCGTCTTTGGATACTCGCTGGCCGCCCGCCAGGCTGGTTTGGCCCCCGTCTCCCCCTCGGGTATATACCCGATTGATGGCCAGCCGCGGCGCATGGAACGTGGAGTCGCTCATACCCTTATTGTCCGGGTTTTTGGGCGGGGAAGTGTACACTAATTTCATGGCCCAAAGCGCAAGCGTTCGATGGCGTGGTTGGCTGGCCATGGCGGTCGCAACGGCGATTGCCGCGAGCCTGACCGGCGCGCTATTCGCAGCCGACGCCAAAGTCGATAAGAAGAAGTCGCAAGCCGCCTACGAGCGTGGTCTCGCGGACGACAAGCAGGGCCAGCGCGCGGACGCCATCGCCGCCTATTCCGAGGCCCTGCAACTGGATCCCTCGAGCGCGGCCGCGTATCGCGCGCGCGCCGGGGATTACTCGGCCCAGGGAGAACGCGACAAAGCCTCCGCCGATTTCGACCGTGCCGTCGAAGTGGCGCCGGGCGATCCCGCCGGCTACCTGGCCCGCGCCGGCTTCTTTGCCGCCATCGGCGCGCCGGCCCGCGCCATTCCCGATTACAGCACCGCCATCGGCCTTCACCTGGAACGCACCGAGGTGTACACCGGGCGCGGTAACGCGTACCTGGCGACTGGCCAGTACCCCAAAGCGATCGACGATTTCACCCAGGCCGTCAAGCTCCGCCCCGACAACCCGGAACCCTACAAAGGCCGCGGCGTGGCGCTCGAAAACCAGGCCAAATACCGCGATGCCATCGAGGATTTCACCATCTGCCTGAGCCATCGTCCCGATTACCAGGAGGTCTACGTCGAACGCGCGCTCTCCTACGCCGGGCTGGCCGATTTCGAACGCTCACGGGCGGATCTGGACGTCGCCGTCCGGCTGCGCCCCGAGGACTCGCGCGCCCTGCGAACTCGCGGCGCGGTTCGGGAACGGCTGGGCGACGATGACGGCGCCATCGCCGATTACACCGCGGCCATGCGCGGCGATCCCACCGACGTTCGCCTGTTCCTGGCGCGCGGCGCCATCTACGCCCGCCACGGCAAACAACCAGAAGCCTTCGCCGACCGCAGTCAGGCAGTGCTCATGAACCCCCGCAACCCCGATGCCTACGTAGCCCGGGCGGCCACCTACCACGCCATGGGTGACCACGAGAAGGCTTTCGCCGATAACACCATGGCCATCAGTCTCGACCCCAATTCGGCGGTGGGCTGGCTGGCCCGCGGCAACGCCTACTACCTGCTGGGCCGCTTCGACGAAGCCCTCGCCGATTTGAAACGCTCGGTCGCCATCGACGCCACCGACCAGCAGGCCCAGCAACTGCTCGATCTGGCGCAGGCCAAGGTCAAGGAAACCGTCGACCGGCAGCGCGTCACCGAGACCACTCCCGATACCGTGGCGATCACCTTGCCGGCGCCCAAGCCGGATCCCGCCGAGCCCAAACCGGATTTTCCGGCGCAGGCTCCGGAGCCGGTTGCCCAGGTGGAAACGCCGGCGCCCAAACCGGAACCACCCCCGCCTCCGCCGCCTAAACCTGCCGAAACCGCCGCGCCGGCCCCTCAAGACGCCGAGGACGCCGCCATCGTTCACCACATGCGCGCACGCAAGCTGATCGACGCGGAACAGTTCCGCGAGGCCATCGGCGAGCTCAACGAAGCTATCCGCCTCGATTCGGGTTTGTCGCTCGCCTACAATGCCCGCGGCTATGCTTACCTGAGGCTGCTCCAGTATAAAGAGGCGGTCGCCGATTTCGATCGGGCCATCCGCCTCAACTCCGCCTACGCCAACGCCTACCAGAACCGCAGCACCGCCCGCCGCCGGCTGGGAGACAAAGCTGGCGCCGACGCCGATTGGGCGAAGTGGCAGGAGTTGACCAAGAAGTGAGGCAGCCCGGACTTTAGTCCGTGTCTGGAGTTTTCTCCGCCTCCTGGCGCGCGCCTATCGTCAGATGAAACTCGGAGCGCCATCGGGCGCGAATGCGAAAGCCCGGTGCCAGGGCTTCGGGGGCATGCGCTGGAAGGCTTCTTCATCCATTTCATAGCCCCAACCCGGTTTGTCCGGGATGGCCAGATAGCCGCTTTCTACCACGATGGTGTCGCCTTTGACCAGGTCTTTGCGGGGAGATTCGTCGTCCGGGTGGTATTCCAATATGACGAAGTTCGGGGTGCAGGCGGCGAAGTGAATGTTAACCAGCGTGGCCAGCGGGCCGAGAGGGTTGTGAGGCGCCACTTCGACATAGTGCGATTCGGCAATGGCCGCGATTTTCTTCTGCTCGAGGAATCCGCCGGCCAGACAAATGTCGGGCTGAACGATGTCGGCTCCGCCGGCCGCCAGCAACTGCTGAAACTGGAACTTGGTGTAAAGCTCCTCGCCGGTGGCAATCGGAATCTGGACTTTCCGGCGCAGCTCGGCCATGGAGTCCATGTTCTCCGGGCGGATGGCTTCTTCCAGAAACAGCGGGTGGACGGGCTTCAGAACTTCCGCCAGCCCGTAGGCTACATAAGGGGCGAAGATCCTGGCGTGAGCGTCGAAGCACAGGTCGACATCCGGTCCGACGGCCTGGCGCATGGCTTCGGCTTTTTCTCCGAAGGCGCGAACCGTGGCGCTCATGGGGACGGCATCGGTGAAGCCCAGCGTGGCCTTGAGCGCCGTGTACCCGTATTTCGAGATGAGGCTTTTCGCCTGCTCGGGGCTATTGGCGGCCTGATAGCAGCGCACTTTGTTGCGGCATTTTCCGCCCATCAACATGTACACCGGCAGGCCAGCGGCCTTGCCCGCAACGTCCCATAAAGCCTGCTCGATGCCGCTGATGGCGGCGTTGACCACCAGGCCGCCGGGGAAGCGCGTGAAGTTGTACATGGTGGCCCAGAGGTACTCGACGTTGCGCGGATCCTTGCCCACCAGCCAGTCCTTGAAATCGCGGACGGTGGCGGCGGTGGCCTCGTCGGGCCCGGCGGAATAGGCTTCGCCCCAGCCGTGAATGCCCTGGTCGGTGGACACCTTCACATAGACGTAGTTTCGGCCGGCGTTTACCACGAACGCCTCGACGCCGGTGATCTTCAACTCCGGCTTGCCGGTGTAGCGGGGCGCCGCCTGCGGCATCGCGGCGGCCTGGAAGGGCAGGCCCACGAGCGAGCCGGCCGTCAGAAAATCTCTTCTGTTCATCGCTGAACCTCCATGGAAAGTGCGGCCGCTGGGCCCGACACCACGGGATCAGGCGTCCACGTGGTGGCGGAAGAACTCCACCAGCCCAGCCTTGTTGCGGGTGGAAAGGGCCCGCGCCAGTTGTTCCATCTCCGTCTTAGGGAGAGGCTGGAAGGCCTTCGCCAGACGGACGTTCTGCCCCAGGTGCTCGGCCGTGGGGTGCCCGATGACGGCCGTGGCGACGGGGAGGGAAAGCGCATAGTAGATCAGGTTGCGGGGGGTGGCTTCCGCCTGGCCGGCCAGCGCATCGCGGGCGAACACCTTCATGGCAATCACACCAATATTCTTAGCCTGGGCCACCGGCAGCGCCAGGGACTCGAAGCTGCGTTCGCCGGCGGTCACCGGTTTGGTGGTGCCGATCATGTCGGCCATGGCGGCGTTGAGAGCCATCTGGCAGCAGTCGAAGTCGTGGCGTTCCAGAGCCAGTTTCATGGCGGCGGGACTGTCATGACTGGTGATGCCGATGAAACGCGTGAGCTTCTGTTCGCGCGCCTTGAGAAGGTTTTCCAGCACGCCGCCCTTGGCCTCGATGCGGGCCAGGTCGTCTTCGTTTTCGAGCGAGTGGATGTGGACCAGGTCCACCAAATCCATTTTCAGATTCTTCAGGCTTTGCTCGACGATGCCCTGGACCGCGGCGCCGTCGCGGGTGCTGATCTTGGTGGCGACGAACAGGCCCTGTTTTCCCCCGCGGGCCTCGAAAGCCTTGCCGTACAACTGCTCGCTGCGTCCGCGGGCGTAGCTGTCGGCGGTATCGAAGTAAGTAACGCCCGCCTCCGCGGCCTGGACAATGAAGCGCACCGCCTCCTCGTCGTTGCGGGTCTGATAAAAGCGCTGGCCGCCGCCGCACGCCAGGATGGAGACGCGCTCGCCGGTCTTCCCCAGCAGGCGCATCGGCAGCCGGGGCTCGGCGGCGGAAAGTGGCCCGGTAAGGCCGGCCACCGCGGCCGTGCGTTGCAGAAACTCGCGTCGTGAAGTGCCCATATACCCTCCTTGCCTGGACTGAGAATATCACTCCGCGATCCTCGAAGGGGAGGGGCCGGCTCGCGGTATGCCGTCAGTGTGAGTACACTGAATCGGATAGCATCGTGAATAAACGCCTGCCATTGTCGATCCGCCGCGCCATGTATAACCTGCGCGGCGGTTTTCTGGTTCGCCCGCTGGCGATTGCGCTGGCCCTCGGCTGCGCCGGCGCCGTGCTCTCCTGGTTGGAGGAAACCTTCCCGGTTTTCAGCGACTGGATGCCCACTGTCCTGTTCCCGTCGCACGCCGATCCCCAGGTCGCTCAAGTGATTCTCGCCGGCATTGCCGCCTCCATCATGACCGTGGTTTCGATTGTCTTCGCCATCCTGCTGATGACGCTGACCCTGGCATCCATGCAGTTCTCGCCGCGCATCATCGTCAGCTTTGCCAGAGACCGTGTCACGCAGTGGACCTTGGGCGTGTTTCTGGGCACGTTCTGCTATTGCATGGCGGCGCTTCCTACGGCCCGCTCTCAGCCGAAGCCCTTCGCTCCCGTCGCCACCGTGGTGGGTGCGATGCTGCTGGCCCTGGTTTGTGTCGGCTGGTTGCTTTTCTTCATTCAACACATCTCACATGCCATCAGCGTCAGCCACATTGTGGACCGGATCGCGGCCGAAACCGAAGCGGTCATCGACCAGACGATGCCCTGGCCCCGCCGGGACAGCGTTCGAGCCGCTCCAGGACCCGCGCCGCAGTACGCGTGGGACGCGCCAGTGCTGAGCGGCGCCTCCGGCTATATCCGCTTCATCGACACTGGCCTGCTGGTGTCCCTGGCAAAGGCCTATCGTGTGAAACTCCTGGTCGTCCGGCGGGTCGGGCTCTTCGTTCCGGAAGGAACGCCGCTGCTGCTCGCTCACAAGGGAGACCGGCTTACTCCCGATGCAATCCACGAACTTCGCCGGGCCTTTGACCTCGGGCCATCGAGAACCTTGCAACAGGATGTCGAGTTCGGCATTCTGCAGATTGTCGACATCGCCCTGAAAGCCATCTCACCGGCTGTCAACGATCCCACCACGGCCATCGGTTGTGTGGATCAACTCAGCCGTATTATGATCCGCTTCGCCTCCAGGGAGCCGCCGGAAGGCTTGCTCTACGATCCGCCGGGGGTCTTTCGAGTCGGCATTCCCTGGAGCGATTTCGATCGGCTTTTGACCTCGGCTTTTGAGCAGATCCGGTTGTATGCGAGGGCCGATGCCGCGGTGAGCCTGCGGCTGCTGCGGGCGCTTGGGGATATCGCGGCCACCACCCCGTTCCCGTCGCTCCGCCGAACCCTTGGCGCGCTGGGGGAACGGGTTGTCGAGGGCTGCGGCCAGAAACTGGGCGAGGAAGAAATGAACCCCCTGCGACGCCGGTGGGCCGCATTGGAGAATTTGACCGGCTCGCTCAGCAATGGGACCCAAGCGTGAAGACGTGGGTGCGCCATGTTATATACGGTATTGGCGCAGCGCGGCTATCCGCCGGGCAACCTTCAAAACGAAAGCGAGTGCATTAGAAATGCCGAAATTTGCAGCCAATCTCTCCATGATGTTCAATGAGGTGCCATTCCTCGACCGTTTTGCGGCCGCCCGCGACGCCGGGTTCCAGGCAGTGGAGTACCTGTTCCCTTACGAATACGAGCCGGAGGTGGTGGCGCGGAAACTGCGCGACAACCATTTGGAAAACGTTGTTTTCAACATGCCTCCTGGCAACTTTTCCGCCGGCGAACGCGGCATCGCCAGCATTCCCGGCCGGGAAGACGAGTTCCGCGCGGGGGTTGGCAAAGCTCTTGCCTACGCGATTGAACTGGGCGTAAAGCGGCTGCATGCCATGGCCGGTATTCCTCCCACCGGCGCCGATCCGGCAGCCTGCCGCGCAACCTTGATCGAAAATCTGAAATACGCCGCCGGACAACTGGCCCCGCACAACATCACCCTGCTCCTCGAAGCCATCAATACCCGCGACATGCCCGGCTTTTTTGTTTCCACCCAGGCCGATTCCTTTGCCATCAGCTCCGCCGTGGATGCTCCTAATCTCAAAATGCAGATGGACTGCTACCACATGCAGGTGATGGAAGGCGACCTCGCCACCAAGCTGAAGCGTTACTCGGCGCACTGCGGCCACATCCAGATTGCGGGAGTCCCCGCGCGAAACGAACCGGACACCGGAGAGGTCCGCTACGAGTATATTTTCCGGCTCCTCGACGACATCGGATATGACGGCTGGATCGGCTGCGAGTATCGTCCCGCCAAGGGGACCGTCGAAGGCTTGGGCTGGTTTCGGCCTTATGCCGGGGGTCTGGCCTAACCAAAAGCGAATGGCATTGGGTGACCGCCCGTGCAGGCGCAGATCGAGACACGTGGCGCGCCGGAAGGCCGAGGCGGTTTCGGGTTGTGGTGTGTTTCCCCTGTATTTACCAGCTTTCAGCTTTCAGCTCTCAGCTCTCAGCTGGGTCGGCGGGTGCGGCGGTGGGTTTGTGGAGGGTTGGCTCGGCGGGGGAGTGTCTTTGGTTTCAATTGGTTGGGCGGCTACGATGGGTTCGTTCGGTAACGGCTGATTGGGTTTGAGGGGGAATTGGACCGGGCTCAGTTCGTAGGGGGTGAGGAGGGGGTCGGGATCGGCGGGCGGCTGCTCGCAGACCAATTGGGCGACTGCTAATTGGCCGCGCATGGACATGAGCCTTTGGAGGTCTTCGATACCGCGGCGGTAGTTTCTTTCGGCCTGGGCCTGGTAGCGGAGGAAGAGCGGCCAGG
>JBKQIF010000106.1:0-41133 GCA_052148435.1 Bryobacteraceae bacterium
CCTGCATAGAGGGTAGGTCTCCACTACAAGCGCTCACGAAAATGTTTTGCTCACAGCGCAGGGCTTGCCTCGACCATCTGCTCGAATTTAGTGTGAAACTCGGCCCAACTGCGAAGGTTAGGCTAGCGCCGGCGATCTTCGTGGCCGGTTCTTTTGGTCGCGGCCATGCTGCCGGTCACGGCCATCGCGCTCAGGTGGTCAGCGCGTTTCAAATACCGTACCGCTGAGCCGGAATTATTTCCCCAAGGTGTAGTTGGAATCCCTGGCCCCAGGTCTTAGCATGTTATGGCCCGTTTGCAACAAGTGCTGTTGGGTAGCGCGGCGGCGATACTCTGCTATCAACTGATTCTGCCGCCCGTGGTGGGACTGGCCGATAATGGCGATTTCCCCAAAGTGCTCGGCCGCTTCGACCTTTGGCCCAAGGTCAATAGAATTTATGTGTTCTGCGACACGGTTTATGAGTTCGATCACACACGTCACTGGGTGAGCGATTTCTATTCCACCGAGATTCCGCTGGCGGGGGCGGCGATTGGGCTCAATTCGCTCCTTTCCAAAGACGGCAATTTCGACCTGCGCGCCATTGGCGCGATTCACGGCGCGCTGTTTCTGCTGGCTCTGTGGCTGTTGGCGCCGCTTCTGGCCCAGGCTTCGCGGCGAATGCAGGTTTCCGTCTGCGTGCTGGTGCTCCTGTTCTATTGCGACGTGATGTATGTGAGCGGGCTGAATTCGTTCTATATGGATGAGTCCGCCTATCTGTTCCTGCTGCTTTCGGCCGTCTTCTATCTGCGCGCCATTCGCTGGCGCCGTCCGGCCGACGCGGCCGGGCTGGTGGTGTCCACCGTGCTGATGACCGCGGCCAAGACCCAGCACACCATGCTGGCATTCTGGATCGCGATTCTGCTCGTCGTTAACGCCAAACTGCTGTGGCCCGGCAAGACCCGCTGGCCCGGGGCCATCGCCATTCTTCCAGTAGCGGTGGCGCTTCTCATGATGACCAAAGCCGTGCCATGGGACTATGCCGCCGGGGCGGCCTATGACATGACCTTTGCCCAAATCCTGCCGCATGCGAAAAACCCGGATCGAACCATGGCCGATCTTGGCCTGGACGCATCCTACCGGCAATACATCGGCAAGAACGCTTACTCGCCCGGTTCCCGCATGGACGATCCCGCATTCAAGTTGGCATTCTCCCAGCGGCTGAGCATGGGGAAACTGGCTGTGTTTTATCTGCGGCATCCGCCGGATGCCTGGCGGGCGCTGATTGCCGCCCTGAACGAAGCCGGCCGCCAGCGGGCAATCGGAACCTTCGATGTCTCGGCGGGTTACCCTCCCGCCGCGGAAAGCCGCGCCTTCGGCTGGTGGAGCGATGTGAAACGCCTCGCCCTCTATCACCATGGGCGGCGGTTTTTCTGGACCCTGGTGGCAGTTTCCGGCGCGCTCGCAGCCCTGCTCTACCGGCGGCGCGGGATTCTGCCGCCTGGCACTGCCTCCGCCGGGTACGTCCTGATCGGGATGACTTTCACCGAACTGGCGCTTGCCTCTCTGGGGGATTGCCTCGATGTCGTCCGCCACCACCTGATCTTCTACACCCTGCTCGATATGGTACTGCTGGCTGTGATTGCCGTGGCGCTGGCGCCCGCCGAGTGAGTTGTGGACGCTGAAGTGGCCGGAATTGTGCGGCCGCGGCGCCAGTTCGTTCACCAGCAGGCGGCCGTCCCAGGTGAGAAAGTATGGACGCGATAGCCCATGCGGCGCGCCGCGATGGCAAACATGCGTCCCAGGTGGCCGCTCCCCAGCACGCCGATCGCGGCGCCGGGAAGAATCGGCTTCATAGCGTTTCCCGCCGCACCCGTTCGGTTTGCTCGTGGCGAAACAGGCGCAGCTTTTCGCGCAGGGCGGGGCGGCTGTTGGCCAGAATCGCAATCGCCAGCAGCGCCGCGTTTATGGCTCCCGGTTTGCCGATCGCCAGGGTTCCCACCGGAATGCCGCCGGGCATCTGGACGATCGACAGCAGCGAATCCATTCCCTTCAGGGCATGGCTTTCCACCGGAACGCCCAGCACCGGAAGCAGGGTGTACGCCGCCACGATTCCAGGCAGATGCGCCGCGCCGCCCGCGCCCGCGACGATCACCTCCAAGCCGCGTTCGTCCGCCGTCGAAGCGTACTCCACCGCCCACGCCGGCGTGCGATGGGCGGAAACGATCTGGCATTCGTGGGGCACCTCGAACCGCGCCAGCGTCTCCGCTGCATGGCGCATGGTTTCCCAGTCCGATTTGCTGCCCATGACCACCCCGACCAGGGGCGTTGCGGGATCTTTTATGTTGTCCATGCGGAATCGATTGTCTCTCTTTTAGAAATACCATTTCGGGTTTTCGAGGGCGCGCGCACGCGAGTGTTACCATGGCTGGTTCACGGCTTTGTTAGCTCACATCCGCGGAACCTCGAAACACCTTGCGCGTTGTCAATCGAAAATGGCGGGACGCTGGTCCGTTGGCCGCCGCATGTCTGTTCTTTCTGCTGGCCGGGCAGGCTTTTCTGCCGCTGGTCGGCATTGAGGACGACGAGTCGCTCTTCGCCGGGCCGTTGTTCTCGCAATTAGCCGCCGTTTACCACTACCACTTCCTCCACTGGCACCCGCCCATCATGCTCATGAGTTACCTGGGCTGTCTCAAGACCTGGATCTATGCGCCCCTGTTTGGCTGGTTCGGCATTGGCGTGTGGGTGGTGCGCGAGCCCATGCTGCTGGCGGGCGCGGGCAGCCTCTGCGCCTTCCACTTTCTGCTGCGCCGCATCGGTGGAGCACGCGCCGCCGCGGTGGGAACCGTATTGCTGGCTGCGGACGCCTGTTATCTGCTCACCACCTGCTTCGATTGGGGACCGGTGGCGCTGCAGCATCTGCTGCTCGTGACGGGCATGCTCCTCGTCCTTCGCTTCGCCGAGGACGGAGGGATGGTGTGGCTGGCGGCGGGGTGTTTCCTGTCCGGTCTGGCTCTGTGGGACAAAGCCCTGGCCCTGTGGATGATTTCCGGCCTGGGCGTGGCGGCTTTGGCGGTTTACCCGCGACGGGTGCTGCAGGCGTTGCGGCCTCGCCTGCTTCTGGTGGCGGCCGCCGGCCTCGCGCTGGGCGCGTTGCCGCTGATCCTCTACAACGTTCACACCCGCCTGGAAACCTTCCGAAGCAACGCGAGCCGCGACGTTTCCGACGTGCCGAATAAGGCGTCGATGCTGATCCGCACGTTGAACGGCCAGATCCTGTTCGGCTACCTGACCGCGGAAAATTGGGATACGCCCAGCCCGCATCCGGTGTCCGGCTGGCTCGAATCGGCGGCCGCGAGCGTCGCCGGCGCAGCTCGCGAGCCGCGGGAAAGCTGGATGGGTTTTGCCCTGGCGCTGGCCTTGCTGATCACTCCTTTCGCCGGAGCCGCGGCGATTCGGGCGAACGCTTTTGCGCTGATCGCGATGCTGGTGGCCTGGGTGGAGATGGCGGCCACCAAAGGCGCCGGCGGCAGCGTGCATCACTCCATCCTGCTGTGGCCGTTGCCCCAATGGATCGTTGCCGTAGCGCTGGCGGGTGTTTCGCGGCGCTTCCCAGCGAAGGGCCTCGCGGCGCTGGCAGCCGTCACCGCGCTTCTGGTTGCGTCCGAACTGCTCGTCATGGACGAATACTACGTCATGATGGCGCGCAACGGCGGCTCGGTGAGCTGGACCGACGCCATCTACGCGCTGGAAGGCTACGCCGCCGCGCCGCATCCTCCGGAAAACAGACCCTGGCGGAGAATTTACTGCGTGGATTGGGGCGTGCTCGATATCTTGCGGCTGCTTTCCGCCGGCGCCCTGCCGCTGCGGGTCGGGGGCGTTCCCGTCTCCAAGCCTGAGTTGACCCAGGCCGACCGCGAACAACTGCGCCGGATGATCTCCGGCAGCGGCCACGTATTCGTGACTCACGCGCCGGAGATTCGGTACTTTCCCGCCAACGACCAAAAACTGGAGCAGTACGCCGCGGCCATGGGCTATTCGCGCAAACTGCTCGCCTCGGTCACGGATTCCTTCGGCCGGCGCACGTTCGAGATTTATACTTTCGTTTCGAGTGGAGCGGCGAAGTAAGCGGTCGGCTATCGGCCAGGGATCAAGGCAGAGGCGAACTCTTGAGCGCTTTATGAAGCTGCGCGATGGCGCCTTCCACATCTTCCAAGCGGGAGGGGATGGCAGCGCTGACGACTTGGGGTTTTCCGTTGGTAATCAGCACGTCGTCTTCGATTCGAACGCCGATGTCTTTGTACTTTTCGAACGCCGGGCGCACGGCGGCGATGAATTTTTCATTTTCCGGAGTCTGGGGAAGATTGTCGAGCGCATCGGCGCGAAAGTACAAACCAGGCTCCATGGTAACGACCATGCCGGGCGCCAGTTCGCCCGCACCGGAATCGTGCACATTCAACCCGATGCCGTGGCTGATGCCGTGAATCGCCCACACGCGGATCTGCTGCGCGTTGTCCGGATCGGTAACCAGGCCGAGCCGGAACAGGCCCGGACCCAGCACCTGGTTGGCGGCGCGCGCGGCGTCGGCTAAGGTGTGGCCGGCCCGGAGCTTAGCGATGCCCGCGTGTTGCGCATCCCAGACCAGGCGGTAGATCTCGGCCTGCGGCCGGCTGTATTTGCCGCTGACGGGGATGGTGCGAGTGACGTCGGCGCTGTAGCCGTCGAATTCAGCCGCCGAATCCATCAATAGCAGGTCGCCGGACTTCATGGTGTCGCGGTTGGTCTCGTAGTGCAGGGTGGTGGCATTGGCGCCGGAGCCGATGATGCACGGGTAGCCCCAGTGGGCGTTGCGGCGGAGAAAAGTCAGCTCGAACTGCGCCTGGATTTCGTATTCCGGCTTTCCCGGAGCGGCCAGGGCAAAGGCGCGCTGAAAACCTTCGGCGGTGATGGCCACGGCGTGCTCCAGCAGATCGATCTCGCGCGGCGACTTGACGGTCCGCATTTTGGCGAGGACGGGGGTGATGTCTTTGATGGCGAGCGCCGGCGCCAGGGCCGCCAGGCGGCGGACAAATTCCTCCTCGCGGCCATACTCGGCAGCCGAGCCACGCGTAATCATGTAGAGCGTCGCATTTTTCGCGGCGACGGCGCGGACGACGCCGGAGAACTGGCGCGTGAGATCGGCCGGAATCGGCGGCGGTTCCATTTGCCCGCCGCGGCCGCCTTGTCCGCGCGCGGCGTCCGCTTCATCGAAGATAGTCTTGGCCGCCGGAATCACGGATTCGAGAAACTCGGGGTACCGGCGCGCGTCCCAAACGTCCTCGATGCCGGAAATGGCGCGCGCCTCGGCGGCAGTGAGCAAGTGCCCGGTCCAGGTCTCCTGGGCGGGACTGGAGGGCGGCAGGAACAAAATCTCGCGAACGGTTTCGGCGCCGGGAATCAGCACCAGGGTGCTGCCGGCTTGCGGAATGGCGGTGAGGTAATAGAAATCGTTCTCCTGGCGGAATGGCCAATCCACGTCACCGGCGTATTTGCGCGGCTCGGCGGCGTGCAGAATGAGAATGCCGCTTGACCCGATCTGCGCGGCTACGGCCTGGCGGCGCGCGGTGAGGTCGGCAATGCGGCCGTTCTGCCAGGAAGCGGGCGGAGGGGGCGCAATTTTCCAGATGGCGGCATCGGCGGCAAAGGCAACCGGGGCGGCCAGCGCGATGGCAAAACCCAGGCAACTGGCGCTCGCTCGTTGGCTCATGGCAAGCCCTCATTATAGAGATTTCGGCCGGGCGTCCGAAAGGCTACAATAGCAAGGCGATGCAATTGTTCACCTGGGACGAGATGGAAAAGGAAGTGGTCAGCGAAACCTTCGCGCGCAGATTCGTACACGGCGAGAAGACCATGCTGGCGCAGATCTTTCTGAAGAAAGGGTCGGTGGTGCCGTTGCATCGCCACGACAGCGAGCAGATCACCCACATTCTGGAAGGCGCGCTGGAATTCGAGCTGGAAGGCGAGCGGGTGGTGCTCCACCAAGGGCAGGTGCTGGTGATTCCTTCGAACGCGCCGCACAGCGCGGTGGCGCTGGAGGATACGGTCAATCTGGAAGTATTCGCGCCGCCGCGGCAGGATTGGATCGACAAGAGCGACGCCTACCTGCGCAAGTAACCGGACGGGACGGAACCTACTATGGATTTGGGACTGAAGGACCGGGTGGCCGTGGTAGCCGCCTCCAGCCAGGGGCTGGGAAAGGCCGTGGCGGTGGGGCTGGCGCGCGAGGGCGCCCGGCTGGCGCTGTGCGCCCGCACCGCTTCCAGGCTGGAAGAAACCGCGGCGGAGATTCGCCGCGAAACGGGCGTGGAAGTTTTCACGCGGGCCTTGGACGTCAGGATGGAAGACGACGTGCGGCAGTTTGTCGCCGCGGCGCAGGAACGCTTTGGCCGGATCGATATCTGCGTGGCGAACGCCGGCGGGCCGCCCTCAAAATCGTTCGCCGAAACCACGCTGGAGGATTGGCGCGCGGCTGCCGAACTGAACCTGATCTCCACGGTTTCCTTTGCCATGCATGTGCTGCCGCTCATGCGGGAACGCCGCTGGGGACGTTTTCTGGCCATCACCTCGATGACCGTGAAGCAGCCGGTGAGCGGGCTGATCCTATCTAATTCGGTGCGCAGCGCGGTGAGCGGGCTGGTGAAATCGCTGGCCAACGAATACGGCCCCTACAACGTGCTGGTGAATAACGTCTGTCCGGGCTACACGGCCACCGGCCGCCTGCTGGACTTGGCCCAAGCACAGGCCCGAAATCAAGACGTGCCGGCGGCGGAGATTGAAGCGCGCTGGGCGCGGGAGGTGCCGCTGGGCCGGATCGGCCGGCCGGACGAATTTGCCGACTTAGTGGTGTTTCTGGCATCCGAACGCGCCAGTTATATCACGGGCACGGCCATCGCGGTGGATGGCGGCATCGTGAAAGGAATCTACTGACACGGGAAGGCGGGATGAGGCGAGACTGACGGGGTTCGTTTCATTACCGGCCACGCTCTTGTCCAAGACGGATCGACCCTGGGATGGGCAAAAGAAAAGCCCTCCCATGTTAGTGCCGGACATTCACCGCGCACTCAGTTCCTGCCGACGATCAACCTCTGCGGATCGATTTCGTTTCGCAGGATCGCCAGTTCTTCATCGGCCGGTTCTTCACTCACCGGCAGCGGATCGGCGAAGACCATTTCAAAGCCCGTCTGGGCAATCACGTTTTCGCGCGTCACGCCGGGGTGAAGGGCTTCCACGCGCATGCGCTTCGATTCGGGATCGAAGCCCATCAGGGCCAGCGTGCTGATGACGCGGTAAGGTCCGGTTCCGGGCGGAAGTCCGGCCGCCTCGCGCGCCCCGGGGCCGGTCAGGTACCCGGGAGTGGTCACGAAGTCGACTTTGGAGACGAAGTGTTTCAGGTCGTGCGGAATGATGACCAGGGTGCGCCAGCAGAGCGACGCGAGGTCGTTGGCGCCGCCGCTGCCGGGCAGGCGCACCTTCGGTTTCCGCCAGGTGCCTCCGATGAATGTGGAATTGAGATTGCCATAGCCATCGATTTGCGCGCCGCCGAGAAAGGTGTAGTCCACCACGCCGCGCTGGCACGCTTCCATGATCTCGTTCATGCTCTGGTGCATCAGCGCGCCGGTTTGGGTGAAGGAATCGGCAACCGAGAGCGGCAGTTTCACCAGTTGCGGCGCCACGCTGCCGGCCTCGAACAGGGTAATCAGGTTGGGCGCTTTGGTTTTCTGCGCCAGCATGGCTGCGGCGAGCGGCATGCCGGTGCCGATGACGGCGGTCTTGCCGTCTTCGAGCTGGCGGGCGGCTACCGTGACCATCAGTTCCATCAGGTTGTAGCGGTTGTTGTTCTGCGGCACGATCCCCTCCTAACGGCGGCGCAGCGGTTCCATTTCGCGCAACGCCGCCATGCGTTTTTCGCCGCCCGCGAGTTCCACGTATGCGGCGAAGTCGCGCGTGCCATGGATGTACTTATCGAGGAACCGGTCGAGAGTGGCCTGGGTCTTGCCGGCTTCCATCCACTCGGCGAGGTGGGCTTCGTCGGAGAAATACTCGTAGGGCATGTTTCCCGGAAAGCTGCCGTAGGGGACGTGGCAGACTGCATCCACCAGCCAGTAAGGAACCAGTGTCTTGGCCGGCTCGGCTCGAATTTCGTCGGTGGACACGATTCGCTCGGTGGTGAGGATCAGATGTTTGCTGGCGCGGGCCAGGTCCCAGTCGGCCACGCTGATGCCATCCACCTGAGCGTTGCCGTAGACGTCGGCGCGGTGCACGTGAATGATACCCACATCCGGGAACAGCGCCGGAACGGCCGCCAGCGGCACGCCGGTAAAAGGGCACTGGATACGTTTGGCGGCGCTCTTTTCGAAGGTCCCGGTACCGAGGAGGCTGCGCGCCGGCAGGAAAGGCACGCCCATGGCCGCCGCCTTGAAGCGCCAGCCCAGGGTGGCGTTGCTCCACTCGGTGACTCGCACTTCGCCCGATTCCATATAACGGCGGGCGCAGGCCGAGAGGCCGCGCAACTCGAGGCCCACGATGTAGGCGGCATCGCAGCGGTCGAAGCAGCGGCCCGCCGCCATGATCTGAAAATCGTGGGTGGCCGTGTGGCCGGCAAAGCCGAGGTGGGTACGGCGCCGCCGCACGATTTCGTGGAGCGCGGCGGTGGCAATGCGGACGCCGCCAAAGCCGCCCGAAGCCAGGTAGTCTCCATCGTGGATGAAGCGGTCCACGGCCTCCGCCACGGTCATGAGCTTGCTGGTCAGGGTCCGCGGCCTGGCGCCGAAGAATGCGCGCGCGGCGTCCACATCGGGAGAAGAAAACAGTTCGCCCACGGGTACCATGGACGCTGGTATTGGTTCGGTTTCCTCGATTTCCATAAGGCGCCGCCGTGTGGACCCCTGATCCGTCCCATTCAGCCGAGGTGGCGATCGAGGAACCGGGCCTGGGCTTCGAGCGCTTCCCTGGACTCGGGGAAGTCGAACGAATACCAGTGAGCGTGCGGCATGGCGTCGAAGACCATGAGACGCGCGTCCACGCCGGCCCGCAGCAGCGCACGGTGAAAGTCCACGGTGCCGCTGAGGCAGATGTCGCGAGTGCCGGTCATGCAGAGAGTCGGCGGGAACCCCTTCAGGTCGGAATACATGGGAGAGAGTACGGGGTCCTTGGGGTCGGCCGCGCCGACGTAGGCGGCGAGCGTCTGGCCGGTCGACGGCCGGAAGCCCATGAAGCCGGGAATGCTGTAGAGGTGGCCGGCGTCTCCGCCCCGCGCCATGTCGCAGAATCCGGAGAAGAAACCCAAGGCGGCCGGCAACGGCAGCCCCAGCTTTTTCAACTGGACCGCCGTCTCAGCCGTGAGAATGGCGCCGGCGGAGGTGCCGTAGAGCGCAATCTTCTTGGGCGAGTAGGTCTTGAGTGCCTCTCGGTACACGGCCACGCTGTCTTCCACCGCGGCCGGGAACGGGAACTTCGGCGCCAACCGGTACTCCACCGAGATTACGCGGGTTCCGGTCAGGCCGGCGATCGGAATGGCCTCGAGAAACGATCCGGAGTCGGTCTGAAATCCGCCGCCGTGGACACAGAGGAGCACGCGGTCTTTCTTGTTGGGAGCGGCGTTCTTCGGGGTCACTATCTTCGCATTGACTCCCGCCACCGTGGTCCGCTCGATATCGACCGGATAGGCGGCGCGCATCTTGTCGATGAGGTCGGCCGCCTCTTTCGATCCCTCGTCGGGCGCCCAGCTCGTCCCCGTCACGAGCTTGGCATACGCTTCCGGAGAGACGGTCTTCGGGACCGGTATGGCCCGCGTGATGTGCACCGTCCCGTCGCTATCGATAGTTGTGGAGCCGTCGGCCGGAGCCGACTGGGCCCGGGCTTGCCCGGCGAACGCAGCGGGCAAGGCGAACAGGGAAGCCATGTCTCTTCTTGTCATATCTGCCAGTCTGGCACATAAGAGCGGGATTTACCGCTACCGATGGCGGTCTTCCAACCTATTTCGGCCGAGAGCAGCGGCAGCGGACGAGTCTGGACGCTGCGCGTGGAAAAGCCGGGGGCGCCTACCCGGTGCACGCCGATTCCGGCTACCATGTGATCGGCATGGGGGAAACAAGCGTGGAAGACGTGGTAATCGTATCCGGCGTTCGTACCGGCGTGGGGAAATTTCAGGGGTCGCTGGCGGGGATTCCGGCAACGCGGCTGGGTGCTTTGGTGGTGCGGGAAGCGGTGCGGCGGGCGGGGATCGGGCCCGAGCTGGTGGACGAGTGCATCATGGGCAACGTGCTGCCGGCGGGGCTGGGACAAAACCCGGCGCGGCAGGCCGCGCTGTACGGAGGATTGGCGGCCGAGGTTGCGGCTCTGACGATCAACAAAGTCTGCGGCTCCGGGTTGAAGGCCGTCGCGCTGGCGGCCCAGGCCATCCAGACCGGGAATGCGGAGATCGTGGTGGCGGGCGGCATGGAATCGATGAGCAATGCACCCTACCTGCTGCCGCACGCCCGCAGCGGTTTTCGCATGGGCAATTCGGTAGCGGTGGACTCCATGATTCAGGACGGTCTGTGGGACGTGTACAACGATTTCCACATGGGTCAAACGGCGGAGAAAGTGGCCGAAAAACATTCCATCACGCGGGCGGAGCAGGATGCCTACGCGGTGGCATCGCACCGCAAAGCGGCCGCAGCGTGGGCGAGCGGACGGTTCGCCGCAGAGGTGCTGCCGGTGGAGATCCCCGCCAAAAAGAAGGGCGCATCCGCCGAAGTTTTCGCGCGCGATGAGTCCGTGCGCGCGGATGCCGCTATCGAATCGCTGAGCACGCTGAAACCGGCCTTTCGCAAGGACGGCACGGTGACGGCGGGCAATGCCCCGGGGATAAACGATGGCGCCGCCGCGCTGGTGGTGGCTTCCGCCAGGCGCGCGCGGGAGCTGGGGTTGCGGCCGTTGGCGCGGATCGAAGCGCAGGCCACCAGCGGAGTGGCGCCGGAGTGGGTGATGCTGGCCCCGGTTGCGGGCGTGCAGAAGCTATGGGCTAAGGCGGGCTGGTCCAAAGACGATGTGGATCTGTACGAATTGAACGAGGCTTTCGCGGTGCAGGCGCTGGGGGTGGTGCGCGAACTGGGCCTCAGCCTCGACAAGGTCAACGTGAACGGCGGCGCAGTGGCGATCGGCCACCCGATCGGGGCCAGCGGCGCCCGCGTTCTGGTGACGCTGATTTACGAGATGATCCGGCGCGACGCGCACCGCGGCGTGGCCGCCCTGTGCCTGGGCGGCGGCAACTCGGTGGCGCTGGCGGTGCAACGGTAGGGCGGGAGCGGATTTGAAGGTGCCAGCGCAGTTGGCAGAAACCCATCATACCTGTAGACTACTCAGAGGAGGATCCCCTGTTTGAGACCACCACGGAATCCAGCGGCTTTTCAGCCGCCTGGCCCATGAAACACTGCCATGAATCTCTGATCGGCTATCCCGTCGTGGTTACTTTCCCCTTGCTCTGGGGCGACCAGGACGCCTTCGGGCACGTGAACAACGTGGTGTACCTGCGCTGGTGCGAGACGGCCCGGGTCGAATACCTCGTGCGCATCGGCCTGTGGCCGTCGTTGCCGCCGGAGGGCATCGGGCCGATATTGGCCAGCATTTCGTGCGACTACAAGCGGCCTTTGACTTTCCCCGATACGGTCTACGTAGGCGCCAGGGTGACACGGATCGGGAACCGCAGTTTCCAGATGCAACATCGCGTGGTGAGCCAAGCCCTCGATACGGTCGCCGCCGAGGTAGACTCCACCATTGTGGTCCTCGATTACGCCCGGAACAAGACGGTTTCCGTCTCCGAGCGTTGCCGCAAGGCCATCGAAGATCTGGAGACGAATCCACAAGACCCGCCCCCGGACGGCGCGAGCGGCAAGTGAACCTGCTGGCGGGGCCGCCGTGGCGCACGCACTTTTGCGTGCCGCGTCGAGTCTCTACTCGACGCTTCTTGGCCCTCAGCGATTTTCGTACCACTTGAGACGGTTGGAATCGATGCAGGCGACATCGGGGCGCCCATCTCCGTTCAAGTCGGCGATAGCGCAAGCGGCGGCGCCCATGCCCCCTTTGTCGAGATCGGAACGGGTCCAGCGTTTGGCGGCGGCATCGTAGGTGTACAGGTAGACGGAGTGGGGCTGGCCGCGGAAGCCGGCGACGATTTCATCGTTGCCGTCGTGGTTGAAATCGGCGGTCTGGATGGTGTGGCCGTCCAGCAGAGAATCGTCGATCACTTCGCGTTCCCACTTGGAGTTCTTCTCGGTGTAGACGGCGACCTGGTTGCCGTGCCAGGGTTCGATGGCGGCCAGGTACCGGGTGGCGCCGAGATGGCCCACGGTGATGTCGCTCGATCCGGACTTGGGCCAGGGCGCCGGATCGCCCTTGGCGATTTCGGTGCGCTCGAAGGCGCCGGCCTTGGTGGCGCAGAACTGGTGAATGCCGGTGAAGCTGGCGGTCAGGATGCAGTTGGAAGCGGTGATGAAGATGCCGTGCACGACGCCGGAGTTTTCGGTGCTGATGACGCGCCGCTTCCATTCGCCGGGGCGGTAGTAGACCAGCGGGGTCTGGTCGCGGTAGTCGGGAGCGGTGGAGGCGGCGCCGGTGAGCGCGGCGTTTACGACCACGGGGTGGCCATCGCCGAACAGATCGGCGACACGCAGGCGGTGGCTGGTAGGGAGCCGGTCGATTTCGGTGGCCGTCCAGGGCTGGAGCGGATCGGGGCCGGGGCGAAGAACGCTGACCAGGCCGATGGAGTTCTTGGCTTCGTTGCTGAATTCGCTGGCGAGAACGATTTCGTTGCCGATGACGACGCAGTTGATCATGTGGGACTGACCGGTCGCCAGCACGTGGCGCTGCCAGCCGGGGTTCTCATACCAGACCAGCTCGCTCATCCCGCTGGCTAGCGCGATCAGGTCGGGCTTGCCATCGTGGTTGAGGTCGGCCACCACGACCTGGTAGCCTCCGCGGAGGCCGGTGGCGATGGTGTGCTCGACGAAGGCCGCAGGCGGCGCGGCAGCGAGGAGCGGAAATGCCAGGAGGACAGGCAGACGGCGCACACTCCACAGTATACTTTCCTTTTCAGGTGGGACAGACGATCGTTTTTTGTCGTCTGTCAAGCTGTCATCGCCTGGCGAGAACCTGACAGGCCACGCAAGACGATGCTCTGTCCCACCTCTGGCTCGCCGGGTTTTCGGCCCTCGCTCCTACCTATAATGATGGGATGCCGCCCCGAGCGCGCGTTGCGGCTTCCGCCGCGGTTCTGGTCCTGCTTGCCAAAGCGGCGCCTGCGCTGAACCTCGCAAATGCGGTGGTGGTTCCGTCGCCCAATCCGGCCGGCCCGGAAAAGAAGGCCGTGGCGATGCTGATCGATGAAATCGAGAAGCGTACGCGAATTCGGCTGTCCACCGGCGACCGCTGGCCAAGCTCCGGACCCGCGATATTCGTCGGCCGGGAATCCGGCCTCGGCCTTGTCGTTCCCCCGCTCGCCCTGCAACTGATCCCCGCGGTGGCTGGCGCGGACGGATATCGGGTTCAGGCGATCGGCGAGCGGTTGCTGGTGGTGGGCAACGATGCGCGCGGCACGCTGTTCGGAGTGGGAGCGCTGCTGCGCCACCTGAAGATGGACCGCGACGTGGTGGAAGCGCCGGACGATCTGCGCCTTGCGACGGCGCCGAAGTATTCTCTGCGGGGCCACCAGTTGGGCTACCGGCCAAAGACCAATTCCTACGACGGCTGGAGCGTCCCGGTCTGGGAACAATACTTGCGTGACCTGGTGGTGTTTGGCGCCAACGCCATCGAGCTGATTCCGCCGCGCTCGGATGACGCAGCCGATAGCCCCCTGTTTCCGCTGCCGCCCATGCGCATGATGATCGAAATGTCCCGCCTGGCCGATTCCTACGGGCTCGACGTGTGGATCTGGTATCCGGCGATGGACAGCGACTATTCGGACGAGAAGACCGTCGCAGCCGCGCTCGAGGAATGGGGCGAGGTCTTCCGCCAACTGCCGCGCATCGACGCGGTTTTTGTTCCGGGCGGCGATCCCGGCCACACCCGGCCGAAAGACCTCATGGGCCTGCTTGAACGGGAGACGGGAGTCTTGCACCGGTATCACCCCAAAGCGCAAATGTGGGTTTCGCCGCAGAGCTTCACCAGCGGGTGGATGGATGAGTTCCTGAGCATTCTGAGGAACCAGCAGCCGGCGTGGCTGAGCGGGGTGGTTTTCGGGCCGCAGGTGGGCATGAGCCTGCCGCGGTTGCGCGCGGCAGTGCCCCAGCGGTATCCCATTCGCCACTACCCGGATATTACGCACAGCCGCCAGGCGCAGTACCCGGTTCCGGATTGGGATGTGGCGTACGCCGTGACCGAGGGGCGCGAGACGATCAACCCGCGCCCCATCGACGAGACCAATATTTTCCGCTTGCTGCAGCCCTACACCATCGGCTTCCTGACCTATTCCGAGGGTTGTAACGACGACGTGAACAAGATGGTGTGGAGCGGCCTGGGATGGGATCCGGACCGCGGCGTGACCGATATCCTGCGGGAATACAGCCGCTACTTCATCGGCGAAAGTTATAGCGAGAGTTTCGCGCAAGGCCTGTTGGCGCTGGAGCGCAACTGGCGCGGGCCGCTGGCGGCCAATGCCGGCGTGGAGACCACCCTCCAGCAGTTCCAGGACATGGAGCGCGGTGCGCCGCCCCGGGTGCTGGCCAACTGGCGGTTCCAGCAGGCGCTCTACCGCGCCTACTATGACGCCTACACACGCTCCCGCCTGTTGTATGAGAACGCCCTGGAGGACCGCGCTATGTCCGAATTGCGCAACCAGGCGGCCGGATCTCTGCACGCCATGAAGCGCGCCGAAGACGTGCTGGAGCTGGCGGTAACCGGCCGCGTAGCCAGTGACCGCCGCGCGCGCATTTTCGAGCTGGCGGAAGCGTTGTTTCAGAGCATTCGCATGCAGTTGAGCGTGCCGCGCTATAAAGCCATCGCGGTGGATCGCGGCGCTAACCTCGATACCGTGGACGCGCCGCTGAACAATCGTCTGTGGCTGGAGGAGAAGTTCAACGAGTTGCGGCGCATGCCGGACGAATCCGAGCGTTTGAAGGAGTTGGACCGCATCGTTCATTGGACCGATCCGGGTCCCGGCGGATTCTATGACGATTTGGGGAATCCCGCCCGGCAGCCGCACCTGTTGCGCGGGCGGGGATACCGGGCCGACCCGGCGTTCTGGGAATCTTCGCTGGTCGGATTTGCGAGTGACCGCACGCTCCGCGGCTCCTGGTGGACGCAGGCGGAATCGCTGTTCGACGCCGCGCTCGAGATGCGCTACCAGAATCTCGACCGCGGCGCCCGGTATAAAATCCGCGTGGTGTACGGCGGCGACAGTCCGCGCGTCAGAATCCGTTTGATGGCCAACGATCGAATCGAAATTCACCCGTTGATCTCGAAGCCCATGCCGGTGCGGCCGCTGGAATTCGACGTTCCCGGAGAGGCCACCGCGACGGGCGAGTTGACCCTGAGCTGGAGCCGCGAGCCGGGGCTGGGAGGAAACGGACGCGGCTGCCAGGTTTCGGAAGTCTGGTTAATCCGGAAATGAGCGCGAAGTATTTTTCGTCGCGCGGACTCTCAGTCTGCAGCGTCGGCTGTCAAGCCGACGTTCCTCGTACCGTGGGACGGACGTGGGACAGACGATCGTTTCTTGTCGTCTGTCGACCGCTGCCGTTCGCGCCCAGGCAAACCGATTCCCAGGCCTTTTCGCCGTCGAGCAGCCTGGCCCGGAAATCGATCGCCCATGCGCGGCCCCAGCCGGAATACGCGCCTCCGGCGCTCGGCCGCGAACTGCAATCGCGGCCGGGCATGGGCAGAGGCTAGGGGATTATTCCCTGCGCTGGAACGGGAACCGCGACCGCACGGCGAGGATCAGATCGTGGTCCCCGCCAGTTGAGCCGCTATAGAATCCAACCGTCGTATTTAGCCGGAGGAAAAACGCGTCGCCCTCTTTGGCCGGATAGCGCCCTTCGTTGCCGTCCGCGCCGCCGCCGGCCACCATATCGCCGTGTCCCCGGAGAACGTAGTAGATCTCTTCCTCCATCTCATGATGGTGGGGGATGTTGGTCCCGGTGGGGGCAAAGTCCATGATGAACAGGCTCACCATCTGGCTGGCCGCGGCCAGTTTGTCGCGCCGGCTTTCGGTGGTGCCCATCAACAGCTTGAACAGCGCGGTTGGCCCGTGTCCCTGCACCGGCACGAGGTTCACGTCCGCGGCATTGGCCAACATGAGGTGGGGCGTGGGCGCCAGTTTGGTTCCGGCTGGAATCTTGAACCCCATCACCAGCAGCCGCACGGGCTGATTGGACGCATTGGCCATCCCGTGCTTGACGCCGGCCGGAAGGTACATAAAGTCGTCCTTCTTGACCGGCGCCTTCTGGTCTTCGTAGAGCAACGTCCCGTTTCCTTGGAGAATATAGTAAATCTGCTCCTCGGCGGGATAGCTCACCAGCGCGCTGGTCCCGCCGGCGGCTACGGTCAGTTCCCCGTAGCGGGCGATCCCCTTGAGCTGTTTCGCCTGGGGATCGCCGATCCCGAACGCCGCCCTGTATGAGGCGCCTGTGCCGCCCGCCGTCAGCTCGTCCGCCTGCGGCTGGACGTCCGGAATAAAGCGCCTGAGAAACGTCGGGTCGGCCGCAAACATGCCGGATGCGGCCGCCAGTACGATAGCAATCAGTCTATGGGAGCGCACGAAGCCTCCTGGCATTACTCGTAGGTAACACAGTTGCACCACTTGCCTGTTTCATCGAAATGCGGCCAGGCGCCGCCCGTGCGGAACCCGGAGACAATCACGTCGTCGAACATCGGCGTGGGCTCGAAGTATCCCGGCCGGCGCAGGTGCTCCTTTACGACCGCATCGTTGAGCTCCAGTCCGAGCCCGGGCTTTTCCGGAACCGTCACGTAGCCCTTATCGATGATCGGCTTGGGAACGCCAGTCACCAGGTCCTGCCACCACGGCATATCCAGCGCATGGTTCTCCATCGCCAGGAAGTTGTTGCCGAACGTGGCCGCGCAATGATACCCGGAGAAGGCGCCGATCGGCGATCCGGCATGGTGCATGGCCACCCGGATGCCCGCCATTTCGGCATAGTCGGCGATCTTCTTGGTTTCCAGCAGTCCGCCGGAAGTCTCGATGTCGGGATGGATCCCGTCCACTGCGCGATGGTCGATCAGCTCCTGGAAGCCGCCCTGCAGCCCGAAGATATCTTCGCCGGTCAGCACGGGCGTGATGGTGGCGTCGGAGATCGTCTTGTACGCCTTCCAGTTCAGATAGGGATATTGATTGCCTTCCCCAATCTGCAACAGGTCCTCGGCCCAGGAAAGTTGGTACGGTTCGAACGCCTTGGCGTAGCGAATCGAATCGTTGATGTTCAGCCGGCCGAAATGGTCGGCCGCCAGAGGCGTGCCCGGTCCGATGACATCGCGAATGGCGGCGATGTATTCGCAGAGATACCCTAGGCCCTTTTCGGTGCAGACGCCGCGCTCGTTGAGCGCGCCCGGACGGTCCTTCAGCATGTCGGACTGCAGATCCATCTTGAAGAAGGTCAACCCCATTTCCTTGCGCTTCTTCATGCGCTCGGCATACACCTTGGGATCCGGGTGACTGGTGGTATCGGCGTAGATCCGAATCTTATCGTGATTCTTATTGCCAATCAGCCGATAGGCGGGAACGTTGAAAACCTTGCCGGCGATATCGTGGAGCGCCATATCGACCGCGCTGTAGCCACCGCCCATGCGGCCATGGTTGGCGAAGTTGCGCAACATTCTCAGGTTGCCCTCGATATTCAGAGGGTTCTTGCCCACCAGGTGCGCCTTGAGCACCAGGGCGATGCCTTCCACCCCGGCGTCCCGCACCTCGCCCAACCCGTAAACGTCCTGGTTGGTATAGATTTTGATGAGCGGATAGTCGTAATTCGCGGCCAACCGGCAGGCGCGCATGTCCGTGATCTTCAGCGTGCTCGGGGAAGAGTTGCGATTCACCGTTTGTTGCGCGCTCACCGAGCCCTCGGTAGCTTTGAACAGCGGACCGAACATGGCTCCCGCGGCGGCGCTTCGCAGCATCGACCGGCGGCTGAGTATTGCCTTTTGTGCCTTATTAAGTAACGTCATATTCTCCTCGATCCTCGACATCCCTCAATTCCGAAACGGTAAAGGCCGCCTTGTCAGAACTCGAGCCGCAGTATGCCTTGCCAGTTCGGGTTTGGGGTGTACCAGTTGCTATAGCTATACCCGGTAAGGGGAGCGAACCTGCCGAAACTCTGCGGGCTCGTGATATTCACGACTGTGTTCGGGGCCAGGAAGGCTCGCGTCTTCGGGAGCACGTTGTGGCCGTCGAATCGCACCGTGATCTTGAACTTCTCTTTGTAGGACCAGCTCTTGTACAGCGAGTACTCCGGCCACCACACATTGCCTTGACGGGCTATCCCCACGCCGGCATCGCCGTTCTGATAGGCCGCCGGGTAGGAGAAGGCATTGATGTTTAAGAACGGGTTCTGGTTGGATTCGGGCCACAGATTGGTGCCGACCGTATAGTTCGAGACGTTGATCTTTTGCCCGGGCACGATATTCGGTATCGTCTGGCCTGGCAGTTGCTTGTTGGGGCTGCCGGCCATGGTAAAGAACAGCGGCTCGCCCGTGCGCATGCTCTGAATCGAAGTGAAGGTCCAGCCCCCCACCAGCACGTCCGCCATGTAGCCCACCGTGGTGCTCCGGTTCAGGTATTTTCGGTGTTTGCCGAATGGCAGGTCGTATGTAGCCGTGGCGACCCCCATCAATTTCACGTCGGTGGCGGTCGGCCCCTTGGTCAGGTTCCAGTCGTAGAACTGCTCCCCCGAACCGGCCGTACCGGCGAGGTTCCGGCTCCACGTAAAAAGGAAGTTGTACGAGAATCCGTTGTTGAACCGCCGCTCCACGCGCGCGGTCAGCGCATTATAGGTGCTGTGGCCGTAATTGCCGTAGTAACTGATGGTGCCGAACTGCGGGTAAGTCAGATAGCTTTGCGAACCGGCATACACCTGGCTCAGCAGCGTGGTATTCGTCGATTGGTAAATCGACAGGGGCAATACATTGATATTCACCGCGTTACCCGGGTTGGGCGCCGTGGTGGAAGAAGCCACGCCGGAGCTGGGGACGAGACCGACGCCGTTCGACCCCTGATAGACCACCTCCGCCACCTGGTTGGGCTTGAACTCAAACTGGAACCCGGAGGCCCAAGTCATGCTGTACGGATTGCGGAGGTTCGGATCGATGTAGGTAGCGGTTCGCGCGCTGTAGTTGGTGCCGACGTAATTGGCCGTGTAGGTCGACGGGTTAATGGTATAGTTGACCGGGCCCGGGCCTTGAGACAGGTAGAAAGCGGGATACGGGTTTCCCGAAGGCTGCTGGACGTTGGCCGTGGCCAGGTAATTGTCCTGCCCAAGTTCCGGCATAATGTCCTGGGTAAAGACATCGAAGGATCCGCGAAAAACAAATTTCGGCGCAAAGTTCCACGACAGGCCGACACGGGGCGCGAAATTCTTATAGTCGGCGCTGTACAAGTTCCCCTTGGGATTCGTAATCGCGCCCATGAGGCCGGTGACCGGATCGACGACGTTGGGATTGAACTCGGACTTCAATCCCCACTTGGTATTGGCCGGAGTCTCATAGCTGTAGCGTACTCCGAAATTTATGGTCATGTTGTGGCGGATGCGCCAGTCGTCCTGAACGTAGAATTGGTGAGACCACCAGCGCGGCAGATAATTTGCCAGCAGGTTGGTGAAGGTGGCCGAAGTCACCGAGCCGAGCAGAAACGAGGCAAACGAGTTACCGGTGTTAGGCGTAAAAGGCAGGCCGCTTCCGGAAGCGGCGAAGTTGTAAGCGCCCGATGGCTGTGATACGTTGACATCGTTCTCCCTCACGATCATGCCCTGGTAGCCCGCTTTAAAGGTGTGCGCCCCGACTACCTTGGTCACGTTGTCGATAAACTCGAAATCCTCATTGAGGGTCCGCAGGTAGTTGCTGGCGGTCCCGCTCGGGTTGGCGGTCCAGGTGACCGAACTTCCGCCCGATGCCCCAACGAGCCCGGGGAACGTCTGCGGGCCAACTCCCGGAATTCCTAAAATGCTCGCCCACCCCTGGTTATTGAGCTGCGGCTGGACGGTGTCGTTGCGCCGTTGATAGGAAAATCGAAACTCGTTGATCAGGGTCGGGCTGAAATTATGATAATAGCCCAGGGTCGGGTTCTTCACGTCGATCGGTTCGCGCAAGCCGTAGCTGTACTCCGTGCTGTCAATGGCGCCCCAGGCGTACTGCACCGCGTTCCGGCCGATCGGCTCGCGGAACATGTTGCTGCCCCAGCGCACGAAGAACCTGTCATTGTTACCAAGCTGCTCGTCGAACTTGAGGATATAGCCCTCGCGATCCGAGAGGTAATGAGTCAGCGCGGTCAGGTTGTTGTTGGGACCGGTGGCGCTATAGAATCCCGCGGTATTAGCGGGTGTATACGGGTTGAAAGACAAAAACTTGGCTGCAACCGGGTCAACGCGGCTCTGTGGAACCTGGTAGTTTGGAAAGACCGTCGCGGTCCAACCGCTGGAACCGGGACAGCCCGCTGCCGCGGTGCAGGCTATACTCTTGGGGTCATAGATCGGATATCCCAGTCCTCCGAACGCAAAATTCCCGCTCAGCATGCCCGCGTCCGGCGTGGACGTGGTGGAGACATTGGCTTCGTGATCGTAGTCCAGCCGGTACGCGATCATGAAAAAGGTCTTGTTCCGCCCGTCGTAGACTTTAGGAATGATGACCGGACCGTACATAGCGGCGTTGAAATTGTGATACTCGAATGGGGCCGTAGCGAGGTTGGCAACGCTCTGCTGAAAATAGGCCCGGTCAACGAAGTCTTTGTTGATATAGCGTTCTTCGGTAGCGAAGTGAAGCTGGTTGGTCCCGCTCTTCAGGACCATGTTGTACGTCCCACCGGCGCTATGGCCGACCTCGGCCGGGATTCCCGTGGTCCACACCTGGGCTTCCGCAACCGAATCGACCGGAACCGTCAGGGAGGTGCTGGTTTCGCCGATCGCCGAACGGATGGACTGCTTCACATTTGCCCCATCCACGGTGTAGTTGATCAGGTTGGCTGGCTCGCCCAGGATGTGATAGGTGCCGCCATTATCGGAATAGGCGCCCTCCATGTAGTACATGAGGTGCTGGGGCTTGGACTGAAGCATGGAACTCTCTTCAATCTTTTTGGCGTCGTCCAGCCCACCCACCACCGCATCGTCGGTCGCCAGAAGGGGAGTAGCCGCCGTCACATCGACTTCCTGGGTGGTAGCGCCAACTTCGAATTTGACGTCCACGCGCACCGTGGATCCCGCTTCCAAAATGAGGCCTTCCCGAACGTACTTCTTGAAGCCCGGGGATTCTACGCTCACATCGTATGTACCCAGGTTCAGGAATGGAACATAAAACTCGCCGTCAGGCGTCGTTTGGCCGTGCGTTTCGACCTTGGTCTGAACGTTGAGTGCAGTAACCTTGGCGTTGGGAACGGCTGCGCCGCTGGGATCGGTAGCTGTGCCAACCAGGGTAGCTGTCCGGATATCCTGCGCAAATGACAGCGCCGCAAAAGCCAGGACAATCAACGCGGAACGTCCTAATAGAGACATAACCTCTCCTTTTCGTCTTCACCAATGACCAGGGAAGACCGTTGAGTGGAGACTCCACCAAAGACTCGTTACCTGAGCGCCCGCCCACGCCTGAGACGCCCAGCTTGGTACAGAGCCTATCAGTTCCGGCTCTTCCAGTCAACTATCGAAAGTCGGGGAACCCGGCATGGCGCGGCCCGGATTCGCGACTCCAGTGTGCCGCCTGGAGTTACCGGTACGAAACGCAATCGTCGCACCACTTTCCCTGGTCGTCAAAGTGCGGCCAGCCGCCAGGCACCCTTTGAAACTCCTCGTAGTTCGAGGTCGGTTCGAAGTACCCCGGATGGCGCAGGTGCTTCTTCATAATGTCGTCGTTTAGCTGCACACCGATGCCGGGCGTGTCGGGCACGGTGACGAATCCCTGGTTGATGATCGGCTTGGGCATGCCGCTCACCAGGTCCTGCCACCACGGCATATCCAGCGCGTGGTTTTCCATCGCCTGGAAGTTGTTGATGGTGGCGATCATGTGCACGTTGGCCAGGCAGCCGACCGGGGAACCGGCGTAGTGCACGGCGGTGGGAATACCGTAAGAGTCGGCGAAGTCGGCGATCTTCTTGGTCTCGATCAGCGCGCCCGAAGTCAGCGGGTCGGGGTGAATTTTCATCACCGCCTGGTTTTCGATCAACGGCTTGAACCCGTCTTCGAGTCCGAAGATGTCCTCGCCGGTGTTGGTCGGCGTGGTGGTGGATTCGGTGATGTGTTTGTATGCCTTCCAGTCCTGCCACGGGAAGTGGAAGCCGTCCCGAACCTGAAGCAGATCTTCGGCCCAGGCGAGGTGGTACGGCTCGAAAGCCCTGGCATACCGGATGGATTCCTGCACGTTGAGCGGGCCGAAGTGATCCGCCGCCAGCGGGGCCTTCCAGCCGATCACGTCGCGGATGGCGGCAATGAACTCGCACATGTACCCCAAGCCCTTGTCGGTGGCGATTCCGCGCTCGTCGACGGCGTCGGGACGGTCCTTGACCAGGTCCGTATGCAGATCCATTTTGAAGTACGTGATTCCCATTTCCTTGCGCTTCTGCATGCGCGCCGCGTACACCTTGGGGTCCTTGTCGTCGGTGGTATCGGCGTAGATACGGACGCGGTCGCGCACTTTGTGCGCCGAAAGCAGCCGCCAGGCCGGAACCCCGTACACCTTTCCGGTGATGTCGTGCAGCGCAATATCCATGGCGCTGTAGCCCCCGCCGTTGCGCCCGTGATTGGCATAAGGGCGAATTCGGCGCAGCAGGGCTTCGATGTTCGTCGGGTCTTGCCCCACCAGGAACGCCTTGAGCATCAGCGCCATTCCTTCCACCCCCGCGTCGCGGACTTCGCCCAGCCCGTAGACGTCCTGATTGGTGTAGACCTTGATGATCGGGTAATCGTAATTGGCCGCAATCCGGCAGGCCCGGATATCGGTGATCTTCAGAGCGCTCGGAGAGGAGTTCCGGTTGATATCGCGCCCCTGCCCCACCTGTGCGCTCATGGTTCCCTTGGTGGCCTGGAACAGAGGACCGAGCATGGCGGTGGCCGCCACCCGCTTCAGGACCGACCTGCGGCTGATGGCTGCACGTCTTCTGATTGGCATTAAGTTTCTCCTTGCCGCTCACTGAAAGCGGGCGATCCGTGCCTTCCGTAAAGAATCTTCTGCACGCCGCTCCGGAATGTCGCCGCTGGCGTCTCGCTCAGCCGGGAGAACGGGTGACCTTCGTCCCCGTAATGATATGTCGAAACGCGGAACGAGTCACCTATCGAAAGTTAGGGAACGTACACCGCCCGGAACGGGAACCGGCTCCTAGAGACGCACCAGCCCGCGCTGCAGGGCGGCGACGGCGGCCTGCGTGCGATCGGTCACGTTCAGATGGCCGAGGAGCACGTTCACGTGCCACTTTACGGTGCCCTCGGTGATTCCCAACCGGCCCGCGATCTCCTTATTGCTCAGGCCGCTGACAATCAGCTCCAGGACCTGCAGCTCACGGTTGGTCAGTTCCGGCCGGGGGGGCCTCCCGGCCAGGCTTGCCGATACCGAAAGCGGAATGAACCGCTGGCCGCGTACCACCGTGCGGATCGCCGTCAGCAATTCGACATGCGACGCCCCCTTCAGCACATACGCGTGCGCGCCGGCCTGGAGAGCCTGGTGAATATCTTCGTCGCCTTCGTATGCGGTGACCACCACGAAGCGCGTGTCCGGCAGCCGCCGCCGGATAGCCTTGATCGCCTCGACACCGCTCATTCCCGGCAACCGCAGGTCCATCAATACGATATCCGGCTGGTGGCGTGCCGCCAGTTCAACTGACTCGGCCCCGGAGGAAGCCTCCCCAACCACCATCATGTCGCTTTGGGCGCCGACGATGGCCGCCAACCCGAATCGCACCACGGGGTGGTCGTCGACCAATAAAATTCGAACCGCAGCCGGATCGTGCATGGCGAAATCCGACACTATTTAAGCCGCAATCGCCCCATGGAGTCAAGGCCCGATTTGCGTGGGGGTGGGTGCGGAAGCGGGGCGGATGCGCGCCAGCCGTCGCGGCTGCCCGCGCAGAAATCCGCCCCCGCTTGCCGCCGCCGCCGCCATTTCCGGGTATCATTATGAGGGTTTATTCATGAAAACTCTTCTGCGAGGCAAGGTTCGTTGGCTGCTGATCGTCTGGTTGTTTCTGATCGCCGCCATCACGTACATGGACCGCGTGAACATCTCCATCACGGGCCGCTTCATCGAGCAGGAGTTCCACCTGACTCACATTCAACTGGGCTGGGTCTTCAGCGCCTTCATCCTGGGATACGCCTTATTCCAGGCCCCCGGAGGCCGCCTGGCCGACCGCTACGGTGCCGCTCGCGTGGTCGCTATCGTCATCCTGTGGTATGCGCTCTTCACTTCGCTCACCGCCTGGACGCCCGCCACTATCTCCTTTGCCCTGATGCTTCTGCTGACGGTGCGCTTTCTGCTGGGCACCGGCGAAGCCTGCGTCTTCCCTTCGTCCAACCGCCTGGTTGCCACCTGGATCCCCAGTCAGGAACGCGGCCGGGCCAACGGCATCATCTTCGCCGGCGTGGGCGCCGGTGCGGCCACCGCCCCGCCCATCATCAGCTACATCATCAATCACTACGGCTGGCGCTGGTCGTTCTGGATCACCGCCATGGTGGCTATCTGCCTCGGCATTGTCTGGTTCCTGATCGCTCGCGACCGGCCCGAGGATCATCCCTGGATGTCTCCCGGAGAACTCGCCCACATCCGTGCCGGCATCCCCGAGTCCGGGCCGGCCGGTTCCGGAGCCGTGCCCTGGGCGGGCATTTTCCGCAGCAAAGAAGTGCTCGCCGTCAGCGGCAGCTACTTCTGTTACGGTTATGTGGCGTATCTGTTTTTCTCGTGGTTCTTCACCTACTTGCGAGAGGTTCGCGGTCTGGACCTCAAGTCCAGCGCTCTCTATGGCATGCTGCCCTTCATGGCCATGACGACCTGCTCTCCTCTGGGCGGCTGGATCAGCGACGTTCTCACCAAGCGCCACGGTAAGCGCATCGGCCGCTGCGGCATCGGTGTCGCCGGCCTCGCCCTTACCGCCGTTTTCCTGGCCCTCGGCACCCAGGCTTCCAGCGCTCCCATGGCCTGCGTGGTGCTGGCCGGCGGCGCCGGATCTCTGTATCTTGCGCAAAGCTCTTACTGGTCGGTGACCGCGGGCATCGCTGGGCATTCGGCCGGTTCGGTCTCCGGCGTGATGAATATGATCGGCCAGTTCGGCGGCGTCGTTACGGCGTCGCTCACGCCTCTGGTCGCCGCGCGCTACGGTTGGACCGCCTCTTTCCTGGTGGCCGCCGGGCTGGCGCTGTGCGGTTCGCTGGCCTGGCTGCTGGTGGATCCCGAACGCCAGTTGACGTTGAGTTAAGGGACGGCGTAGAACTTCACATCCGTCTTCGTGGCGCGGGCGCTCTTGCCTGCAGCCTCGGCGGGGCGCATTCGGCTCATGCCGGAGCGCCTGGTGATGACAACACCTGCCCGAGTTGTCATACTGGCCAATATGGCGTTCTTTGTACAGACTCCGTTTATCCGAAATAGCTCCTCGCCGGCCCGCCGCGCAAGGAGGGACCGATGAATCCGTCGCCTGGTGAAGCGTCCGACCGGCTCGAAGCGGCCATCTACCGCAAAATCACCCTCAGGCTGATGCCGTTCCTGTTCCTCTGCTACGTTGTGGCCTATATCAACCGGGTCAATGTCGCCTTCGCCAAGCTTCAAATGCAGCAGGATCTGGGCATGAGCGAGGCGGTCTACGGCCTGGGAGCCGGCATGTTCTTCATCGGCTATTTCTTTTTCAACGTTCCGAGCAACATGGTTCTGAAGAAGATCGGCGCGCGCGGCCTGCTGGGCCCCATCCTGATCGTCCGGGGCATTCTCTCGGCCTGGATGATGTTCGTGCACGGCGCCACCAGCTACTACGTCCTGCGGTTCATCGGCGGCGCCGTCGAGGCGGGTTTCTTCCCCGGCGTCGTTCTCTACCTGACGTTCTGGTACACTCGCAAGCACCTCGGCAAGATGATGGCCATGTTCTTCGCCGCCGTGCCGATCTCGGGCATTTTCGCCGGACCCCTTTTGGGATGGATGCTGAAGCATCTGCAGGGAGTGGCCGGTTTGGCGGGCTGGCAGTGGCTCTTCCTCATCTGCGGCATTCCCTGTTCCCTGGTGGGCGTGGGCGTGTGGCTCCTGTTGACCAACGATCCGGAGCGGGCCGCCTGGCTGAGCGCCGAAGAAAAACGGGTCGTTTTGGGAAACCTCCAGGCGGAACATGATGCCGACAAGCGCGCCGGCGGGGCCAAGTCCAAGTTCTCCGACGCGTTTCGCAACAGCAGCGTCTGGCTGCTGTGCTTCGTCGATTTCGGTGTCACCGCCGGCAACTACGGCATCGCCTTCTACCTGCCGCAGGCGATCAAGAACGGCATCACCACCGATCCCGTCGCCATTGGGTGGCTTTCCGCCATTCCCTGGGTGGTCACCACCGTCGCCATGCTCGTCGTGGGGCACCACTCCGACAAGACCGGCGAGCGCCGCTGGCACCTGGCGATCTCCTGTTTCGTCGGAGCGGCAGCCTTCGCCATCAGTGCCCTTCCGGGCGCGCCCGGTACCGTGGCGCTCGCCGCCCTCAGCGTTGCCACAGCCGCGATCCTGTGCGCTCTCACCGTGTTCTGGGCCGTTCCTTCGGCGCTCCTCTCCGGTACCGCGGCTGCGGCCGGCATCGCCTGGATCAACGCCGTAGCCAACCTGGCGGGCTATGCGTCTCCCCACGCCATCGGCATCATTGTCGACCATACTCACAGCATGATGTTGGCCATGCTCGCCATGTCCGGCGCCATGCTGGTTTCCTCGGTCCTTACCTTGTACGTTACGCGCAAGGGCGCGCTGCGCCAGTAGGAGGTAGCTTGAGCACGGCGGCTAAGTCCGTTGACCATACGGTAAGGGATGCCGCGAGTCTGAGCCGCGACTGTAAAGGAGCGCTTGCCGGTGACTGGAGTCTGCTTTGAATCGGACAATCGGATTTCTTGCCCCTCTATTGCTGCTTTATTCCCCCGGCGCCTTCGCCCAGTGGGATGACGGCCTGCTCAGGCCCTTCGTGATGGATCATCGGGCCGCCGGCTCGCCGGCCGTGGATGTCTCATTCCTGCTCGATGCGCCCGCCGGTAAGGATGGCTTCGTCCGCCTCCAAAACGGCCATTTCGTCAAGCCCGATGGCAGCCGCATCCGCTTCTGGGGCGTCCATTTCACCGACTGGAGCCGCGGTTCGGTCGAAATACCGCCCAAAGAGGACGCCGCGTTGTGGGCGGCTACCCTAGCCCGCTACGGCGTCAACCTGGTGCGCCTCCATTTCCTCGATCTTCCCTCTCCGCGCGGCATCGTCGATTCCACCGCTAACGACAGCCGCTCTTTCGATCCCCGGCAACTCGACCGGCTGGATTTCGAAATCTCGGAGTTCAAGAAACGCGGAATCTACGTCGATCTCAACCTCAACGTAGGCCGTTCTTACAAGGCCGGCGACGGCGTCCAGGATTTCGATAGGATCCAGTGGGGTAAAGGTCTCACCCTGTATGACCCGCGCCTGATCTCACTCGAAAAGGAGTACGCCCAGCGCCTGTTGACTCACGTCAATCCCTATACCGGGACCGCCTATCGCGACGAACCGGCCATCGCCATTGTGGAGATCTTGAACGAAAACGGCCTGTATCTGGGCTTTCCGGCGCCCACGCCTTACTACGAGGACGAACTGACCACGCTCTACAACGCCTGGCTGCAACGGAAACTCAGTCCCGAGGAGTTGAAAAAACTGCGCGGCGGCGCATCCGTTCCGGAGGGCGCGCCGGTCCCGCGTCTGAAGAGCCAGGACGCGGCTGCGGCGCCCCAAGAGCGCTACCAGGCCGAAATGGCTTTTTACATGGATACGGAAGGCAAGTTCTATGCGGACATGAGCGCCTACCTGAAAAACCAGCTTGGCGTGAAAGTCCCCATCACCGGCACGGCCGACCACAGCCACACCAGCAGCCCGTATCCTATGCTGGTTTCGCTTTCGAAGCTGGACACGCTGGATGGTCACGTCTATTGGGAACACCCCGGCTCGCCTCCGCCCGTCAACACTCCCATGGTCGACGATCCGCTCCATTCCACCGTGGTCCAACTCTCGCGCACCGCCTTCGCCGGCAAGCCTTACACCGTCAGCGAAACCAATCACCCCTTCCCCAACGAATGGGCCAGCGAGGGAATTCCGATCCTCGCCGCGTATGCAAGCTTTCAGGATTGGGACGCGATCGTGATCTACACCTTCGAGCCCAAGCTCGCCCCCGATTGGAAGCCGTATGTGGGCGATCCGTTCGATATCTCGCTCGATCCCGTGCGCATGACCCAGATGGCCGCCGGCGCACTCATGTTCCTGCGCGGCGACGTGCGCCGCGCGCGCCAAACCGTGAACCGGACTTACTCCGCCGGGCAGGTGCTGGAGAGCCGCCTGTTGCCGCGCACCGAACAGCCTTACTTCACACCCGGCTTCCCGCTGGCCCTCCCGCTCGAACATGCCGTGCGCATCCAGTCTCTGGACGGCCCTCCAACCGAAAAATTCGCGGCTACCCAGGCGAATCCGGTTGTCTCCGACACCGGGGAATTGTCGTGGTATACGTCCGCGGAGAAGACCGGCCTGGTCACGGTCGAAACCGGGCGCACCCAGGCGCTCATCGGCTTCATCAAGGCGAATCGTAAGGTATTGCAGAATCTCGACGCTGACATTACTAACAACTTCGGCGCCATCGTGCTGTCTTCCCTGGATGGGAAGCCTCTGGCGCGGTCCGACAAGATGCTCCTCACCGCCGGCTCGCGCGTGGCCAACACCGGCATGCAATGGAACGATGCGCGCACCAGGCTGCGGAATCAGGGCGGTTCGCCTTCGCTGATCGAGCCGGTCGCGGGCACGGTGACGCTGCGCAACATCGAAAGAGCCAAGGCCGTGAGCGTGTCGGCTCTCGACGGCGCCGGCAAACCCCAGGGTGAGGCAATTCAGGCGAAGAAGACGGCCGGCGGGTGGGCCTTCCCGATTGGAGCCCCGCCCACCACGTGGTATGTAGTCTCGGTTGGCCGGCAATGAGAGATACCCTAAGAAAGATACCACCGTGGCGCACGCACTCCTGCGTGCCGCGTCGAGTCTCTACTCGACGCCTCTGCGGGCGCCGGCGGGAGTGCCGGCGCGATCCGCCCATCGGAGAATGGGAAGTTATTCTCGCGTTGGCCCTAAGTGCGGAAAAGGGAGCTTAAAATGAATCCGAACGATGCGATCACTCGCCGCGGCCTGCTCGGCCGGGCGTTGGGAGCGGCGGCCGTGGTTTCGGCGCTCGACTCCACCAGCCACTCGCTGGCCCAAACGCCGGAGCCGCACGCGCGTGTCCGCGATTGCTTCGACTTCGGCTGGAAATTCTATAAGGGCGATGCGCCCGGTGCGCAGGAGCCGGCGTTTGCGGACGCGTCCTGGCGCAGCCTCGATCTGCCCCACGACTGGAGCGTGGAAGGCCCCTTCTCCCAGACTGAGCCCAGCGGCGGCTCCGGTGGCTACGCCCCCACCGGCATCGGCTGGTACCGGAAGCGCTTTCGCCTCCCGGCGTCGTACCAGGACCGTAAGGTGTCCATCGAGTTCGATGGCGTCTACCAGAACGGCGAAGTGTGGATCAACGGCCAATACCTCGGCAAGCGGCCCTTCGGTTACATCAGCTTCGCCTACGATCTCACGCCGCACTTGAATGCCGGTGAGAACGTGGTCGCCGTGAAAGTGGATAACTCCCTGCAGCCCGGCTCGCGCTGGTATTCCGGCTCGGGCATCTACCGGCACACCTGGCTGCTAGCCGTGAATCCGGTCCATGTGGCCCATTGGGGAACCTTTGTCACCACCCCGCGGGTTGCCAGGGAAGCCGCGGCCATCCATGTCGAGACTCAGGTGCGCAACGAAAAAGCGGCGCCTGTCACTTGCACCCTGGTCACTTCATTGATCGATGGCGAGGGCCGGCTCATCCGGTCGGCGGAGTCATCCGGGGAAATCGGCCCCAACGCCGAATACCAGTTCGGGCAGTCTCTCACCGTCGAAAAACCCGCGCTCTGGAGCGTGGCCGCCCCGTATCTTTATAAAGTGCGCAGCGCGGTCCGGGTGGGCCAGCAGACGGTGGACGAGTACGAGACCCCCATCGGCATCCGCGAGGCGATCTTCGACGCCGACCGCGGGTTCCTGCTGAATGGCGAGCACGTCAAATTGAACGGAGTTTGCCTGCACCACGACGCCGGCGCCGTGGGCGCGGCCGTGCCGGAGCGGGTTTGGGAGCGGCGTTTCGAGACCCTGCGCGAGATGGGCTGCAATGCTATCCGAACCAGCCACAATCCGCCGGCGCCCGAGTTCTTGGACCTCTGCGACCGCATGGGCTTTCTGGTCATGAACGAGGCCTTCGACGAATGGAAAGCCGGCAAGGGACAAGTGCGCGGCAACGGCTATTCCAGGATCTTCGACGAGTGGCACCAGCGCGATGTCGCCGATTTCGTCCACCGCGACCGCAATCATCCTTCCGTGGTGCTGTGGAGTTGCGGCAATGAAATCCCCGACCAGCTCACCGACCACGGCCTGGAGATTCTGCGCGAACTCATGGCCACCTTCCATCGCGAAGACCCCACCCGCCCGGTCACGGCCGCCTGCGACGACATTGCGGCCGAACCGAAACCGACGCCCGCGGAGTTTCTGAGCACGCTCGATATCGTCGGATACAACTACGCCGACCGTTGGCGCGAGCGGCGCGAGCTGTACTATAGCCTCGACAAGGCCGCCCATCCCAACTGGCGCATGATCGGAACCGAAAGCAGCGGGATGGGCGGGCAACGCGGCGACTATGCCGGCATTGTTCCCCCATCCCCGGCGGAAGCCGCGGCTCTGGCGGCCGCGCCGGCGCCTGGAGGCAGACGCAGAGGCGGCATGGGCGGGTTCGCACTGGATACGGAGGAGCTTTGGCGGTTCGTGCGCACCCACGATTACGTCGCCGGCGACTTCATGTGGACCGGCATCGATTACCTCGGCGAAGCCTTCGGCGCATCCAGAGGATCCGGTTCCGGCGTCATCGACAGTTGCGGTTTCCCCAAGGACGGCTACTACTTCTACCAGAGCCAGTGGAGCGGGAAGCCGGTGCTGCACCTCTTCCCGCACTGGAACTGGAAAGGCCGCGAGGGTGTGTTCCTGCCAGTCACGTGCTACACCAATTGCGATAGCGTCGAGCTGTTTCTCAATGGCAAATCCGTGGGAGTCAAAGGCTACGTGTTCCCGCGGTACGGCATGCAGGGCCGCTACGGCCAATCCGCGCCGGCGCCTCCCGGAGCCGCCCGCACAACCAACGATCTGCACCTCTCCTGGGATGTGCCCTACGAGCCAGGCACTCTCAAGGCGGTCGGGATGAAGGGTGGAAAGGTCGCCCTGGAAAGAGAGATTTCGACCACCGGCGACCCTGCCGCCATCGCCCTTTCCGTGGACCGCGACACCATCCGCGCGGACCGGCGCGACGTAGCCCTCGTGACCGTGAAGGTGTTGGACGCCCAGGGCCGTTTGCATCCCGATGCGGACAACGAGATCGCGTTCTCGGTCCAGGGCGAAGGCAGGCTAATCGGCGTGGACAACGGTAATATGGCCGACATGGCGGCGGACTTCAAAGGCAAAACCAGGAAGGCCTTCCACGGCATGTGCCTGGCGATGCTGCAATCGGCCGCCGCAGCCGGGCAGATTCGCGTGACTGCCACATCTCCCGGCCTCAAGCCGGCCACCCTGACAATCGTGACGAAGGCGTGACCCGCTTTAACTCGTGGCGCAGGCTGTCCAACCTGCTGAGCCGGGATTCGTCTCGGCTTTTCTTGCCTTGCCTTGCCTGACCGCGGGCAATCTCCGGCACATGCCACCAGCCCAGCCTGACCCCTATGCCGCACCCGATCGCCGGCCCGCCGAACATTCGGATATGCGAAGCTGATTACAATGTGTGCTTCGGGTAGCGGAATAGGAGCGGCTAAGACCATTCGCACTGTATTCCTAGGCGTGGCTCTCGTTTCGATGGCATTGGCTCTCACGCCGCCACGGACCACTCTCGATGGTTATGGCCGGCGCGTGTGGCAGAGCGCGGATGGCCTTCCGGAAAGCACCATCCAGGCATTCGCACAGACCGGGGACCGCTACCTTTGGATCGGCACCACCGGCGGACTGGTGCGGTTCGATGGCGTTCATTTCACTGTTTTCGATCGCGAGAGCACCCCCGCTCTGCGTGAGAACAGCGTGTTTGCTTTATTGGCCGCGAGCGATGGCGCCTTGTGGATCGGCACCGAGGGAGCGGGCCTCGTGCGGTACAAGAACGGTTCCTTCCAAAGCTTCTCCGCCAGGGAGGGACTCACCAACGGGTTTGTCCGCGCCATTTTTGAAGACGGCAAGCGAGTGGTGTGGGTCGGCACCGACCGTGGACTCTTCCGGATCCGCGGCGCCTCGCTGGTTCAGGTGGACGGCCGATCGGGCATACCCCCCATCGCCGTGCACACCATTCGCGAGGACCGCGAAGGCGGCCTTTGGGTCGGGGGAGGAGGCCTGATGCGCCTTTCGAGTGGCAAGGCGGCCTCACTCCATTTTCCCGGCGGATTGGGCGAGAACACGGTTAAATCGATCGTGGAAGCGCCCGATGGCGCCATCTGGGTGGGGACCGTCGCGGGACTGCAGCGGGTGACGAGGGTTGCAGGCGGAGAAGGGTTTATCTCCAGGAAGATCGATGGCATTGAAAACACCGTCCGGGTGCTGCGCGAGAGCCGCGACGGCACACTGTGGGTCGGCACCCTCGGGGGCGGATTGGTTCGCTATCGCGATGGCGCCTTCTCGCGGCAATTGTCACCCGCCGTGCTGCCGAGCAATGCCGTGCTGGCGCTGTTCGAGGATGTGGAGCGGAATCTTTGGGTAGGAACCCAGACCGGGCTGGTCCGGTTTAGCCAGACGCCGGTCGCCATGTTGCCGTTTCCCGATTCTTTCGATTCCGGTTTCGGAACCGTCTACGCCGACCGCGACGGCGCCATCTGGATTGCCGGCGCGCATTTGTACCGTTCCGACGGCCGGACAATCGTTCCGGCTGCCTTGCCGCCTGCGCTCGCGGGCATTTCCGTCCGTAATGTATTTCGGGACAGCCAGGGGAATCTTTGGCTGGGGACCAACAAAGGCGCCGTTCGCATTCGTGGCGACCGCGTGTTCCGCTACACCATGGAGAACGGTCTGATCAACGATTTCGTGCGGGCGTTTGCTGAAGATTCGAACGGCGATATCTGGATCGGCACCGATAGCGGCCTGAGCCGCTGGAGCCCCGGTGGTATCGCCAGCTACCACACCCGTAACGGCTTGGCCTATGGCAGCATCCGAGCCCTGTTAGTGGACCATAACGGAGATTTATGGGTGGGAACCGAGCGGGGTCCCAGCCACATGCACGCCGGCGTGTTCGTGAACGATGTCCCGGTCGGGCTGCTGGCGGGCGAGAAGATCTGGACGATTCATGAAGACCGCGAGGGAGGTTTATGGTTCGGCGCCCGGGCCGGCGGCCTGTACCGATGGAAGAACGGCAAGCTCAGTCATTTCACTACCCGCGAGGGACTTGCCGGCAACAGCATTTCTCAAATCCTGGAGGACGCTCGCGGCAACCTTTGGATGAGCGGCCCAACCTCCATTTCTTCCGTCCCGAGAAGCGAGCTGGACCGGTCGGCGGATGCTCCTCCGTACCACCCCGCGGTTACTTTTTACGACATTTCCGAGACCATGGACACGAGCCAATTGAATGGCGGAATTCAGCCGGCCGGCTGCATCACCGGGAAGGGGGAAATCTGGTTTGCCGGCAGCCGGGGCCCCGTCCGGGTGACCCCGGATGGTCCCCGCGCGGCTGAGGCGCCTCCAGTGGTGATCGAGCGCGTGGTCGCGGACGGCCAGGATGTCCCCGTGTCCGGGAAGCTGAAGCTCGCGCCGGGACAAGGCAAGCTGGAAATCTACTACACAGCCGTCCGGCTCAAGGCGCAGGCCAGAACACGATTTAAGTATCTGCTCGAGGGCTTCGATCGCGACTGGACGGAAGCGGGCAGCCGCCGCGTCGCTTATTACACCAACCTTCCGCCGGGCGGGTATCGTTTCCGGGTGATGGCCTTCGATATGGAAACCCCCCGCACCACGGCCGAAACCGCGCTCGATCTGTATTGGCGGCCCTATTTCTACCAGACCACCTGGTCAATCGCGTTCGCCATAGGGCTCGCCGGCGCACTGGCATGGGCGGCGCATCGCAGCCGCGTCCGGCGGATTCATTCCAGGTTCCAGGGCATCCTGCTCGAACGAAACCGGGTGGCGCGGGAGATGCACGATACGGTGATTCAAGGTTGTGCCGGCGTATCCGCTCTGCTCGAAGCCGCCTCCTGCGTGAACGGCAGTTCCCCCGAAATGAGCAGGGACCTTCTGGATCGCGCACGCACACACGTTCGCGAGACGATGGACGACGCGCGCCGCGCCGTGTGGAACCTGCGGCACACCGTTCCCGCCAGCGGAATCGCCGCCGCACTGGCGGAAGAGGCCGGGCGAACCCAGAAAGAAACGGATATACCGGTTCGCTATGAGCCCTCGGGGGCGCCCTTTCCGGTGCCCGGGCATATCGAAGCCGAGTTGTTGTCTATCGCCCGGGAGGCTCTTCGCAATGCCGTGCGGCATGCCCACCCGCGTAGCCTCTGCCTGCGGCTTCACTTTGGCCGCCGCAGGGTGCAGATGGACATCACCGACGATGGCTGCGGCTTCGCCGTAGAGCAGCCCGCTGTCGATCGCTATGGCATCACGGGCATGCGGGAACGCGTCGAAGCGCTGGGTGGCAACTTCCTCGTCGAAAGCGTGCCCGGCGCCGGCTCGCGCATTGCGGTGACGGTAGCGGTGAATCGTTCGGCGGCGAATTCCAAATGGGCCCGCCGGCCCTGGACCGGCTAGTGGCGCAGGCTGTCGAGCCAAGGCTGTCGAGCCTGCTGAGCCGGGATTCATCTCGGCTTTTTTTGCGTCCGCTGCCAATCCGGCCTAAGCGAATGGAAAATCGTGGATAATCTTGGTGGATAACGCATTATGACTCGAACCGGACCCTCCTGTCTCTTTCCCGCCGTGATTCTGTGCGCGGCCCATGCGCTGGCCGCGCCGGTTGGTCCGCAACTGCCCGGCGCCAGCTTGAGCCTCAACCAGGGTTGGCGGTTCTACCGCGTCGACCAGCCCGTGCCGCAGGAGGCCTTCAGCACCGCGGCATTCGCCGACACGCGCTGGGAGCGCGTGAATGCCCCGCACACCGTCCGCCTGGAACCGGAGAACGCCAGCGGCATGACCAATTTCCAGGGCGTTTGCTGGTACCGCCGCCACTTCACGGCGGCAGAAAGCTGGCAGGGGAAGAAGATCTTCGTCGAGTTCGAGGGCGCCATGCAGGTGGCCGATGTGTGGTTGAACGATAAGCACCTGCTCACCCACTACGGCGGCTACCTCCCGTTCACGGTGGATCTGACCGGCCTTGTGCGGTTTGGCGACGCCGATAACGTGATCGCCTTGCGCCTGGACAATTCCGACAACCCCGACGTACCGCCCGGCAAACCGCAAAACCAGTTGGATTTCACCTATCTGGGAGGGTTGTACCGGAATGTGTGGATGTACATCGCCGATAAGCTGCACGTGACCGATGCCGTGTATGCCGACAAAGTCGCGGGCGGCGGAGTCTTCGTGACTTATCCGCGGGTGACCGCCGATTCGGCCACCGTTGCCGTCCAGACGGAAGTGAAGAATGAATATGGCACGGCCAGGAACTGCACCGTGAAGACTTCCCTGGTCGATTCCGGCGGGCGCCGGGTGGCGCAGTCCTCCGCTACCTCCTTACTCCAGCCCGGAGCCGACGGAACCTTCTCCGCCTCCTTGGAGGTGACCAAACCTCAGCTCTGGCACCCCTACCACCCCAACCTGTATACCCTGATGACCGAGGTCTACGACGGCGATCGTCTGGCGGACAAGCGCGCCACGCGGGTGGGCATCCGCACCATTGGCTTTGACAAAGACGGCTTCCGGATCAACGGGGAGCGGCTCATCGGCACCGGCGTGAATCGCCACCAGGACTACGTCTACGTGGGCAACGCTCTGCCGGATTCCGGGCAGTACCGCGACATCAAGCTGCTGCGCGAGGCCGGGGCCATCTCGCTGCGTTGTCACTATCCGTTCAGCCCGGCGCTGATGGACGCCGCCGACGAGTTGGGCATGATGGTCATCGTGTCGAATCCCGGCTGGCAGTGGTTCCGGCCAGGCGTCTTCGTGGACCGCACGTATCGGGACGCGCGGGAGATGGTCCGATGGGAGCGCAACCACCCCTCGGTTATTCTGTGGGAACCGATCCTGAATGAGACCGGCTACAGCGAGGAATTCGCCAAGACTGTCTACCAGATCGTACACGCCGAGTATCCAGGCGACCAGACTTACGCCGCCTCCGACGGCGGCCGCCCTTTCGGGGACCGATACGACGTGTTGTATGGCCGCGGCCAGACCGGCGGCAAGCCTGTCTGGACCCGCGAGTGGGGCGATGCCGTGGATAACTGGGACGACCAGAACGGACCCTACCGCATCCGGCGGGACGCGGGCGAGCCAGCCATGCTGCGGCAGATCCAGGGCCACATGCGGGGCATGGAGAGGCAGTACGCCATCCCCGGGATCGGCGGCTTCGATTTGTGGGCGGGCATCGACGCCCAGCGCGGCTATCATCACAATCCGTTCTATGGCGGATTCCTCGATCTGTTCCGCGTGCCCAAGTTCGATTACTATCTGTTCGCCAGCCAGCGGCCGCCGGACATCCGCGTTCCGGGTCTGGACGACGGCCCGATGGTGTTCATCGCGACCTACTGGATGCCCGGCGCGCCCGCGGATGTGACCGTCTTCAGTAACTGCGAACAGGTGCGCCTGCGCCAGGACGGCAAGGAAATCGGCGTGAAGGGACCGGACCAATCCTCGAAGCTGCCGCACCCGCCGGTCACCTTCACCGGCTTGAATTATTCGATGGGTCGCTATGAGCAGTCCGCCTCGTTCGATAACGGCCAGCGGCCGACGCGCAAGTGGATTCCCGGCGAGCTCCAGGCCGATGGTCTGATTGGCGGGAAGGTGGTGGCTACGTATGTGGTCCGCACGGCCGGCGCGCCGGCTCAACTTGCATTGTCCGTGGAGGAGGCGGGGCGGCGCCTGGTGGCCGACGGCTCGGATTTCGTTCCGGTTCGCGCCTACGTCCAGGACGCCCACGGCACCATGGTCCCCCTCGGCGACGACCAGGTGAAGTTCAGCGTGACCGGCGAAGGAGCGGCGATCGGCGGCGAAACCATTTGGGCGAACCCGATGAAGGCGCAAGCGGGCGTGGCCACGGCCCTGGTGCGCTCCACGCTCAAGGCGGGGAGCATCACCGTAACCGTGGAAGCCCGTGGCCTCAAACCGGCTACCGTCACTTTCCAGTCGCAGCCGTTGCCGACCCCCATCGTGCCGGGGGCGAAGTAAGAGAGCTGCCCTGTGGCCCTACGCGTTCGGCGCAAACCAGGGCGTGCCGGGCATCTGCGCCTTTTTCGCCACTTCGTCGTTCATCTCCACCCCAATGCCGGGCCGGTCCGGAATCGCGATGTGTCCCTTCTCGATGATTTCCCCTTCCTTCACCCAGTTCTTCCAAAGATCCGGATGATTGATCCAATGCCATTCACAGACCAGGAAATTCGGAACGGACGCGCACACGTGCGCCGACGCCATCGTCCCCACCGGCGAGACGACGCAATGCGGCGCGAACGGAATATAATAGGCTTCCGCCAGGTTCGCGATCTTGCGCGCTTCCGACAACCCGCCGGTTTTTTGAATGTCGGGCATGATGATGTCCACTGCCCGCTTCTCCAGCAGCGACGTATAGCCCCAGCGCATAAACAGGTTCTCGCCACAGCAGATGGGCGTCCTGGTCGAGCGCCGGATCTCCGCCATCGCATCGATGTTCTCCGCCGGCACGGGTTCTTCCAGCCACAGCAGGTGGAAGCCTTCCATCTCCTGCGCGACGCGTTTGCCGGTCGGCGCGTCGTAAAATCCGTGCATGTCCACGGCCAGGTCGATCGGCCGGGGGAGTTTCTCCCGAATGTGCCCGACCTCTTTCACCATGCGATCGACCTCGCCGTTGCTCGCCGTCCGGTTCACCATGTCGAACCGGGCCGGATCCCGGGCATCGTCGATGTCCATCTTGGCCGCCGTGAATCCCGCTTCCTGAATCCAGGCCACCTTCCGTTCGCCCTCGGCGCCCATGACATCGCGCATGTCCGAGTCGCAGTACATCCGGACGCGGTCCCGGAACTTGCCGCCCATCAGTTGGTAAATGGGCAAGCCGAGCGCCTTTCCCACCAGGTCCCACAGCGCGATCTCGAGCCCGCTGAGCGCGGTGGTGTACTGCCCGCCCTGCGCGCCGGCGAAGATGCCGCTTCGCCTCAGTTGCTCCCAGATCGCATCGATGTTCAACGGGTCCTTGCCCATGAGAAACTGTCTGAAGCTCGAGATCAACGCAGGCGTGCCTATGGCGGCATCGGTCGATTCGCCTTGGCCAATCAGACCCTGATCGGTGTAGATCCGGACATGCGCCTGGGGTCCGTGCACCACCACCATGGCTGTGCGCACGTCGGTGATCTTCAGCTTGGGCCGCTGGTAGGTTGTGGTTGCGGCCTGAATGGCCTTCGACAGAGATGGGAGCGCAAACGCGCCAACGATCGGCGCCGCCGCCGTCTGCAAAAGGGTCCTTCGGGTAATCATCCTCATTCTCCTAGCTTCACGAATCATTCGGAATTTCCATTTTAGACTTCCGCCTCCCGGTTAGTCTACGCCCTTGCTACACTTCGTGTGAGTAGACGCCGATTCGGAAGGCGACAGCCAAACATGAAGAAAATTCTCAATCGCCCCGCCGATTACGTGAATGAAATGCTCGACGGGCTATGCGCCGCGCACCCGCAATACTACCGCCGCACCGGCGCCGAAGGCCGGGTCGTGGTCCGAACCGACGCCCCCATCGGCGGGAAGGTGGGGATTGTGACCGGCGGCGGATCCGGACACCTGCCGGTGTTCACCGGCTATCTGGGAGCGGGCCTCGCGGACGCCTGCGCCATCGGCGACGTTTTTTCCTCTCCCGGCGTGGACCTCATCACCGACGCCATTCGCGCCGCCGATGGGGGCGCGGGCGTTCTCACGCTCTATGGCAACTATGGCGGCGACCGTATGAATTTCGATATGGCCGGCGAGATGGTGGAAATGGAAGGTATCCGGACAACCACGGTACTGGTGGCCGACGATGTGGCGAGCGCCGGGCCCGAGGAACGCCACAAGCGCCGCGGCGTGGCCGGCCTGGTCTTCTGTTATAAGATGGCCGGTGCGAAAGCCGCCGCGGGCGCCTCGCTGGACGAGGTCGCCACCCTGGCGCAGAAGGCCGCCGACAGTTGCCGCTCCGTGGGCGTCGCCCTGACACCCTGTACCGTGCCTTGCGCCGGCCGGCCCACCTTCACCATCGGCGAGGACGAGATGGAGATCGGCATGGGCATTCACGGCGAGCCCGGCGTCCGCCGCGGGCCGCTGCGCACGGCCGATGAAATTGTGGGCGAAATGCTGGAGATGCTGCTGGCCGATATGCCGCTCACGTCCGGCGACCGTGTTTCGGTGTTGGTGAACAGCCTGGGCGCCACGCCGCTCGAGGAGTTGTACATCGCTTATCGATATGTGGCTGCGAAGCTGAAGGAACTGGGCGTAACGGTGGTCTCGCCGCTGGTCGGGCGGTATGCGACTTCCATGGAAATGGCGGGCATGTCGGTCACGTTCTCGAAGCTCGATGCCGAGCTGGAGGCGCTCTTGAAGGCGCCCTGCGACTGCCCGTTTCTGAAGGTATGAAATGGCCGGCGCATTCACCACGAATTCTCTCCGTTGGGCCGTGCTCCGGCTGAAGGAGCGGATGGCCCTCTCGGCGGGCGAGCTGAACGAGTTGGACGGCGCGCTGGGGGATGGCGACCTGGGCGTCAACCTGATGCGCGCCATCGAGCGGTTGGCGGAGGATCTGCCCAATCTTCCGGACGACGTCGGCATGGCGTTGCTGCGGTGCGCGCAGGCCTTCACGCGCGTCTCGGCATCGACCTATGGAACCTTGCTGGCCACCGGCCTCATGTCGGCGGCCAAGACGGTGAAGGGCCGAACCGAGGCGCCATGGGCGGACGTCCCGGCTCTGCTCGGCGGCGCGCTGCAGGCGATGTCCGCCCGCGGCAAAGGCGAATTGGGCGACAAGACGGTTCTCGATGCGGTCGAAGCCGCACGCCGCGCGACGGCCGGCCTCGACGACCCGGCAGCCATGGCCGGTGAGTCCGCCCGCGCCATCGCCGACGCCATCATCCAGCTTCGCGACCTTCCGTTTCGCCAGGGCCGCGCCCGTATCTTCGGGAGCAAAGGAATCGGCCGCGACGATCCCGGCATGGTCGCATTCAAGCGTATTGTCGAGAGCCTCGGTTCCCCGCCGACTTCTTGAAATTGCGAGGCGAGGGGTGGCAGACCACGAAATGCGATGGTCCGCCCCACACTTAGAGACACGAAACGCGCCCGAAAGGTGAGGTTGTTTCGGGTTGTGGTGTGTTTTCCCTGTATTTACCAGCTTTCAGCTTTCAGCTCTCAGCTTTCAGCTCCTGGAACCGGGTCGGCGGGTGCGGTGGTGGGTTGCTGAAGCGTTGGACCGGCGGGGGGATTGTCTTTGGTTTCAATTGGTTCGGCGGCTACGATGGGTTCGTTCGGTAACGGGGGATTGGGTTTGAGCGGGAATTGGACCGGGCTCAGTTCGTAGGGGGTGAGGAGGGGGTCGGGAT